>NZ_JCAJZV010000016.1:0-122036 GCF_059510435.1 Streptomyces sp. NTD107 | reverse complement strand
CGGGCGGCGTCCTCCGGTGAGCTGAGCAGCTTCTCCTTGGCGAGACCGAGGTCCATGGCGAGCGAGACGAGGCGGGCCTGGGCGCCATCGTGCAGATCGCGTTCGATGCGGCGCAGATCGGCCGCCGAGGTGTCCAGCACGGAGGCCCGGTCGGACTCCAGCTCGGCGATCCGCCGCTCCAGCCCGTCGGAGGGCGACAGCAGGGCCCGTACCAGCGCCCGGTCGACGTGGCTCGCGCCGCGCGCCAGCCAGGGCAGCAGCGGCCACAGGAGCAGGAAGCACGGGAAGAACGCCGCGAAGGTGAACAGCCCCCAGGCCAGCCGGACCGGGAAGAACAGCGCGGTGCGCCAGCCGACCGGGTCCTTGAGCGTGCTCCACAGCCAGCCGAAGAAGCCGGCCCCCCGGTAGGTGGCGGCCAGCGGGCTGGGCTCCTCGACCCGCAGCCCGAGCAGGGCACGGGCGCGGGCCCGCTCCCCGCGGCCGAGGAGGCGGACGCCGGTGAGCCCGGCGGCCAGGAACGGCAGCCCGACGGCGGTGAGCGACAGCAGGGCGGCGGCGAAGATCCACACCGTGACGAAGACGAAGGCGACGAGGTCGAGCGCCCAGCTGGTGGTGAGGTAGACCAGCTCGCGCCAGGTCTGTGCGCTGAGCGCGGGGCGCGGGGGCGCCAGCGGCTCGGTGGGCGCAAGGACGGGGCCGCGGCGGCCGGTGATGCTGGGGGTCATGCCGTCAAGACTGCCCTGGCGCACGCGGGCGCTGCCATGGGGCGCATCGGTGGACGGCGGTAGGGCTACCCCCACCTTTCCGCTACCCCCTAGACTCCCGTGCTGACAGATCACCGGGCGCGCCGGAGGGGCAGGCAACCGTGCCGGAATACTTCCACGGCTACGCGGTCGTCGGCCTTGTGGCTGTGGTCGGCGCCGTCTTCGTCGCGGTGGCCTTCACCGCGGGGCGGCTGCTGCGCCCCGTGGTGCCCACCCCTGAGAAGCTCATGGTGTACGAGTGCGGGGTCGACCCGGTCGGGGAGGGCTGGGCGCACACCCAGGTGCGGTACTACATCTACGCGTTTCTGTATGTGATCTTCGCGGTGGACGCGATCTTCCTCTTCCCGTGGGCGACGGTCTTCGCGGGCGAGGGCTTCGGCGGTACGACGCTGGTGGAGATGTTCGTCTTCCTGGGCTTTTTGACGGTGGGGCTGCTGTACGCGTGGAAGAAGGGCGTTCTGACGTGGACGTGAAACTCGGCGCGCTCGCGCGGCTGGCTCCCGAGCCGATGAAGGTGGTGCTCAACTGGGGCCGCCGGTACAGCCTGTGGGTGTTCAACTTCGGACTGGCCTGCTGCGCCATCGAGTTCATCGCGGCGTCGATGTCGCGGCACGACTTCATCCGGCTGGGTGTCATCCCGTTCGCGCCGGGGCCCCGGCAGGCGGACCTGATGGTGGTGTCCGGGACGGTGACCGACAAGATGGCGCCGGCGGTGAAGCGGCTGTACGAGCAGATGCCGGAGCCGAAGTACGTGATCTCGTTCGGGGCCTGCTCGAACTGCGGTGGCCCGTACTGGGATTCGTACGCGGTGACCAAGGGGGTGGACCAGATCATCCCGGTGGACGTGTACGTACCGGGCTGTCCGCCACGCCCCGAGGCGCTGCTCCAGGGGATTTTGAAGTTGCAGGAGAAGATCGCGGAGGAGTCGACGGCGGAGCGGTACGGGGCGCCCGCCCCGGCGCCCTCGTCGCCCTCGTCGCCATCGGCGGCGGAACTGACGAGCGGACTGGTCACCCGGTGACCGTGACGTTCGGAGAGGACGCCACGGAGTCGGTGGCGTACGGCCTGCGGACCGTGGATGTGCCGGCCGGGCGCTGGCTCGCGGTGCTGCGGATCGCGCGGGACGAACTGGGCTGCACGTTCTTCGACTGGCTGAGCGCGGTGGACGAGGGCCCGGACGGCTTCCGGGTGTGCGCGCACGTGGTGGCGCTGGGCGCGCCGCCGCGCGGGGTGCTGCTGCGGACGCTGGTGCCGCGCGAGTCGCCTGCGCTGGCGAGCGCGACGGAGGTGTACGCGGGCGCGGCGTGGCACGAGCGGGAGACCCGGGAGATGTTCGGGGTCGACTTCCCCGGCCACCCCGGGCTGACGCCGCTGCTGCTGCCGGACAGCTTCGAGGGCCATCCGCTGCGGAAGGACTTCGTCCTGGCGGCGCGGGTGGCGAAGGCGTGGCCGGGCGCGAAGGAACCGGGCGAGTCGGGCCACGGTGCGCCGAAGCGCCGCCAGACCCTGCCGCCGGGCGTGCCCGACCCGAACGAATGGGGCCCCCAGAAGGGCCAGCTCCCCCCGGCGGCCCCGGCACGGCCGGCCCGAGCGGCACGCCGCACGCCGGAGGGCGAAGCCCCGCCACGCGCGCCGAGGCGCGCCCGCTCGGCGGGCGAGGGTTCGGCGAGCCAACGCCCGGCCGGGGCCGCTGGACGTCCCACCGGGGGCGACACCCCGACGCCGGACGCTCCGCGTCCGCCGCGTCGGTCGCGTTCGGCGGGCGAGGGTTCGGCGAGCCGGCGGGAGGGTGCTGGGGGCCCCGCTGGAAGCGGGGACGCACCGCAGGACGCTCCGCGCTCGGCGGATCAGCGCCCGGCCGGTGGCGGTCCGGCCGCGGGCCGGGCCGACCACTCCGCTGCGGAGACCGCCGACCCGGCGGGTGGCGCTTCGCGTCCCGCCCCCGCCTCGTCGTCGCGTGGTCGGGGCGGTGACGCGCCCTGGCACCATCCGGAGCCCGCGTTCGCCGACGCCGACGCCGACGCCGACACCCGCTTTGCCCCCGACGCCGGCCGCGCTCCCACGCCCGATCCCGGCGACGGCGCATCGCCACCGGAGACGGCGGAAAGCCCCGAGCCCCCGCGGGCGCCTGACCGGGGACGTGGTGGCGACGGTCGGGCGCGTACAGAAGGGGATGACGCGGGGGAGGGGGACGGCTGATGGACGCGCTGGATGTGGCGGTTCGGGTGGCGGCCGTCTTTGTCGCCTTTCTCATTCTCCCGCTGCTCGTCGGGCAGCTGGAACACAAGGTCATGGCCCACATGCAGGGCAGGGTCGGCCCGATGCACGCCGGTGGCTTCCATGGCTGGGCGCAACTCGTCGCGGACGGGGTGAAGTTCGTCCAGAAGGAGGACACCGTCCCGGAGGGTGCCGACCGCCGGGTGTTCCAACTGGCCCCGGCGGTGGCCCTCATCCCGTACCTCGTCGTCATCGTCGCCATCCCGCTCGGCCCTGCCGGGGCCGTGGGTCAGGTCATCGACGCCGGGATCTTCTTCGTGCTCGCCGTCCTCGGCGTCGGCATCCTCGGCTCGCTCATGGGTGGCTGGGCCTCCGCCAACAAGTACTCGCTGCTCGGCGCGCTGCGCACCGCCGCCCAGCTGATGGCGTACGAGCTGCCGCTGCTCCTCGCCGCCGCCTCCGTGGTGATGGCGGCCGGCACGCTCTCGCTCACCGGGATCCTCGCCGCGTTCGAGTGGTGGTGGGTGCCCTGGCAGCTGCTGGGCGCGTTCGTGTTCTTCACGGCCGGCATGGCGGAGCTGCAACGCCCGCCGTTCGACGCCCCGATCGCGCCGGAGGAGATCATCTTCGGCGCGTACACCGAGTACTCGGGCCTGCGCTTCGCGCTGTTCCTGCTCGCCGAGTACGCGGGCATCGTGGTCATCTCGGCGCTGACCGCCGTCCTCTTCCTCGGCGGCTGGCACGGCCCGCTCAGCGACTCGCTCGGCTGGCTGTGGATGCTGCTGAAGACGGCGGCGCTCAGTTTCGTCGTCATCTGGACGCGGGTGGCCTGGCCGCGGCTGCGCGCCGACCAGATCCAGAAGTTCGCGTGGACGGTCCTCGTCCCCCTCGCCCTGGCGCAGCTCGCGCTGACCGGCGTCATCAAGGTGGTGATCTCTTGAGTTACGGATCGGGCCTCGCCAAGGGGCTGGCGATCACGCTGCGCACCATGACCCGGCGTTCGGTCACCCAGCACTATCCGGAGGCGCAGCCCGAGCTGCCGCCGCGCAGTCGCGGCGTGATCGCGCTGTTCGAGGAGAACTGCACGGTGTGCATGCTGTGTGCGCGCGAGTGCCCGGACTGGTGCATCTACATCGACTCGCACAAGGAGACGCTCCCGGCTGCGGCGCCGGGCGGGCGGGAGCGCAGCCGCAACGTACTGGACCGGTTCGCGATCGACTTCGCGCTGTGCATGTACTGCGGCATCTGCGTGGAGGTGTGCCCGTTCGACGCGCTGTTCTGGTCGCCGGAGTTCGAGTACGCGGAGACCGACATCCGCGAGCTGACGCACGAGCGCGACCGGCTGCGCGAGTGGATGTGGACGGTGCCGGAGCCGCCGCCGCTCACCGAGTCCGCCGAGGAGCCGAAGGAACTGGCGGCGGCCCGCAAGGCCGCCGAGCGGCAGGCCGCCGAGCGGCAGGGCGGGGGCCCGGCCTCGTGAACCTGCTGGAGGTGATCTTCCTCCTGGTCTCGGTCGTCGTGCTCGGCGCGGCCGTCCTGTGCGTCACCAGCACCCGGCTGGTGCGGGCGGCGCTGTGGCTGGTGGTGGCGCTCGGCGGGCTCGCCGTGCAGTACCTGCTCCTCACCGCCGAGTTCGTGGCGTGGGTGCAGGTGCTGATCTATCTGGGTTCGGTCGTCGTCCTGCTGCTCTTCGGACTGATGCTGACGAAGGCGCCGATCGGCCCGTCCCCGGACGCGGATTCCGGCAACCGTCCGGTGGCGCTGACGGTCGCCGGGGCGTCGGCGGTCGCGCTGGTGGTGCTGGTGGCGGACGCGTTCCGGGGCGAGGTGATCGACCTCGACCCGCCGCACGGCCGTACCGACGCGATCGGCGAGAGCCTCTTCGCGCACTGGGTGCTCCCGTTCGAGGCGCTGTCGGTCCTGCTCCTCGCCGCGCTGGTCGGCGCGATCGTCGTGTCCCGTACCCGCACCGGGGAGGAGCGCCGCTGATGGAACTCCACCTCCTCTACCCCGCGCTGGTCGCCGTGCTGCTGTTCTGCGTGGGCCTGTACGGGGTGCTGGCGCGCCGCAACGCGATCCTCGTCCTCATGTCGGTCGAGCTGATGCTCGCCGCCGTGATGCTGAACCTGGTCGCCTTCGACGTCTGGCTGCGCGACAGCCTGCACTCGGGGCAGGTGTTCACGCTCTTCCTCATCGCCCTCGCCGCCGCCGAGATCGGCATCGGCCTCGCCATCGTGCTGCTCGTCCACCGCAACCGCGGTGTCTCCTCCGTGGACCGACTCCGCGAAACGGGTGAGCGCCGGGAGAAGGCCCAGTGACCGTTACGACCGCCGCTGTCCTCGTACCGCTGCTGCCCGCGCTGGCCGCCGCGCTGATCTTTCTCACCGGGCGCCGCGCCCCGGGGTTCGTGCAGCCGCTCGCCGTGCTGCCGACGCTGGCCGCCGCCGGGCTCGCCATCTATGTGGCGGCCCGCCAGGGCCCGGACGGCGAGCCGGTCACCGCCGCGCACCGCCTGGCCCCCACCGGGAACGACGCGCTGCCCATCGAACTGGCGCTGCGCCTGGACGGGTTCGCGGTGCTGGTGGCGGTGCTGGTGGCGGTGGTCGCCGGGTGCGTACAGCTGTACTCGACCGGCTATCTGCGCGGTGACCGGCGCTACCCCTCGTACGCCGCGCTGGTGTCGCTCTTCACCTCGGCGATGCTGCTGGTCGTCTACACCGACGATCTGATCATCCTCCTCGTCGGCTGGGAGGTGATGGGCATCTGCTCCTACTTCCTCGTCGGCCACTACTGGGAGACCGCCACCGCCCGCGCCGCCTCGCTCAAGGCGTTCCTGGTCACCAAGCTCGGCGACGTCCCGTTCCTCATCGGCATCCTCGCCCTCGCCTCCGACGCCGGCACCTTCCGCATCTCCACCATCGTCACCCGGCTCACCTCCTCCCTCTCCTCCTTCGAGCTGAGCCACCCCACCCTCATCGCGCTGCTCCTCCTCGCGGGCGTCGCCGGCAAGTCGGCGCAGGTCCCGCTGCACACCTGGCTGCCGGACGCGATGGCCGGCCCCACCCCCGCCTCCGCGCTGATCCACGCCGCGACGATGGTGGCGGCCGGCGTCTACTTCATCGCCCGCCTGCTCCCCGTCTTCACCGCCTCCACGGCCGCGCTGACCGTGCTCGCCGTCCTCGCCGCGCTCACCATGGCCGGCTCGGCGCTCGCCGCGCTCGCCCAGGACGACATCAAACGGATACTGGCCTACTCCACCATCGGCCAGCTCGGCCTGATGACGGGCGCGCTGGCGGTCGGCGACCGCGAGGCGGCGGTCTTCCACCTCCTCACCCACGGCGCGTTCAAGGCCCTCCTCTTCCTCGCCGCCGGGGTCATCATCCACACCGCGGGTACCGGCTCGCTCCGCGCGCTGTCCCGGCTGCGCGGCCTCAAGGAGCGCGCCCCGGACGCGTACTGGACGATGACGATCGGGCTGCTGGCGTTGGCCGCGATCCCGCCGTTCTCCGGGTTCTTCTCCAAGGAGGCGGTGATAGGCGCGGCCGAACACGCCGCGCTCGACGACGGAACGGCGGCCGGCTGGATCGTGCTCGTCACCGCCCTCCTCACCGCGCTGCTGACCGCCGCCTACGCCGCCCGGCTGTGGCTGGTCACCTTCCACGACCCCGTGCACGCCCGCCCCGAGCCGCTGCCGCCCACCGTCGTCCACGAGGACAGCACCCCGGTGATGACCTCCGTGCTGTGGCTGCTGGCGGTGCCCGCCCTGCTCCTCGGCCTCGCCTACCGCGCGCTCCCCGACTGGCTGGACGGCGGCTCGCTCGCCCCCACCCTCACCACCTCGGCGCTCGCCACCGCCGCCGCCCTCATCGGCGGTCTGATCATGTACGCGGGCTGGCGGCGGGCGTACGAGGCGGACGCCGCCGTCGACCCGGGCCCCGGCCTTCTCGGGCCGCTGTACGCCCCGGCCGGCGCCGGCTTCCGGCTGGACGCCGCCTACCGGGCCGCGTTCGTCCGCCCCACCCAGGCCGCCGCGCGGCTCGTCCGGTTCCTCGACCGCACCGTCATCGACACCTATGTACGCGGCGCCGCCACCGCCCCCGGGCTGCTGGGCACCCTCACCCGCCGCGCCCAGACCGGCAACGTCCAGACGTACCTGGCCGCCCTGATCGGCGGCGCCCTGGTGCTCGCCGTCGCCGCCGTACTCGTCGCCGCCGGAGAGTGAGCCGAACCCCATGACGACCGCTCAGCTCCTCCTCATCGCCATCGTCGCCCTCCCCCTCCTCGGGGCCGCCACCGCCCTGCTGCCCGCCCCGCCGGGGCTGCGCGGCAGCTCCCCGGAACAGGCCGTGCTGCGCCACGGGGTGACCGTCACCGGCGCCGTGCTGGCCGCCGCGATCGCGCTGCTCGCCGTCTTCGACCACGCCGACCCCGGCCGCATGCAGGGCACCACCGACATCGGCTGGATCCCTGCCCTCGACATCCGCCTCCACCTCGGCGTGGACGGCATCTCGCTCCCCCTCCTGCTGCTCACCGCGCTGCTGGGCTTCCTGTGCGCGGTGTACGCGTACGTCGTCCGCCCCGAGCACGCACGCGCCTACACCGCACTGGTCCTGCTCCTGGAGGGCGGCACCCTCGCCACCTTCGCGGTGCTGGACCTGGTGCTGTTCTTCCTCGCCTTCGAGATGGTCCTCATCCCGATGTACTTCCTCATCGCCCGCTGGGGCGGGGCGGGGCGGGAGCCGGCGGCGTGGAAGTTCATCCTCTACACCCTCACCGGCTCGGTGGTGATGCTGCTCGGGCTGCTGCTGATCGGCGTCAAGGGCGGCACCTTCGACATGGTGGCCCTCGCCGAGGCACAGGGCGCCGGGCTGACCCACACCACCCAGCTGCTGGCGGTGCTCGCCATCGGCCTCGGCTTCGCCGTCAAGACGCCGATGTGGCCGCTGCACAGCTGGCTGCCCGACGCCCACACGGCGGCGCCGACCACCGGCTCCGTGCTGCTGGCCGGGGTGCTGCTGAAGATGGGCACGTACGGTCTGGTGCGGATCGCGCTGCCCATCGCGCCGGACGGGATGCGGACGTTCGCCCCGTACCTGGCCGCCTTCGCCGTCACCGGCATCATCTACGGATCGCTGGCCTGCCTGGCGCTGGTACGGGAGGGGGCGGGCGGCGACCTCAAGCGGCTGATCGCGTACTCCTCGGTCGGCCACATGGGCTTCGTCCTGCTGGGCATCGCCACCCTCACCCCCACCGGGGTGAACGGCGCACTGTTCGCGAACGTCGCCCACGGCCTGATCACCGGCCTGCTGTTCTTCCTGGTCGGCGCGGTGAAGGAGCGCACCGGGTCCACCGACCTGGACAGCCTGGCCCGCACCGCGGGGGCGGCGCTGTACGGGCGGACCCCGCGGCTGGGCGGCCTGCTGGCGTTCGCCGCGATCGCCTCCCTCGGGCTGCCGGGGCTGGCCGGCTTCTGGGGCGAACTCCTCGCCATGCTCGGCGCCTTCCAGCCGGCCGACGGCCTCAGCCGCCCCGCGTACCTCACCTACCTCGCGGTCGCCGGGCTCGGCACGCTGCTGACCGCCGCGTACCTGCTGCTGATGGTGCGCCGGGTGTGCATGGGCCCGGCCGGCCCGTACCAGGACCCCCTCCCTGACCTGCGCGGCCACGAGTACGCGGCCTTCACCCCGCTCGTCGTGCTCACCCTGGTGGCGGGCCTGTGGCCGGCCGTCCTGCTGAACCTCACCGATCCCGCCGTGCGGGACCTCCTGCACCTCCTGCCGGGAGTCACCCGATGAACCTCATCCAGAGCGTCGACTGGGTGACGATCGCGCCGCCCGTGCTGGTGGCCGTCACCGCCGTGGCCGTACTGGTCACCGACCTGTTCCTGCCCGCCGCGCGCAAGGGGTGGCTGGGCGCGGTGACGGTGGGCGGGCTCGCGCTGGCCGCGCTGTCGCTGCTGCCGCTGCGGGCGGGGGACCGTACCAGCTTCTGCCTGCCGGACGGCGGCGGCTCGTGCGCGTACGCGGCGGACACCTTCGCCGTGGTCATCCAGCTCCTGGTGCTGGCCGGCGCACTGCTCACCGCACTCCTCTCCCATCCGCTGGACCGGGACCTCCCCACCGGCGAGTTCTGGTTCCTGCTCCTGGCCTCGGCATCGGGCGCGGCGCTGCTGCCCGCCGCCCGGGACCTGGCCACACTGATCATCGCGCTGGAAGTGACGACGCTGCCGGCGTACGCCCTGGTCGGGCTGCGGCGCGGCAGCCGGCGCGGGCCGGAGTCGGCGCTGAAGTTCTTCCTCACCTCGGTGACGGCGACGGCGATCGCGCTGCTCGGGGTGAGCTTTGTGTACGCGGCGGCCGGCTCGCTGCACTTCGAGGCGATCGCGGCGGCGCTGCCCGGCGGCGCCGACCCGAAGCTGGCCACGCTGGCCGAGGTCGGGGTGGCCCTGACCCTGGTCGGCTTCGCCTTCAAGGTGGCGGCGGTCCCGTTCCACTTCTGGGTGCCGGACACCTACGCGGGGGCGCCGCTGCCGGTCGCCGGATATCTGTCGGTGGTCAGCAAGACGGCCGGCCTGGCCGGGCTGATCCTGGTGACGACGGTGGCGTTCCCGGGTTACGGCGGGCTGTGGGGGCCGGTGCTCGCGGTGCTGGCCGGGCTGACGATGACGGCGGGGAACGTGGCGGCGCTGCGTACCGACCCCGGCGCGCCGGGCAGCGCGATCCGGCTGCTGGCCTGGTCGTCGGTGGGGCAGGCGGGCTATCTGCTGGTGCCACTGGCGGCTGCGGCGTACGCCGTGGACGGGGCGATCGGGGCGAGTGTGGCGTACGCACTGATGTACGCGGCGGTGAACCTCGGCGCCTTCGCCGTGGCGGCGCACGTCGCCCGGGGGGCCGGCCGTGACGCCCGCCTGACGGACTACCGCGGGCTGTACCACCGCCACCCCGGAGCGGCACTGGCACTGGGCTTCTTCCTGCTGTGCCTGGCGGGGCTGCCGCCGGGGGTGATCGGGCTGTTCGCGAAGGTCGCGGTCTTCTCGACGGCGGTGGAGGCGGGCCTGGGGGTGCTGGCGGTGATCATGGCCCTCAATGTGGTGATCGCCCTGTACTACTACTTGCGCTGGACGGCGCTGCTGTTCGAGAAGGAGGGCACGGACGGCGTACGGGCGGAAACCCCGGCCGTGTCCGTCCCCACCCGCCTGGCCATCACCCTGTCCACCCTGGCCGCCGCGACGCTGTCCGTACTCCCGCAGCTGATCCTGACCCTCACCTCGGGCACGCTGCTGTAGCGCGGGCGCCCGGGGAACGGATGCCGGGCGCGTGGCGTTGTGCACATCGGGAGTGTCCACTGTGAGTGGAGAAACTCCGGTATCCGCACGACCAGGAGGGCTCACCGTGCACCGCCGGCACAACGGCCTGCGTACCGCCGCGCTGCTCGGCGGCATGTCCGCGCTGATCCTGCTCATCGGCAGCCTCTTCGGGCGGGGCGGCCTGATGATCGCCCTGCTGATCGCGCTGGCCACCAACGGGTACGCGTACTGGAACAGCGACAAGCTGGCCCTGCGCTCCATGCGGGCCAGGCCGGTCAGCGAATTCGAGGCACCCCAGCTGTACCGGATGGTGCGCGAGCTGGCCGGGATCGCCCGGCAGCCGATGCCCCGGCTGTACATCTCCCCGACCGAGGCACCCAACGCCTTCGCGACCGGACGCAACCCGCGCAACGCCGCCGTGTGCTGCACCGAAGGCATCCTGCGGCTGCTGGACGAACGCGAGCTGCGCGGGGTGATCGGCCACGAGCTGAGCCACGTCTACAACCGCGACATCCTGATCTCATCGGTGGCCGGCGCGATGGCCTCGGTGATCGTCTTCCTGGTGAACTTCGCCTGGCTGATCCCGTTCGGCCGGGACGACGAGGACGGCCCCGGCATCTTCGGGATGCTGCTGATGATGATCCTGGGCCCGATCGCGGCCTCGCTGATCCAGCTCGCGGTGAGCAGATCGCGGGAGTACGAGGCGGACGCCTCCGGCGCGCGGCTGACCGGCGATCCGCTGGCCCTGGCGAGCGCCCTGCGCAAACTGGAGACCGGCACCCAGCGGGCCCCGCTGCCACCGGAGCCGCAGCTGAACACCGCCAGCCACATGATGATCGCCAACCCCTTCCGGCGCGGCGACGGCATGACCCGGCTGTTCGCGACCCATCCCCCAATGGCCGAACGGATCGCGCGCCTTGAGCACATGGCGGGCGGCCGTTACTGAGACGATGAGGGGATGCGGACTCTTCTCAACATCCTCTGGCTGATCTTCTCCGGCCTGTGGCTCGCCATCGGCTACGCGGTGGCCGGCATCATCTGCTTCATCCTGGTGGTGACGATCCCCTGGGGGATCGCCTGCTTCCGGATCGCGGGATACGCCCTGTGGCCGTTCGGCTATACGGTGCGCGACCGGCACGACGCGGGCGCGGCCTCGATGCTGGGCAACGTGATCTGGCTGGTCGTGGCCGGCATCTGGATCACGATCGGTCACATCGTCGCCGGGATCAGCTTCTGCCTGACCATCATCGGCATCCCGTTCGGCATCGCGCACTTCAAGATGGTGCCGATCTCCCTGATGCCGCTCGGCAAGGAGATCGTCCCCTCGAACGCCCCGTACGCCTACCCCCACTACCGCTGGCAGTAGCGGGGGCGGGCGTACGGGGGTGGCTCACCGGTAGTTGACGAACTGCACGGCGAAGTCGAAGTCCTTCTCCCGCACCAGCCGCTGCACCTCCTGGAGGTCGTCACGGCTCTTGGAGGAGACCCGCAGCTCCTCGCCCTGCACCTGGGCCTTGACCCCCTTGGGGCCCTCGTCGCGGATCAGCTTGGCGACCTTCTTGGCGTCCTCGGTGCTGATCCCCTCCTTGATGGTGGAGAAGATCTTGTACTCCTTGCCGGAGGGCTGCGGCTCGCCGGAGTCCAGGGCCTTCAGCGAGATCCCGCGCTTGACGAGCTTGGACTGGAAGATGTCCAGAACGGCGGCGGCCCGCTCCTCGGCGTTGGCGCGGATCTCGATCTTCTCGCCCGACCAGGCGATGGAGGCGCCGACGCCCCTGAAGTCGTAGCGCTGGGACACCTCCTTGGTGGCCTGGTTGAGGGCGTTGTCGACCTCCTGCCGGTCGACCTTCGAAACGATGTCGAAACTGGAGTCGGCCATGGTCTCACTGGCTCCTGATGGCTAGATCGTCTTGGGCTGGACCCCGCACAGCCTAGTCACCCTCCCGCCCCCACCCTCCGAACAACCGAGTGGCGAACCACCCCCGTGCATCAGGTATCGTTTACGACGTCGCCAGCGCGCGACAAACCCAGGCGGTGTGCCCGAGCGGCCAAAGGGAGCAGACTGTAAATCTGCCGGCTCAGCCTTCCCAGGTTCGAATCCTGGCGCCGCCACACTGGGAAAAGTAGCCCCTGACCAGCGGAAACGCGGTCGGGGGTTTACTTATGTGCGTAGCGAGGACCATTCGTCAAAATGGCCTCCATGTCCCACTTTGCCCCACCGGATTCCGCGTGATGTCGGGCGCGTGCGGGGGATTTGTGGGGGGAAACAGGTGCCTGCTGGGGACTCATCCCCATCGCTGGAGCCATTCGCCGATGCGGCGGTTGGCGTCCTCGTCGGTGTCGTGGACGAAGCGGGCGTAGACCCGGAGCAGTACTTCGACACTGTGCCCGGCGCGCTGGGCGACGGTCTGCGGGGCGACTCCGGCGCTGAGCTGTCCGGAGAGCCCGGCGGGCCGCAGGCTGCTGGGGTTCTTGGCGAGGTCCGTGTCGAGCAGGTGCGGAGGCAGCACGGCCCTGCGCGCCCGCTCCCAGACCTCGCCGTAGCCGGTGTCCTGGAGGAGCCCGTTCCGGTTGGTGCGGAACAGACGCCCGTCCGGCGCGAATCCGTACGCCTCGATGTGCCAGCGGAGCATGGCGACCAGCTTCGGTGGAATGGGCACCAGCCGGACGGCCTTGCTGGGCCGCTTCTTCAGCCCGCGGTCGTCGTGCGCCTGCCCGCTGTTGGTCCACGCCGTGCCGACGCGGGGCCGGGTGCGCTGGTAGCCAAGCAGCCCCCAGCCGTGTTTGGGCAGGCTGCGACATCCGGCCCGATCGAGCCCAACTGCTTCCGCCGGCCGGGCGGTCCCGTAGTAGAGACACCCGAAGAAAGCGTGAAGCCGCCTTCCTCTGGCGCCCTGGACCCGTACGGCTTCAAGGAGCTGTGCCGTGAGCCGGGGGTTGGGGACGGTGGCGGGGTCGATGACCTCGTCGATGGGGTCGGGCAGGGACCACTTCACCTTGTGGATGGGGTTCTCGGCGAGCCGTCCGGCCTCGATGGCGTATTCGAGGGCGTTGTGGAAGATGGCCCGCTTGCGGCGGATGCTGATCGAGGCCGCGGTAGTCCCGTCGAGCTTCCTCTTGAGGCTGTCGAGCGCCCGGCGGGTGACGAGCGGATCGGTGAGCGCCGAGATGGGAAGCGACTTGCGCTCGAACCAGGTGAGCACGGCCCGAAGTTCTTCCGGCGGCTCGTCGTCCCAGCGGTGCCGGTTGAAGGCCCAGCTGTAGAGGGCGGTGCGGACGGTGCTCTTGTCGGCCATGCCCCGGGTGTCGGTGACGAGGGCGGGGGTGACGGTGGCCATGGCCTCGGCGAGGGTCCGGCGGGTGGAGGCGGGGGCGTCGGTCCACTTCATGTCGATGTACTCGCGGGCGTGCCGGTACCAGGGCACGTCGTTGCGGCGCCGCAGTTCGGAGACGGGCAGCCCGGTGGCCTCGTCAAAGGCTTCGCCGCGCTGGACGGCGACCATGAGTTCCGCGCGGCGGTTGTCGGCGAGGGTGAAGGTGTCGAAGGTATTGGATTGTTCCTCGTTGCCCACCATCCAGCGCAGTTCGAACGACGTGCTGCGGGTCCAGGTCCGTTCCCGGATGGACCAGATCTTGACTTTGAAGCTGTGCCCCAACGGGGCTCTCCTTTCATGGAGCGGCGCCCGGCCGTGCCGGGCGCCGAAGGTGTCGGAGACGGATGGTCAGGCGGCGTTCTCGGTCAACTCGTCCAGCCAGGCATCCAGGTCGGCCCGCCGGACCCGGAGGTGCCCGTTGGGCAGCTTGTGCAGCCGGGGGGCCTGGCCCCGGGACCGCATCCGGTAGAAGCTGGCGCGGCTCATGCGGAGTGTCTGAAGGACCTCGGAGAGCTTGAGCATGTCGGTCTGACGCATGGTCATGTCCCTTCCAGAAGGGCGACCCCTCTGGGGTGCCCATAAACGAATGTTTATGAACCATACGGTGACAGTAAGGGCCTTCTGGCGATGGTCGACGCTCGGGTCGCTCGGACGAGTGAGGCGGTTCACCAACACGTGTGAATGGGCGGGCGAATCCTCGTGCAATCCGCATTTATGGACTGGTTTTCCGGAAGTGACGTCCATAGTTGATGCAAGAAGGCGGCGGTCCGGAGATTAGGCCCTCCGGACCGCCTGGTTCTCCGCCTGTGTCGTGAATCTACGGAGGTCACCGAGTATGCCGTACCCCTTCGGGCTTCGATGCCCGGCCGCACCTGGGCCGGCGACCCGGTGAGCCGATACGGCCGCATCGAGCGCGGCTACATGGCCGCGGACCGGTTCGTTCAGATCTCCAACGACCTCGTCCGCGACCGCAGACTGACCCGCAAAGCCCGCGGCCTGTTCGCCGAGATCGCCTCGCACCGCGACGGCTTCGGCATCACTGTGGAAGCCCTGGTCCGCACCGGGCCGGAAGGCCGTGACGCCATTACCAGTGGCCTCAAGGAACTGGAACGGCTCGGGTACCTGGCGCGGCATCAGGAGCGTGACGAGCGAGGCCGTCTGGGCACCGCCGTCTACCGCATCACCGACTCCCCGGCACAGTCCGAGAACGCGGAAAACCCCAGGTCGGAACCGTTGACGGAAAACCCGGCGACGGGTGAACCGGCGACGGGTGACCCGAAGCCTAAGAAGACCAAGATCAAGAAGACCAGCAACCAGAAGACACACCCCTCCACTCCTTCCCACCAGGGCACCGTGCGGAAGGAGATCGCTTCCGGGAAGCGGAAGGGAACGGCTCCGCCGGAGCCCGCCCCGGCAAGCCCTGGGGTCTCGCTGCTGCTGGGGATCGGGGCCCGGGACCAGAGGCTCGGCATCGGGGGCCAGGTCCTCAGCCAGCTGGGCGCACGACTAGACACCTTGCTCGCAACGGGCTGGTCAGCCGCAGATCTGCACGCCGCACTGAGCGGTGGACTGCCGATTCGGGTGACCAGTCCGGCCGGGTTCCTGGCCCGCCGCATCGACGCCATCCCCGCCGTGCCGACCACCTTCTCCTCTCCCGATCCGATCCCACCGACCGGCGGCGAGACGTACGTTCCGCCCCGCTTCGGCGACCACGCAGGCACTCCACCGCTGCCCGAGTGCGAGGACTGCGGAGTCCCACCCGTCCCCGGCTACGGCCGGTGCGCCGCCTGCATGGACTGGCCCTTCTGCGACGGCTGCCAGCGCCGCCGCACCATCCCCGGCGGCAACGGCCTGTGCCGCACCTGCGGCGAAGACGAACACGAATGGCAGGCCGCCGCCGACGCGTTCAACACACTTCTGGGGGACCGATGACCACCACCACGCCTACCGATGTACGACGGGAGTTGCCGAGACCGTGCCTGCTTGTCCAGCATGACCCGGTGACCGCCGCTGACCCCCTCTCCGCGCTCCGGAAGGCGAAGCGCCGCTTCGACCGCCTCCAGAACCTTCTCCCCGACCGCGAAGCCCGCCGCAACAGCCTGCTGACGGATGCCCACGCCGACCCGCTGACCGAAGAGGAGAAGGCGCTCCGCGAACAGCGCAAGGCGCAGGGCGAGAAGAACCCACCGATCCCCGGCCGGGGCCGCAGGCCAGCGATCGCCCGCCTGATCGGGCAGACCGAGCGCAACGTGCGGAACCTCTACGAAGCCGGACTGGCCCGCCGCCACAAGGCCAGCCAACCCCGCCGCCTGGCCGACCCCGACACGGCACTCGCCGAACTCCACCAGGCGCAGCGCCTGGTGGACGAGGTCGCCGCTGCCCGCGATGCGTACTACGAAGCGATCGCCGAAGCCCTCCCGCCCCACATCAAGGGCACCCGCCCCACCGGCCCCGACGCCGACCGCTTCGCCGAGGTCAAAGCGATCACCGGCCTCGACCCCGCCCACCTCCGCCGCATCCAACGCGGCGTTGTCCGGGGAGGAGAGGCGTGAACTCCTGTACGCGGGAGTTGAGTGCGTCCAAGAACGAGCGGAGCCCGAGCCATGATGATCTTGTCCGACTCTGGTGCCGCGAGACAATGCCTCTCCTTTCCCTGGCTCGGCAAGTCGTGAGCGCCGAGAATCAGCGTCACTCACTGTCCTGACGACTCTCGGCCAGTGTTAAAGCCTTCGCGAAGTTCTTGGAAGGGGAGTGCGGGCTACCGAGGTAAACGCTTCTGCTGCCGCCAAGAGGGCTCCGCGCGCTGATACGGTTTTCTCAGTCGTCACCCAGAATTGATCAGGTCCGGCCGGGCTGATCAGTCCGAGAAGGGAGGTGATGAGGTGCCCGGCAAGTTCTTCAGTCGATCGAAGATCAAGTCGGTGCGGATGATGCTTGAGCCGCTTTCCCAGATCGCTACCGTGGTTGCGCGCGCCTTACAAGCGGCCTACTACGCACTGCGTATCTGGGAGTAGCTCCAGGTCAGCGGGTCCAGCCACCCCAACAGCGGCCGGACCCGCCAGCTAGTCCACGCCTCGGCCCCGCGCTGTCTCTTCCTACAGGGAGGCGCGGGGCTTCTTCGTGTCGACCAGCTTGGGCGACGTGTTGCCGCCCGCCCAGACATCGAAACTGCGATCGATCCTGGACACCCCAAGAATACAGCCGCGCGTGGGTGGCGGAAGCGTTTACTGCACCTTAATTACCCATCATATTAATGCTGCCCGAATAATCGCTGAGGCGAAGTGAATATGCGGAGTTATTCCACTTCACTGGATGGCAGCACGGTCGGTGCAGTTGGTCGCCTCGTGTGGATCTTGGGGTAATTCGTTACCCGATGCTATAGATTTCTCTTTGCAGTATGCCGACGGATTTTCCATATGCCGATGGCGCGAGGTGGGGGTGAACTGCGATCGGTGGTCTCGGAGGCCGCGGCGTGACGCCTGGACCCGTTCAGGTGTGGCAGTCAGTGGTTCGAGTTCCAGCTTCGCGAGCATCGGTTCCAGCTCCGGGGTCACCGGCTCCAGGTTCGGGGGCATCGGTTCCGGCTTCGCGAGCATCCGTTCCAGGTTCGGGGGCATCCGTTCCAGCTTCGGGGTCACCGACTCCGACTTCGCGGATGGCCGGCATCCGATGGCTCGGCGATCCTCAGATGCGGTCCGGACACCGGATGCACACCCTCCCGGATGCGGTCCGGACACCGGATGCGGATGCGGTCCGGACACCGGATGCACACCCTCCCGGATGCGGTCCGGACACCGGATGCGGATGCGGTCCGGACACCGGATGCACACCCTCCCGGATGCGGTCCGGACACCGGATGCGGATGCGGTCCGGACACCGGATGCGGATGCCGTCCGGACACCGGATGCCGGCCATCCGCGAAGCTGGAACGGATGCTCGCGAACCTGGAACGGATGCTCGCGAACCTGGAACGGATGCCCCCGAACCTGGAACGGATGCTCGCGAAGCCGGAACCGATGCCCCCGAACCTGGAGCCGGTGACCCCGGAGCTGGAACCGATGCTCGCGAAGCTGGAACTCGAACCACTGACTGCCACACCTGAACGGGTCCAGGCGTCACGCCGCGGCCTCCGAGACCACCGATCGCAGTTCACCCCCACTTGGCCAACCCACACCGTCACCTTCCCGCGCCTCCTGGAGTGCGGTCCATCCCCCGAGCCTCGGCTGGCTACATAGGCGAATCAGTAACTGCGAGCTGCATGAAACCGCATGAAGCTGAGCCAAGGCGTGGGAAGCGGATTAGCCGTAACGGCGGCGCGCAGTATCGGCAGACGTTCCGAGCGATCTTGCAATCCGATCCCAGGTGGCGCCGGCGGCGCGATCGGCTGCAACGGCGTCGTGCACGAGTCGATCAGTCATCTGCCTGAGCTCAATCACGGCATCGACGCTACCGAGCCGCTGGTGTCCCTTAGCCTCCGAACTAGGTAGCTCGCCAGCTGACGCCGCGCATGCCGCAGCCGTTGCCTTCAGCATGCGGAGGGTCCGTGCGTGGGCTGAGCTCCATCGGTCGGTGGTGCGGTCTGCTCCCATCGCCCGGACCCGAACGCGCGTGCGATGCTCTGCCTTGCGGCAAGCATCGGAGCAGAAACGGCGTCGGCGACCCGGCGGAGGGCCTCCCGGGACATCCTGGGTCGGGAGGTTGGTTGGCAGGCCAAGTTGCCTGTTACACCCGTCCCGTTCGCACCTTGCTGTCCTTGCGGGCTTCATATCGCTGGCCATTGAGCGATCGTGTCACGAAACCGCAGATCTGCTGGAAAAATTGGCGAGCCATGTCCCAGCCGGAGCGGGAGGGGCCGCTGTAGCCACAAGGCGCGCGCAACTGCCCGCGACTACCGTGCGTAGTCAGAGGCAGTTCGTGTCGCCAGTGACGTTCACCGGCTCTCCAGCGTCGGGTCGGAGCAGGGGAAGCCAGCGAGGGTGGTGTTCCGCAGCCTGACACCACCCCCGGGGTGCTCCGCTACAGGTGTCAGGCGTTGGACGACGGGCCCAGCTTCCAGGCCATCCGTTCGCGCCGAACCGCCTCGTGAAGGAGCTTGGCCCGCTCCCACCTGCGGTTGATCGCCTTCGCGACGGCGTTCACCGATGGTTCGATCCGGTACTTCGCGGCCTGCTCGGCGAAGAGGCGCCGGGTGATCTCAAGCTCGGCGGTCGAAAACGCTTCCCGGCCGCTCGGGAAGAAGGCTGCCGTGGCGTTCTTCGGCCGACTACCGTCGAGCAGCAGCGAGGAGGGGGAGCCTGCGGACTGCTGACCGACGGTGGTCAGCGTCAGGCCCCCCAAGTCCCCGATTGCAGCCGACGAGATGGAGGTGGTCCAGGGCGACGGCAACTGGACGCGGGTGAGTGCGAAGGCGTTGCGGGTGGCCGCGATGTCGTTGAGCAGGTACCGGCGCGGTTCGGGATGGTGGGCGGCACCGGAGGCTCGAACTGCCCGACGTAGGCGGTCGAGCATCCAGCGCTGCCAGGGAGAAAGGTGGTGTTCCTCCGCCCTGCTGAGGCGATCAGCGAGCCGCGCGGCGCGGGCGGCGGCGCGACGGCGGTGGAGCTCTTCGGCGTCTGCGGTTCCGGCTCGCGACAAAAGGGAGGCGCGGAGGTGTGCGAGGTAAGTAGCGATGACGCCAGGGCTGGCCCCTTCTCGTGTGGCGCGGCGTTCTGGTGCGAGGCCGCGTTCCCAGAGCCAGCCGGCGGTGATGGGGGCGATCAGCCGCACCAGCACGACCACCAGTTGCTCCCCGGGCGGAGTGCCTGCCGGTGCGGCCAGGGCGGCTTCGGCGGCGGATACCGTGGACGAGGCGCTCACGGCGAGCCACAGTGCCATGCCATCGACTCCAGCACGGCCGGTCTCCATCACGTTGGCGCGGGCGCGGAGTCCGCAGACGATGATCGTCCCTTCGAGGAGCCCGAGCGCGGTCAGCGCGAGAGGGCTTACCAAGTCGTCCGGCACGCCGGCCGTGACCACGGCTGCTTGGGTGACCGGCCACATGCCGATCAGGGAGGCCGCAGTTCCGATGGCGGCGATGAAGCAGGTGATGACGTTTGCCTGGGCTCTGGCTCGGGCGATGCGCGCCGCGGCTTCCGGCGAAGTGGCGTTGTGAGGTTGTCCCACAGCTCGTTCTCCTCAGCTTGATGCGAAGGCGGATCAGGCCCCGAGATCGGCGCGTCGGCGACGGCTCCGGGGCCGCTCTGCTGTCAGAGCCCTACGAGACTTACATAACTTACAAGACTCGCGCAATCTAGAATGACCGCATGTCTCACGACTTCCGCCGCGACCCGAGCGAGCACCTACGGTTGCACTGGGGGCCGGCGCTTGCCGACGCTCAGCACCGTCTTGTTCATCGCGAGGTCACCCGCAACGACCGGGTGTGCGCAGTTCTGGTGCCGCCCGTGTGGTACGAGGAAGCCCGCCGGGCTCACCCCGGGCCGGAGCCGCAGTCGTGGACCTCGCGGGAGGGGCGCGAGGATCTGACCCGCGTGCTGGATGCCGTCGAGTACCAGGGCGTCCACGCTGCCATCACCCGATATGGGCGGCCGGCGGCGATTTTTGTGCCGCCGCAGTGGCACGATGCTGTGCTGGCGGGCGCGGACTGATGGAGGGTGGGCGCCATCCGGCGTCCGCATTGCGAAAGGCGATCTGGAGCGACGCCGACCTGGAGGAGATGTCGTGGCACGACGTCACCATCCATGGGATGTGCGTCCGGCCGGCCGTGCCGGGGATGCACCGGCTGCTGTTCGATCTCGACTACATCGTTCAGTGGGTCCACCCGGTTCCGCCGGCGACCACGTTCTCCTTCTGGATCTCCCCGGCGACCCTGGTGTTCGAGGACGTGACCGACCTGGTCGGGGGCCTGGACTTCTCCGGCTGGCTACCCGAGCTGACGGTGGACGGGCTGCGGCTGGTGATGACCGGGGGCGCTTCGGCGGAGCCGCTGTGGAACATAGAGGGGCACGCCTTCGATCTGAAGTTCCGGGCGCCGGGGATTTCGTCAGTTCGTCCAGCAGCCCCCGCGGCTCGTCGCCCAGCGAGCTCTTCATCACCCGGAGCGGGGTGGGTACTCCTTTGCCGAGACCGGTTTCGCGTAATTGCCCAGCGAGGCCGTCACGCATCGGAAGCCCGTGTCGTCGTCACACATCGTATGGTCGGCGTCGTTGAACGCTGACGGGGCGGCACGGGCGAAAGGGCTCGTGAAAGCGGAGCCCTTGAGCTCGTAGCGGCCCGGAGTTGTGGGGCTCGCGAGCCATTCCCAGACGTTGCCGCACAGGTCGTACACCCCGAACGGGCTGGTGCCGGAGTGGAAGCGGTACACGGGGGTGGTCCGGCCGATGGCGGATTCCCGGACGTTGCACTTGCCGACGCTGTCGGTGCTCCCCCAAGGGTAGGAGCCGCCGGCCGGTCCGCGCGCCGCCTTCTCCCACTGCAACGCGGTGGGCAGGGTGCGGCCGGTCCAGGTGGCGTACGAGCGGGCGTCGTCCCAGGTGACCCAGACGACCGGGTGGTCCGCCAGGTCGGCAGGTGGTTCCTGGGCGTTCCAGTGGCGGGGCGCGGCGTGGTTGGTTGAGGTGATGAATGCTGCGTAGTCGGCGTTCGTCACCGGGTGGACGTCGATCCAGAACTCGGGCAGCCAGACCGGTTCGTTGTCGGGGCCGGAGAGAAAGAGCCCTTCGGGGACCCGGGCCATCAGGGCGCCGCTGCCGGGATGGTGGGCCTGGTTCGGGCCCACCGGGCTGGTGTGGTTGCTACTGGTCGCGGCGGTGGCGATCAGTGCCGCGAAGCGGTCGCGAACATCCGGGGGCGAGAGCGAGAGCGAGGCATCGAACGCGGATTGATTGGTCGGGCGTGGGGTGATCGACGCTCCCCGTGCTTCCCACTTGGAGACCATGCGCTCGCTGACGCCGATGTGTTCGGCGAAGGCGACCAGGCTCATCCGCTTGGCCTGGCGTAACGCCCGGATTTCCCGTCCCGTCCAGGTCATGACGGTGACCATCGCGCCGCCTCCCCGCCCCGGCCGGTCCTCAGACGGGTTCCGCCGGGATCTTCGTGTAGCTCTCCTGGAGGGCGGTGAGGGTCGGGTGGTCGGTGCGCAGTGGGGCGTCGTCGATGGCGGCGATGGGGCGGACGCCGATGCTGGTGTTGGTCGCGAACGCCGCTTGCAGAGTGGGGAAGTCGTCCCTGTACAGCGGTTTCGTGGCGCCATGTCCCGCGTCCCGGAGCAACTGGAGCGTCACGCCGGGCAGGACATCGGCGTCCGGCCAGATGACGTTGCCGTCCGTGTCGATGAATCCGGCGTTCCAGGTGACACCCTCGCTCACCAGCCCGTCGCGCGGGTGGGTGAACAGCGCGTCGCCGAAGCCGGCGCGCTGGGCCTGCCGGCGGTGGTGGAGCGAGGTGAACAGGCCCGTGTGCTTGACCGCCGCCAGGTCCCGCTGGAACGGGCGGGCTTGCACGGTCAGAGGTGGCGGCGGGAAAGCGCCGGCCGGGCGGATCGTCACCAGGATGTGTGGGGTGGCGTCGCCGCCGGCGTGGCCCAGGTCCAGCGCCGGATCGAAGACGGTGACCCGTACGGTGCACGAATCGACGCTGCCCTGGGCGAGGAGCGCCTGGCGGACGAGGGTACGAACGCGCACCGCGTCCAGGTCGGCGTCGAAGACCGTGCGGCAGTCGCGCGCGAGCCGTTCGAGGTGGAGCGTCAACCCGCGTACCGCGCCGTCCTCCACGCGCATGGACGTGAAGTGACCGAGGTTGACGAGGGCGAGCGTCTGCAACTGCTCGGGTGAAACTGGCCTGCCGTCGAGTTCCGCCATGCGGCCAGTCTGTCATCCCGCCGTACCCCTACAGGCGGCTCGGAGACCGAAGTTCGGTGCCGGTTCAGGGCTGGGGCGGTGCTGGGTCATTGGGAACGGTGACCGGCCACGGGCATGCTGGTCGGGCCGGATCCTCCCCACCCAGCACGAAGCAGGAGAACACCTGGATGACCGACTCCCTCGCCCCCGACAGCGGCACCGCACTGCGCGCATCCGTCATCGACGAGCTGATCGCGCAGGGCTGGATCACCTCGGAGCGGGTGGCGGCCGTCATGCGTGCCGTACCGCGGCATCGGTTCGCCCCGGAGGCGCCGCTGGCCGAGGCATACCACCCGTACAACGCGGTGGTGACGAAGCGGGACGAGGACGGGATCGCGGTCAGCTCGGTGTCCGCTCCGCAGATCCAGGCGATCATGCTGGAGCAGGCCGGGGTCGAAGAGGGGATGCGCGTCCTCGAAGTGGGTTCCGGGGGCCTGAACGCCGCCTACCTCGCCGAGCTGGTCGGGGAGAGCGGCGAAGTCACCACGGTCGACATCGACCCCGACGTCACGCAGCGGGCGGAGAAGCTCCTCGCGGAGAACGGCTACGGGCGGATCCGCGTGATCCTTGCCGACGCCGAGCGGGGCGTACGGCAAGGGGCCCCGTACGACCGCATCCTGGTGACGGTCGGAGCGTGGGACATCCCGCCCGCGTGGGTCGAACAGCTCACGCCCACGGGGCGCCTGGTGGTGCCGCTGCGGGTGCAGGGGCTGACCCGGAGCATCGCCTTCGACCGCTCGGGCGATCACCTGGAGAGCGTGTCCACGCGGGTGTGCGGGTTTGTCTCGATGCGGGGAGCCGGCGAGCACCAGGACCAGCTGCTGATCGTGGACGGCGCCGGCGGTGGCGTCCGGTTGCGGTTCGACGAAGGACTTCCGGCCGAGCCCGGCCTGCTCGGCAACGCCATCCGCACACCTCGCGCGGAGGCTTGGTCGGGCGTGACGATCCCGCGCGGAACCATGGAAGACACGTTCCAGCTCTACCTCGCCACCGCGCTGGACGGCTTCTGCACCCTGTCCGTTGACCCGGACCAGGACACCGGCGCGGTCGAGCCCAGGAACAAGCGGTTCTCGATGGCGACCGTCCGGGGGGCCGACTTCGCCTACATCACTCCGAGGCTGACGGCGGACGGCCAGTCCTTCGAGTACGGCGTCCATGCCTTCGGGCCCGGAGCCGCATCGCTTGCCGAGGCGACAGTCCAGCATCTGCGCGACTGGGACCGCGAGCAGCGCGGCGGCACCGGCCCCCGGCTCACCGTCCACCCGGCCGGGGCCGACATCTCCGAGCCCGCCGACGCAGTCCACCGGACCATCGACAAGCTCCACAGCCGCGTCACGATCTCCTGGCCCCGGACCGGGACCTGATCCAGTCCGGCGGCCAGGGCACCGCACCACCTCGACCACAAGGAAGGTGTGCCATGCCACACAGCCCCATCGCCGACCTGCTGCCCCCGATCGACGAGGACGACGGCTTCACGCTCGACGTACGCGTCGTCCTGGCCGCCCGGCGCAGCCCGCTGCACAACGACTGCCCCACCGATGACGGTTGCGGCGCCACCTGCGAGAACGGCGCCAGCGCCTGCGACTCCTTCATCGAGGAGCCTGCCTGACCGTACGTCCTGGAGCCGGAGGAGGCCCGCGGTGACAGCTCCATCCGATGCCCGATACCAATGGCGGGACGGCGCGTTGCTGCGGGTCACCACCGATCCGGGAACGCCCGGGGTGCCGCGCGATCTGGACCTGACCGGCGAACGGGCGGCCGAGGACGGCGCGGCCTGGCTCGCCGGGATCTGGCGCCGCGAGGACTTCCGCGATGCCATCGCCCTCACCAGCCCCGCCCTCCACACACAGGTCGGCCGCATCCTGGACGGCCCTTCTCTCGGCGCCCGGGAAGTACGGCGTACGGTGCTGGCCGTCGTCGGCTACCTGCTGCGCTGGCAGCAGCGCCCGACGCCCTTCGGGGTGTTCGCTGGCGTGGCCGCCGTGCGGGTGGGCGGCGGTGCGCCGGAGGTGCGCTGGGGAGAGCGACACCGGCGGGTCGTACGGGCGGACGCCCAATGGCTCTCGACTGTCGCAGAACGCCTTGAGCGGCAGCCACCGTTGCTCGAACAGCTCCGCGTTCAGACCACTCCGGAGGTCCAGGTCCGGGGCGACCGCTATGTGATTTCGGCGCAGGCGGCGGCGGACGAGGTATCGGTGCGTCGTACGGCGGCCGTCGCGCAAGTCGTAGCAGGGGCCCGCGAGCCCGTTCCGTACGGGCGGCTGCGCGCACTGCTCACCGAACGGTGGCCCGGTGTCGCCGTTGATCGCGTCGATGCGCTGCTTCGAGGTCTCGTGGAGAGCGGTCTGCTGATCACCTCTCTCCGCGCGCCGATGACCGCCGCCGACCCGCTGGACCATCTCTGTGCCGCTTTGGAAGGCGCGGGCACCGAGGACGCAGCTGCCGTGCGTCGCATCCATCGTTCCTTGAACGCGGGCCCGTCCCCGGCCGTGATCGGCGAGATGACCGCGTGGTGCCCCACACCGGCGGTGCCCGTCGCCATCGACACCGTTGTCGACTGCCGGGTCAGCGTGCCCGAAGCGGTCGCTCGGGAGGCGCGGGACGCCGCGACCGCGCTGATCCGCCTCTCCCCCCACCCCTTCGGGAATCCCGCCTGGCGCGACTACCACGGCCGATTCCGGGCCCGGTACGGCAGCGGCACGGTCGTTCCGCTCCTGGAACTGGTGGCCGACAGCGGTCTTGGGCTTCCGGCCGGCTTCCCGGGCAGCCCGTGGAAGCGCCCCGCCGGGCAGCTCACCGCCCGCGACGAGCACCTCCTCGCCCTCATCCAGCGTGCCCAGCTGGAAGGCCGCGACGAGATCGTGCTCACCGATCCGCTGATCGATCAGCTCGCCGGAGAGCCCCCTCGCGCCGTCCCGGACCGGGTCGAGATCGCCGTCGCCGTACACGCCCCGTCGATCGACGCCTTGGCGCGCGGACACTTCCGGCTCACCGTCACCGGCACCCCGCGGCCCGGCAGCAGCATGGCCGGCCGGTTCGCCCAACTGCTCTCGGAGGACGGACACGCGAGGATCGCGGAGACCTTCACCAGCACGCGCGCCGACACCATCGCGGCGCAGCTGTCGTTTCCACCACGGCGCAGCCGCAGCGGGAACATCACCCGCACCGGCCGATTGCTGACGCATGTGATCCCGCTGGGCGAACATCACGCGCCCGGCCCGGGAGTGATCGCCTTGACGGACATCGGGGTAACGGCCGACCGGATGAACTTCCAGCTGGTGCGGATGTCCTCCGGCCGCTTCATCGAGCCTCGCGTGCCGCATGCCCTCGAAGCCATCCACCGCACGCCGCCGCTCGCCCGTTTCCTCGCCGAAATCACCAACGCGCGCAGCGCCGGCTACCGATCCTTCGACTTCGGAGCAGCCGCCCGGCTGCCGTACCTGCCGCGCGTCCGGTACCGCCGCACCACGCTCGCCGAGGCCCGCTGGCTGCTGAACGCGGATGACCTGCCCTCGGCCGGCGGGCCGGTGGGGGAGTGGGAAAGCGGCCTCGCGGCCTGGCGGTCGCGGCTCCGCGTACCCGAGACGGTGGTGCTCGCCGACCACGACCAGCGCCTGCGACTCGACCTGACCCACCCCGTGCACCGGCTCTTCCTCCGTCGCCGACTCAACACCGCCGGGCAGCTGCGTCTGCGAGAGGCGCCGGCCGAGGACGACGCGACGGGATGGCTCGGCAGACCGCACGAACTCGTCATCCCGCTGCGCCTCGCCGCGCCACGGCCGGCACCCGCTCCCGGCAGGGCACGTCGCCCCGGCGACGCCACCGCGCTGACCGCGCAGATCCACGGGCACCCGGACCGCTACGACGAGATCCTGCTGGACTGGCTGCCCGAGCTGCTCCGGGATCTCGGTGCCGCGTCATGGTGGTTCACCCGGCAGCGCGCCGCACCGCGCCCGGACGCCGACAACCTGCTCCTCCTCACCCTGCCGTTGCGACGGGACGAGGAGTACGCGCCCACCGCTGGGCTGGTGAACGGCTGGGCCCGGATCCTGCGGGCGAGGAATCTCGTGTCCAGGGTTCTCGTCAGCGAGGCGTTGCAGGACGGGCATGCCGGTCTGGCGGAGGTGTTCGCCACCGACTCCACCGCCGCTCTCGCCCAGCTGCGCCTGGCGGCACACGGCGAGTTCCGCCGCGAAGCCATCGCGGCGACCAGCCTGCTCAGGGCCTCCCGCGTCGTCGGGCTGGCGCCGCTCGTCGAAGCCCTTCCGCACGATCCCGTCCCGGTGGACCGTACGCTCCACGACGAGGTACGCGCGCTCGGCGAGCGAGTCGGATCGTTCCCCGGCGGCGCCGAGGTCGACCGGGCCTGGACGGCGCGCGGCACGGCACTCTCCGACTACGCGGACGCCATCGGCCGCCTTCCCGCCCTGATCCGCGCGCACATCGTCCGAGCCCTCGGCCACGAACGCCCTGTACACCGCACGGTATGCCACCTCGCCCGGGCCGGCGCCCAGCGGCTGCACGCCACCGGGGAAGCCGCGTGACGGGCCGTTCTTCACCACCCCAGTCGCTGGCGCATGGTGCCGCCGGAACCGCGCTGCTTCACGTGGAACGCGCGCACCGGGGCCTGGGCGACTGGCGTACCGCCCATGGCTGGATCGGCCGTTCCACGGCGGCCGACGTCGTCGCGGACGACGCCGCCGGACTGTTCCACGGCCTTCCGGCCATCACGTACGTACTGCACGCCGCCGGCCGTTACGCACCTGCGCTGAGCACCCTTGATCCCCACCTGATACGTCTTGCCCACCGGAGATCGGCCGCGGCGATGGCCCGTGTCGAAGCGGGCGGCGAGCCGGCCACGTTCCGGGAGTACGACGTCTTCACCGGGCTGGCCGGTATCGGCGCGCTTCTACTGTTGCGGCATCCGGGGAGCAGCGCGATGGAGGCCGTGTTGCGCTATCTGGTCGCCCTGACCCGGCCGCTGCGCCTCGGCGGAGGCACGGTGCCCGGCTGGTGGGTGGGCCACGACCCTCGTTCCCGGACGGCGAGCCGTTACGCCGAAGGCCACGCCAACCTCGGCGTGGCCCACGGCATCTGCGGCCCGCTGGCGCTGCTGAGCCTCGCCCGGTCGGCGGGCGCGCAGGTTCCCGGTCAGGGTGAGGCCATCGCTGCCATCCTCGACTGGCTGGACACCTGGGAGCAGGAAGCGGACGCAGGGCCGTGGTGGCCGGAACACCTCACCCTGGACCAGCTCCGCAGCGGCCGACCCGCCCAGCGCGGCCCCGCGCGCCCCAGCTGGTGCTACGGAACGCCCGGCATCGCGCGGGCGGGCCAGCTCGCCGCTCGCGCTCTGCGGGAACCGACTCGGCAGCGCCGGTACGAGAACGCGCTCGCCCGCTGCCTCGCGGACCACCGACAACTCGGCCGGCTCACCGACGCGGGACTCTGCCACGGCTGGGCCGGGACGTACCAGACCGCCTGGCGCGCGAGCCAGGACGCTGCCACGACACACATCGGTGAACGCTTGCTGTTCCTGGCCGAAGGGCTGCACCACCACGCCCGCACCCGCGAAGGGGACGCGGGGTTCCTCACCGGATCCGCCGGAACCGACCTCGCCCGGCTCACGGCGACCACCAACCGCGCACCGTACACGGGATGGGACGCATGTCTGCTGATCAGCTGATGTGGCGGCAGATCAATATCCGGTTCGCCGACTGGGCCGAGGCGGAGAGGGTGATGTCGACTCGCCTGGTTCCCGTGCTGGAGCGAACCGCACCATCCTGGTGGTTCATCCGTAAACAGCCCTGCTGGCGTCTCAGGGCGACCTCGATCACCGATGACCTGCACGAGACGCTGGTCGCGCTGCGTTCCGAGGGCAGCGTGGTGGGCCACCAGGAGGTCATCTACGAGCCCGAAACCGCGGCCTTCGGAGGGCCGGCGGCCATGGACACCGCCCACACCCTGTTCCACGCCGACAGCCGGGCCATCCTCACCACCGACCGCCGGGGCAGCCCGCTGGGCCGCAAGGAGTTGTCCCTCCTCCTGTGCTCCACCCTGCTGCGCGCCGCCCGGCTGGAGTGGTACGAGATGGGCGACGTGTGGCACCGGGTCGCGTCGGAACGGCCCCTGCCCAAGGGGATCGAGCCGGATTCCCTCTCGGCCCTCGCTGTCTCGGTCCGGCCCCTGCTCCGCGCTGACACGGATGCATCGGGAGGTATCTGGGGACAGGGCGGGCCGGCGCTCTTCGCCGTCAACTG
This sequence comes from Streptomyces sp. NTD107, assembly GCF_059510435.1. Lineage (NCBI taxonomy): Bacteria > Bacillati > Actinomycetota > Actinomycetes > Kitasatosporales > Streptomycetaceae > Streptomyces > Streptomyces sp. NTD107. The sequence goes on along the minus strand of NZ_JCAJZV010000016.1, from coordinate 93,224 downwards.
GGCTGACGCCCTTCGCCGGGCGGGCACTTCTCTCGGCCGAGCCGCCCACGCGGGAACGCTGCACAGGGGACTTCGCGCAGTCCTCGCCTACCACATCATCTTCCACTGGAACCGTCTCGGCCTCCCGGCCCGCACCCAATCCACCCTCGCGCACGCGGCAACGAGGGCGATCCTCGGAGTCGACCAGTGAGCGAAGGGACCGGAAGCCCGGCGTAGTTGGTCCCAGCCGACCGTGGGCGTTGGAGTGTCTGTTACCGTCACCCTGCGCAGGGGTGCGGGTACGACATGTCAACGGGGGTGGCAGGGTGGGTTGGTTGGGCCGTCTGTGGCGGTGGCGCCGGTTGCGGAACTCCGTCGCGCTGGGTGTGCTCCTCGCCGTTCTGGCCGGAAGCCTCTGGCTGAACGCGGAGAGCCGGGAGCGTGACCGGATTGAGCGGCTGGCCGGCAACCGGGACGCCTACCGTACGGCCTGTGACGGCCGGTTGCCGGCCGAGCTGCTGTCCGAGGTGGGGGACGGCGCGAGGGGGCTGGACGAGTACGGCTCGCTCACCGACCGGGGGGAGAGCCTGGCGTTGCTGCACTGCGCGATGTCGTGGGGCACCGGCGGGATCACCCTGCGCGCCCGGCCCGTCGTGGCGGAGGTGGAGTCGCCCGTTCGGTACTCCGACAGCGGGCTCCACGGCGTGCGTTACGCGCTCCCCGGGCTCGCCGCCGGTGCGGACACATCCCCGGGAGGGGTCGGCGCATGGTTGTTCGCACCCTGTCCCAACGGTCTCAAGAATCGGGGTCCGGAGTCCCACACGCTGTGGGTCAGCGTCGAAGCTCGTTCCTCGCACGAAGAGATCGCTTTGGCCACGCTTCTTCTGCGCACGGCGATACAGGTGGCCAACGAGATCGCGGAGGAGTTGGAGTGTGGTGCGTCATCACTGCCCGTGCCCAGTGATGACGTCGAGTTGATCGACGTCCGCCGGGGCCTCGTCGTGCCGCGTGCGGGCCAGCGATGCGGGTGGCTGACCCGCGAGGGTTCTCCGCTGGACGGCGAGAAGTGGCGGTTCGAGAAGGACCGTAGCGGGACCGAGTCACTGATGAGCGACTGTGTCGCTCGACTCAGGTCGGATGAGGAATCACCACAGGACACGATGCCACCCCAAGTTTCGGCGGTCAGCGTCTCACCGGTGCTCGCGTCCGCCTTCTTCCTGACCAAGGCCCCGGAAGGACCGGCGTTCTGGGAGTCCGACGGCCACTCCTGCTCTTACACGACGGAAAATCATGAGTGTGAACCGTCCTTGGAGCGCCGCTACATGAGCCGGGAGCGATTGCTGCTGCCCGATGCTCGCGAGGTGGAACCGGCGGCGCCTCCACTGGAGCGGCCTGTCGGTGAACTGTCGGATGCCGAGGACGCCGGACTGGCTTTGTGGGCGCGGTCCCAGTGCCTCGGCGGTACCGCTCACCACCGGATCGCGGTGTCGGGCGCGCGGGGCGAACTCTCCGAGGAGGAGTTGCACGCCCAACTGTCCGACACGGCGCATCAGCTCATGGACCTTTATCTCGGCGACGAGGGGGCGTGGCCGGTCTCCATGGGCCAGTGCGGGGAAGCGGAACTGATGGGTGAGGTGTGGAGATGAGGATCTTCGAGAGACTCCGCCGCCCGGAGCACCGCGCGTTCCGCAAGCGTGCCCTCCTGGCGACGGCGGTGGTGATGTGCCTCGGCGCAGCCTGGTACTGGTACGTCCCCGAGCAGGAACGGTGGGAGGGGCGGGTGGCCGCCCTGTGCGGGGACGCGCTGCCTTCGGGTGCTGTCAAGGAACTGTTGGGTGGCCGCACCGGAGACATCGAGGCGTACGGTGACCAGGAGAGTGACGGGCAGGGCCTGGTGACCGAATGCCGGGTGGGGGGCGTTGACATCTGGGTGGCCAGGCTGGCGTACGAGAACTCCGGTCACGCGGGCCTGCTGGACGCGTTCGACGGGGATGGGTTGCCGGTTCCGCTGGGGCACGGATGGACGGGCTACCACACCGGCGCCAGGACGGCCGTTTCGCTGGAGTGCACCAACAGCGACGCAACCGTCATCGTCCAGACCTACGCCGGTAGGGCACGGGGGAAAGATGCGTTCCCTTCCGTTGACGATCCGCAGAGGCGCCTGCGACTGGCTACCTTCACCACCGCCATCGCCGAGCGAGCCGCCCGCACCTGGGACTGTGAGGCGCACCTCGGTGATCCGCTCACCGCTGTCGCCCTCCCCACGACCCGGGAGTTGTACGAGCCGGTGGCCGGGGCCACCGGGACCTGCGCGGCGCTTCCGGTTGACGGCGACGACCGGGTCGCGAGCGTTTGGGAAACAGCCACGGATCCGGACGCGCTGTGGGAATCGTGCATTCTGGGTACCGCGACCGGCGTGCCCATGTACGAGCTGAGGGCCTTCTACGGGCCATCGGCACAGCGGAAGTTCGTGGAATATACGGACCGGTACAGTACGCGCCGCCCTAATCCGGCTGACGAGGACGCGGGATCGCTCGGATTCCTTCGCGAGCAGGCCGAGGGCGTGGACGACGCCGAACTGTGGGGAAGCGCGACGTGTGGGGGCAGGCGGGCACTGTTCGAGGTGACCGTCGCCCGGGACCCCGACCGCAGGGTCGGTGACCCCGACACCCTCTGGTGGAACGGAAATAACATCAGCTCAGTGCTGCTGCACGAATTCGCCCATCAGGCGGTGGAGCGGCACAACTGCACCGACTTGGTGCTGCCGTGACCTGACGCGGCGTCGTTCGGGCTGTGCCTCGGTCCCGGTGCCGTCACGCACCGGGACCGAGGGTTTCTGGGGGCGGTCAGGTGAAGGACCACCAGACGCTCGCCACGCTGGCCGCCAGGGCCGCTACGCAGATCATGGTGATGGCGGTCGAGGCGGCGCCGTGCGCGGCTGGGTTTGTGGGTGGGGCGGGGATGAGCCGGAGGAAACCGCGTACGTGGTGGGTGGGGCCGCGTGGGGGGTCGATGTCGCGGACCCACAGGGTGAGGCGTTCGGTGCAGCGGACGCAGGCGTGGAAGGGCTTGACCCGGCCGAGGTTGATGACGGGGCCGAGCCAGAGCACGTCGACTCCGTTCCGGTCGCACATCAGGCACCGGCCCTTCTCGGTCCAGCCGGCGACCAGGTCGGTCTCCACGTAGACGTGACACGGAGAATCGGCGGGCATCGTCAGAACCTCCCGGTAACCGGAGCCAGGACGCGGATCACGAGGTCGGCCACCGTGCGGGCGCTGTGCCCGGTCCAGCGGCAGATCTCGTCCTTGGCGGGCGTCGGCACGTGGGAGCCGGCGGGCATGCGCTCGATGTGGCGGAGAGCCGCGGCGATTCCGTCGCTGCCCGCGCAGCGCTGGGCGGCGCCGTGGTGGGCGAGGGCGAGTGTGGGGTCGCCGGGTGGGACGAGTTCGAGCACGGGAATGTTCAGCAGAAGTGCGTCGATCGCCGAGTTGGAGTAGCCGGTGACGAACGCGTCGGCGCCGGCCACGCAGCCGCGCGCGCCGACGTGCGGGCCGGCCAGGGCCACGCGCTCTCCTTCGGCGAACCGGAGCAACGGCCTGACTGCCGAGAGACGTTGTGCGGGATGCGGGGCGATCACGAGGCCCCAGCCCGGGCCGATCTGCCGGAGCGAGTCGAGAAGGACGCGGAAGTGAGCGAGCAGCCGGCCCTCCGGGTACGGCTGGCTCCCCCAGACCAGCGTGCGCGCAGGGGCCGCCCCCGTCTGGACGGTGAACAGCGCTTCCAGGTAGTCCCGTTGGGCACGGCGGTCCACACCGGCGAGCCCGTCGTAGCGAGGCTGCCCCGTCACGTACTGTCGCGTCTCGCGGTGGCGGCGCTGCCAGCCGCTGCACCGTTCCAGGTCTCTGGGGCCCATCACGGTGACGTGCTTGCAGTGCTGCGCCCGCCAGGCCACTTTGCCTTCCACCCACGCACCGGGCTGGACGTAGACGGTCTCCACCCCCGCACGTTCGGCGCACCGGGTGGCGAGCAGCCCGGCCGGGTCGGTGTCATCGGCGCACAGGAACGCCTTCGGCCGGACGGAGCCGAACACGTCGTCCAGCCACCGTTCCACCGCGACGGCGGTTGCCCAGGAAGGAGCGCTGATACCCGAGGACCGTTTGACGGCGCGGGCGACCAGCTCGGCCACCCTGGCCACCGGCAGGTCGTGGAACCCCACCCGTACCGTCCGTTCGTCGCGGACCGAGTGGATCGAGCCCGCCGGGAGTCCACCGTGGGGGAGCACCTCCGGAGGGCGGACGACCACCACGGCGGGGTGCGACGGTGCGGGGAATCTGTCGTGCGTGTCCTCGGCGAGATCGATCACGCTGCTGGTGATGCCGCGCCGGGCCAAGTCGTTGAGGACCGGAAGCAGCGTCTCCGCGTGGAGCCTGCGCCAGGAGACGGCCGCCACGAGCGCTCGGCTGACGGGCCGCGATGGCGGTCGATGCCGTGCGGCCGGGGGACGAGGTCCTCCGGCGCCCGTTTCACCCGTGCCCAAGGTGGCGTCGGCGAGCCACGGGCTGTGCAGCGCGGTGATCCGGCCTCCCGACGTCACGGGGAGCCGCTCGTCGTCGCGCCGGGTGGACAGCACACGCCGCACCAGTTGGGTCAGCAGTCGCCGGGCCGGAACCTGGTGGACGTCCAGCCAGCTCACCCCGCCCGGGGTGAAGACGGCGTCCCGGTAGCTGTTCTCCAGCTCCCGCGTGAGCGCGTCGACGCGGCGCTCCAGCAGGAGGTGGGATCTGCTGGTTCTGTCTTGATGAGGGATCGGTCGGTGTTCAGCGAACACAAGGGCCTCCGAGCGGAGAAGACGTGGGGGATGAGATGGCGTGGCCCTCAGACCAGGTCGCAGCTGAACCAGACGATCTTGCCGTCACAGCGTTCGGTGAGTTCGGTTCCGAAGCCGGTGGCCATCTCGCGCAGCATCCAGAGCCCGCGGCCGGATTCGGCCTGCCAGTCGGGCTCGACGTCGACGCGCGGGAGCCTCCGGGAACGGTCGAAGACCTGCACCGTCACGCGGGTCCCGATGCGGGTGATCCGCAGATAGCAGCGGGGGTGATCCACGTGCTTGGCGACGTTGGACAGCAACTCGCTGACGCCGAGCCGTACGAGTTCCACCGCCCGGTCGTGGGCGCCCCAGTGCAGCAGCAGCTCAGCCGCTGCCCGGCGCCAGTGTTCGATCTCTGTGGCATTGACGATCAGGGACTGTCCGTAGACGTGCTGGTCGTACGTGGCTCGTACGGAAGTCGTTGTCATGGCGCCTCGCCCGACATAGCGGTCCTTCGGTCCGGCCGGAACGGTGTTCCGGGTTGCCGCCACCGAAGGTAGGAGCCGGAGAGGCCGGAAGGTTCACGGTGGTGAACCCCGTTGGGAGGCGGGTATCAGGAGGCGATGCCGATGCGGTGAGCCAGCCCCTGCACATCGCGGCGGGTGCGGTCCGTGAGCCGGCGGCGGGCGAGTTCTCGTACGGTCTCGGCGACGAGCCGGTTGCCCCGTACGCGCTGCGGGGCGAGGCGTTCGGCGGTCAGCAGCGCGGCGACGGCGCGGGCCTCGCGACCCCGGGCGTGAGCGAGGGAACGGCCCAGGTCGGTGTGGAAGGCGGCTCGGCGTCCGGCGGGCAGGACGGACAGGTCCGCGTGGGGACCGGTTCCGGCGGCGACGGCGGTCCCGTACTGGTGGAGGTCGGTGTTCAGGCTGACGTGGTGGATGCCTACGTTCGCCGGGCCGAAGTTGAGGTACCAGGTGCGCGATTCACCGATCCGGTCGGCGAGGTTCGTCGCCTCGGCAAGGTGGCCTCTGACGTCGGTGAGGCGGCTTTCCCCGGAGCGGGCGCGATCCAGGGTGGTTGCCGTGGCGCGGATGAGATGCAGTTCGCCGAGCAGGGCGTGGGCGGCGGGGGTGGTCAGACCCTGCTCCAGGGTGTCGGCGGCATCGGTGGCGTGCTGGAGCGCCTGAGTGGGGGAGCCGGCGGACATCAGCACGTGGGCGGTGAAGAAGCCGGACAGGGCGGTGTACGCCGGGTCCTCCAATTCGGCGGTGAGGTCGGCCGCCCGGGTGACCGCGATGAACGCGAGGTCGGAGTACCCCAGGTACTTGAGCAGCATGACGGTGGCCGGGTGGTAGGCGGCGATCAGCAGCCGGAGCAGCCGGCGGCGCTGGTGTCCGCCGTGGGCCTCGGTCGCCGCGTGGAGATCGGCCAGGAGGCCGGGGAGGGAGGCCGCGAGTTCTCCGAACCCGGCCGCGTGGTAGCGACGGTTGGCCTCGGCGACGCGCTCGGCCAGCACCGGTTCCGGCGGGGGCGGCCCGGGGGGCCGGGACCACAGGCCCGCACCCATCAGGGTCAGCCGGAGCGCCGGGATGGCGGCATGGGCGTCGGCCGAGACACGGTCGGACGGGGGAAGGTGTTGGCCGGCCAGCTCGACCGGGGTCGTCTGAAGGACCTCGGCCAGCGCCGCGATGTGGCGCGAGCTGTCGAGCAGGCGCTTCCCGTTCTCCACCATCGACAGGAAGCCGACCGAGATCCCGGCCCCCTGGGCCGTCTCCTTGAGCGTGAGGCCACGGCGCAGCCGGGCCATGCGTACCCGGGAACCGATCGCCTGAGTTCGTCCGTCGTCCATCGCCGACACCAGCCTTGGGTAAGTGATGTAGGTCTCAGCGTACGCCGGTGCGCCGGAGGTGGTGCAGGAGCTCGCGGGCCAGGGGGTCGGAGGCGAGCCGCAGCGGCGAGAACCCGTGTGCCTGGTCGAGGAGTTCAGCGGCACGCAGGGGCTCGCCCAGCACCGCGTTGGCGCGGGCGGCGACGAGCAGGAGGTCGTACCGAACGGCGCGCGTCAGCGGTTGGCTTTCAGCAGGTTGGGCTTGGTCAACGGCTTCGTCGGCTCGTCCGAGTTCCAGCGCCACCAACGCCCGGCCGGCCCGCACCGGACCGGCTTCTTCGGGTGCTACGACGTGTTGGCCGGCGGCGGCCAGCGCGGCGTGGGCCGCTTCCCGATTCCGCAGAAAGGCGTGAGCCACCGCCTGGAGGATGAACGATTCGGTGGAGGCCGATCCGCCGGCCCGCACGAGGGCGGCCTCGGGCTGGCCCAGTTCGAGGAGCAGACGGGTTTCCTCGGCAAGGATCGACGGGTGACCGGGCGTACGGGCCCGATGCAACATCAGCCAGGCCAGATCCCCGTACCCCATCCGCCGCAACAGCCCGGCGCCGGCCGCGTACCCCTCTGGCGGGATGTCGCTGCCGAGTGACGCCAGCAGGTTGGCGGCGAGCAGCGATTCGTCGGCGTCCGCCTGGGCTCGCAGCAGCCGTGCCACAGCGATGTGCCCGCCATCCGCTTGGTCGGCGCGGTGGCCGGCCAGATGGCGCCGGACGAAGAACGCGGTGCCGCGCAGTTCGGCCTGTTCCTGGCTGCTGGGTGGAACGGGACGACCGGACAGTTCGACAGCGCTGACCTCAAGAGCCCGTGCGAGACGGCTCAGCATCCCGTACGAGGCCACCCAGCCGTCGCCGTGTTCAAGGGCGTCGATGACGCCGGCGGCGACCCCGGTCTGCCGTGCCAGCTCATGAGCCGTCATCTGCCGCCTGGTCCGCCAGAGGCACACGGCTGCCCCTATCGGACCAGGTGCATCAGTGTTGCCTTGCCCGTCCATCCCCCGCATGGTCGCACAGCCACGCTCTGGCGGATCGGGGGTCGAACAGTGAGAAGGCTCAGGCCGTCGGCCAGGGGCTGGAGGAGAAGCTGCTGAGTTTGGCGGCGGTGGTTCTGGTGGCTTCGATGATGTTGGGAGGTGGTTCGGGCATGACGTGGGCGGGTTTGAGGAGGAGGGTGGAGCCGACGATGGAGTCGTGCCAGAGGATGGGGGCGGCGCAGCTGTTCCAGCCGGGCATGCATTCCTGGTAGCCGGTGGCGTGGCCCTGGTCGCGGATGTCGGTGAGGGAGCGGAGCAGCGCGTCGTTGTCTCGGTAGACGCCGGGGCCGGCTCCGTCCGGGATGGGTTCGGCCAGGACGCGGCGCTGGATGGGCTCGGGGAGGTAGGCCAGGATCGTACGGCCGCTGGCGCCGGTGCGCAGGGAGCGGGTGACGGAGAGGACTTCCCGGGTGGTGAGGCCGAGTTCGGCGAGGTCGGAGTCGCCGACCGCCATGTCGACGCACTGGCGGTGCGCGCCGCTGAACGGGGCGAGCATGTAGAGCAGTACGAGGCCGCCGTGCGTGGCCGTGCGCAGTTCTTCCAGGGCGGTGTGCGCGCCCTGCCCGGGGGCGTGGGCCAGGGCGTGGAGGGAGAGGTGGGCGGTGCTGGTGCCGAGGCGGTATCTGCCTCGCCCGACGCGCTCGAAGACGCCCTGGTAGACGCCGGACTGGAGGATGCGGAAGACCGTGGAGTCGTCCAGACCAGACTTCTCCGCGAGTTCGCCGGGGCCGTGGATGCTCCCGCCGAGGTCGGTGAAGGCCCGTTGGACGCGGAAGACCCGTTCGGCGTGGCCGGTTCCGCCGGGGCGAGGTGCGGCAGGGTTGGTGTGCATGCGGTTCCTGGGGGTCGGGCGGGGCAGCACCTTCACTTCGTGGGGTCCAACGACAGCTTCCCGGTGTGGGTACGGGCGGCGAGCGTGGTGTGGGCGGCGGAGGCTTCGGCGAGGGGGTAGACGCCGCCGGTGATGGTGCGCAGGTCGCCGGTGCGTACGGCGGAGAACAGCTTTTCCATGCTGGTGGGGAGGGCGGTGCGGTCGCCGTAGAGGTTGGGGAGCCAGAAGCCGGAGACGGTGATGGACTTCTCCATCAGGAGGTGCAGGGGGAGTTGTGCCTGGTGGCCGGAGGCGAAGCCGTAGACGGCGAGCCGGCCGCGGGGCGCGACAGCGGCGAGTACGGCGGAGAGCTGCGGTCCGCCGGTCATCTCCAGGGCGACCTGGACCGGTCCGCCGGCCGCATCCAGGATGGCGCCGGTCAGATCGTCGGCGGTGGAGTCCACGGTCGCGTCCGCGCCGAGGTTGGCGGCGAGCTGCCGCTTCTCCGGCGTGCTGGCGAGCGCGATCACCTTCGCACCTGCGGTCTTGGCGAGCTGGACGGCGAGTGATCCGAGACCGCCGCCCGCTGCCGGGATCACCACGCGCTCCCCGGCCTGAACGCCGGCGGCGGTGAACAGGATGTGCCAGGCCGACTGGCCTTGGAGAGCGAGGCAGACCGCCTGGTCGTCGGTGATGTCGTCCGGCACGTCCCATGCCACGCGGCGGTGGAGATGCGCCTGTTCCGCGTAGCCACCGCCCCGGGTGAGTCCCACGAGCCGACGGCCGTCCGCTGTCGTGCCCAGCACCTCGTTGCCCGGGACATAGGGCAGTTCCACCGGGGCGAGGTAGGTGTTTCCGCGTACGTGGACATCGGCGAAGTTCACTCCTGAACGACTGACGTTGAGGAGGTGATGACCGGCTCGCGGCTCAAGGTCGGGAACCTCGGTCAGCCGGAGGACTTCCGGCCCGCCGAATTCTTCCATGGTGATGGCGCGCATGATTTTCTCCCTTCTCCGGAAACGCTATCTCATTCGTTCCTCTCCGTTCATGGACGTTGTCCTGGCCGATGTTTCTGTTTCTCGCCCGGTGAGAAGGTTGAACTTTCTCGCTTCTCGCCACGCGAGAAACGGAATCGAAAACTCCCGGCTCGCCAACTCTGTGTTGACATGGGTTTTTTGTCAAGATAGACAGTGGGTGTTCAGTCTGTTGGCGAGAAGTCATTCCGGGGTGATTCATGAATTCAGTCGCGGGAAAAGTGTGTGCTCAGCAGAATGTGCTGACCGAATTCGGAGAGCACGTTCCTGGCTCGTCTCAAGAGAAACGGCAGGGGCCAGTCAGCGTTTGGCTGAGCACGGATCAGGGCGGCAGCCTCCGGTTGCCGATCTCGGCCGGCAGTGATGCCGCAGGAGCGACCCGCCTGGTATTGGCATCGTCGGGTGGCGCCGGTGAGGAAAGAGGACGCGAGGAAGCACTGCGTGCCGCGAGCTGGCTCATGCCGAGTCTGTCGCCCGAACTCATCGCCGAGGTCCTGGGGTGGCCGGTCGGCGATCGCCTCTGAGCCTTGAACCCGGGGAATTGCATCAGCTGCGCGACGTCTTCCCGGTACAGGCCGACGACTTGGCACGTCTCGTTCCCTGAAGCCTAGCTGCCCACCGGCGCCGGAATGCCGGTATCGGTCTTGAAGTGGCTCTCCCGTACCGAGCGCGTCACGCTGCTCATCCGCATCCGCGATGGTAGCGCCCAAGTTCATCCACGCCCTGCTGGACGGGCTGCCCGCCACTGGGGTCCGGATCATCTGCACAGGGGCCTGGTCGCCGCCGGTGCACTGCTCGACTGCGACGGACAGTTCGCCACACTCGGCCTGCCCACCCGGCGGGGCGCGACAGCGCACTGCGAGACCTCGCCACCCATATGCCCCCGGCTGTCCTCCACCAGGTTCTTGGCGGTTCCATCGCCGCCGTCAGCTACTGGACCCTCGCCGCCGGCATCGACCGCGCACGATACGCCGCCGCGTTCGGTCGCCGGTCATCACCGTCTGCCTGAGGAAATCCATCCTCGATCACGCGACTGCGTGCTCGCTGTGGGCAGCACTGGTCCTGGCCGGCACACCAGGGCGCACTTCTCTTCCCCTCATCCAGGGCATCCATGCCCCGGCCACTTCTGGTGCAATACGGCCGTACGCGACACCGTCTCGTCCGGCTGGTGGGTTGAAGAAACGAGACTTCATGGCAGACGGCTCAGGAATCCGTCACCCGGCAGGATTAAGTATCGCGAGGTCGCCTCGGGGCAGCGAAAGTAGGTGCAACTATGGAGTCCGGTGCGCGTGAATCCATCATAGGGAACGGTGAGGAGAATTCCCGAGCCGCGCTCTTCCGTTCGCATCACATCGTCCACAGAACTTCGGCATGTTGCCCCGCAGGCCGTCAACACAGGGAGAGTCTCATGAGCGCCACGCCGATCGTAGGAAAGATCTACAGGATCAAGAACAAGAAGGACGGCTCCAAATTCATGGAGTCAAGCAGCAGTGTCGATTCTCAGATGGTATTCTGTCGGGCGTCTTTGAATCCAGAGCAGTGGATGATCGTTGAAGTCAAAACTGCCGAGACCTCTCACCCGGGCGGTATCTGCGGTGTAGTTAAATACACGGGATCGGATCATTACGTCCAGCAGTGTGCCCACATGGATTATTGGGATGCGTTCAAGGGAGATGGAGGCATCCTTTGGGAGGCAAAGGATGCTGGGTCGGGATATTTTCGACTCTGGAACGTCCATGCTGGCCAGTACGCAGTAAGCGAAAATGGCGTGACATTGTTCACCGATGATAAGAGGAGTGACGGAAGCGACCTCTTTGCGCTGGAGGAAGCCGGAGAGTTTTCCGCTGTCGTCAATCTGAAGAAGGTGGCCGCCAAGACGCCCGATGCTCCCAAGCTCACCAGCATGAACGAGCCGGATGAGAATGTTCCGGACGAGAAGGGGATCCTGACCGGAGTCACAGCCGTACCCTATTTCGTGATCAAGAACGATCACGGAAAGGATGCCGATTGGCAGGGGAAAAATTCCCCTTACTACATCGTGGAGAAGTGGTCGCGTTATCACCGGGTGGGCTGGCGGACCTATGCGGCACACAAGTCCGAGTCCTATACGTGGTCATCCACGGTTGGCGTGACGAAGGAGAATTCGAAGACGATCTCCGACACGACCACCTTCAATATCAGCGCGAACGCCAGTTTCTCTTTCTGGGGCTTCAGCGCGGGGATCAGTGCGTCGTTCGGGCATGACATGAATGTCACGACGACTGAAAGTGTCACCACCACCTACACGGACACGAAGGATCACAACGAGACCATTAACCCGGAGCACGATGAGCTGATCGCCACCTATCTCATGGTCCACAAGTTCATCTTCTATCGTGCCGACGGTGAGACGGACATTCTCAACTTCGACTTCACCATGCGGGACTCGCCCTACGAAGTCACCCACAGCTCAGACAATTAGCAGCTGACTGGGCTCCCTCCTTCAGCGGAGAGTCCCTCCCCGGCCGGTCGATAAGCGGAGCATTCGTGGTCGCCGCAGCCTGCGCGCATCGAAGGATCGTGGCCGCGTGCTCGTCGCGGCCTGGCCAGGGTCTGTCTCTCATTCACCTCTCCACTGCCGAGGCCGGTCAGCCAGCTGGCCGGCCTCGCGTCTGAACGCCCTGTCCAGAGCGAAGCATGGGCAGTGAGTTCGTTGCTCGCCGGACATTCCAGCTTCTTCGGCCCTCTGGGCCTCGCTCGTCACGCACCAGAGGGCTTCCTGGTCGGTGCGTGCCACCGCCCGCGCCTCAGTGAGCCGACAACGGCGAGTCTGTACGGCCAGCCGGACGGGCACGAACGGGTGTGGCGGCCTTTTTGAGGCCGCATCACCCATTAGGAAGGTGGACTATGAAGCGCTTCCTGCTTCTGCTCCTGGCAACCGCCCTCACGTTCCTGCTGCCCTCCGCCACCGCGAACGCCACTTCCTTCCCGTCAGCCTCACCGCTACAGGTGAGCAGGGTCGTCGGCTACTGCACGATCTCCATGGACAACATCCACCAGTCCAGCACGGACCCCAAGGCCGTGAACGTCCATGCGAACCTGAAGTGCACCCGCCCCGTGACCAAGTACTCGATCCGGGTGACCCTCACCCAGACGGATACAGGTCACGACAACATCGGAACCAAGATGGGCAGCACGTTGACACCAGGCAGCTCGGTACACGCCACCGCTGCGGTACAGCCGGGCGACAACGCCGCCCACCCGTATCGGTCCGTAGGCGTCTACAGCTTCACCGTCGACGGCGTCACCTACAACAACCAGACGATCCAGGACGAGGCCACCGTCGCCCTCCCCTGAATCGTTGTGCCAGCGGGTGGGCGCGCCCACCTTCGTGCCTCGACAGCGTGACATAGAGCAGGTGCCACCAGCCCACACTGCCACGGCTGGTGGCACCGTCGTGTTCAGGTGGGGGCTTTCCGTGTTCGTCACCCCACGGATACTCCGACGACCATCACATCCCCGGCCAGAGAGATCATCACTCCCGAGGGGGATTTCGCAGGTCCCGATAACCGAGTTCACCAGTAGACGCCGCTTCTTCGACCTGCTGGAGATGGGCGATGAGGGCGAGGACGGCCCTTCGGCTTGGCTCTGTGAGGACTGCCGCCCCCATCGCGATCTCCCGGACGCTGTCCTCCTGGACGGCGTCGAGAAGGCGAGGCGCGCGGACCACCGCACCCGCAGTCGCGACCTGTTCAGTGGTGAGCGGTGCGGCGGCGCGGGTGAGGTCGCGCAGGCCCGGGTCCCCGAGAGCCCTGAGCACCGTCGTGTCGTCGAGGACGTCCCGGATGGTTTCCCGCTGGTCCGCGCCCAGTGACCTCAGGCGGTCCCGCACCTCGTTGTCCTCGGTGAGTTCGAGCTGCCTGAGGCGGCCGAGGAGTTCCTGCACCGTGGCGAGGTCGGCGGGTTCCTGCGCAGCCCCGTGCACTTTGATGTTCTGGACACCGCGCTGCTTGAGGGCGCGGAGGAGTTCCAGCTCCGCTTCGAGCTGGGTGAAATCTGCTTGGTCGTCGCTGAGATAGCCGATCGGCACGGCGAAGAACTTCGCCAGTGCCTGAAGGTGGTGGAGCTTCGGGTTGGTCGTGCGTCCGGTGGCCAGCTCCCAGACGTAGGGGCCCGAGATGCTGATGCCCGTGCTGTCGGAAACCTGCCGGGCGGTCGCCTCGTAGGAGGGTGGCTGCTCGCCTCTGGGCGTCTTCAGCTCGCGGAGCCACTGGATCTTCTCCGCCAGGGTCTTCGGCCGGCGGACATCGTCTGCCATCGGCTTCTCCCTCCTCCAGTAAGCGGTCGCGGAGAGCCTATCGCTCGTCCTGACGGCGGGAGGTCAGGAGCGACGGGCACGCACGTACGACCAAGCGACTCCGATGGACACGACGACGAGCGCCTGGAGAACCACCGGTGTCCCTCCCGGCGAACCGACCGCCTTCCCGGCGACGAGAACGCCGGAGAGGATGAGAACGTAGGGAAGCAGGAAGAGAACGGTGCGCCCTCGACGGATGACGCTCATGGTGGGGTCCTTCTTTCGGTGATTCTCCGGTCAGATGGTGCTGGTGCCACCCGCTCCCGGGAATGCTGGTTCGGCCCATCCCAGATAGCGCAAGCGCCACTGGCCATCCGTCAGTTCCCGGCGCGGAACGAGCGCGATCTTGCCCTCTCCTTCATAGCTGTCCATGATGTCGTTGCTCGCCACCAGGTCGTTGCCGAGATAGAGGGCCACGTGCCCCGCGGCCTCGCCGGTCTCGTAGAAGAGGAGTGCGCCGGCCGGAGGGGCTTCTTCACCGGAATGAGTGAGACCCATCGCGCGAAGCCGGTCCCAATGAATCGCTGCCGTGGCCGAGCCGCTGTACGCGTAGCCGTATGTCTCGGCGACGAACTGGCCGCAACGTCGATACCAGCCGGTCTCTCCAGCGGTCTCCCGCGCGGCGGCGATCGCTCGTGCCGGTGAGCGGGGATTGGTGGCGGAGAAGTTCGCCGTCGGTTCGTCGCCGATTTCACCGGTGCAGGCGGTGAATTCCGATGTTGTCGCGCTGGAGCCCCAGCTCTCCGCCACGAGTTCTCCGGCTGCCCTCTCCCAGCGGGCGTAGGCATCGGGGAACGCGCTGCGCTGCACGGACTGCGCGACCTCGGTGAGTGGCGCGCTCTCCCATCCGGATACGGCCAGGAGCGCGTCGTAGAACTTTCCGGAGGCGTACACCGGGTCCCTCAGCTCGGCGGCTGTCCCCCACCCCTGGCTCGGACGCTGCTGGAAGAGCCCGACCGAGTCGCGGTCGCCGTGGTCGAGGTTGTGGAGGCTGGACTCCTGGATCGCGGTCGCCACGGCGATCACCGCTGCCCGGGTCGGCAGCGCTCGGGTTCTGGCGACATCAGTGATCGTGGCCGCGTTACGGAGCTGGGCCTCGTTCCACCGGGCGCTGGACTGGGCTCCGCGCGGGCCCTGCCGCTCGGCGCAGAACCGGTTGCCGGGTTCGCCGGCGGCTCCAGCTGTGGCGAGGCCCATGAGTGCGGGCAGTGAGAGCCCTGCGGCGAGTGCTGCGACGGCTGCTTTGTGTGTCGTCTTCACCGGGATCCTCATCGTAAACGAGTGTGAAGGGTGAGAGTGGGTGTTGATTGTCCTGTTCGGCCGAGCGAGTGTGGATGCCGGAGCTTAGCGTGTTCTCTCTTCATAAACATGTGTTGTCAACATGGTGTCAGGTACGTTGTGCCGCGTTCCGCACATGACGGGCCTTGCCCGACGATGGGATGAGAGGATGTGACGTGTCCGTTTCGCACACGCTGGTCCTGGCTGCCAACGGCGGCATCGGAGACCTCGTCAACGGCGTGGCTCCGGACTGGGGTCCGTTCTCCGCGCTCGGCGACACCGCCCGCACGGTGGTCCAGGTGATCATGGCCGGCGTCATCGTGGCGCTGCTCGGCCGGGCGGCCCTCGGCGCGTTCCACATCAAGATCGGCGAGAGCCAGCACGACGTCGCCCAGGTCTCCAAGGGCAAGAAGGATGTCGGCGCCTCGCTCGTCGGGGCGTTCGTGGTCGCCTCGCTCGGGACCATCTTCACGATCGTCTACGGCATGGGGGTCTGACGCCGTGCCAAAGATCCGACAGTCCACCCGGCGCGGGACCAGGGTGCTCGGCGGAGAGGTTCAGCAGTCGGCGGCCAGCGGCAAGCCCTGGTGGCTCGGTGCGGCGATCGCGGGTGGGGGATTCGCGCTGTTGCTGGGGCTCGCTGTCATGGTGAACTCCGGTGCCGGCGGTGCCCCTGCTGTTTCCGAGTCCGCCGACGATGAGCTGGTTGTTCTCGCCGATGACGACGGTGGCGGGGAGGTGCTTCATGGCGTTCCGGTCGGCTACCCCCGTACCGAGGTGGGAGCCGTCCGGGCCGCCGTCAACTATCAGCTCGCCCGGTCAACCGTGGCGTACCTGACCGATCGCGCCCACCGGCACCGGGTCATCGACGTCATCGCGGCCTCGGGGGCGGTCAAGACGCTGACCCGGACGGACGACACCGCCATGGATCTGGCGCTGGTCTCCCTCGGCGTGCGCAAGCGTGACGCGGGCGCCCTGGTCGCCCGGGCGGCCCCGGTCGGAGTCAAGGTCAACGGCTATTCCGGCCAGGTCGCCACCATCAAGGTCTGGATGACCGGCCTGATCGGCACCACGGATCAGCGGGCCCCGCTGCCGGTGTCCGCCTCCTGGAACACGTACACCGTCACCCTCCAGTGGCAGGACGGCGACTGGAAGCTCGCGGATGTGAGCGCGGTGCCGGGGCCGACGCCGCTCGATACCGGGGGCAGCGTGCCCAGCACCGTCGACGACTTCCGCCGGGCCGATGAGGAGTTCGATGCGCCTCCCTACCTCGGCTGAACGGGGGCCGGCCCTCGTCGGGCTTCTCGTCGGCTTCCAGACCCTCTTCCTCGCGGGGCAGGCGCGGGCCGCCGCCCGTACCGGCTGGTGCGACAGCATCCCGTTCGCCGACAAGGTGTGCGACGTGGTGAGCGGCGCCCGCGAGATGTACGACTTCGCGCGCGATCCGCTCGGCTACCTCGCCCAGCTGTTCCACGACGCGGTCGCGTTCCTCTTCACCACGATGATCAACGCCCTGTTGTCGACCACGAGGATCGACTGGACCGACCCGGGGTTCCTGCGGACGTACGGCATGGCCTTCGGCGTCTCGGCGGTGCTCACCGTGATCCTGTGGCTGATCGCGGTCGCCAAGCGCGTACTTCAGGGGGCGCCGGCGCTTCAGGCGGTGACGGAGTCGATCGGCTTCCTGCTGCTGTCCGTGGTGGTGTCCGCCCTGGCGCCGGCCGCGATCGCCTACGTGACGCAGCTGTTCGACGAGGCGGCGGAAGCGATGTTCGCCCCGGTGGCCCCTGACGCCGCCACCATGGTCGTGACGGTGACGTCGGCGATGTCGGCCCTGATGACCATCCCCGGGGGCCCCATCATCGTTTCCTTTCTTGCCCTCGGGCTGCTTGCCGCCGTCTCGGGCGTCTGGATGGCGCTGATCATCCGAGACGCGCTCGTTCTGTCCGGGCTGGTCTTCGGCGCCACCGTCTTCAGCGGACTGGTGGACCGGAGCCTGTGGAGCCATGTGAAGCGCTGGGTCGGTGTGATGGGCGCGGTCATCGCCAGCAAGTACGTGGTCCTGACGACGATCGCACTGGCCACCGGCATGCTCACGAGCGACGGTGGCGACGAGTCGTCGATCGGGCAGTCGTTCGCCACGGTGTTTACCGCTATCGCCCTGTTCTGGCTCGCGCTGTATCTGCCGTTCCAGCTGTCGAAGTTCCTGCCGCTGCTGGGCGACGACATTCAGGGGATGTACCAGGCCCGGGATGACTTCGCGGGACGGGCCCAGCGGATGGGCGGCAAGGTTGGCGACACCTTCCAAGAGCTCAAGAACCGGTTCGGCGGCGGGGGCGGAGGCGACGAAGGGGGCGGCTCGTCCGACGGCGCCTCGGACGGTACGGCGGATGCCGCGGCGTCCTCGACCGGGGTCGGTGCGGTTGCCGTCGCCGGGAAGAAGGCCGTCGAAGCGACCCAGGAACACGTGGAGCGGACGGCGGAACAAAGCGTCGAGACCGCCACCGCGGAAGAGAGCCGGGCGCCGGACGACACCGTCACGCCACCACCGCCGAACGCTCGGTCAGGTGAACAGCCCGGCTCTGATGCCGACATCCCGCCCGCGGCTCCGACCGGCAGGTCCGCCCCTGAACCCGATCCATGGGATGACCCGCCGGAGACCGCGCCGCCACCGGGGCGCTCCCGGACTCCCGAAGCCGAGCCTCCGCACGATCCCGAAGCCGTACCCGAACCCAGTGGGAGGTAGCCCGATGGCACGTACCTTCACCTTTCCCCGTCCCCGGCCGCGTGGGCTGCTTGGGCGGCGGTTCGAAGGGGATGAACAGCTCGTTCTTGTCACCGGATTCGTTGGTGGGCTGCTGGCCGCCTGGACGGTCGGCGGCACGCTCGTCAGGATCGCTGTCTTCGGAGCCGTCGCCGGCGGCTGCGCCTGGGTCACGCTCGCGCCGTACCGGGGGCGTACGTACCTCAAGTGGTACGAGATCAACCGCACCCATCGCCGGCTGCTGCGCGACGGCTCCCTGCTGTACCGGTCCAGGGCGCCGCAGGCCGGCCGGTTCGCGGACGGTCGCCGGGCCGCCGTCGACGTGCCGCCCGGTGTCCCGCGCGATCTGGAGTGGATGACCGCCCGCACCGCGTTCGGTGAGATCGCGATCCTCCTCCAGCCGCACGAGCGGATGTTCACCGCCGCCATCGAGGTCGAGGCGATGCGCGACTTCGGCAGCCTCGACAGCGATGACAAGGAGTCGCTGATCCGGGCGTACGAGTTCCTGCTGAAGGCCACGGCGGACGGCGGCGGCCGGATCCGGCGGCTGCAATGGATCACCCGGATCATCCCCACCGACCCCAACACCCACGCCCGCGACGCCGCCGCCCGCCGCGACCCGGCCGCCCCCGCCTGGCTGGAGCACTCGTACGCCGAGCTGATCCGCCAAGTCGCTGTTACCGCCGAGGACCGGCGGCTCATCCTGACGCTGGGCATCCCGTACACCCCCGAGCTGGTGGCCGAAGCCCGCCGCTACGCCACGCTCCACGAGGGGTACGCGGTCACGCTCGGCAAGGAGATCGAGGCGTTCGTCCGCAACCTGCCGCGCGGCCAGCTGCGGCACGTCCGCAACCTGGACGAGGGCGCGCTGGCCTCGTACCTCCACCATGCGTACGACCCCGGGCACTGGATCGACGACACCACCGGCATGGACCGGGTCACCGCCTGGCCCGCCGAGCTGGACGCCCGCGCCGCCGGCCACATGGTCTCCCGCAGCTGGGAGTCGGAGGAGAGCGGCTGGCACTCCCGCACCGCGTGGATCAAGGAGTGGCCGCTGCTCCCCGCCGGGGTGAACTTCCTCGCCCCGCTGCTGCTGTACGTCCAGGACGTCATCGTCTCCGTCGCCGTCACCATGGACCTCGTCCCCTCCGAGCAGGCCATCCGCGAGGCGATGGCCGACGCCACCAACGAGCTGGGCCAGGCCGACAAACGCGCGGGCAAGATCGAGGACCCGCGCGAGCAGAAGTCCCAGCAGGCATCCCTCGCCACCATGCGGGAGATCGCCAACGGTGCCGCCGGCACCCGCCTCACCGGCTGGATCACCGTCACCTCCCCGAGCGGCGAGGCCCTGCGCCGCGACGCCGACACCATCCGGCACGCCGCCACCCGCAGCGGCCTGCGCCTGGAGTGGTGCGACCACGAGCACCACCGCGCCTTCGCCAACACGCTGCCGTTCGCCGGCGGCCTGCTCCCGGAAGGGCGCTGATCACCGTGATGCTGGACATGCTGCGCGCCCAGGCGCAGACCCGCCGCCGCGCCATCCGCTCCACCACCGCCAACACCTGCGGCCTGTACCCGGCGGTCGGCGCCGCCGGCATGGACCCGCGGGGCGTGGTCATCGGGCGGGAGGCGTACAGCGGGAAGGCGTACATCTTCGACCCGTTCATCCTGTACGACCCGAAGGCGCGGGTACGGCTCCCCAGCGGGCACGTGCTCATCCTCGGCAAGAGCGGGCACGGCAAGTCGGCGCTGGAGAAGACGTACGTGCTGCGCCAGCTGCGCTTCCGCGACCGCAGCTTCTGCGTGCTCGACGCCCAGGGCGAGGACGGTACGGGGGAGTGGGACGGCATCGCGCGGGAGCTGGGCATCACGCCGATCCGGCTGGTGTACGGCGACGCGGGCGACGGCGTACGCATCAATCCGCTCGACCCGCGTATCCCGCAGGAGCACCAGTTCAAGGTGCTGGTGTCGATGATGGAGATCCTCAGCGGTGGTCCGCTGCCGCCCACCACCAGGTTCGCCCTGGCCGAAGCGCACCAGGCGGCGGTGGTGACGGCGCGGGACCAGCAGCGGGTTGTCGTGCTCTCCGATGTGCTCGACGCCCTCACCGCCCCTCGTCCGGCGCTGCTCGGACAGCAGCGGGTCGACATCGGCGAACTGATCGAGTGGGGCCGGCCCGCCGCCCTCGCCCTGGACGAACTGTGCAACCCGGACCGCGACCTGGCCGGACTCTTCGACGGTCCGACCACCGAGGGCATCGACCTCAATGCCCGGCTCATCATCTTCGACCTGACCCGGCTGCCGCGCGAAGGCGAGGCGATGCCGCTGCTGATGGCGGTCATCGGCCCGTGGATCCGGTTCGGCTGGATCAAGCCCGGCGACACCATCAAGCGCACGCTGATCGTCGAGGAGGCGTGGCACATCCTCAGCCACCGCCCGGTGGCCCGGCTCTTCGAGGAACTCGTACGGTACGGGCGCCGGCTCGGCCTGTCGTTCTGGGCGGTGCTGCACCACCTCGCCGACCTGTCGCTGGAGGACGCCCCGGAAGCCGCCGCGATCCTGAAACTGACGGCGACCCGGGTGCTGTACCACCTCGACCGCGACGAGGCCGAGGTGACGGCCGACTACCTCGGGCTGACCGCCTGGGCCCGCAAGGCACTCCCGGACGGCGCCAACATCTGCGCCCCCGGCCGCGCGATCTGGCAGGTCGGCTCCCGCATCAACCTGGTGGAACACATCCGCACCGCCACCGAGATCCGGCTCACCGACACCAACCGCCGCATGACCGAGCGGGCGCACGAGTTCACACATACGGACGTCTTGATCCCCATGAACCCAAGGGCGGCAGGCCGATGACGAACCTAGCCGCGCAGGGCCTGGTAGCGGTCAAGCGCCTCGCGGGCGTCCGGGACGAACACCTGGCTTCGTACGAGGACTGCGAGCTCGGGCTCAGTAAGCCAGTTCCACCAGGCGACCTCCTGGGGGTCTGGCTGAACCGGCGTCGTGATGACGGCCTCGTGAAGGCCCAGCCAGTAAGGACTGATCTCGCCCGCACAGAGGAACTTGAAGACGAGGCGGGGGCTGGAGCTGACCCCCAACTCTTCGGCCAGTTCGCGCGCCGCGGCTTCTTCGTACGACTCACCGACATTGACGGCACCGCCGAGCATCCAGTTGAACTGACCCGGGAAACGGGACGCGTCGTCCGGACGGCGGTGCACGAGGAACCGTCCCTCGCCGTCACGGCACACGATCGTCGCCACGCGGTGCGGCCACTTCTCCCGAATCGCGTCTCCGCGGTCGACGACCGCCACGACCTGATCCCGCTCATCGACCCGCTCTACCAGTTCACCCATGGGACACACGATGGCAGGGGTTCCTCGCGGGGAAGGCCGACTGTCCCGGTAATCCCGCTGCGGAAGGGCGGCGCCGCATGATGCCGAAACCGGCCGTACCGATGACGGCGGGGCGGCTGCGGCTGGGCCGGGACGCCGTGTGGATGGTGCCGCTCGTCGTGGCGTTCGGGCTCACCGTGCTGACCTGGCTGTCGGCGCTGCTCTCCGGGGTGCCGGCGCACGGCCGGCCCGCGTTCGTCAGCTGGGAGTCGGTGGCCGCCGCGCTGGCGCCCCTGCTGGCCCGGCCGGCGGATCCGGCGTCCGCGTGGCCGCCGGGGAGCGGGGTCGGCGGGCCGTTCGCGTTCTGGTGCTGCTTCGTCGTGCTGCTCGCCGGCACGGTCGCGGGCGGCCGGGCGGCGCTGCGGTGGTGGCGGCGCCGGGGCCCGGACGGTGCCGATGGCCGCGCCGCCCCGGCGCAGTTGGAGCGGGCGATGGGGGAGGGGCAGGCCCTGGCCCGCGCGGTGGCGCTGCGCCCGGCGATGTACGGGCGTGACCCCGGCTCGGTGACGATCCGGCACGTCGCCGTCCACATCGGCAACGCCGACCCCGCCCACATCCCGCTGTGGATCACCATCGAGGAGAGCGTGGTCCTGGTCGCCCCGCCCCGGGAGGGCAAGACCAGCCAGATCATCCTCCCCGGCATCCTCGACTTCCGGGGCACGGTGCTCGCCACCAGCTCGAAGACGGATGTGCTGTACGCGACGGCGGTGCTGCGCGAACCGTACGGTCCGGTGCGCGTCCTGGACCCCACCGGCCTGTCCGGCTGGCCGCACCAGCTGCGCTGGCCGCTCACCGCCGGCTGCGAGCGCTACCAGGTCGCCCGCAAGCGGGCCGAGACGCTGGTCGCCACCACCAAGAGCGACGAGGGCACCAGCAACGGCGGGTACTTCAACCTCAACGCCAAGACCCTCATCACCTGCTGGCTGCACGCCGCCGCGCTGAACGGCCGCCCGGTGTCCGACGTCCTGAGCTGGGCCGCCGACCCGGAGAACCGCGAAGCGGTGGACCTGCTCGCCGGGCAGGGGAAACACGCTCTCGCCGAGGCGCTGGCCGGCCAGCACGCCGCCGCCGAGGAGGAACGCAGCGCCACCTGGCGCACCGCACAGCAGCCGTTCATCGCGCTGTACGACGACCAGGTCGCCGCCATCTTCGCCCCTGACGGCGACGACGCCGAGGTCTTCGACATCGAGCGGTACCTCACCGAGGGCGGCACCCTCTTCCTCATCGGGGAGGACGAGGAGGGCAGCGCGCTGGCCCCGCTCAACGCCGCGTTCGCCAAGGCCCTCTTCGACACGGCGAAGACGATCGCCGGCCGCGCCCCGGGCGGCCGGCTGCCGCTTCCGCTCGGCTGCTTCCTCGACGAGCTGGCCAACGTCGCCCCGCTCCCCGAGATCCCCAGCCTGATGAGCGTCAGCGGCTCTCAGAACATCTTCGTGATGGCCGTCCTCCAGTCCTACGCCCAGGCGGAGGAACGCTGGGGCCAGCTCGGCGTACGGAAGATGTACGCGGCCGGCACCGTGAAAATCTTCCTCGGCGGCATCTCCGACCCGGAGGAGCTGAAGGCGTACAGCACGCTCACCGGCGAGTTCGACGAGGATGTCGAGACCGTCAGCGCCGACCACGTCGGCAACGTCTCCGTCTCCACCGCGCTGCGCCGCCGCCCCGTCCTGGAGCCGGCCGACATCCGGATGATCCCCGAGCGCGGTGGGCTCGTCATCCACCGGCGGACGCCCGCGACCCTGGTGTCCTTCGTCCGCGCCCACGAGGGCCCGCGCGCCGAGGAGATCCGGCAGGCGACCCGCCGGGCCCGCGAGCTCGTGGAGGCGACGGGCCGTGGATGACCTCTTCGACGAACTGACGGCCATCAACGGCGAACTGGCGCTGCTCGGTGAGCGGGTCCTGGTGCTGGAGCGGCAGGACCCACCATCCGGCGCGCGTCCCGCCGGGACCCCGGTGAACTGGGCGACGCTGCCCCCGGACCAGCACCCGGCCCACTGGATCGAGTTCGTCGCCTGGGTGGCCTGGCTCGCCGACCGGTACGAGCTGACCACCGATCAGCTGCCCCGCGCCTGCTGGTGGCAGCACGGCGCGGTGGTCGAGGAACTCACCGCGCTGTGGACCTCCCACCGCTCGGCGTACGGCGGCGACGAGGACGCCGGTGCCGCCCCGTACCTGTGGCAGGACGCGCTCTCCCGCGCCATCGAACGCATCGGCCGCCACTGGCTGGGCCCCTGCCGCAACGGCCAGCACCGCGACCGGCACCGTACCGCCTGGTCCGGCGACGAGCCGTACCTCACCACCATCCTCACCTTCACCCCACAAGGAGCGACGACGACATGACCATGAACCGATACGGCATCGAGGCCCAGGCGTACTGGCGGCGCTGGCTGCCCCAGCGCCACGCGGCCCTCCCCGACCCGATCGCCTTCTTCACCCACCTCGGCGAACAGGTGGAACAGCAGGTCGGCGACCTCTGGGACCAGCTGGTCAGCACCGACCCAGCACCCGCCGACGAGACGCACGAACAGCGCGTCGGACGTCTGGGCCTGCTCAAGGCCCAGGCCGAGCACGAGGTGCTGAGCGAACTGGTGCGGCTGGAACCCGAGGGAGGCTTGGAGTACGACGTGGACGACGACGAGCTGCTGGAGAGCGACGAGCAGTTCGCCGCCCGCATGCGGCAGGTGGAAGCACGTACCGAATGGCTCGGCACCACCGCCGACGCCCTCATCGACGGCACCGTCACCCTGGCCGAC
The DNA here is from genome assembly GCF_059510435.1 of Streptomyces sp. NTD107. Taxonomy (NCBI): domain Bacteria; kingdom Bacillati; phylum Actinomycetota; class Actinomycetes; order Kitasatosporales; family Streptomycetaceae; genus Streptomyces; species Streptomyces sp. NTD107. The sequence continues at coordinate 69,155 of NZ_JCAJZV010000016.1, read as the reverse complement.
CTCGACGACGAACAGGTCCGGCAGATCCTGGACTACCTCACCCCGTCCTTCCTCCGGCTGCTGGGCACCTCCATCGAGGACCTGCACGCCGAAGGCCGCCGCATCTAGCGACGCGGCAACCGTGAACGAGACGACCGCCATCGCCCCGGCCCCCTCCGGGCCGATGGCCCGCATCCGGGCGAACCTCGCCGCGCTCCGTACCCTCCACACCCTGCGCGAGGCACAACGCCCCGCCACCGCCCCGGAGCGCGCCGCCCTGTCACGCTGGAGTTCGTGGGGCGCCGTCCCGAAGATCTTCGACCCGCGTGCGGGGGAGTACGACGACCCCCGCGCCGAGCTGCGAGCGCTGCTGACCGACGAGGAATGGCACGCCGCCGAGGCGACCACGCGCAACGCCCACTTCACCGACCCCGCCCTCGTCGAACCCATCTGGCGGGCCCTGCGGGACCTCGGGTTCGAGGGCGGCCGGGTGCTGGAGCCCGGCTGCGGCAGCGGCAACTTCCTCGCCGCCGCCCCGGCCGGCACCCGGATGACCGGCGTCGAACTGGACCCCGTCACCGCCGAGATCGCCGCCGCGCTCCACCCCGACGCGGAGATCCGGCCCCAGTCCTTCGTCGCCACCCGCGCCCCCGACGGCTACTACGACGCCGCCATCGGGAACGTACCGTTCGACTCGATCGCCCTCACCGACCCGCTCCACAACCCGCTGCGGCTGGCCACCCACAACCACTTCATCGTCAAGGCCCTGAACCTCACCCGCCCCGGCGGCCTCGTCGCCGTGATCACCAGCCGCTACACCCTCGACTCCCTGGGCAAGACCGCCCGGCTGGAGATCGCCGACCGGGCGGACCTGGTCGGAGCCGTGCGCCTGCCGGCCGGAGCGCACCGCAAGAGCGCCGGTACGGACGCGGTCACCGATGTGCTGATCCTGCGGCGCCGCGAGGGCGGGCACCGGGATGAGCCGCCCGCCTGGGTCGGCCTGGCCCCGGTCGAAGTCAGCTCCGGCACCCGCGTACTGGTCAACCGCTACTTCGCCGAGCACCCCGAGAGGGTCTTCGGCACGATCGGCGTGACCAGCAACCAGCACGGCAGGGACGACGTCACCGTCCAGCCCCGCCCCGGCGCCGACCTGCCCACCGCGCTGACCGACGCCCTGGCAACGATCACCCACCAGGCGCGGGAGACGGGCCTGACGATGATCCCGGCCCCCGAGGCCGCCCAGCGCGCGGCGGTCGAACAGCGCATGGAGCGGATGCGCCGGGCCCAGGAGATGTTCGGCGCCGAACTCCAGCGAGCCGAGGGCACCCTGCTCGACCAGGGCGACGGCACGTTCCTCCAGGTCGTCGGCGGGGAACTCACCGAGCGCCCCGTCTTCCGCAACGCAGCCGAGGAACTGCGCTCGCTGCTCGGCCTGCGGGACACCTATGTCGGCCTGCTCGGAGCCGAATCCGCGGGCCAGGAGGAACAGGCCGGCCGGCTGCGCGCGCAGCTGAACCAGCGCTACACCGACCACACCACCGCGTACGGGTTCCTCAACGCCCGCGACACCCGCAGGGACCGCCGCTCCACCCACGGCGCCTTCCGGTCCGACCCGTACGCCGCCGGCGTGTACGCGCTGGAGATCTACGACCGCGACACCGGCACGGCGAAGAAGTCCGCGATCTTTACCCGCGCGGTCGGTAAACCCCGCGCGGAGGTGACGACCGCCGAGACCGCCCAGGACGCCCTCGCCATCAGCCTCAACACCCACGGCGAGGTCCGGCCGGCCGACATCGCGCGCCTGCTGGGCGCCGACTCCCCGGAGGCGGCCCGGGACGCGCTCGGAGATCTCGTCTTCAACGAACCGGGCAGTCAGCGGCTCATCCCGGCGGACGAGTATCTGAGCGGGAACGTCCGGGACAAGCTGGAGACGGTTGAGAAAATCCTGCGTGCCGCCCCCGAGGACAGCCGCGTCGGCCACCCCCTCCAGGCCAACGCCGCCGCACTGCGCCGGGCCCTCCCGCCGGAGAAACAGCCGGGCGACATCGAGGACATCGGGATCGGCGCCACCTGGATCGACCCCAAGTACTACGAGCAGTTCCTCCAGCAGCTGCTCCAGACCCGGTATCTGACCGTCAGCCGCCCCTCCGGCGCCGACTGGGACATCGACGCGCCCAGCCATGTACGCACCTCACGGGCCGCGACCAAGGTGTACGGCACCGAGAGACGCAACGCCGTCGAACTCGCCCACCGGATACTGCGCCGCGCCTCCCTCGTCGTCCATCCGCCGAAGCCGGCCGACGACGCCGGCCCGCAGGACATCCTGGACGGCAAACGCTGGGCAGCACAGCAGACCGAGCAGGTCATCGCCAAGGCCGACGAACTCGACCGGCTGTTCGCCGACTGGCTGTGGCAGGACCCCGAGCGCACCAAGGACGTCCTGACGACGTACAACCGGCTCCACAACTCGTACGTCCCCTACCAGGGCGACGGCAGCCACCTCACCTTCCCCGGCCTGTCCGACGCGATCACCCCGCGCCCGCACCAGCGCGCCGGCGTGGCCCGCGCGCTGGCCGAGCCGGGCGGGAGCTTCTTCGACTACGAGGTCGGGTTCGGCAAGACGCTCACCATCGCCATGACGCTCATGGAGATGAAGCGCCTGGGCATGGTCACCAAGCCGTGCGTGGTCGTGAAGAACCCCACCGTCAACGACTTCCGCAACGACTTCCTGCGCGCCTACCCGCAGGCCCGGGTGCTGGCGATCGACAGCGCCGAGTTCACCAAGGAGACGGCCGCCGCCTACATCGCCCAGATCGCCAACGGCGACTGGGACGCGGTGATCCTGCCGCAGAGCCTGTTCAACCGCATCCCGATGTCCGGGCGCGGCCAGGCGCAGTTCGTCGCCGACCAGACCGCCGAGTACCGGGCCCGTATCCACAAGCTGTTGACGGGTGACGAGGCGGAGAAACTCGCCGCGGACCACAACCCGGGCGGCGACCCCCTCATCTCCGACGCGCTGGACGTGGCCGCCGCCGCGCGGGGTGCCGAGGCGCCGCGCCGGCCCACCGGCGCCCGGGACACCATCAAGAACCTGCAAGGGGACCTCAAACGCCACAGCCAGCGCGCCGAGAAGAACCTGGTCAAGCAGTCGGCGTCCGGCATCTCCTGGGAACAGACCGGCATCGACTTCATCGCCGTTGACGAGGTCCAGGACTTCGCCAACGGCGCGGTCGGCGCCAACAACAGCGAGCTGTCCCTCCCGATCTCCGCCCAGGCCCGGGGCCTGAAGGTCAAGCTGCGCACCATGGCCAAGGCGTACGGCCCGAAGGTCGGGCTCGGCTCCACCGGCACGCCGTTCCCGAACGCCATGCCCCAGGCGTTCGTCATGCTCGACTACTTCCGCCCCGATCTGCTGGCCGCCGCCGAGATCTCCGCCTTCTCCTCCTTCCAGGCCCAGTACCTCATGGAGGTCGTGGCCCCGGAGATCTCGCCGGAGGGCGTCCCGCGCATCAAGGAACGCATCGGCGCCTTCCGCAACGCCCGGCCCTTCAGCCGGCTGTGGCGGTCCATGGCTGACGTCAAGACGAAGCACGACATCCAGCTGCCGGTTCCGCGCCATCGCAGCGAGACCGTCGTCGTACCGGCGACCGGCAACGACCGCGCCTACATGGCGGACATCGCCGACCGCGCCGAGCTGGTGCGGGACGGCATGGTCGACGCGACCGTGGACAACCTCCTCAAGATCTCCAACGACGGCCGGATGGCCGCCATGGACCTGCGGATGGTCGGGCTGACCCCGGACGGCCCGGGCAAGCTGGACGCGGCGGCCGACAAGATCGCCCAGATCTGGCAGGAATACCAGCACCACGCCTACACCGACCGCGAAGGCGCCCCGAGCACGCTGCTCGGCGCGCTCCAGCTGGTGTTCGCCGACCGGGGCACGCCGTCCGATGACGCGCGTAAGAAGGGCAAGTTCATCGCGTACGGGTATCTGCGGGACCAACTGGTCGCGCGCGGCGTTCCCGAGGAGGGCATCCGGTACGCGCAGAGCGCCCGGACCGCCGAGGAGAAGGAGCGGCTGTTCGCGGACTGCCGCAAGGGCAAGGTCGCCGTGCTGATCGGCTCGACCGACACCATGGGTGTCGGCGTCAATGTGCAGGACCGGGCGATCGCCCTGCACCACCTCGACTGCCCGTGGCGGCCCAGCGATGTGACCCAGCGCGAGGGACGCATCATCCGCCAGTTCAACCAGCACTTCGCCCTCGACATCCCGGTCCAGATCCACCGGTGGGTCAAGGAGGGGTCGTTCGACTCCTTCATGTGGCAGACGGTGGAACGCAAGGCCCGCTTCATCGACCAGGTACGCACCGGCCGGGACCCGGACGAGCAGGACCGGGCGCTCGACGGCGACCTGGGCAAGGACTACCTCGAATTCGGCGAGATCAAGGCACTGGCCACCGGGAACCCGCTGCTGATGAAGAAGTTGCAGGCGGACGAGGAGGTGCGCCAGCTGGAGGCCGCGTACCAGAGCTGGCGCCGCACCAACGAACACCTGCGGACCGTCGTCGACACCGGGGACGAAACGCTGGCGAAGGCCCAGCGGCTCGCCGACGTCGCGGAGCAGGCGGGCCGGCGCAGGAGCGAAACCAAGGGCGACGCCTTCCGGATGGAACTGCCGGACGGCAGGACGGTGACCAGGCGCCAGGACGCCGCCGTGGCACTGCGCCGCCAGCTCATGCTGATGTACAACCAGAAGTACGGGGGCCCCGCCCCCTGGCAGCACGCCGCGACGCTGGGCGGCCAGCGGTTCCTCGTCCGGCTCAGCGCCGACGGCGAGACGGCGCGGTTCACGCTCGACGGGCTGCGCGACGTACAACAGGCCGGCTTCGTCATCGATGACGTCCATGGGCTGATCCGCGACGAGAAACCCCCGCTGGGCCTGGTGTCCCGGCTGGAGAACCAGGTCGAGAAGCTCGATGCCCTGCACACCACCCTGGTGGCTGTCCAGAACGAACTCAAGCAGGAGATCGACCGCGCACAGAAGCTCGTTGATCAGCCCTTCACGAAGAAGGACAAGCTGCTCCGCGCCCGTGCAGACCGGGCCCGCCTCGAAGCCGAGATCGAGGCGTACGTGCCGGACGAGCCCGAGTCACCACCAGCTGCGGCTGCGGCTGCGGCTGCGGCGCTGGAGCCGCCGATCACCCCGTACCCGGACCGCGCTGAGTACTGGACGGCCGAGCAGTCCGCGCTGGCGGCCTATCGGGCATGGGCGCAGGAGTACGGCAGCCGGCTGCCGGAGGGCAGCGCACCGGAACGGGCTCTCGTACCGGCCGCCACCGCCTTGCTCGCCGCGAGCCAGGAGACACGACGCGCCCGGCTCCTCGGCCTGGACGGGCACCCGGACTGGCGGCTCGCCGACGCCCTGGCCGACCGGGCCCGCGCGGTCGCCGAGCAGTGGGACCGGGAACAGCGCGGGCCGCGTACGGTCAGCGGCACCTGGGACATGCACGCGAAGGTCCGCGATCACGCGACCCGCTACCGCGCCACGGTCGAGAACCCGCAGAGCGCGGCCTTCCAGCACTGGACCACCACCGACGAACCGATCACGGTCGCCGATTCGGAAGCGGTCGAGTCCATCCCGGGGCTCTCCTTGTTCGAGCAGTACACCGTCACCGGGCCGGACGGCCGGCGCACGGACCCCGCGAACGGCGTCGACCTCGCAGCGGGCATCGCCCAGCTCATCGCGGACGGCCTGACCGTGGAGGAAGGCCGGCCCGGGCTCACCCTGGCCGCACCGGACGGCACCCGCTTCAGCGTCGTTCCCCTTACCCCCCTCACACCCGCCTCGACGAACCCCCGCGCACGGCGCATGGCCGTCCTGCTGGGGCCCTACACGGGCGGCGGAGAGCTGGCGGCCGGCCGCGAACTCATCACCCGGTCCATCTCCCAACTGCGGGAGGTCCTGGACCCCGGAACCGCAACGGAAGCCACCCGGGTGGAGTTCGCCGACGCCGCTCTCTCCGGCACCGAGCCGATCTCGCCACTGGACGTCCTCGCCCGCTACGACCGGCTGGCCGCCGCCGCGGAGCAGCTCGCTGACACTGCACAAGGCGAAGCCGCCGAACGCGCCCGCCGACTCGCCCAGCGCACCGAGCGCCACCTGGGACGACTGCACGCGGCCGGCGACGATCTGCACGACCTGCTGCCCGACGCCGCCGCGCTCGACCCCGACGCGGGGGAGCTGTTGTCCCGCAACGACCCACTGAAGGAACGGCCCACCGCCTACGTCGACAGCGAGCAGCTGAACTTCGCCCGGGGCCTGATCTTCGAAACCTACGACCGATGGCCCCAGGCCGACGGCGGAACCGAGGGCGGCGCGAGCAACCAACTGCGCCGCGCCATGTGGGACATCCGGCAGGTGCCTGACACCGACGTCGGGACCGCGCTGACCGGCTGGCACCAGATCGTCGCCCACGCCCTGTCGGCGGCCGAAGAGGCCGGCCAACCGGAGAGCCGCATCGTGCTGCGCGACGTGGCGCAACGGGCGTACCGGCACCACCAGAGCCTCGCCGCCTGCCGGCTGGCCGCCGCGAACTCAGCCCCGTACGGCCTCGGGAACACCTTCGCGGCCGGCGTACAGCAGGTCGACACGGCCTGGAACGCCTGGCTGGAGACGGCCACGGCGCGGCATCTGACCGAGCGGATGGGGCCACTTCGCGAGGCCCGGTACGCCGCCGACACGGCCGGAGCGGACGACGGAACACTCGACGAACTCACCCGCCGCACCACCAAGCTCGCGCACACCGCCTACGCGCTGGTGCTCAGCCTGCGGAACGACGCCTACCGGGGCCCGGACGACCAGAAACACCTCACCCGACTCGTGCGGACCTGCTACGAGCACGCGGCCGGCTGCCGAGCCTCGGCCCAGGTACCCGAAGTCGTCGCGACCGTACTCCACGACCTGGCGGAGCGGCGGAAAAGCCTCGCACCCCAACCAGCGCCCCAGGACACGGGGCCCGCCACACCGGTCGAGATCGAGCACCGCCTCCGCACCACACTCGTCCGAGGCCCCACGGACGGCGAAGCCGACGCAGCCGTACGAGCAGCCCTTGCTCGCCACGGCTTCGAACTCTCCGCCGAGCAGGACCACTGGCGCTTGCCCACCCGCATGTCCGAGGCGAACCGGAACACCCGGGTACGGAGACTGCTGGACGAGCTGACCCACCTCGGCCGCCCCCACCGGATGGCGGAACCCGAGCCCGGGATCCCGCCCGGTGAACCGTACGCGTCGAAGGCGGAGGCCACCCGGGACTTCGAGGCGATGCTCGGCGGCTACCGGAGAATGCAGGGCACCCACGCCGGCCGCGATCTGATCACCCGGCACGCCGACGCCCGCCCGGACGGCAGAGCCGTCTTTGCGGCGCTGGAGGACCTGAAGCAAGGACCGGTGGCGGGCGACGGCGACCCGTTCGCCCACCCCGCCGCTGACGTGGCCGGCCGGTGCACGGAACTCGCCCGTGCGGCACAGACCCTGGCCGCCAACCTGGCGAACGAGGGGTACCGGGCCCCGGTGCCGCAGCGTCACTTCCGGGTGATGACGGAGTACGCCACGCTGCTGGCCTCCCGTATCGACGCGACGGTGCGGCAGGACGGCCTGTGGGACCAGCTGTTCCGTGAGCCGCGGCAGAACAAGCGGGCCGAGGTCGGGGCCGCGAGCGCGGAGAGCATCACCCGCCGGCACACCGAGGCCCGCTCGCGGGCGGTCCAGGTGGCCGTCGCCGACTCCACCGTCCGATCGTGGTTCACCAACCCGGAACCCAGCGACGCGCTGCGCGAAAGGTTCCGCGAATGGCTGCGCAACGTCCCCCTCGGGAGCCCGGACGATGTGGCGGTGAGCCGTTTCGGAGACGGGTTCGCGCACAGCGCTCCCGACGCGGAAGAGCAGTCGGCGGTGGCCGTCTTCGACGAAGTGCGCACAGCGCTGACACCGGCGCAGCCTGTCCCGGAACGGGCCGCGCAGCTGGCGGAGCGAGCCCGGGCCAGAGAGTGGCAGGTGGCGGAGAAGTGGGACGACGAGAGGTACCTCTCCCTCTACGAGCTGTCCCTGAAGGCCCATACCGACCAGGGGCCACGCAAGTTCACCCTGGTGTGGGAGCAGCGGGGCGGACGCTACCGCTACAACGCCGCCCACTCCGCCGCCACCCACTACGGGGACCGGACAGCCAAGGGCGGCTTCCGCCCCGCCCTCGCCGATGTCGAGCGGGACGTCTACGCGCTCCGCGTGATGGAGGAGGCACCGCCCAACACCACCACCGAAACCCCGGCCCCCGAACAGCACACGCTGTTCGCCCCACCCGATCAAGAACGCCCCACCGAGGGCCCGCGCCTGACCCGCCACCACCTGGAAGCACTTCCGCACGGGCCGGGTGACGACGCGCGGCTGGCCGTCGTCACCACACTGCACCTCCCCGACGGCGAGGTGCACGGCGCCCTGCTGCTCTTGCGTTCGGTGGAGACGGACGACCTCGACGGCGGAGAGACGATCGCGCACGGAGCGCAGATCGTGCCGGCGAACAGCCTCGTCTCCACCAGTCTCGACGGCCGCTACTTCCTCTCCGACCTGCTCGCCATGGCGGACGCCCGCGTTCTGCCCCTCGCCACGCCGGTCCCCTGGCCCAGGGTCGGCGAACTCGCCACGATGACGCCGGAGGCAGCACGGCAAGCGTTGCCCCTGGGCCCGGCACAGGGCGAGCCGGACGCATCACGGCCGGCCGGCCGGGAGTCCTTCCGAATCGTCCAGGACGGCCCCGGCGACCGATGGTCGCTGATCGCGGCGGGCAGCGGCTCCGCCACGTACGGACGGGTGGACTCGTACGCGAATCTGCTGGGATCCCCGCCGCAGGTGATGACGGGGCTCCGTAGCGAGGCGGAGGCGGCGGCCTTCGCGGAACGGCTCACCGCGCTCAGGGACAGCTTCGGTGCACCCGTCGACTGGACGGCGCTTCCTTCCCCCGAGCAACTGGGGGCGGTCCGTTTCGAGCTGGACCGCCAGGTCCTCGAACAGCGGGCGATCTTCGACCGGCGGCTGGGCCTGGGCCCCGACACGTCCTCCGCCGTCCGGGTCTGGAAGCTGCTGGCCGTACACCAGGACCGGACGCCAGCCCCGGAAGGGCAGGAGTACGCGGACCGGCTGCGCGTCGGGGACCGGATCCGGTGGGGCGCTGGCCCGGACAGCCCGCTGCTGGAAGTCCTTGACGTGGGCCAGCCGATGAAGCCGGGCCTGATCAAGATCAATCTCGCCGCCGTGGACGACCCCGACGACGTCTACGAGTGGGACATCCCCCGCAATCTGCCGATCGGACTTCACAAGGAGCAGCAGGTGCCCGGTTCGTGGTCCGGCAGGATCCAGATCGTCACCGAGGGGCGGGACGCGTACCTCACCGGCACCGGCGGCCAGCACTGGGCCGAGGAAGCCGAACTGCGCGCGCTGCTCAAGAAGAACCGCAACTTCTCCTTCAAGGGCGGACGCTGGAAGTACCAGGGCAGGAGCGCCGACCGAGACTCGGTCATCGAGGAGGTGCGGACGTACCTGCGGAACCGGGACACGGGCGACCCGAGGACAGCGGGTGCCGCCGCTGCCCCGGAGTACCCGCCGACCCAGCAGCAGCAGCGCATCATCGACGCCTGCGTCGCCGGCCAGGACGTCGCGGTCCAGGCCCTGGCCGGCACCGGCAAGACCTCCACCCTCCAGATGGTCACCCGGCGGATGGCGGACAAGCGCATCGCGTACGTCGCGTTCATCCGCAGCATCGCGGACGAGGCCAAGCGGAAGTTCCCGCCCAACGTCACGGCCGACACCAGCCACTCCTTCGCCCGGGCGGCGATGCGGAACACCCCGCTCAGGGACAAGATCAGCAAGGCGGGCCGCAACGGCGGCGCCCGCCGCCCCAAGGACGTGGCCGAGGCACTCGGGCTGACAGCCCCCCTCCGCTTCCAGACCGGCACCATCGAGCCGGAGAACGCCGCCCGGATGGTGATGACCGCCGTACGGAGCTTCCGGGAGAGCGCCGACCCCAAGCTGACGGTGAAGCATCTGGGCAAGAACCCGGTGGCCTGGGGCCCGGCCGCCCACACCCTGGTGGACCTCGCGCGCAGCGCCTGGGCGGACATCGCCGACCCGGCCGGCGACAAGCTGTTCTTCTCCCACGACGACTATCTGAAGCTGTGGGCCCTGTCCAACCCCCGGCTGCCGTACGACGTGATCCTGTTCGACGAGGCGCAGGACATCAACCCGGTCCTGAAGAAGGTCATCCAGGACCAGCGCGCCCAGACGATCGTCGTCGGGGACAGCAACCAGAGCATCTACGAATTCCGGGGCGCCATCGACGCGCTCAAGGACTGGCCGGCGGACGTCGTCCTCCCCCTCACCCAGAGCTGGCGCTTCGGACCCGGAGTCGCGGAGCTCGGTAACAGCTACCTGCGCCTGCTCGGCTCCGGGCTCACGCTGGAGGGCAACCCGGCGCTGGAATCCGCGGTGGGTCCGGCGGGCGACGTCGATGCCGTACTGACCCGTACGAACGTGGGCGCGATCGCCGCCGTCTTCGCCGGCTTCGAGGCGGGCCAGCGGGTCGCCCTCGTCGGCGGCGGACGCGAGATCGAGGAGACGGCACGGGCGGCACGCGACCTCCAGCGCGGGCGCCGCACCAACCACCCGGAGCTGGGGGGCTTCGGCAGCTGGCAGGAGGTACGGGAGTACGCGGAGACGGAATCGGACGCGTCCCTCCAGACGTTCGTCCGGCTGGTCGACCGGTACTCCCCGGAGGGGCTGCTCCGCATGATCGCAGACCTGGTGCCGGAGAACGGCGAAGACCCGGAGAGCAAACCCGACCTGGTGGTCTCCACCGCCCACAAGGCGAAGGGCCGCGAATGGGCCCGGGTCCGTATCGCAGGCGACTTCCCGCAGCCGAAGGAGGACACCGAGACCGGCGAAGTGGCGCTTCCCCCGGCCGAGGAACTGCGCCTGGCGTACGTCACGGTGACCCGCGCCAAGAAACAACTCGACCTAGGCTCCCTCGACTGGATCCGCCACGTCGGCGAAGGCGACGCCCAACCGGCGAACCTGGCGAAGCCCGCCCCCGCCGCTCCCGAGAAGACCGCCGAACCGGAGAAGCCCAGCGCCCCCATCAAGACGCAGGAGAAGGTCCCCGCCACCCCCGTTCCGGAGACCGCCGGCCGGCACGTCGAGGGCATCGCCGCCACCCTGGACAGGGACGACACGCAGCTCCTGTCCCAGCTGAAGGCCGTGGGCGACCTGCTGAACCGCGTCCTCGGCAGCACCGACATCGGCCCCGTCACACCGAAAGCAGTGCTCGCCGCCGTTGACGACACCGAACTGGACGCCGCCCTCGCGGCAGCGCAGGACGAATCCGGCGAGTTCGCCGACGCGCCCGAATGGGAGAGCATCAGCCGCCTACGGAACGCGGAACAGGCCCTGCTGTCCGCCGTCGGTTCCGGAGCGGGCGCCTCCTTCGTATCCACAGCAGAACTGGACCGTACGGTACGGTCGCTCACCGCGCGGGCGCTGTCGCACGACGCCTTCGCACTCGCCCGACGCCTCGACGCAGCCGGCCACCGGGAGACGGACGCCTGGAACGCCGTATGGCAGCTCTACCGCACAGCGACCACCCAGGCGGACCGGCTGGCCGGCAACCTCCCCGCCGACGAACGGATCGACCGCCCCGCCGAGGTCCACGAGGCATGGCAACGGCTCTCCGCCCGCATGACCACCACCAGTGGGCCGCCGGCCAAAGCACAAACTCTGGTGGTGACCGGCTTCGAGACGGTGAAGCAGCGCTACCACGCCACCGCCGACCAACTCGGTGAGCTGACCCGCCACCCCCTGTGGCAGCGCGCCACCACCGCCTTCGAAACCGCCCAGGAAGTACTGGACAAGGCCCGCCTGGGCACCTACCGCCTGTCGGCGGACGACACCACCCTGGGCACGGTCCGCATGCTGTGGGCCCGCACGGTCGAGCTGATCGCCCAGGCAGCCCGCGCGCTGCTGGACCGGCTCGACCGGAGCCGTAACAGGGACGGACTGCGCTGGAACACCGTCCACCTCCTCCACCACACCGCAGAGGAACACCTCTCCCACCTGCGCGGATACCTCCCCGCCGAGGAGAACACCCCGCTGGGCACGTACTACGCCTCAACGGCCGACTCACCCACCCCCGCCGAGAACCGGGACGAACTCCACCGCGCCGCCGAGGTGGTGACCGAAGCAGACGTCGTCTCTCCGACCACCTTGCAGAACCGGATGGACATCAGCTACGCCGAGGCCGGCAAGCTGCTCCGGCGCCTGGAAGACCTGGACATCGTCGGAGCACCCCAACGCGGACGCCTGCGCGAAGTCCGGGCTACACCCGAAGAAGCGACCCGCGTCATCAACGAAGCCCGCGCCGCGGAGGAAGCCGCCCCACACTGGAACCCCACCCACGAACCCTTCCGCACCCGCTGGTTCACCGAAGTCCGCGCAGCCCTCCCCCACAACCCCACCCCGGACGGCCAGCTCACCCGCACCGAGCTGATCACTCTCCTCTTCCAGGAAAGCCGCCACGTCGCCCTCGGCCAAACCGACCGGGACGACGCAGGCCAGCGCGCCAACCAGGCCATGGAGCTGTACCTGAACGGCCGTAGCGACGAGATTCCCGCATTGCTGGCAGGGCAGGCCGAACACAAGGGGGAAGACACCCTGACCTACTCCGCCGAGACGGAGACCACCGCGCAGGACCGACCGCACGCCTCAAAGAAAACACCGTCGGCCCCTGACCCGAACCGACATGCTCAGCAACAGCTCCACGATCCGCAACGACACCTGGCGGGCGTCTCGACCGGCCGCCGGTAAGCTTGGCGTTTAAGGTCCGGCGTCGAACGCGGCTCGAACTTCGTTGGCGTTTTCGCAGTTCAGCGGACGTGAGAGCGGCCTCCGACTGATCCTGTACTCCGTCACAGAGGCAGAAGAATCAGTGCGAAGGCCGTGGTCGTGTGCCTCGCACCAGGCAGAATGAGCGGCATGGCCAGCGAGGGGAACGACAGCTTCAACCTGCCGCGAGGGGCGACAGGTTTCTACCGGCCGAAGGACCCCCCCTTCCCGAGACTGACCTGTCGGCGTTCCGCGCCGTTCTGTATGCCGCTGCCCGCGTCGCTGGAGGCGAAGTAGGTGAGGTGGACGAGCGGGCATACCCCCGGACCTTCCACACCGCAACGGTCGTCGGACGCGAAGGCGAGAACATCGTCCTGTGCCACGCCCACTACCCCTGGGTCGCCTTCGCCAAGGCGCGGCAGGACTGGTATGGAGAGGGCTTTCTCGCGCCGCCGCCGTGGGCTCACGTCTTCGCCAACGCGGGCTTCACTGTCCTGAGCAGCGAACGACTCGCTACGCCGCTCTCCGACCTAGACACCTCAGTGCTCACGCAGGGCGAGTGGCGTGAGGTCCGCTTCTATGGCATCACCACATTGGGTGGAGTCCTCTTCAACGCGTGGGACTGACATACCGGCAGGAAGCGCCGCTGGACGCCAACCGTTAAATGACAGGCTAAACGTCAAGAACGCCTCCGGCGGGCCACCCTGCGGAGGGGGAGGGGCGCCTCGGTCGGGTTCCGGCGGTGGCTGGTGGCGGGAGGGCTCGCGGGGTGGGGTCCCTCCTCGGACGCCGCTCCGCACCCTGCCAGACGCCGCCGGGGGCAAACCGCGCCCCCGGCGACGCCCGGCCACACCGTGATCGCCGCCCAAGGAGGGACCCCACCCCACTCGGCCCGGCCATGGGCGGGCGCGCGCCGGCACGTCGCGTCAGTCCGCTGGTCGACTTCGGCAAATCACCCGTTCGGCACGTGCGCCGGTACCCCTGACATGAGATCAAAGATGGTTCAATAAAGGTGTTGATCGGGAGGGCAACCCCGGTCAACACCCCCCCAAGAGGCAATCGCCCCTTGGACACCTCCCCTTCACCAAGGAGAGCCATATGGCGACGATGACCGTCGCGCGCCACAACCTCAGCGTTTCCGCTGTGGAGACCATCAGGGTGGCGATGCGTCAGTTCGACACCCGCCGGGGAGCCCTGTGGGGCGACCTGCTGCACTTCCTCGCCCGCCACGACCGGGCCGTGTTCGTCATGGACAGCGACCGCGTACTGAGCCGTGACGAAGTAGCTCCCGGCAGCGCGGCCCCCGCCGACGTACTCGAAATGCCCTGGCGGGCCACCAGCGCCGAAGCGGTGGCGTGCCTGACCTCGGCCGGGTACATCTCGGGGCGGCCGACCCTCCTGCGCCACGACTCGGCGCACGACACCTACCTCGACACCGGGCGGGCCTTCGAAGCGATCACCGTGCCGAAGCCGTTCAAGGTGGTGACTGTCGCCTACCGGCACGGCGACGGCCAACTGGCGCACGACTGGACGCTGACCGGAGTGGTCGGTGTACCGGCGGGCAGCTACGTCACCGCCTCCACCGGCGACGTCCGGATGACCATCCGCGCCATCGGCTACACGCAGCAGACCCTGGTGCTGAGCGGCCCCGGCGTGTCCCGGGCCCAGGCCGAGTGCCGGACGTGCGGCGGCCGGTGGCGGGCCAAGGACGGATCGTGGCGGTTCCGCCCGGAGCGGCTGAGCGACGCCTCGTGGTCGTACGACGCCGCCGAGGACCACCGCGACGGCAGCATCGCCTGCCCGGCTGGCGACTGCGCCGGACGCGTCGGCTTCCGCATCTTCTGACCCGGTGCGGGGCGCGGAGAGGGCAACCTCCGCGCCCCGCACCGACCACCCCCATCCCACCCCTTCACCAAGGAGAAGAACCCGCATGACCACCACCCCCACACCCGCGACACTCGCGCCGCTGGACGTCATCCGGGCCGCGGCTGCCGTCGTCGCCGTACGCGGTGGCTACCGCTCCGTCCGCTGCACCGGCGAGACCGAAGTGCCGACCGCCCGGGAGGTCGCGAACTACCTGTCCGGCGGAGAACTGTCCGAGGTGGAGGACCGGACGCACATCGATGCCGCCGTCGCCGAAGCCGCCGACACGGCCGCCGCCGTGTGCGCCTGGTGCATCGCAGGGGCGGGCGAAGGCACGAAGTACCGTACGCGGCTGGCCCGGCTGGTGAAGTCCGGCCGCATGGGGGAGCGGGATCTCGCCCTCGTCGCGTCGGCCGTGGGTGCCTGGCTGAACGACCGCCAGCGCGCGGAGATCGAGACCGAACTGGCCCTCGACGCCCGCCGCTCCCGCCACCGGGGCCAGCTCGGTGAACGCCTCACCTTCACCGCCGAAGTCGTCGCTGTGATCCCGCTGCCGGACCGCTACTACGGCAACGCCGTACAGCATCCCCACCTCGTCAAGCTCCGCGACACCACCGGCAACGTCTACCTCTGGCAGGCCACCACCGAACGGATCCCCGAGCGGCACGCCACCGTCGAGATCGCCGGAACCGTCAAGGCGCACACCAAGTACCGGGGCATCGCGCAGACGAAGCTCTCGTACTGCCTGTGGTCCCTCACCGAGCCCTCGTTCTTCTGAACCACACGGGCACCACGAAACGGCGCAGGGCAACGCGCCACCAACCCCCCTTCACCAAGGAGAAATCGACCCGATGAACCACCCCGACCACCCCAACGACCACGAGCCCGAGAACTGGAACGAGCCCGCCATCCCCCGGATCCCCATCCCCGGCCCCCGCAAGCCCGGCCAGACCGGCGGCACCCCGTCCCCCGATTGGCCGCTCCCGCACCCGACCGGCGACCAGGACTGACCCACAACCACACGCACAAAGTGCGCCGCAGCCCGCCCACGGGCTGCGGCGCACTGCCGTACGAAAAAGGGACGGCCGGCACAAGCGGGCAACCGGCCGACCGTCCGCCTACTGAGCGAATCCCCTTCACCAAGGAAACAACGCAACCGTAGGAGCACCCATCGTAAGCGAGCAGCCCCTCATTGCGTCACACTTGCACACCGAACGATCCATGCCCGACGAAACGAGACCCCGTGGACGCCGAGCCGGCAGCCGACGCCGCTACGCAGCCGGCCACCCGCGCCGAACTCGCCGCAGCGTTCGGAGTCAGCGTCTCCACACTCGAACGCCTGTGGGCCCAACGCGACACCAACGGCCACCCACCGCCCGTCGCCCGTTCCACCGGCCAGCCCGGCCCGCCGCGCCCCCGCTGGCCGGTCGGCGAATGGGGCAGATGGTACGAGGCATATCTCGCCGAACGCCGAGGTGCCACCAGCCGCACCGGCAGCCCGGACGACCTCGGCGGCCCGGCCGACTTCGCCCGCGCCTGCGGCCACGCCGACACCTCCACCATCAGCCACTGGGTGAACGAGCCACCCGCCGGGTTCCCGGAGCCCGACGACTGGATCGACCTGCCCAGCGGCCGGCGACGCCCGCAGTGGAAGCTGAGCCGGATGTGGGCATACGCGGACCGCCGCACCTACCGGGGCCAGCAGGGCGGCCGGCGACCCCGGTCCGAGTCCGACCCGCGCACCGAACTTGCCCGCCGGGCCCTCGCCGCCAACCCCGAAGCACGCAATTCCGAACTCATCCCGGGGTTGCAGAACGAACACCCCGCCTCGCGCTCCACCTGGAATCGCATTCTCAATACCGCACGCAAAAACCCCGGCTGAAACAGAGTGATACGGCTTTCCCATTTCCATTCGCGACGCGCCACGAATATGTGGCCACACGACCCCGTACCCCGTGATGCTGTCGCCCATCGCACCGCACCCACAATGCGTACACATGGAAAGGGAAACCGTGACAGCGAACCGGATGATCGAGCTGCCGATCGAAGAACTGAACCCCTGCCTGATCGGGGTAGCCATGGAAGTAGGCACCCCGGACGGAACCCGCGCCGGTTTCCGCCTCGCCCGATACGAGAAGACCGTACGCGACGACCAGCCGATCTGGATCCTCTTCAGCACCGCCCACCCCTGGCGGACAGAGATCCACGGCGGCAACCGCATCGTCTGCGCAATGAAGCAGGAAGCAGCCGGCCGGACCAACGACTTCTACCCGCCCCAGGCCCCACCGCTGCCGACCGTACCCTCCGCGCCGCCCGCACTGCTCCACCCACACCCGGCCTGGATGCCGCCGGCCCCTGCGCACCAGTAGCACCACCCACAGCACAAACAACCGGTGGCCCCGCCCTGACGCGGTAACAGTCAGAGCGGGGCCACCGCCATGATCACGGCCCGACAGCCACCCCATGGCGTTCCGAAGCCGACCCCTCCGCCGTCCTGAACGTGCGCACGGCCGACTCGGCAACGCCCAGCCGCCCGGCGACGGAGCGAACCCGCTCCAACGCCAGCATCTGAGCGACGATCCGCCCCATGCCCTCACGCAACCTGCCGATGTCCTTCTCCGACTCGGCAAGGACCCGGGCCGCGTACACCTCGACCCTGCGCCGCGCCCCTGCCTCAATGTCGGCGATCTCGTCCTCCGCCGTGAACCAGCTGGTCGCCAGGTCTTCCAGCCGCTGCTCCCGCGCCCGCCGTTCCACAGTCCGGGCCCGGGCCTTCTCCCGCGCCTCTACAGCTCGTGGCTTCCTACGTCCCGTCATTTCCTTTCCCCTTTCATGACACCGAACGGTCGCCTTCTTGGGCCGATCATGCCGCGAGCGGAACAGAAAGTCGGTAATGCGGGGAATATCGTCGCGGCATGGTTGTCCCATGTGCGCTCAGGAGAGCCCACATGGGACAACCATGAACGCGGAGCGGACCGTTTTCCTTCCGGGGGTAATACGCCCCGGAAGGAAAACGGTCGAAGCTCTTGCATTCACAATGTCACGAGGTAGTGTGCGCTCATGATGACCATTCACAAGCTGTCCGCAGGTGATGGTTATCTGTACTACACGCGCGAGATCGCCACCGCCGACGAACGCCGCACCGGCCGTCGCGAGCTGAGCGACTACTACACCGCCGAAGGCAATCCCCCCGGCGTGTGGACCGGCTCCGGCACCGCCGAACTCGGCGTGTCCGGCGAAGTCACCGAACCCCAGATGAAGGCCCTGTTCGGCGAAGGACTCCACCCCGACGCCGACCGCATCATCGAGGAGGCCATCGCCGAGGGCTGTACGCCGCCTGAGGCCATCCGCCGAGCCCGCCTCGGCCGGCGCTACTACCAGTACGAACAGACCGAAGGCCCGCTGGCCGCCCGCATCCAGGACACGATCGAGCAGTTCGAAGCACGGAAGGGCCGGGCCGCCACCGACGAGGAGCGCCGCAAACTCCGGGGCACAGCCGGCGCTTCGGCCTTCCGCGAGGACTTCGGCCGCTCACCGAAGAACGCCGAAGAACTCGCCCGCTACATCACCGCGAACACCCGCTGCGACCGCCGCCCGGTCGCCGGCTACGACCTCGTCTTCCGCAACAAGTACGGCTCCATCCTGTGGGCCCTGGGCGACGAGGAGGCCCGCCTCCAGGTCGAAGCCGCCCACGAACAGGCCATCGCCGAAACCCTCACCTGGATCGAGAAGAACGCCCTCGCCACCCGCACCGGCATCAACGGCATCGCCCAGGAAGACGTACGCGGCGGGCTCATCGCCGCCCGCTACCGCCACTACGACAGCCGGCTCGGTGACCCCCTGCTCCACGACCACGTTGTCGTCGCCAACAAGGTCCGCGGCCTCGACGGCAAGTGGCGCTCCATCGACGGCAAGCTGCTGTACGCGATGGGCGTGGCGGCCAGCGAGCTGTACAACCAGCGTGTCGTCGAGGAACTGTGCCGCCGCCTCAATGTCCGCGCCGAAGAGCGCGAGGTCACGCCGGGAAAGCGCCCGGTGACGGCCATCAGCGGCCTGGACGACGACCTGATGGACGCCTTCTCCAAACGCGCCCAGGACATCCGTGCCCACCTCGAACGCCTCCTGGACGAGTACCGGGACCGCCACGGCAAGGAACCGGACGTCCGCACCCGCCTGGCCCTGATCGAACGCGCCGCGCAGCAGACACGCCCACCGAAGAAGAAGGCCCGCGCCCTCACGGACCTCCGCGCGTCGTGGCGCGCCGAGGCGGTACGCCTCTTCGGCGCCACCCGCATCAACGGCTTGCTCGACACCAGCCGCCGCGCCACCACCGAACCGGCCGCCGAGGTGGACGTGGCCGAGACGGCGAACACCGTACTGGAGGTGGTGTCGGGCGAACGCGCGGTGTGGGGCCGCCGCCACCTCCTCGCTGAAGCCCGCCGCCAGATCGTGCGGATCACCGAAGGCCGGGGAGACACCGCAGGACTCGCCGAAATCATCACGCAGCATGCGCTCGACGAGGGCTCGTTGAACATCACCCCGCCGGATCTCCATACCCCGTTCGCGCCGCTCCGGCGGGCGGACGGCACGAGCGTCTACCGCCGCCGCGAGTCCGAGCTGTACACCTCACCACAGGTACTGGCGGACGAGGAACACATCCTGGACGCGGCCCGCCGCCCGGTTGGACCGGCGTGTTCACCGGCCCAGTTCACGGTGACCGCCGACCGTTTCGAGGGCCCGCAGCTCGACCCCGGCCAGCTCCGCCTGGCCAAAGCGTTCTCCTGCTCGGACCGGCTGCTGGTCGCCGGCATCGGCCCGGCCGGATCGGGCAAGACGACCGCCCTCCAACTGGTGCGCGACGCGGTCGCCGCAGGCGGAGGTCAGCTGATCTGCCTGGCTCCGTCCAGCCGGGCGGCGAAGGTGATGGAGAACGACCTCGACACCGTCGCCCACACCCTGCACAGCTGGCTCGCACACCGCGACCGCCTGGCGGAAGGCCGCCGTATCCGGTCGGACTTCACCCTCCGGCCAGGAGACGTGATCGTGGTGGACGAGGCGGGGATGGCCGGCACCCGCAACCTCGCCCGCGTGGTGGCCGAAGCCGTGGCGGCCGGGGCCCTCGTCCGTCTGATCGGCGACCCGGCCCAACTCGGCGCGGTGGAGTCCGGGGGTGCGCTGCGCCTGGTGGCGAACGAGGTCGGCGCGGTGGAACTGGAAGCCCTTCACCGCTTCCGCACCGAAGGAGAAGCCGAAGCCACCCTGGCGTTGCGCGACGGCGCCCCGGAGGCGGCTTTCCGCTGGCATGTCACCCACGACCGGATGGTGGGCGGCACGGCGGAGGCGATGCTGGACTCGGTGTTCACTGCCTGGCAGACGGATACCGAAGCGGGTCGGCTGTCGTTGATGATGGCGGATGGCACCGACAGCGTCCGCGCGCTGAACGCCCGGGCGCAGGCGTACCAGCTCGCCTCCGGCAACCTCGACCTCACCCGCACCGTGGCCCTGCGCGACGGCCTCCACGCAGCGGCCGGCGACGTGATCGTCACCCGGAAAAACGAACGCCGCCTCCCGCTGAACGGCGCCCGTGACTTCGTGAAGAACGGCGACCAATGGCGCATCGAACGCCTCGACCGATCCGGCAACGCCCAGGTCCGTCACACCGGCCACGGCGGCCGGACCGTCCTCCCCGCCCGCTACCTGCGCCGGCACGTCGAACTCGGCTACGCGAGCACCACCCACCGCACCCAGGGCCTGACCGTGGACACCGCCCACGGCCTGATCACCGCCCGCACCAGCCGTGAGGCCGCGTACGTGATGGCCACCCGGGGCCGCCACACCAACCACCTTCACGTGGCGGCGGAGGAGGGCCAGACGATGCACGACGTCCTGGACACCGTCGCCCGCTCCAGCCGGCCCTCGATCTCCGCCCACGAAACGATCCGTAACGAACAAGACCGCGCCTACGGCATCGCCCAACTGGCGGCCGAATACACCGACGCCCACCACCGCGCCGACACGGCGCGCCTCCACAACCTCACCCGCCGCACCCTCGGCGACGCCGCCGAGCAGTTCATCACCACCGACGCCTGGCCAGCAGTCGAACGCGCCCTGCGTACGGCGGAAGCGGACGGCTGGAACGCTTCCCGCATCCTCACCCGCGCCTACACAATGCGCGGCTTCACCGATGCCGAAGACCCATCAGCCGTCCTCGCCTGGCGCATCCATGCCCACATCACCGAAGCCCGCGCCACCGCCGAACGCACAGCCCACCACCCCCGCCCACTGAAAGACCTCAGCAACGAAACCCTCGCCCGCCTCCTCCAGAAAACCCCCGGCGACAAGACCGCCGAAGCCCGCCACCGACTACGCCTCGCCCAGCACACCCACGACCCGTACGCAGCCCGAGCAGCAGCCGAAGAACTCGCCCACCTACGCCGTACGACCTTCGCGGGCCGCGAACGCCTCAACCCCGCCCGGATCATCGCCGAACGCATCCGCGCCGAACAACGCCTCCGCCACCGCCTCCCGGACGGGCCGCCCCGCGAGCTCGACCACACCGGCCCGCTTCCCGACTGGCTGACCCCGTGCACCGCCCTCCACCACCCCGACACCCCCAACGAATGGCACGCCCACCTCACCGAGCGAAGAACCGCACTGACAGAACGCCTCGCCCACAACGGCGCTCTGCTCGCCACCGAGCTACCTGCCTGGACAACGCCTCTCGGCCCCGTCCCTGATGAAGAAAGCCCGCTCCGCGTCACCTGGAAACACACCGCAGCGCTGATGGACGCCTGGCGCATCCGCACTGGTATCACCGACCCGGCGACTCCGGGTATCGGCGACCAGCCAACCAAGCCCGAAGACGCCCGCGCCTGGACAGCCCTCCATCATCGCATCCAGCAAACCGCTCGCCGCACCCGCGCTCACGCGGCGGCGAAAGCCCGCCCCAACGATCCGACAACAGCAACGGGAATCGCCGTTCGTGCGGCGGAGAGCATCAGCAGATCCCTGCTGAATACCATGTCCACTAACCCCATCGAGCGACGGGCGATCATGACCGCCGCCCGCGCTTTCGCCTCCGCCGCTCTGCGCTTCGTGCTGGAAGGAACAGAACCATCCGAGTCCTGGATCCTTCAGATTCCCCCGCCCGGCGACGATGAAGCCCAACAAGCCCAATGGCGGCAACTCGTCACAGCCGTAACCATCTGCCGCACCATCCACCCCATTCCCCTCGCTGAAACCTCCTCCGACCTCTACCGAATGGCGCTCAACAGAGCCGTCACCCTTTACCAACGCTCCCGAGTCCAACAACATCCCACCCAAAACCACCCCGTCAAAGCCACAGTTGAGAAACACGACCCCCGACGCCAACTGCCCGGCACTGTCGGCCACATCGCGGAGGTTCACACGGACACTGAGACGGGTCGCGGAAGGGCCCTACGGAGATTCCCCCGCTGATCAAAGCGGTCGTCATGCGCCAGGTTATTTGAGCTGCGGCCACACCGAGGTGGATGGACGAGCTCTGCAACGGCAGCGTAGAGGAGAGGCGTTGGCTCACCTCCGCTCGCGCGGAGAGCACTCACCGCGACGGTGAAGCTTCCAAAGGGATAACGACCCACCTCCGCTCGCGCGGAGAGCACCCGGGTACCGGAAACGCGCAGCGCATCTGCATCGACCCACCTCCGCTCGCGCGGAGAGCACACGTTGAACACCGCGGTCTTCATCGCGAACGTCGACCCACCTCCGCTCGCGCGGAGAGCACACCGTGTAGGACACCTGGGTCTGCCGCCGTTCCGACCCACCTCCGCTCGCGCGGAGAGCACTGGTCAAGACGGGAGATCACGCGCTGAATCGGCGACCCACCTCCGCTCGCGCGGAGAGCACATGCGGCTGGACCAACCCTCACCCTGGGCCTCCGACCCACCTCCGCTCGCGCGGAGAGCACCTGCGGATGAACGGCGTCCCCCGGGTCATCGCCGGCCCACCTCCGCTCGCGCGGAGAGCACTCCGCGTTGGCCTTCCTCAGGGCGGCCTGCTGCGACCCACCTCCGCTCGCGCGGAGAGCACACCATGCGCCACTTGCCCCGGCCCGGCGCCGCCGACCCACCTCCGCTCGCGCGGAGAGCACGGTCACGTCTTACCGCAGGTCAGGGCCGGTATCGACCCACCTCCGCTCGCGCGGAGAGCACCCGCCGCAACCACCACCGAGAGGACCGTATGACGACCCACCTCCGCTCGCGCGGAGAGCACCGGTACAGCGGCAGGCGACGGACGAGTCATACCGACCCACCTCCGCTCGCGCGGAGAGCACCGGAGGCCGTCTGTGTTCGAGCAACTCGTAGGCGACCCACCTCCGCTCGCGCGAAGAGCACGTCTCGGCCGCGATGGCGTGGTCGGAGGTGACCGACCCACCTCCGCTCGCGCGGAGAGCACATGGCCGGCCCCAGGCCGACCTGGTGGTGCTCCGACCCACCTTCGCTCGCGCGGAGAGCACGGGAGCTGATCGAGGAAGGCCCCCGGTGGGGCCGACCCACCTCCGCTCGCGCGGAGAGCACCCGCTTGCTCATGCCGCCTTGCCTCCCTGGTTCGACCCACCTCCGCTCGCGCGGAGAGCACGCGCCCCCGGAAGTCCGTCGCCGAATGGGATGCGACCCACCTCCGCTCGCGCGGAGAGCACCGGAGAGGGAGCAAGTTAGTGGATAAGTGCACCGACCCACCTCCGCTCGCGCGGAGAGCACGAGCGCGGCAAGGAGTGGCGTGGCCACGGCTACGACCCACCTCCGCTCGCGCGGAGAGCACCCGAGCCGGTCACCGACGCGGTCGCCAAGCAGCGACCCACCTCTGCTCGCGCGGAGAGCACCCGACCGAAAGGCACCACAGCATGAACACCCCCGACCCACCTCTGCTCGCGCGGAGAGCACGCTGCGGGGCCGGCTGACTTCGGTGGGGTTCAACGACCCACCTCTGCTCGCGCGGAGAGCACGCCTGCACCGCACCACGTGGATGCTGGTCGGCGACCCACCTCTGCTCGCGCGGAGAGCACCCTTTCTGAACTGCGGCGTTAGAGGCGCTTTGCTGTTTCTTTACGATTCGATCGCAGCGCTTGAGGAGCACAGAACATGGCGGGGAGTGTATGACACGGGCTTCGGTTCCCGTGCCGGACAGGTTGCTCGAAGGCCGCTGTCAGTGGCGGCTGTTAGACATGCTGTCGTGATGGATCGTCGCGATGTCGTGTCTGTGGACTGTCGGTTCTGGGGGAAGCAGAAGGGGCTGAAACGCCCGTACCCCGTGGTGGGACACCTTCTGGATACGGGGGCTGTGTTCGGGGTGCTCTGGGATGTTGTCCTGGGGGGCCGGATGCGCAGGCGGATCGCCGGGGCTCTCGGGTTGTCCACCTCTGAGGCACGCTCGGTGTTGTCCTTCTGGGCGGCGCTGCACGACATTGGGAAGATCTCGCCGCCGTTCCAGGCACAGGTGGCCGAGGCGTTCGGCCCGATTCGGGACGATCCCACCTACCTCTTCGCGCCGGGGGCGGACGGGCTGAAGCAGTTCCGCCATGAGACGGCGACTCACTGGGCCCTCGCCGGGCTCTTCGCGGAGGCGGGATATCCGAGCTCCACCCAGATGCGGCGGGCGGTAAGCCATCAGATTGCGCAACTGCTCGGGGGCCATCACGGCCGGTACGGCGCGGTGCTGAAGGCCAAGGAGTTGGCTGCGGCGAGTGCCTATCAGCGGGGTCTGGGTGAGGAGGGATGGGCGAGGCAGCGTCGCGCTCACTTCGATGAGGTGCGCCGTGTGATCGGTGCGGCAGCCGTGCCGCAGAGCGGCCTTCCGCCGGAGTTGGCCGTGGTCGTCAGCGGGTTGGTGGTCGTAGCTGACTGGCTGGCGAGTTCGACGGGGCACGTTGAGGCGATGCAGCCGCCAGCGGCATGGCGAGGGACTCCGGCAGAACTCGATGATCACTGGCGCAAGGCTCAGGAATCCGCCCCTGACTGGGTCAGGAATGCGCGGCTGGGGCGCGCCGCCTTCGCGGCCGAACGGTTCACGGACATGTTTCCGTTCCACCCCAACGCGCTTCAGCGAGATATCGAGAAGCACCTCCCACGCCACGTCGCCGAGCGTGGCCCGGGGCTGGTCCTGGTGACGGCACCCACGGGGGACGGCAAGACGGAGGCCGCGCTGTTCGCGGCATCGGTTCTGGGCCGGGCCGCCGATGCCCGGGGCCTGTATTTCGCCTTGCCAACCATGGCCACAGCGGACGCCATGTTCCCCCGGGTGGCCAACTTCGCCGACAAGTCGCTCACCGGTGAGCGCGCGCTGACCCTGTTGCACTCGATGGCCTGGCTCAGCCCCGTCTACACCGCCGCTGAGAATGCCGATCGCGAGACGGAAGAAGGGGAGGTGAGCAGCGACAGCGCGACGATGGTCGAAGCTGGGGCCTGGCTGAGAGGGGCGAAGCGGCCACTTCTCGCCTCACTGGGGACAGGCACGGTCGACCAGGTACTCGGCGCCGTACTGCCGGTGAAACACAACGCGCTGCGCCTGTTCGGGCTGGCGGACAAGGTGTTCGTTCTGGATGAGGCCCATGCGTACGGCCCCTGGATGCACAAGCTGCTCCTACGGTTGTTGGAGTGGCTGGGCGCCTTGCGGGCGCCGGTGGTTCTGCTCTCCGCCACGCTGACGGGCAAGACAGCGGCCTCGCTCGTTGACGCCTACCGTCGTGGGGCCGGCTTCGTCGAGCCCTCGGCTGTCGAGCCACGGTATCCGGGTTGGGTATTTGCCGATGTCGGCACCGGCGAGGTGATCGACCCGCGCGGTACCGGCACCGAGCGCCCCAGAACCTTGGACCTCTCGCTCCGGCCGGTGTACTGGGATACGCGCGAGGAGCCGGCTTCACCGGTGCGAGCGGGTAGCAGGCGGCAGGCTCTGAAGGAGGCGCTGCGCCCGCTGGTGTCGGAGGGCAGCGGGACCGCGCTGGTGTGCTGTACGACGGTGGCCGAAGCACAGGCCACGTATCGCTATCTCTGCGAGGCGTTCCCTGAACTCGTCCGCCACGACGGAGGGCTGAGGCTGCTGCACTCGCGCTATCCGGGCGTGGAGCGGCAGCGGATCACCGCCGACTGCGAAGCGGCATACGGCAAATCCGCCCAGCCGGCGAATGAGCTGTCTCCGCGTCCGGCGTCTGTTCTTGTGGCCACAGCGATCATCGAACAGTCGCTCGATCTGGACTTCGACCTGGTCATCAGTGACTTGGCGCCGCTGGCACAACTCCTCCAGCGCGCCGGCCGGGGCCGCCGCCATCACCGCGGCCAGCGAGGCCGCCCCGCATGGGCCATGCCGGAGAACCGTCCGCAGCTGGTGGTCCTGGAGCCCGTGGATGGCGAGGAAGTGATGACTGTTCCCCCAGGGCTCGCAGCCGTGTACGACGAAGGGCTGCTGCGCCGCACCGCGCTGCTGCTGAGTGAGTGTGAGCAGGACGGCATCGAGGTGCCCGGCGATGTCCAGCGTCTGATTGACGCCGTGTACGCGGACGACTTCGTCGACGGGCTCGACGCGGCTACTGCCCGCGAACTGCGTGAACTGGATGTCGAGCGGATGGCTGAGCAGTCCGCCGAGGAACACCTAGCCGAGATGGTCTCCATCTGTGCTCCCGCAGATGTCAGGGGGAATCTCTACGAGCTGAGTCGACGAGACATCGGGGTGACCGAGGAACTGCTCACAACGCGTCTCGGTGCTGATACCGGGCGGGTGCTCTGCCTGTACGAGCAGGCGAACGGCCGTCTCACCCTCGACGCTTCCGGAGAGCTACCTCTTCCGCTCGGTGGTTCCCAGGGGCCAACGCCGAAGGAGCTCGCCCAGATCATCTCCTGCACCGTCCCTGTCCCCGATAGGTGGTTGACCGGAGCCGACGAGAACTTCAACCGGCCCGCCGGGTGGAGAAATCGGCCAATCCTGGAGGACCTGGTGGCGCTGGTGATGCGACCGGACGGAGAGGGGGTGTGGGCCTGTGACCACGGTGAACGAACCATCCGGATCTCGGAAGTGGGACTCGAGGTTGAGTGACGCGATCTCGCTATAACAGCCTCCACCAATAGCCTTTAGCCATACGATGACTTCGGCCAGTTGGTGGGCTTCCCGCGTGCACGGGGAAGCCCACCAACCGCACACCTCCGCCCGCTTACGCGGGCACGGGGAGCTCCAGGCCAAAACAGCCACCGCCGATAGCCGGCTGACCCCCGTTCATCCACGGGGACCCCTTCGCCTTCATTGTGGACTGTGACAGGAGCCACACCTCCATGAGTACCTATAACTTGTTGGACGAGCAGTGGATCCCCGTGCGATGGGGCGCCAAGGCAGGCACTCCTCCCTCCAACGATCTGCCGCTTCACGTCGGCCTGAAGGAACTGTTGCGGCGCTCCCAGGAGATCGCCGGACTGGCGGTTCCCGAGCCGCCGGCACATGCTGCGCTGCTGCGGATCCTGTACGCGCTCACTGCACGGGTGACCGGGCTGGACCGCGCAGGCACCACCGACTGGGGTGAGCGGCGCGAGACGGTTCAGGACGCGGGCTGCCTGCCGCTGGACGGCATTGACGAGTACGTCAGTCGGTACCGTCACCGGTTCTACGTGTTCGATCCGGACGGCGGGCGACCGTGGATGCAGGACGCGCGGCTGGCGACGCAGTGTGACCCGAAGAAGTCCGCCGGCGTCAACAAGCTGATCGTCACCCGCCCCTCAGGCAACAACCATGCCTGGTTCCGGCACGGCACCGACGCCTCCCCGGACCTGCCGGGGGTCCCCGAGGCCGTGACGAACCTGCTGATCTGGCATTACTGGGGTCCGTCGGGACGCTGCTCGGCTCGTGAGGTGAACCGGGTATCCAGCGCCAACACCGCAGCGGGGCCTCTGCGGACAGCGCTGTCCTACCACCCCGAGGGCGAGAACCTCTTCGAAACACTACTGGCGGGACTGTTGCCGCCCTCCACCTCCGTCAATCCCGATGAGGATCAGTGCCCTTGGGAGTGGGAGGACATGCCGGACCCCGCCGGTGAGCCCCGCCTGCCCAAGGGCCCCTGCTCCCGGTGGACCGCGTGCTCTCAGCACGCCCTGCTCCTGGTCCAGGACGAGGAAGACCCGGAACTCGTGCGTGACGCGTTCATCACCTGGGCGTACCGCACCGGGCGCATTCCGCGGGACGACGCCTACCTGATCTGGCAGACGAGCCAGCAGAACAATCCCTACCCTCGCCCGGCCGATTCACGGCGGGCTCTGTGGCGGGATCTGGACGCGCTGCTTCTGCATCATCCCGTGGGTTCGGCTCAGCCCAAGCACCCCAGGGTGTTCGACTCTGCTGCCGAGGTCTCGGAAGATCTGCGGGTGCGGGCCCTGGGATTCGAGCAGGACGGCCAGGCCCGCGATGTTCAGTTCGTCGACGCCTCGACCCCTCCGGTGCTGGGCTTCGTCGAGGCCAAGTCCCCGCAGACCGCGCCGGCTGTCGCAACGCTGCGCCAGCTCGGCGAACGGTACGGGTTCCGACTGCGGCGAGCGGTGAGGCAAGCCTGGGCCGCCTACCGGGATGATCCGAAGGCGAAGGCTGACACCTGGGTGAAGGAAGCAGAGGCTCGCTACTGGCCCGGTGCCGAGGAAGAGTTCTGGGCTCGCTTCCGCCGTCTGGACCAGACAGGGCAGGTGTTGAACGCCGGACTCGACGAGGCGGCGGCGCGATGGGCATTCCTACGGATCGCCGAGGACGCCTATGACACGGTCACCCGCACCGTGGTCCGGACCCAACGCGGTGCCAGGGCTGTGGCCGATGCCCGGCTCATTCTCCGCCGCCCCGGCCAGAGCACGTAGCCGATGCCGTCCGCGATGACTTCCCCGAGATCCGCGAAGGAGTATCCACGATGACGACACCCCTTACTGTTTCCGACAACCCGTCCGCTCCACGTCAGATGCGCTTGCGCTACACCTCCTGGATTGCCGAGAGGTGCCGGGATGACCCTGGGATGCGCAGGCAGCTCGCAGGCGGGCTTCGGATGCCACTGGACCACAAGCGTGTCCAGCCGATGCACCGCTACGTCACCAGGTGGCTCCCCAAGGGGGCTTCCGATGAAGAGCAGCGGGCGTATTACACGGTGGCCGCTCTGATTGCGGCCCAGCCTCGTATTCGGCGCGGCACGGATGAAGAATCCGTGCCCGCTGCCGACAGCGGATCGCAGGACCCGGACCAGCACGCGGACGCCGACGGGGCCGCCGCTCCCTCCACCGCCCCCGCCAAGTCGGCGCCCTACGGTCAAAGCCTCGGCAGTGCCTTCGCACATGCGGCCATCGACGCACCAGCACGCGAACGTGTCATGCGCACCGAGACCGCAGAACGGACCCTGCATCTGCTGACCCGGCAGAGCACCAACGGCCTCCATCGGCATCTCCCCGCAGCCGTGCTGTACCTGCGGGACCTCGACGTTCCCGTGGACTGGGCGCAACTGCTCCAGGACCTCATCAGGTGGCCAACGCAGTCGGGCCGGATCTCCCGTCGCTGGCTCCAGGACTTCCATCGTCTGCGCACCCGGGAGGAGGAACGCCTGAGCGAAGAGAAGGACGAGCAGCAGGTCGCCGATCCGGGTGACGCCGAGGACTGACGTTCCACTCCGCTGTCACTAGCTTCGTACAACCCCTATCCGCGTCTCCAAGGAGAGCACAGTGATTGAGTCTGCCCGCTTCATCGATATCCACCTTCTCCAGTCGGTTCCGTTCGCCAATTTGAACCGAGATGACCTTAATAGTGTGAAAAGCGTGCAGTATGGCAATGTTCTGCGTACCCGGGTGAGCAGCCAGTCCTGGAAGAGGGCGGCCCGTGAACTGTTCCAGGAGCGCATCGGGCAGGAAGCCGTGCGCACTCGCCGGATCGGCGAACGGGTCACCCGGGAACTGGAGAGCCGGGGCTGGCCCACCGATCTCGCCCAGCGGGCCGGCGCCCACGCGGCTGCAGGCAGCAGCATCAAATTCGAATTGGCCAAGGACCGCGAGAACCCGAAGCAGACCGTTCCCAACAAGGTTCTCACCAACGCCATGGTCTACGTGCCCGAAGCGGCCGTCAGCGATCTGGCCGACCTCGCCGCCGAGCACCGCGATGCCCTGGAAGCGGCCAAGGACATCAAGAAGCCGGCAGACAAGAGCGTCCTGCCCAAGGACCGCATCGAGGCGATCCTGCGTTCCCGCAACGGTGTCATCAACCTGTTCGGCCGGATGCTCGCCGAGGTCGACGACGCCGGCGTCGACGGCGCTCTCCAAGTCGCGCACGCGCTCACCACCCACGAAACGGACGTCGAACTCGACTACTTCTCCGCCGTCGACGACGTCACCGCCGCCTGGGACGACAGCACCGGAAGCGGCCACATGGGGCACGCCGAATTCAGCGCCGGCACCTTCTACCGCTTTGCCACGGTCGACCTGCGCGATCTGGCCGCGAACATCGGCGACGACGAACGGGCCGCCCGTGAGTTGGTGACCGCGTTCCTTGGGTCCTTCATCGAATCGCTGCCCCAGGCCAAGAAGAACTCCACCGCGGCCCACACCATCCCGGGTCTTGTCCACCTGGCCGTCCGCTCTGACCGCCCGCTGTCCTTCGCCGCCGCGTTCGAGAGGCCCGTTCGTTCCGCGCGCGGTGGTGGCTTCGAGGCCCCCTCCGTCAAACACCTCGATGACTACGCGCTGAAGGCGAACACCCTCCTCGGAACGGGACGGATCCTCACCAGCGGCTGGGCCAGCCCGGAACACACAGAGCTGGAAGGCCTGGGCACGAAGCACAACGCATTCGACGATCTCATCGCCGCCGCCGTGAACACGGCCCTGAACCAGGACAGCACCGGGGCCACCGCGTGACCAGCGACAACACGCGGAAGACAACGACAGGCCCCGGGCTGCTGCTGCGCCTTTCCGGCCCTCTACAGTCCTGGGGCGAGCACAGCCACTACAACGACCGTGACACCGCGCGCTTTCCCACCCGGTCCGGAGTCATCGGGCTGCTGGCCGCCGCGCTGGGACGCCGCCGAGGAGAACCACTGGACGATCTCGTCCGCCTCTCCCTGACCGTGCGCGCCGACCGGCCCGGCGTCGTCCTGACGGACTTCCACACCGTCGGAGGTGGCCTGCCGCCCAGCGGTACGGTCACCACGGCCGAAGGCAAGAAGCGCAGCGGCGGCACAGGAACCCTGGTCACCCGCCGTGACTACCTCGCCGACGCCGCCTTCACCGTCGCCATCACCGGCACGGACAACACCCAGGACACCGAGACCCTGTCCCGGTGCGCCCGCGCGCTCCGATCCCCACAATGGCCGCTCTACCTCGGACGCCGTTCCTGTCCGCCGGAAGGCCCCGTACTCCTGGGCCTGACCGGCGACCCTCTCCGGCACCTCATCTCCCTGCCAGTGGCCGCCAATCCCCCAAAGTCACAATCGCGCGTGGGAGTCGAGTTCCTCTCCGAGCAACCCCTTGACCGCCTCCCCGTCCCGGACGAGCTGACCACACCCGACAGTCACGATGCCTCCCATCCGTCCGGCAAGGTGAAGGACGACCCCCTGACCTTCCACGCACGGCAGCGCGCCTACCGAGAGCGCGACTTGTACCGGCGGACCCTGCTGCTGCCCGAAACGCAGTACGCAGGAATGGGCACCCAGCAGCTCACCCGACTCGCGGACTACCTCCGCGACCACCTCGACGGCCCGGAAGGGAGCCTCACGTGACTCTCTGGCTGACACGCATCGTCCCCAACCCGCACTTCGTCGACGCCCAGCGCGAAGTCCACCGCAAGGACGGCGGCATCCGGCTGCACCGCCGCCTCATGTCTCTCTTCCCCGACCACGCCGGTGAGGACGCCCGAGCCCACTACGGAGTGCTCTTCCGCACGGAGAACACCCCCGCCGGCGCCCACCTACTGCTCCAGAGCACGCACGAGCCCGACCTCAGCCGCCTCCCCGAGGACTACGGAACGGCCATCACCCGCTCCCTGGACCCCTTGCTGAACGCCGTGCGCACCGGACTCCCCGTTCGCTACCGCTGCGTCGCCAACCCGATCCGCAAGCCCGGCGCCACCACCCGCGCCCTCTACAACCTGCCCGCCGTCGTCCCCCTCACCGGCGACGCGGCGGACGACTGGTGGAACCGTCAGGCCGAGGCTGCTGGACTGAAACCCCTGACCCTCAACGCCGTGCCGCTCGACACCGTTCACGGCCGACGAGGTACACACGGGCCGGCCGCAGAACAGGTCATCCGGCACGCCCGTACCCAGTTCGAAGGCACCGCCACCATCACCGACCCCAACTTGCTCCGCACCAAGATCACTTATGGCATCGGCCGCGGCAAACCCTACGGATGCGGACTCCTGAGCATCGCCCCCGCCAAGGCCACCGGATGAAGCGCACCACCACACCCGAACCACGCCGGCACACCCCCACCGAAGCCCGCCGCAGACTCGCTGCGCCCACCCTCGCCATGCTGCCCCGCATGGCGGACTCACTGTCCTTCCTCTACTTGGACGTCGTCCGCATCCACCAGGACGACACCGGCGTCCGCGCAGAGATCACCACACAAGAACGCGGCACCGAGAGCGTCTACATCCCCACCGCCGCCCTCAGCTGTGTCCTCCTCGGACCCGGAACCTCCATCACCTCCCGCGCACTGGCCACCTTCGCCCGGCACGGAACCACCGTGCTGATCACGGGCTCCGGCGGCGTACGGTGCTACGCCGCAACCACGCCCGGCTCCCTCACCACGCTCTGGCTCGAACGACAGGTCAGGGCATGGGCTGACGACGAGAAGCGTCTTGCCGTCGCACGCCGGATGTACGAACTCCGCTTCGGCCCGGGATCCGTCACCGAGGGCGCAACATACAACCAACTGCGCGGCATGGAAGGCGCCCGGGTCAAGGCCCATTACCAGTTGCTGGCCCGCCAGTACAAGATCGGCCGATTCCGCCGCTCCTACGACCCCGACTCCTGGGACAGCCAGGACCCCGTCAACCTCGCCCTCTCCTCAGCCAACAGTTGCCTCTACGGCATCGTCCACGCCGCCATCCTCGCCCTCGGCTGCTCGCCGGCCCTCGGCTACATCCACAGCGGGAACCAGCAGTCCCTCGTCTATGACCTGGGCGACCTCTACAAGGCCGAACTCACCATCCCATTGGCCTTCTCCCTGCACGACTCGACCAACCCCGAAGCCGAAGCACGCCGCTCCTTCCGCAACGGCCTGCGCCTCTTCAAACTGCTGCCGCGCATCGTGACCGACCTCCAGCAACTCCTCGACCCGGAGAACGCTTACGAAACGCCAGACCCCGAGGAAGAGCTCGTCGACCTGTGGGACCCCGTCACGGGAATCGTCCCAGGGGGCGTAAACCACGGAACGGCAACATGACCGCTCAGATTAGAGGTCGTGACACATGTCGTCCATGATCGTCATCTCTGCCACAGCCGTCCCCGATCACCTTCGCGGGGCGCTGGCCCGCTGGCTCCTCGAAGTCACACCGGAGCTGTATGCCGGCACAGTCTCCGCCCGCGTGCGCGACGAACTCTGGGCATCCGTCATCGCCACCATCGGCGACGGCCACGCTGTCCTCATCCATCCGGAGAACAACGAACAGGGCTTCACCCTCCGCACAGCAGGAACCCGACGCCGCAATCCCATGGACTTCGACGGCCTCACCCTCATCGCCTTCCAGAAAGGTCAAGAAACGGCAAAGCCCTCCTAGAAGCCCAGGTCAAAAAGGGTGCTCTCCGCGCGAGCGGAGGTGGGTCGGGGCCGATCCAGCCGTTCAAGCGGCGGTCGAGGTGCTCTCCGCGCGAGCGGAGGTGGGTCGGAACAGGTAGTCGATCCCGGTGTCCTCCAGGCGTGCTCTCCGCGCGAGCGGAGGTGGGTCGCACTCCGGCCGCGCTGTCCTCGCCACCGCCGCGTGCTCTCCGCGCGAGCGGAGGTGGGTCGCCCGAGGAGACGGTGTTCGCCGCGCAGGTGCTGTGCTCTCCGCGCGAGCGGAGGTGGGTCGATGTGGCCGCCATCGAGGACCTGCGGGCCCCGGTGCTCTCCGCGCGAGCGGAGGTGGGTCGGCGCGCCAGCTGGCGCCGCAGCAGACCCGGTAGTGCTCTCCGCGCGAGCGGAGGTGGGTCGCACCTCGCTCCTCGGTGCTGACCAGCAGCACTACATCGTGCTCTCCGCGCGAGCGGAGGTGGGTCGGCGCCGCTGGGAGCGACCTGGTAGACGGCGATGTGCTCTCCGCGCGAGCGGAGGTGGGTCGTCCGATCTGGAGCGGCTGACCGAGCAGCTGACGTGCTCTCCGCGCGAGCGGAGGTGGGTCGATCCACTGCCCGAGTGGCTGCGCGACCAGCGCGTGCTCTCCGCGCGAGCGGAGGTGGGTCGATTCTGATGGTGGAGGTCGGGAGTGCCCGGCGTGCTCTCCGCGCGAGCGGAGGTGGGTCGTGGCTGATCGCCTTCGCGTGCGGGCATGAGGGGTGCTCTCCGCGCGAGCGGAGGTGGGTCGCGGCTGCCGCTGAGGCTGGCCGTCTCGCCGCGTGCTCTCCGCGCGAGCGGAGGTGGGTCGTCGACCACCCAGCAGATCATGTGCGCGCTGATGTGCTCTCCGCGCGAGCGGAGGTGGGTCGGCGTCCCTCCTCCTGGCGCTGGCCGGCGCCGCGTGCTCTCCGCGCGAGCGGAGGTGGGTCGGGTGAGCACGCGCCCGAGCACCGCCGGGCGCTGTGCTCTCCGCGCGAGCGGAGGTGGGTCGGGAAGGAAACTGGCTACGGTCTATAAGGACCGGTGCTCTCCGCGCGAGCGGAGGTGGGTCGCCCGGGTGGCCCGTCACGTGGCAGTACGCGTAGTGCTCTCCGCGCGAGCGGAGGTGGGTCGGCATCCCTTCTCCTGGCGTTGGCCGGCGCCGCGTGCTCTCCGCGCGAGCGGAGGTGGGTCGCGTCAGCGTTCGAGGAAGAGCCGTCCGCCGCCGTGCTCTCCGCGCGAGCGGAGGTGGGTCGCTCGGGGCGAAACGCGGCTTCGACGTCACCAAGTGCTCTCCGCGCGAGCGGAGGTGGGTCGCGGTCGGCCCGGCGCAGCGCCGACTCGAAAACGTGCTCTCCGCGCGAGCGGAGGTGGGTCGACCTCGTGAGCAGCGGTCAGTGCACCGGTGTTGTGCTCTCCGCGCGAGCGGAGGTGGGTCGCCGACGATCCCGAATGGATCTACTGGTTCGACGTGCTCTCCGCGCGAGCGGAGGTGGGTCGGCCGGCCGCCACACGCTCAGCAGCGCGGGCGGGTGCTCTCCGCGCGAGCGGAGGTGGGTCGGGGCTGCCGGGGTGGCCCGGCCGTTGGGCATGCGTGCTCTCCGCGCGAGCGGAGGTGGGTCGGACACGGCAGCCGAGGTGCTGACGCGCGACCAGTGCTCTCCGCGCGAGCGGAGGTGGGTCGCGCTGGGATGACCACAGCCAGCCCGACGTGCAGTGCTCTCCGCGCGAGCGGAGGTGGGTCGCCCCGGCCGGCGGCGGCGCGGGGCGGGGGCGCGTGCTCTCCGCGCGAGCGGAGGTGGGTCGATTCAGCGATTCAGCACCAGGTCGGCGCGGTAGTGCTCTCCGCGCGAGCGGAGGTGGGTCGCCGTGCTGGAAGAGATCGCCTCCGGCGGTCCGGTGCTCTCCGTGCGAGCTGCAGCGGATCGCCTGCCCAACAGGTACGGGTGCCGCTACCGCCTGATCTCCGTGCGAGCACAGAGATCGGGCGGCACGAGCTTCACGAGACGAGCTCATGTCTGGTCGTTGCACAGTGGACTTCTTGTCCAAGGGCCACATCCGAACTGTCCTGGCCATTCACCACAGGACAAGTGGGCGGCCTTCAGCCTGCACCGTCCCGATAAGCATGCCGATAGTGTCTGCGGGTTCGCCAGCTGCGCAGGCGCCGCGGATTGCCTTGGCGATGGCTCGGGAGCGCCCGGCGGGGCCTCGGGTGTCTGCGAGGGGGCTGTGGGGGTTGTGGCGGCGGGTGGACCATTCGGTGCGGTTTTGGGCTTTGGTGCCGGGGCGTAGGTGGGTGGGGTTGACGCAGCCGGCTTCGTCGCACTGGTGGCACAGGACGAGGTCCGTGGTGGTGGGTGGGCCGTGGAGCAGGTGGTAGGCGAAGAGGTGGGCTGGGACGGTGCCTCGGCGGGTGGGGCCGGGGAGGGTGGCGGCGCGGAAGCTGCCGTGGCCGGTGGAGGAGATGGCTCCGAGCCAGTGCCAGCAGGTGGTGGGGGAGAGGGCGTAGTACTTCGTTTCGAAGCGGGTCCGTACGGCTGGGTTTGTTAGCCAGGTGTGCCAGAGCGTGGTGGGGATGGGCATTGCGGTGCCTGTGGGGTGGGTGTGGGGTGGGAGGCGCCAGGGCCCAAGAAGTGCCTGGTCAGGGGCGTTTGCGCGGCAGACTGTAAATCTGCCGGCTCAGCCTTCCCAGGTTCGAATCCTGGCGCCGCCACACTGGGAAAAGTAGCCCCTGACCTGCGGAAACGCGGTCGGGGGTTTACTTGTTGGAGTACTCGGCCAAATCGGCTGCATGTCCCGTTCTGTCCCACCGAATTCCGGCGGCAT
Source organism: Streptomyces sp. NTD107 (assembly GCF_059510435.1). NCBI lineage: Bacteria > Bacillati > Actinomycetota > Actinomycetes > Kitasatosporales > Streptomycetaceae > Streptomyces > Streptomyces sp. NTD107. Next base: position 32,810 of record NZ_JCAJZV010000016.1, on the reverse strand, counting down.
GGCGGGCACGGGACTCGAAGGAGTCCCCTCGGACCTGTGGGCGGCGGCGCCGCCGGTGCGGTACACGTTGCGGTCCGCGCAGTGCCATGTGCGGCAGACGGAGATCACCGATTCGCTGGTGGAGTTGTTCATCCAGCTGGTGCAGGGGATCAACACGCGGGCGGAGAAGAAGGTCGAGGGCGAGTTCACCAAGGACCTCAAGCGGGTGCGCGGCAGGGAGGGCATCCTGCTGCGGTTGGCGGAGGCCGTGGTCGCCGAGCCGGGCGGCATGGCCCGCAAGGTGATCTTCCCGGTAGCCGGAGAGTCGACGCTGAGGGCGCTGGCGGCGGTGGACGAGGCCCGATAGCGGACGCGGGTGCGCACGGTGCTGCGGTCGTCGTACTCGGGTCACTGGCGGCGGATGCTCGCCCCGCTGCGGGGGGCGCTGGAGCTGAAGTGCAACATCACCGCCCACCGGCCGGTGATGGACGCCATCGACCTGCTGAAGCGGGTGCCGGGGGCGGGGCGGTGGCAGAACCCGGAAGACGACCTGCCGCCGGACTCCGAAGGCAACCGCGACGTGCACTACGACGCGATCCGCCGGCCCCAGGACCCCGGGGCGTTCTTCGGGCGTTGCAGAAGCGGCTGTGGTAGGCCCTGACCCGCTTCGACACCGCGTTGGAGCTGGGCACCACGGGCGGGGTGGACATCGTCCGCAAGCACGGCGAGCCGTGGATCAGGGTCGTCGTACTGCCGCTGGTCCCTCACGGACCTCGCCCTGTCCTGATGAACTCCGAACCGGACTTCGACCCACAGCATCCGGGTGACGACCTCTCCGAGGAGACTGGAACGAACCCGTCATCCTGGACGGTCGGCACAAGGGGGCAACCGGCGGACCGTCCGCCTACTGATGCGCATCCCTCATCAAGGAGCGTAGGGCCGGTCATCGTCGCGAGACCCGGACACGTGAGTGCGAGGTCAACGGACGAAACGCGCTGGCGGCGAGGTGCCGAGCGTGTGAGCCTGTTCCAGCACCCGGCGACGAAGGTGAGCGGAAATGACGAAGGACGAAGCCCTCGCACAGCTCCGGAACTTGGCCGGTGACCGGGTCTTCAGAGGCCAGGTCGGGTCTGATCGCCTGATCCAGGCCGGACTGGACGCTCTGATCGCCGGGGTAGAGAGCCCATCGCTCCCTCTCCTGGCCGGCCTTCTCCGAAATGAGGAATCCGAATCCCCAGAGCTGTTCGATTCTGTGCTGGAAGAATTGGGGCTGTTCTTCAAGCTTCCGGATGACCCCAGCGCCGCCAGGTGGGCGTCCGCGTACTGGATCGCCGGTCGTATCGTGGATGGATCCCTTGATCCGGCTACCGGTACGTTCATCATCTGGATCGACATCGCCCGGGAACTCGGCTATCCGGAAGCCCTGGAGCCTCTGGTTCATTGCGCCATCAACCTCGATGACTGGCGGGACCACTGGGATGTCTCCATCGAGGCGCTGCAGGCGGAGGCGATCGAGGCCGCCGAGCAGTTCTTGAGCCGGCGTCCCGCGGAAACGTCGACGGTCAGCCAATTCCCGACCCCGGAGGGCACGTAACAGGTCTGGGGAATAGCGGTGTCGCCGCCGGCGGCGGCGGTCGAACGGGGGCGGCCGGTCATCAGACGAACCGTACTGTTCCTCGCCCGGTCGACGAGCCGGGTCCCCGGTTCGATGCCGAATGCGAAGAGAGCAACGTCTTCTGGGCCCGGGCCGGCATCGAGGTCGCGCCGCACCGGGACCAGGGTCGAGGAACTGCTGGAGGCCAGCCACCTGAGGCTTTGTCAGTACCAGGCGTCGACCGGTGAGATGGTGCCGTTGCTGTGCAGATCAGCCCGTCCAGGACCGGCATCCCCGCCGACCCCGACCTGGTCGCGGTCCTCGCGCGGGTCAATCGCCGCATCAAGGGTCCCGAAGGGCGGGTGCCGCTGCTGAACCGGTACGACGGTCATGAGCGGGTCTTCGGCTCGCCGATGCCCCGGCCCTCCCAGCACCGGCTGCTGGCCATCTCCCCCGACCGCTGCGGGCAGGACTTCCGCGACCACTTCAGCCTCCACCAGGTCGCTTCGGCACCGGGGACCGCCCCTACGGAATCCCCTGCCAGCATGAAAAGGCCTGCGTCAGATGTCCCATGCTCTGCCGTGACCTGGCCCAGGAACCGCGCCCGCTGGAAGGCGTATCGGGGAGGCCCGGCGGATGCAGTGGCTCGGCGAAGTATCTGGGTTGCAGGGAGGCCCGCGACATATCCCGGGCGAGAATGAGCAGGCCGAGCGCCTGCGAGCCCATGCCGGTCACGGAGCAGTTGGCTGACGGAGCCAGGGCTCGATGCACCCACGCCCGGCCGTCGATGGCGCCCGTGCGGGAAGTGAAGGCCGAGATCGGCCACGGGTCAGATTCTGGAGGCCGACCACGCGCGGCAATTCCAGCGGCTCGTAGGACCTGCTGCCCGGACGGGCGGTGCAGACGATCAGCCGCTGGTCATGCTCCGGGTTCAGCGGTATCTCGCAGTCCAGCTCCAGTGGGCCGACGACCGGATGTGCGGCGCACGGCGACGTCGTGGGTGTCCCACAGCGCCGAGAACTCCTTGCTGTGGGCGCGGAGCCGACGGACGAGCCCAGCAAGCCGCGCGTCGTCCGGGCGGCTGCCGAGTGCGGCACGCGGATCCGCCACTGCTGTGCGAGCGGTACGGTCACGGTTCTCCGCCGGGAAGAGTCCCCGCGCGGAGGGGTCCGTGAAGTAGCGCCAGGCGATGTTGTGCCCCTTCTCGGGGCGGGCGGACGCGTCAAAGTCAGCCCTGGACGCTCGGCGCATTGATGTTCGCCACGTCCGCCGGCAATCCCGACCCCCCGGCGACTCGGCATGTTCCTCGACATCCGCGAAGCCGTACGAGGCGTGCGGGAGGCCGGCTGCTGAGCCGATGGGCCGCACTTGAGGGTGACGTTCACGTCTTGGTGAGGACGAAGAACAGGAAGCACAGGAACCTGCCGGACTCCTTCTGTTCGAAGACTTCGGGGAACCGTTCGCGGGTGCCGGGTCCCGGGGACGGTTCACTGATGACGTCGATCCGGAAGCCGGCGGCGGTGAACGCGTCGGTGATCGCGTGCAGCGGCCGGTCCCAGAAGGTCATCAGGTGCTTGGTGCCGTCGATTTCCCACCACTGGGAGGTGGGGCGGGTCGCGAAGTAGTGGGTTCCGGGCGGTGCCGTCAGGTGCTGGACGAAGGGGTGGTGGACGGACCCGATGAGGCGGCCACCGGGCTTCAGCACGCGCCGCAGTTCGGCCAGGGCCGTCGTCCAGTCCTCCAGGTAGTGCAGGACCAGGGAAGCGACGACGTCGTCGAACTCGGCGTCGGCGAAGGGCAGTGGGCCGCCCAGTTCGGCGCGTTCCAGTGCCACGTCGTCGCCGAGCCGCCGCCGGGCCTGCGCCAGCATCCCGGCGCTGGAGTCGAAGCCGGCGACGACGGCGCCGCGCTCGCGCAGGTCCTCGGCCACGGGGCCGGCGCCGCAGCCGGCGTCGAGGATCCGGCGGCCCGCCACGTCGCCGGCCAGGTCCACGATCGCGGGGCGCGCGTAGTAGGCGTTGAGCAGGCTGTTCTCGTTGTGGTCCGCGTACGCCTCGGCGAAACGGTCGTAGTCGTTCACCCTCTCCCCGGGCCCCGGAGGCGCCTCGACGGGACTGACCGCCATCTGCCGGTTCGGTGGGACATCCGCGTGCTCTGCGGGGCTCTCGGGAGCGGCGGTCCGGCCGGTCGTTCCGGGACGGTTCGGCATCGTTGACCTCGTTCGTTCGGGCCACAGTTGGGAGTGGCGGGAGATCCGCGGATCCCCGGGCTGCGAAGGGGACAGCGAAACGCTGGACGCGTGATTGAGATTTGTCAATCACTTGCGGTCCGGCCCTTCCCCGGGCTGCCCGCCCTTCAGTACGCTGCTGGTCATGACCGAACGCCGCCCGGCGACCGACGCGGAGGCCAAGGCACTCGCCTCCGCCCTCCGCCTGCGCATCATGCGCATCTGCGTACGGAAGCCGCACACGAACAAGGAGATCGCGGCCATCCTCGGCCGCGACCCGGCCAGCGTGCTGCACCACACCAGAACGCTGGTCCGCACCGGATTCCTGGAGGCACAGGAAGAACGGCGCGGCGCGCGCGGCGCACGAGAGATCCCGTATCTGACGACGTACAAGAGCTGGCACCTCGAAACGCCCGCGCTGGACCGGTCGATGCTCGACGCGTTCCTGGAGGAACTCGCCCTCGTCCCCGACGCCGAGGCCGAGGGCACCAGGATGGCGCTACGCCTGCCGCCGCCGCAGATGGAGGAGTTCCGCACCCGGCTCAAGGACCTGCTGGACGAGTTCGCCGCCCGCCCGGACGACCCGGCCGCGCCCGCCTGGTCGCTCTTCATGGTGGTGCACTCCGACCCGAACCGGCCCTGACGACGGCGTCCGGCAGCCGCCCTGCCCTCGCCCAACGCAATGAGCCGACCCTCAGTTGGCCGCACGATCCGCCGGGGAGGCATCCAAGGCCCGCGTCGCCGCCGCCCCAGCGACTCTCATACATGGTCGGATGTGAGAGTTCCGCGAGACCCCGGGCCACTACTTGGGGAAGTTCGCTGTCCTGGAAATCAAGCCCGATCAGACCGCATCGGCAAGAAGAACATCACGGCCACCCGAACGCGCCCGCCGAACGAGGGACGGGCAGACCGCCGCGAAGCACCGCACTCTGCGCTTCGTTCCCGTCCGCGCCGACCGGCTCCCCGGCCGGCCCTGGCGGCAGGGGAGCCGCGCTCTGGCCGCCGTGCCCGCGCCCCGCACCGAGCGGCCGGTGAGGATCGGGTACGCGCGCACGTCCACCACCCGCCAGGAACTGGCGAGGCAGCTCGAAGCTCCGCCACGCGGGGCACCACCAGGTCTTCTCCGAGCAGGTCAGCACCCGCGTCAAGGTCACCGGCATCTACGACCCCAACCGCATGGGCGCCACGTTCTTCGCGGTACAGCGACATCCGGGAGAAGACCGGCGAGGCCGAGGGCAATCACGGCGTACGGCCGAACGACAAGGGTGTCTCCGCCACCGAGACCGCCAGAAGCTCGCCACCAGGATGGGGAGGAACCCCGGCATGCGTGCCGCGGTCGCCTCGCTCCACCGCACGCTCGCCGAAGCCGACCGGGCCACAGCGGACGACGGAATGCCACGGTGGCCTGGTCGGATGCGGCGGTGAGCATCGAGGGCGGGTCGGTGGAGGCGCTGTGGCACATCAAGGGACCCGCCTTTGAGCTGAGGTTCCGGACTCGGGATTCGTCGGTCCATCCGATGGGCTCCTCGGCTGGTCGCCCGGCGCGCTCACCTTCACTCGGAACGTGGCGGCTGCCGCTTCGCCGAGACGCCGTTCGCGCAGGTGTTGCGAGAGACCCGTGGCACGGCGGATGCCCGGTGTGGTCGTCTCACATCGTGCGGTGGGCGTCGATGAATGCTGTGGGGCGGCCCGGAGCGGTGGGGCTGGCGAGCCATTCCCGGATGTTGCCGCAGAGGTCGTAGACGCCTTACGGGCTGGACAGGCGCGCCGCCTTCTCCCACGGCAACGCGGTGGGCAGGGTACGGCCGGTCGGACCAGGTCGTCGCCCGGGCCGGGTCTCAGACGGGTTCCGTCGGGATCTTCGCGTAGCTCTCCCGGAGGGCGGTGAGCGTCGGGTGGTCGGTGCGCAGCGGGATGTCGTCGATGGCGGCGATGGGGCGGACGCCGATGCTGGTGTTGGTCGCGAACGCCGCTTGCAGGGTGGGGATGTCGTCCCGGTGCAGCGGTTTCGTGGCGCCGTGTCCGGCGTCCCGGAGCAGTTGGAGGGTGACGCCGGGCAGGATGTCGGCGTCCGGCCAGATGATGTTGCCGTCCGTGTCGATGAATCCGGCGTTCCAGGTGACGCCTTCGCTCACCAGCCCGTCGTGCGGGTGGGTGAACAGCGCGTCGTCGAAGCCGGCGCGCTGGGCTCGGCGGCGGTGGTGGAGCGAGGTGAACAGGCCGGTGTGCTTGACGGCCGCCAGGTCCCTTTGGAACGGGCGGGCTTGCACCGTCAGTGGTGGTGGCGGGAGGGCGCCGGCCGGGCGGATCGTCACCAGGATGTGTGGGGTGGCGTCGCCGCCGGTGTGGCCCAGGTCCAGGGCAGGGTCGAAGACGGTGACCCGTACGGTGCAGGGGCCGGGGGTGTCCTGGGCGAGCAGCGCCTGGCGCACGAGGGCGCGAACGCGCACCGCGTCCAGGTCGGCGTCGAAGACCGTGCGGCAGTCGCGCGCGAGCCGTTCGAGGTGGAGCGTCAACCCGCGTACCGCGCCGTCCTCCACGCGCATGGACGTGAAGTGACCGAGGTTGACGAGGGCGAGCGTCTGCAACTCCTCGGGCGCAACCGGCCTGCCGTCGAGTTCCGCCATGCGGCCAGTCTTTCATCCCGCCGGACGCGTACCGGCGGCGCTGGGTCATGGGGAGCGGTGACCGGCCACGGGCATGCTGGTCGGGGCCGGTTCCGCCCCACACGATCATCTTCCCCGTACGGCGGAGGACGGACGGTCGGCACAAGCGGGCATCGCACCGTCCACCTGCGGACGCTGGTCCCTTCTCAAGGCCGCAGGGCCACGCGTCGTGGATGGATCACTTGATCCGGCCGCCGGTACGTTCATCATCTGGATCGACATCGCCCCGGAGCTTGACCACCCGGAAGCCCTGGCCCCGCTCGTCCATCGCGCCATCAACCTCCACGACTGGGCGGTCCGGGGCATCAGTAGCCGGCCGCCTTCGAGCAAAGTAACGGAACGGTCGTTGTGAATGACTGATCCGATCCCAATTGACGCGTTCTCTCTCCTTTCGCCCGATGGCATCACTTCGTGCATCGCGTCGTTTTCTGTCGAAATTGAGAAGGTGAGAGCGCTGGATTCGGGGAGCGATAGTGGTGCATTGATGGGCCATATTGTCCGGACCGGGGTTGCCCCATTTTTGGCCTGTGCAGTGCGACAAGATTCCACCTAATGGAGAAAGCGCATGCGGACTGTTCTCGGTGTCATGGCGGCCCGGGCCCCACCGGCGTAACGGCTCTGAAGAATGTGGCGACCGGTAATTGCCTGGACGGCAAAGGCCGCGGTGACGTGTACGCCATCAGCTGTAACGGCGGCAACTGCCAGCACACCATGGTGGCCCATTTCAACTGGCGCCCCGGCCTCACCCGGGTGAGGGAGAGGGTTTCCGGAGGTTCGGTGGGATCGAGGGGCGCGGGATCGCTCGACCCGGTGCTCCGAGCGGGCCGCAGTTCCGGCCGCTCGGTGCGGAGCGGTGCGGACACCTCGTCGCGAGTGGCCTCGTTCAGCGCCGTCGGCCCGGCAGCAGGGCGGGCTGCTCCGTGCGCTGCGCCGCAGCCGTGGGGGTGGTGCGTTCCCGAGTATTGACACCTCTATGCGCTGGCCCTACTTTCTGTGTCATTCATTGGTACAGCTTCCCACTTAATGGGACGATGAGGAAGTGGCCGTGCTATGACTCTCAGTGTGGACGCCGCTGTCCACAGCGCCGCGGCGAAGATTCTCCGGCGTGTGGTGCCGCTCTTCGCGGTCATGATGATGTGCAACCAGCTCAACCGCTCGAACATCGGTTACGCCCAGACGCGTCTGGAGGCGGACCTGGGGATCGGGGCGGCGGCGTACGGGCTCGGCGCCGGACTGTTCTTCGTGGCCTACACGTTGTGCGAGGTCCCCAGCAACATGCTGATGGAGCGCTTCGGCGCACGGGTGTGGCTCTCCCGCATCTGCGTCAGCTGGGGACTGGTGTCCGCGGCCATGTTCCTGGTCCAGGGGACGACCAGCTTCTACGTGCTGCGGTTTCTGCTCGGTGTCGCGGAAGCCGGCTTCGTTCCCGCGGTTCTCTTCTACATATCCACCTGGCTGCCCAGCGGCTATCGGGGCCGGGCCAATGCCCGCTACGCCGTCGGCGCGCTGGTGGCCTTCTCGATCTCGGGGCCGCTGTCCGGGCCGCTGCTGAGCATGGAGGGGCTCTTGGGGCTGCACGGATGGCAGTGGATGTTCCTGATCGAGGGCGGACTGTCGGTGGCCGTGGGCATCTTCGCGTGGTTCTGGCTGGACAACAGGATCGAGGAGGTCACCTGGCTGACACCGGCGGAGCGGGCCGCTCTGTTGGCGCGGATCGCCGCCGAGGACGAGAAGGTCAAGCAGACGTACCACGGGGGTTCGCACAACTTCCTGGGCGTCCTGCGCGATCCGAAGATCGTGCTCTTCACGTTCGTGTACTTCACCGTGCAGATGTCCATCTACGCCAACACCTTCTGGCTGCCGTCGATCGTGAGCGACATCCCCGGCACGAACGCCTTCACCGTGGGTTTTCTGTCCTCCCTTCCCTGGCTGTGCGCGATCGCCGCGATGTTCGCCATGGCACGGCTGGGAGACCGCAAACCGTGGCTGCGGAAGCGGATCTTCGTGTGGCAGCTGATGGTCGCCGGCGCCGGGACGATGGTCGCGGCGCTGGTTTCGCCCTGGTGGGCACTGGTGTGGCTGTGCGTGGCCGCCACGGGGTTCAAGTCGATCAGCCCGGTGTTCTGGCCGATGGTCCAGCGCACGGTCAATCCGATCACCGTCGGCATCGCCATCGCCGCGATCAATTCGGTGGCCAACCTGGGTGGCTTCATCGCGCCGTACGGGTTCGGCCTGGTCAAGGAGCACACCGGCTCGACCCAGCTCGCGCTGATCGCACTGGGAACGCTCTCCTTCGTGGCCGCCGCGTTCGCCCTGCGGATCAAGGACGGCGGTGATCGGTCGATGCGTTCAGCGGTACCCGATCCCATTGACGGGGACGTGAAGGAGGTGACGCGATGAGTGCAGCCGGCCGGGGTCATCCGCCGGGCGGTACGTACCCCAGCTCGGCGGAGAGTTCGGCGCACACCTCGGCGACGACCCGCCCGTAGGTCTCGATCGAGGGGATCATGCGCTCGGCGACTCCGGCGACGCTGATGGCGGCGACCGGCACCCCGGCGTGGTCGTACACCGGGGCTCCGCAGCAGGCGCTGGAAGTGTCGAATTCCCGCAGGTCCTGCGCGTAGCCGCGGGTGCGGGTGCTGATGATCTCGGCGTGCAGGGCGGAGACGGTGGCGGCGGTGACGGGCGACGCGGGGGAGCGCACCAGCTCCATCAGCAGCTCTTCCAGCCGGCTGTCCTGCTGGGCGGCGAGATAGGCCCGCCCCAGTGAGGTGCTGTGCATGGGGCGGGCCGCACCCAGCTCGGCCGTGACGGCGGCCGGGCGGGGGCCTCGTTCGCGGTGGATGAACACCATGTTCGTCCCGTTGGGAACCCCGAGGCTGACGGTTTCCTGGGTGACGGAGACGAGCCGGCGCAGCGCGGGGGTGGCGGCGTCCAGGAGGTTGGTCGAGGCGACGGCGGCGTTGGCCAGGCGCATCGCGTTCGGGCCGAGCCGCCAGTGGCCGGTCACCGGGTCCAGGCTCAGCCAGCCGTGTCCGCGCAGCCGTTCGACCAGGCGGTACGCGGTGGAGCGGGACAGCTCCAGCTCCTTGGCCAGCTCGGCCGTCGTACAGCTCCGGGCGGTGGCGAGGTGGTCGAGAATCGCCAGCCCCCTGTCCAGTGCGCCCGGGCCGCGCTCGGCGGGTGTCGACATGACGCTCCTCATAGACCGACTCGGCTTCTCACTGATTGAGAATACCGGGCTCTTGTGCCGAGCGGGAGCCCCTTGCTAGGTTCCCTCTGTTCATTCATTGGGACTGTGATCTATTTAATGGGACGGTGAACTGCTGCATGGCTTTCGAAGGGATACCACCCACGGCCGGCCCGGACGCCCGTACGCTCCCACCCCTCGCCGCCGAGGTCCGCGACAAGCTCTCCCGGATCTCCACCGCCACCCTGGCCACCCGCCTGTTCGCCCTCGGCCTGCGCCAACAGTTCCTGGTCGGCGTCGCCCCGCTCAACAAGGAACACGGCGGATTCGTCGGCGAAGCCTTCACCATGCGCTTCATCCCGGCCCGGGAGGACATCGACACCCTCGACTCCCTGCACCAGGAGGACAACCTCCAGTGGCTGGGCGTCGAGTCGCTCGACCGGGGCCAGGCGCTCGTCATCGACTCCCGCAACGACATCAGCGCGGCCTCGGCCGGCGACATGCTCATCACCCGGGCCCTGCACCGGGGCGCCACCGCCGTCATCACCGACGGAGCCTTCCGCGACGGGCACGTTCTCACCACACTCCCCATCGCGACATACGCCCGCGCCGTCACCGCCACCAGCCGCCTCACCAGCTTCCACGTCGCCGACCTCCAGGTCCCGATCGGCTGCGCCGGCGTCGCCGTCTACCCGGGAGACGTCCTGGTCGGCGACCGCGACGGCGTCATCGTCATCCCCCGCCGGCTCGCGGCCGGCCTCGCCGACGAGGCGCTGGCGCAAGAGGAGCTGGAGGCGTGGCTGCACCACCGCGTGCACCGCGGGGAGCCGCTGCTGGGCGGCCTCTACCCGCCCAGCGAGGAGACCAGGAAGCAGTACGCGCGGTGGAAGGCCGCGCAGGACAGCGAACAGGACAACCAGGAGGCCCACCGATGACCACCTTCGCCAACCTGGACGAAGCCGCCCGCCGCCGGCACATGGAACGGACCATCCGCAGCTACTTCGACGGCTGCAACGCGGCTGACGTCGACACCATGGCGGCCTGCTTCACCCCGGACGCCGTCCACTACTTCCCGCCCGGACTCGACGGCCCGTGGCACGGCGCACGGACCATCGCCGAGAACTGGCGCCAGCTCGTCCTGACCATCGGCTCCGCCTGGACGATCGACCGCCTGATCGCCGACCCGGCCACCCACCAGGCCGTCATCGAATGGACCCACTACAAGACCGCCCGCAACGGCTTCCTGCGCGGCGACGAGTGGTACCTCTTCGACGCCGACACCGGCCTGATCAGCGAAATCCGCGCCTACTACGCCTCCCGGGGCGACGGCCGCGACCACATCGAACTCGAAGGCTTCGACTACGCCGGCCGCGGCTACCACCTGTCCTGCCCCGTCGAACGCCCGCACCCGCACGCCGCGGACCCCACCGCCCAGCGGCCCGCCACGACCCAGGAGAGCACCGCATGACCCCCGCCCCCGTACCCGCCGCCGCCCCCGCCGACTCCGTGCGGCTCAAGCCCTGGGCCCAGCCGCCCGGGGAGGCGACCACCGACCGGATCACCGGCGTACGTCTGCGCCTGGTCAACCTGCCCCTGCACGCGCCGATATCCGACGCCAAGGTCCTCACCGGCCGGCAGAAGCCCCTCACCGAGATCGCCTTCCTCTTCGCCGAGATCACCGCCGAATCCGGCCACACCGGCCTGGGCTTCGGCTACTCCAAGCGGGCCGGCGGCCCCGCCCTGTACGCCCACGCCATGGAGATCGCCCCCGAGCTGCTCGGCGAAGACCCCAGCGACATCTCCCGCCTGTGGTCCAAACTCGTCTGGGCCGGCGCGTCCATGGGCCGCAGCGGCGTCGCCGTCCAGGCGCTGGCCGCGCTGGACATCGCGCTGTGGGACCTCAAGGCCCGCCGCGCCGGCCTGCCGCTCGCCAAGCTGCTGGGGGCGCACCGCGACGCGGTCAGCGTGTACAACACCTCCGGCGGCTACCTGTCGATGCCCACCGGACAGGTTCTGGAGAACGTCGATATGGCGCTGGCCCGCGGCATCGGCGGCATCAAGCTCAAGGTCGGCTCCCCGGATCCGCGGATCGACCTGGAGCGGGTGCGCGCCGTACGGGAGCACATCGGCGACCACGTACCGCTGATGGTCGACGCCAACCAGCAGTGGGACCGGCTCACCGCGATCAAGGCCGGCCGGCGGCTTGAGGAGTTCGGCCTCACCTGGATCGAGGAACCGCTCGACGCCTACGACGCCCAGGGGCACGCGGATCTGTCCCGGGAGCTCGACACCCCGGTCGCCACCGGTGAAATGCTCACCAGCTTCGGCGAACACGCCCAGCTGATCGAAGCCCGCGCCGCCGACTTCGTACAGCCCGACGCCCCCCGGGTGGGCGGCATCACCCCCTTCCTTCAGATCATGCAACTCGCCGACTACAAGGGCCTGGCCCTGGCTCCGCACTTCGTGATGGAGATCCACCTCCACCTGTCGGCCGCCTACCCGCGCACCGCCTGGGTCGAGCACTTCGAATGGCTGGAGCCGATGTTCAACGAGCGGCTGGACATGGCCGACGGCCGCCTGCGCATCCCCAACCGGCCGGGACTCGGCCTCACCCTCAGCGAGCAGGCCGGGGCCTGGACCGTCGCGTCGACCGAGATCTGAGATACGGGGGCGCAGGGGCGAACCGGCCGGTGGCCGTAAAGCATCGCCAGGCCGGACGACTTGATAACGAAGAGGTAAACCATGGCTCCATGGATCCGCTAGGGTTCACCCCGGACAACGCTTCCGTCGCACTGCCTTCCGTTGCGCGCTCCTGACCTGACTCGCCTCAGCGTCGCCTGCGCCCCGGACAGTACGGCGCGGGCGTCGCTCGTTCCTCGTGAAAGCGGAATCGAGCTTGAGCCCCCCTTCAGTCCCCGACCACGAAACATCACTCGTCGTCGCGGCCCGGTCCGAAGCCGCCGCCGGAACCGTCGCCCTGACGCTACGGCGCCCCGACGGCTCACCACTGCCCCGGTGGCGGCCCGGCGCCCACATCGATCTGCTGCTCGGCCACGGGCTGGTGCGCAGCTACTCCCTGTGCGGTGACCCGCACGACCGCGCCGCATGGCGCATCGCGGTCCTGCGCACCGCCCGGAGCCGGGGCGGATCGACGTACGTGCACGACAGTCTGCGCACCGGCGCGTCCGTCCACGTGCGGGGCCCTCGCAACACCTTCGGCCTGAGCCCGGCCGGCCGCTACCGATTCGTGGCCGGCGGCATCGGCATCACCCCCATCCTGCCGATGGTCGCGGCGGCCCGGGCCGCGGGCGCGCACTGGCGGCTGCTCTACGGTGGCCGCTCCCGGTCCTCCATGGCCTTCCTCGGCGAACTCGCCCGGTACGGCGACTCCGTGGACGTCCGGCCGCAGGATGTCCACGGCCTGCTGGACCTCGACGCCTTCCTCGGAGCCCCCGAGGACGACACCCTCGTGTACTGCTGCGGGCCGGAACCGCTGCTGGCCGCGGTGGCGGAGCACTGCCGCGCCTGGCCTTCCGGAGCACTGCGCATCGAACGGTTCAGGCCACGGGAGCAGCAGCCCCGGAGCACGGACCGCCCCGTCGAGGTGATCTGCGCGCGGTCCGGCGTCACCGTGCACGTACCGCCGCAGACCAGCGTCCTGCGGGCGGTACGGGAGGCCGGGGTCGCCGCCCCGTCCTCCTGCGCGGAGGGCATCTGTGGCACGTGTGAGACCGAGGTGCTGGAAGGCGTGCCCGACCACCGCGACTCCGTGCTCGGCGAGGAGGAGCGGGAGTCCGGCGAAACGATGCTGATCTGCGTCTCCCGCGCCCGCACCCCGCGCCTGGTCCTCGACCTCTGACCCCCCGGCCCCGACCCCGACCCCGACCCCGACCCCACTCATTTCCACCGGAAAGCGGAGCGATGAGCACCCCTGAGACCGACCGGACGACGGCCGAGACCACCCCGAGCGGCTGGTACGTCGATGACCGCTGCCTGAACTGCAACATCGCGCGTCAGTACGCCCCCGGGCTGATCGCCTACACGGCCGGCGGCGACTACGGCGGCGTCTCCACGGTCGTCCGCCAGCCGCGGACCGAGGAGGAGACGCGGCAGATGTACCAGGCTGCGCACGCCTGCCCGACCCGGTCCGTGCACCCGCCGGCCGACGCGTGGGCCGCGGACTCCGACCCCTACCCGATGCCGCTGGACCCGGACGGCGTGGTCCTGCTGTGCGGACACGCGTCGCCGCAGACCTACGGTGCCACCTCGTACCTGCTGCGCCGCCCCGACGGCACGGCGATGATGATCGACACCCCGCGCTGGCGGCCCGCGCTCGCCCGCCGCTACGAGCGGGCGGCGGGGCGGATCACCGACGTCCTGCTCACCCACCTCGACCATGTGGCGCACGGCCGCAAGTACGCCGACGCGTTCGGGGCCCGGCTGTGGATCCACGAGGGCGATCTGCACGCGCGGCCCGACGCCGACTCCGTCATCCGGGGCACGGAACCGGTGGAGATCGGCCCCGGGGTGATCGCCCACCCGTTTCCCGGCCACACCGAGGGCAGCACGCTCTTCATCGCGGACGAGCGGTTCTGCTTCAGCGGCGACGCGTTCTTCTGGTCCCGGTCGCAACAGGACCTGGAGGTCGCCGACAGCGTCGTCTACGACTCGATCGCGACGCTGGCCGCGTCAGTGGCCCGTGGTGCGCGGGAACTGACCTTCGAGTGGGTGCTGCCGGGCCATGGCAGCTTCCACCATCTGCCCGCCGAGGAGATGCGGGAGCGGATGCGGGCGCTGGGCCGCCGGGCGGCCGGCTACCCCGTACAGGAAGTCGACTACGGCAAGGTCCGTTACTGACGCTCCGTCACTCGGCCGCCTTCCGCGCCCACACCCGTACCCACATCCACATCCACGTCACCGGCCCCGGGCGCGCCCATGCCCCGGGGCCGGTGCCCCAGCCGAGCGGAGCCATGACAGAAACCACCGCCCCAGCGCAGGCAGCACCGGGCCACCCCAGCCCCTGGGCGGCGCTGACCGCCCTCTCCCTGGGCCTGTTCATGATCGTGATGGACGTCTCCCTGGTGGCCGTGGCCGTCCCCGCCATGGTGCGTGGCCTCGACGCGGACCTCACATCGGTCGTCTGGGTGACCAGCGGATACCTCCTCGCCTACGCCGTGCCGATGCTGTTCACCAGCCGCCTCGGCGACCGGTACGGACCCAAGCGGGTGTACGTCGCCGGGCTCGCGGTCTTCACCGCGGCGTCCTGCGGCGCCGCTCTGGCCGGCGACGTCAACACGCTGATCGCCCTCCGCGCCGTACAGGGCCTCGGCGCGGCGCTGCTCACCCCGCAGACGCTGACCCTCATCACGCATCTCTTCCCGGCCGGTGACCGGGGCCGGGCGCTGGGCGCGCTCGGCGGCGTCTCGGGTCTGGCGACCGTCGCCGGCCCGCTGCTCGGCGGCGTCCTGGTGGACGGCCTCGGCTGGCGGGGCGTCTTCTGCGTCAACGTCCTGATCGGCGCCGGAAGCCTGGCCCTGGGGCCGCGCGTGATATCCGACGTCCGCCCGGGCGGCGCCACCCGCTTCGACCTACCCGGCGTCCTGCTGTCGGGCTCCGGGCTCTTTCTGGTCGTGTTCGGCCTCCAGAACGGCGAGAGCCACGAGTGGGGCCGGCTGATCGGCCCGGTCACGGTGCCCCAGACCGTCACCGCCGGAGTGGTCCTGCTGGCCGCCTTCGTCGCATGGCAGGCCAGAACCCGCGCCGAGCCACTGATGCCGCTCGGCGTCCTCGGGAACCGGGACTTCTCGGCGGGCACCGTGGTCACGGCGATCGTCGGGTTCGTGCTGACCGCGATGTTCCTGCCACTGGTCATCCATCTCCAGTCGGCTCTCGGCCTGACCGCCACCGAGTCCGGCCTGCTCACCGCCCCGATGGCGCTGCTCTCCGGCCTCATGGCCCCGTTCGCCGGCCGGCTCTCCGACCGGATCGAAGGCAGATATCTCCTGGTGACCGGCCTGGCCGGAATGGCGGCGGGCCTCGCCGTCACCGCCGCGTCCTTCGGCACGGACCGCCCGCCCTGGCACCTGCTGCCCGGTCTCCTGCTGACCGGCCTCGGCATGGGACTCGTCCTGGTGCCCGTCAACAATGTGGCGATGCGGACGGTCCCGGCCGAACTGCGCGGTGTCGCCTCCGGCATCTTCTTCACCGGCCGCCAACTCGGCTCGGTACTGGGCAGCGCGGCGGCCGGCGTGCTGCTCCAGAGCCGGATCGCGGCGCGGGTGGCGCAGGAGGCGGACAAGGCGGCGACGAACCTGCCCGCCGCCCACCGCTCCGGGTTCACGGCGAGCCTGCGCGGCGCGGCCGAGACCAGCCAGGCCGGCGGCGTCCGTCCCCGGCTGCCCGACTCCCTGCCCGCCGATCTGCTGCCCCGGGCCCAGGACCTGGCGGAACACGCCGCCCACACCGGCCTCGCCCGCGCGGCGGCGGACACGCTGCTGCTGGTGGCGGCCGTGGCGCTGCTCGGACTGCCGGCGGCTGCGGCCGTGCGCAGGACGAAGCGCCGCGCCGTGGACGACTGAGCGGGTTCTCGGCAGTCGGACGACGTGCCACCTGGCCGCGGGCCGCGCAACGGCCCCTTCCAGCACGAGCCGGATCGGCGGTCAGCCCCCTGCCCGCCGGCGAATCCGGTGCTCACCTCGGGCTCCCGTGTGCCGTGCCGCTTTCCGTGGATAGGGTGGATCGTGATCGATCGTGATCGACAGGGACGGGCTGGGCGAGGGTGGCGGACGGCGTGGGTGGTGCCGGGGAGAGCACAGGTGCGGGCACCGGGCGTCCGACGTCACGGGACGTCGCCCGGCTCGCCGGTGTGTCGCACACCGCGGTGTCCTTCGTGTTCAACGGCCGGGCGAAGGGCAATCTCTCCCAAGCCACCCAGGAACGCATCCGGCAGGCCGCGGAAAGGCTGGGCTACCGCCCCGACCCGGTGGCCCGCGGGCTGCGCCGCCGCCGCACGGCCGTGATCGGGCTGGTCACCGATGAGATCGCGTCCTCGCCGTTCGCCGGCCGGCTGCTGCGCGGCGCCATGGAGACCGCCTGGAGCAGCGACCATCTCGTCCTCACCGTCGACTCCGGCGGTGACCCGGCCAAGGAGGACGCGGCCGTCGCCGAACTGCTCGACCGGCGGGTGGACGGCATCATCTACGCCGCCATGTCGCTGCGCCGGGTCCGGGTCCCCGAGGGCCTGCACCGTACCCACTCCGTGCTGGCCAACTGCCTGCCCGAGGACGGCTCCCTGCCCGCCGTGGTCCCCGCCGAGCGCGCCGGTGGCCGTACCGCCGCCCGGCTGCTGCTCGCCGCCGGCCACCGCCGGCTCGCCGTGATCGGCGGCCTGGACGACATCGCCTCCGTGGAACGTACCCGCGGCTTCCGGGAGGCGCTGCGCGCCGAGGGCGTCACCGTGCCCAAGGAGTGGATCGTGCGCGCCGGCGGCGAGATCTCCATGGGGTACGCGGGGGCGCTGCGCCTGCTCGACGGGGTCGGGCCGGCCCGTCGCCCCACGGGTGTCCTGTGCTACAACGACCGGGTCGCGGCGGGGGTCCTGCACGCCGCGACCCGGCTCGGGATCGAGGTGCCCGCCGAACTGTCGGTGGTCGGCTACGACGACCAGGAGCACATGGCCGCGTTCCTCACCCCGCCGCTCACCTCGGTCGCGCTGCCGCACCGGGCGATGGGCGAGGCGGCGGCCCGGCTGCTCCTGGACGCCATCGAGGCGGGCCGCACGCCGCCCGCGACCGTCCGGCGGCTGGCCTGCCCGCTGGTCAGCCGCGCCTCCGTGGGTCCGGCGCCCACCCGGTGACCCGGGCCCCCGGACTGTCGACGACGAGTTCGGCGGTGTCGCCGGGGCGTTGGTAGACGCGCTCGGTGACCATGGCCCGTTCGGCGACGAAGAGTTCGAGGAGCGAGCCGTCGACGAGCAGCCGGAGCGCGAGTTCCGGCCCCTTCGGTACGCCTACGGTGATCGGTGCGGAGCCTTCCCCGCCGGTACGGGGCCAGCCGGTGCGGTCCAGCACGACGGTTCCGGAGGCGGGGTCCGCCCGTACGGTCAGCTCCCGGCCCGCCGCGTTCCGGAGCAGGCTCACCGTGGTCGGTCCGGACGCGGTGACCGTCAGGTCGTACGTGTGGGGCAGCGGGACCC
The DNA here is from genome assembly GCF_059510435.1 of Streptomyces sp. NTD107. Lineage (NCBI taxonomy): Bacteria > Bacillati > Actinomycetota > Actinomycetes > Kitasatosporales > Streptomycetaceae > Streptomyces > Streptomyces sp. NTD107. The sequence continues at coordinate 14,960 of NZ_JCAJZV010000016.1, read as the reverse complement.
GGCCCGGCGCGGTGACGAACGGCTCGGCCGGGCGCAGCAGGTCGACTTCCGGGGCCGGAGCCACCCGCAGCGACCCGTCGGGGTGGACGTCGACGACCCGTGGCGCGGTGAGTACGCCCGCCCATCCGGCCCGCTGCGTCTCCTCGTGCGGGCGGGCCTCCCACGACCAGCCCCACAGCAGCGCGCGGTCCGGCTCCTGGAGTACGGAGGGGGCGTAGAAGTCCCGGCCCTGGTCCAGCCGGCCGCCGGCGCGCGGTCCGAACCGCAACATGCCCTGGGAGTCGGTGTGCAGACGGCCCGTGAGATAGCCGGTGGAGCGGGGGTCCCCGTCCCACAGGGACACCACGAGCACGTGGTCGCCGCCCGCCGTCCGGTACAGGTTCGGGCACTCCCAGCCCACCGGCGCGTCGCCGAACACGCCGTACGCCACCGGGTCCTTGCCGTCCAGCAGCACCCCGGCGAACCGCCAGTCGGTCAGGTCGGCGCAGTCGTAGAGCAGGACCGACGGCGTACCGTCGGCGTGCCCGGCCCCGACGAGGGCCCAGCGACGGTCCGCGTGGTGGAAGACGAACGGGTCGCGGAACATCACCACGTCCAGCCCCGGCGGCGGCCCCGCCACCACCGGTGCCGGCAGCGGCTGCCACTCGGTCAGCCGCTCGTCGTCCGGGTCCGCCGCCCGCGCCAGGCAGATGGTGCCGAGTCCGGCGTGGGCACGGTCGACCCCCGTGTAGACGGCGGTCGGGGTGCCGGCGTCGTCGACCACGCAGCCCGACCAGCAGCCGGCCTCGTCGGGGCCGCCCGGCGTCGGGGTGAGGGCGACCGGGTGGTGTTCCCAGTGGACGAGGTCGCGGCTGGAGGCGTGGCCCCAGTGGATGCCGGCGTGGATCGGGGCGTCCGGGTTGTACTGGTAGAAGAGGTGCCGGCGGCCCAGCCAGCGGAACGGGCCGTTGGGGTCGTTGATCCAGCCCGCGGCCGGACGGATACGGAACCTGGGCGCGTGCGGGTCGTGGCTCATCGGTTGACTCCTGCCGAGGTGATGCCCTCCCGCAGAGGGCGCTGGCCGACGACGAACACGGCGACGGCGGGAAGCATCGAGAGCACGACCCCGGCCAGCACCACCGAGATCGATCCGGTGCCGAGGTTGCCCTGGAGGGAGACCAGCCCCAGCGGAAGGGTGTGGTTCTGGCTGGAGGTCTCCAGGATCAGCGGGCGGAAGAACTCGTTCCAGTGGTAGTTGAAGGCCAGCACCCCGACGATCGCCAGGCCGGGTGCGGCCAGCGGCGCGTACACCGAGCGGAAGATCCGCCAGGGCCCCGCGCCGTCCAGCATGGCCGCCTCGCCCAGGTCCTTCGGCATACCGAGGAAGTACTGGCGCATCAGGAACGTGCCGAAGGCCGTCGGGAAGGCCGGGATGATCAGGCCCAGGAGCGTGTCGGTGAGACTCATCGACTTCAGTACCAGGAACACCGGAACGATGGTGACCTGCAACGGCACCATCATGGTCGCCAGGACCAGGCCGAAGAGCGGCTTCTTGAAGCGGAACTCCAGGCGCGCGAAGGCGTAGCCGGCCAGGCCCGCCGTGATCATCTGGCCGGCGGCGATCAGTGAGGTGACCAGCGTGGAGTTCAGGGCGAGCAGCCACACGTCGAGCTGCTCGAAGACCCCCCGGTAGGCATCGGCCGTCGGCTGCGTCGGGATGATCCGCGGGGGCAGGTCGAAGGACTGGGCCGGGGTACGCAGCGAGGTGGCGACGGTCCAGATGACCGGGCCCAGTGTCAGCAGCGCGCACCCGGTCAGTGCGGCGATCCTGGCCCAGGGGGTGAGGGAGTGACGTACGCGACTCACGGTGGGGGTTGCTCGGCTCATGCGGCTCACCGGCTCACTGGTAGTGGACGAAACGCCGGCTGAGCCGGAACTGGAGGGCGGTGACCGCCATGATCAGCGCGAAGAGCAGCACGCCCACGGCGGACGCCTCGCCGAAGTCGAGCTGTTCGAAGGCCCGTTGGTAGATCACCATGACCACGGTGCGGGTGGCGTCGCCGGGTCCGCCGTCGGTGAGGACATAGGGCTGTTCGAAGACCTGGAGGGCGTTGATGATGCCGACCACCGACGCGACGAGGAGCGTCGGCGACAGCAGCGGCAGCGTGATGCCCAGGTGCTTGCGCAGGCCGGTCGCGCCGTCGAGCGCGGCGGCCTCGTGGATCTCCTTGGGGATGTTGTTCAGACCGCCGACGAACAGCAGGAACGAGAAGCCGAACTGCTGCCAGACGTAGACCAGGATCACGGTGACCATCGCGGCGTGCTCCGAGGTCAGCCAGGGTACGGGCGCGACACCGACCAGGCCGATCAGCCAGTTCACCACCCCGAAGTCCTGGTTGAACAGGTACTTCATCACCACCGAGACCGATGCGGCGGACAGCACCACCGGGAAGAAGAACGCCGAGCGGAACACCGACCGCAGCCACACCGGCATCCGCCCGTTCAGCGCGAGCGCCAGCACCAGCGCGATCAGCAGTTGCAGCCCGACCGCGAGGACCATGAACAGGAGCGTGTTGCGGAAGGAGACCAGGACGGTCGAGTCGGCGAAGGTCGTACGGTAGTTGGCGCCGCCGGCGAAACGCGGCGGGTCGATCACGTTCCAGTGGAACAGGCTCAGCACGACGGACCCGATGATCGGCACGACCGTGAAGACCAGGATGCCGGCGATCGTGGGCGCCAGGAACAGCGCGGCCAGCAGCCGGGCGCCGCGGTCGCGGACCGCCGGCCGCCCGGCGGCGGCGGCGGTGGGTGGCGTGGCGGGTCGCGGGCGTACGGCCGGGGCCTGGGTGTCCGTCATATCTCACGCTCCATCGCCTGCTCCAGGTCGCTCTGCATCCGGCGCAGCGCGGGACCCACCGCACGCGGTGCGGCCAGCGCGGTGCCGGTGTGTTTGATCAGGACATCGGTCACCTCGGCGACCTGCGGCGGCGCGGGGATCGGGCCGGTGTCGGGAAACCGGTCGAGGGTGTCGTAGAAGACCCGCCAGTGTGCCGGGCCGCTCTCGGCGTAGCGGGCGGCGTTCAGCATCGAACGCCGGGCCGGGGTGGTCTGGTTGCCGCGGAACAGCCGGGTCATGGTGTCCTCGCGGGCCGCGTACTTGATGAACTCCCAGGCGGCTTCCTGCTTCTTCGAGCTGCGCAGCAGCGCGTAGCCCGCCGCGCCGAACTGGTGGCGCCGGGTGCGCCAGCGCGGGAAGTACTGCACGTCGTAGCCGGTGGCCGGCATGCCGGCCGACTGGAGTCCGCCCGCCCAGAATCCGCCCGCCGGGGTGACGCCGACCCGGCCGCTGGAGAACACCCCGACCAGATTGGTGCCGCTGCCGCCCTCGGGCCGGGAGCACAGGTTCTCCTGGACGAGGGAGGCGAGGTAGTCGTACGTCTCCTCGACCCGGTCGGCGGTGGCCTGCGGGGTCGTCCAGCGGAAGCCCCCGCCGCGCCCGCGCCGGTCGGCGGACGGGTAGAAGGTGTCCCACAGCCAGGAGCCGCCGGGCGCCTTCGACTCCTTCAGCAGGTTGGTGCCGGCCGCGAAGAGCCAGGGCACGACGCCGCCCCACAGCCGGTTGGTCCAGAAGTACGGGGTGAAGTGCGCGTCGCCGGAGCGTTTCATCTCCCGCAGCAGTTCGGTGAAGTCGTCGCGGTTCCAGTCGGTGGCCGGGAAACCCGCGCCCGCGCGTTCCAGTACCTGCTTGTTGAGGTACATGTCGGCCGCGTTGAACTCCATCGGCAGCTGGTAAAGGCTCCCCTCGTACATCATCGACTCCACCAGCGCGGGGTGGACGTCGGCGAAGTACTCGCGCAGCTCGGCCGCGTCCCGCCGTACCCAGCGGTCCAGGGGCACGCCGAGCCGCCGGGCGAACAACTGCACGCCCTCGGTGGCCACATACACCAGGTCGGGGGCGGTGCCCGCCGCGATCTGGGTGAGGATCTTGGCGAAGAAGTCCGACCAGTCGACGGCCTGCACCGCGTTCACCCGCAGCGGGATGTCGGGGTGGAGCCGGTGGAAGCCCTCGGTGAGGGCGGCGACGGTGGCCGGGTCGAAGGCGGAGCCGAGGGTGGCGACGACGAGGGAGCCGTCGTTGCGGCCGGGGATGTCGGCTCCGGTGAGCCGGTCCCAGCTCGCGGCGGTGGCGGCCAGGGCGGCGGCTCCGGCCCCGTACGCGCCGTACCGCAGCAGTGTGCGGCGGAGGAGGTGCGAGTCAGTCATCAAGCGGGCCTAACTCGTGTTAGATCAGGGTTGATGCCCAGATGATGAGAACCGGGCGGCAGAACTGTCAAGGGTCGGGAACGCTTGACCTTTAACGAGTTAGGTCTACAGTCCTCGTTCACGTGAGCCGATTTCTCACGCCCTCCGCGCCGTGCGCCGCCACCGGCCCTGACGGGCCGCCACGAGAGGAACGATGTGTCATGCCCGGAACATCGGGGATTTCCAGGAGATCACTGTTCGCGGGATCGGCGGTGGGCACCGCCGCCGCGCTGCTGCCCACCGGAACGGCCACCGCCCACAGCGGCACCACGGCTGCGGCGAGCGGGGCGAGTTACCGCGCGGCCTACCACTTCACCGTCCCCGACCAGTGGATGAACGACCCGCAGCGGCCGGTCTGGATCGACGGCGAGTACCACTACTACTACCTCTACAACGCCGACTACTTCACCGGCGTCACCGGCACCGCGTGGCGCCTGGCCACCACCAGGGACCTGGTCTCCTTCACCGACCGCGGGGTCGCCGCGCCCAAGAACACCACGCCCAACGGCGATCTCTGGTCGGGTTCGGCGGTGGTCGACACCGGCAACACGGCCGGATTCGGCGCGGGCGCGGTCGTCATCATCGTCACCATGTCCCCCGGCGGTGGCACCGACCGCCAGGAGCAGTTCCTGTACTACTCGACCGACGGCGGTCGCACCTTCGCCCCGCACGGGAGCGGCCCCGTCCTGCCCAACCCCGGCGTCGCCGACTTCCGCGACCCCAAGGTGATCCGCGACGAGGACCGGGGCCGCTGGGTGATGGCCCTCACCGAGAACAACAAGATCGGCTTCTACCACTCCGACGACCTCAAGTCCTGGACGTACGTCAGCGGTTTCGTCCACGACGGCATCGGTGTCCTGGAGTGCCCCGACCTGTTCCGCATCACCGCCGCCGACGGCACCGTGAGGTGGGTGCTCGGCGCGAGCGCCAACGGCAAGGGCTCGGGGCGGCCCAACACGTACGCCTACTGGACGGGTTCCTTCGACGGCAGCGCGTTCACCGCCGAGGCGCGTGACCCGCAGTGGCTCGACCACGGCTGGGACTGGTACGCCGCCGTCACCTTCGAGAAGCGGAGCGCGAGCGGCGTGGTGGACCCGGCGGCCCGGTACGCGATCGGCTGGGTGAACAACTGGGACTACGCCGACACCACCCCCACCATCGACTGCGACGGCTTCAACGGCACGAACTCCATCGTCCGCGAGATCACCCTCAAGAGGGCGTCCGACAGCACCTACTACCTCGCCTCCCGGCCCGTCGCCGGTCTTGACGCGCATGTCTCGCGCACCGTGAACCTGGGCGATGTGACCGTGGACGGCACCAGGCTGCTCGACTACACCGGCATCTCCTACGAGGTGACGACCGAGATCACCTGGTCCCGGCTCACCGGGGCCGGGCTCCAGCTGAGGCGCTCACCCAACGGCGGCCGGCACATCGATGCCGGGATCTACGGCGACTACGCCTTTCTCAACCGGCGCGGCACGGTGAACGCCGACCCGTCCGGCAGGTGGCAGGAGAGCCGGACCCCGTTCGACCCGTCCGCCGGCACGGTGCGGTTGCGGATCCTGGTGGACCGCACCTCGGTGGAGATGTTCGTCGACGACGGCCGTTACGCGCACACCAGCCAGGTGTTCCCGTACCTGCTGGACACCCGGCTCGCGCTGTTCACGATCGGCGGCGGCGCGGTGTTCCGCAACACGGTGATCCGCGAGTTCACGGTGTGAGGCCGGCCGGCCCCGCCGTCAGCGCGCCGGACGGGGCCGGGGCCGGGGTCGTAGGTCGGCGCCGGTGGGGCGGTCGGGGGCCGCGATCCGGACGAACTGGTCGACGGCGTCCTCCAGGGCGTCGAGGACCCCGGGAAGCGCGGCCTCGATCGCCTCCGGCGTGACGTCGTCCCGCTGGTAGCCGGACGCCACCAGGCGTTCGGCGGTGTCGAGGATGTGCGGGCGCTGGGCGGGGTCGGAGACGGCGGTGGCCAGGGCGCCGACCAGTACCAGCTGCATGCCGCGCAGGATCTCGTCGTGGGGGACCGGGCGGATGAGCCCGTGCTGGTCCATGACGGACAGGGCCTGGCGCAGGGCCTCGGCCGGGGGGGCCGGTGGGGCGGGCGGTGCGAGCGGGGGGCCGGCCAGGAAGGGGGCCAGGTCCGGGTTGTCCAGGGACGCCTCGATCTGGTGCCGCACCAGGGTGCCCAGGCGCAGGAGCGCCGGGTCGTGGCTGAGGTCGTCGGCGAGGCGCGCGAATTCCCTGGCGATCTCCAGCACGAGTACGGCTTCGCGCAGCCGGGTCTTGGAGGGCCAGTAGAGGAAGACCGTGCCCTTGCCCACCCCGGCGCGGGCGGCGATGTCGTCGATGGTGGCGTGGTCCGCCCCGGTCTCGCGGAACTGGGTCCTGGCTGCGGTGAGGATCGCCGCCGCGCGGTCCTGGGTGGGGCGTGCCATGGGTTTTCCGTCCTCCTCGGGTTGTCCCCGCATGCTAGCCGGGCCATTTTTGACTGAAGTCTTGAGATGAGTCAATAATGGGAGCGGCACCTACCAGAGAGGATCGACATGAGTAAGCCACGCGCCCTCGTCGTGGGCATGGGCATCGGAGGTCTGGCCACCGCCCTGCGCCTGCACGACATCGGCTGGGACACGCTGATCGTCGAGAGGGCACCCGCGCGCCGTTCCTCCGGCTACTTCATCGGCCTGTTCGGCGCCGGCCGGGCCGCCGCCGAGCGGCTGGGCGTCCTGGACGCCATCGGCGACCGCGTCGACCCCGTCAGCACCTCCTTCGACATCAACCGGAAGGGACGGCGCCGGGCCGGCCTCGGATACGGCGACCTGCCGGGCTCGCCGCGCATGCTGCTGCGCGGCGACATCGAGGCCGCCCTCTACGAGGCCGTCGCCCCCCTGACCGAGATCCGGTACGCCACCACCCCGCACGCCATCCACCAGGACCCGGACGGCGCCGACGTCACCCTGCGGACCAGGACCGGAGCCGGGGCGGGGACCGGGGCGGGGACCGGTGGCGAAGAGGGCTTCACCGAGACCACCGAACGCTTCGACCTGGTGGTGGGAGCGGACGGCCTGCGGTCCACCGTGCGCCGGCTGGCCTTCGGCCCCGACCCCGACTACCTGCGCCCCTTCGACCACATCATCGGCGCCACCCTGCTGCGCGAGCCGGTCCCCGGCTACCGCAGCACGGACGGCCTCGTCCTCGCGGAGCCCGGCCGCTCGGTATGGGTCTTCCCCTTCACCGACCACCGGCCGGCGGTGCTCTTCTCCTACCGGACCTCCGACGAGGACGCCCAGTTCCGCCGCCCGCCCATCGAATCGCTGCGCGAAGCCTTCGGCCCCGGGCCCACCGGACCGGTGCTGGAGAACCTGCTCCAGCAGTTCGAGGCGGCCGACGAGTACCTCTTCGACTCCGTCCACCAGGTCGTCATGCCCCACTGGCACGCCGGCCGGGTGGTCCTGCTCGGCGACGCCGCCTGGTGCCTGACGCTCTACTCCGGCATGGGAGCCTCCACCGCGATGGCCGGCGCCGACCTGCTGGGCACCAACCTGCAACGCAACCCCGGCAACATCACCAGGGCACTGCGCGAGTGGGACCAGAAAATGCGGCCCTTCATCGAGACCCACCAGGAGATCGGCCGCAAGGACCTGGTGATGTTCGTCCCCCAGACCCGCCGCGACAAGGCCACCAGGACCCTCACCCAGACCCTGTTCGGAACCCCGGTCGGCAAGCGGGCCATGAAGACCTTCGCCGTGAAGTCGTTCGAGGACAAATCCATCGACATCGCCGCGTCCTGACCGCCGGATCCCACTGGTACCGGGGTACCACCCGGGCCGCGCAGGACACCCCCGCGGTCCCACGGATCACGCCCGACGGCCGCCTAGCGTCGGACGCACCGGCCACGGGTGGGCTCGCGGCCCGGACCGGCCCCAGCACACGAGAGGCGATCTCCATGATCGAAGCCCAGCAGCTGACCAAACGCTACGGGGACAAGACCGTCGTCGACGGACTGAGTTTCACCGTGAAGCCGGGCGAGGTGACCGGGTTCCTCGGACCCAACGGCGCCGGCAAGTCCACCACCATGCGGATGATCGTCGGCCTCGACACCCCCACGGCCGGCACCGTCACCGTCAACGGCCGCCCCTACGCCCGGCACGCCGCCCCGCTGCACGAGATCGGCACCCTGCTGGACGCCAAGTCCGTCCACCCGGGGCGCAGCGCCTTCGGGCACCTGATGGCGCTCGCCCACACCCACGGGATCGGACGGCGCCGGGTGGCGGAGGTCATCGAGATCGCCGGGCTCGGCAGCGTCGCCGGCAAGCGGGTGGGGGCCTTCTCCCTCGGCATGGGACAGCGGCTCGGCATCGCCGCCGCCCTGCTGGGCGATCCGGCGGTCGTCATGCTCGACGAACCGGTCAACGGACTCGACCCCGAGGGCGTGCTGTGGGTACGCAACCTCCTCGCCTCGCTGGCCGCCGAGGGCCGGGCCGTGATGCTCTCCTCCCATCTGATGAGCGAGACCGCGCTGATCGCCGAACACCTGGTGATCATCGGACGCGGCCGGCTGCTCGCCGACACCACGGTGGCCGACTTCACCCAGCAGGCCGGCGGCGGCGGAGTCCAGGTCGCCACCACCGAGGCCGGCCGGCTGCGCCCGCTGCTGACCGGCCCCGGGGTCACCATCACCTCCACCGACGCCGACCGGCTGCTGGTCACCGGGCTCACCGCCCACGAGATCGGGCTGATCGCCGCCCGGCACGGCATACCGCTGTACGAGCTGACCCCCAGGTCCGTCTCTCTGGAGGACGCCTTCATGGAGCTGACCCGCGACGCCGTCGAGTACCAGAGCGCGCCCGCCACCGACCCCGTACGAAAGGCCGCCTGATGCCCGCCGCCACCACCACCATCCGCCGCCCCGGGCGCCCCGGCGGCGCCCGGGACACCGACGCCGCCGCTCCGGCCGCCCGCAAGGTCACCGCCCGGGGGGTGCTGCGCTCGGAGTGGACCAAGTTCTGGTCACTGCGCTCCTCCCTGATCACCCTGGGAGTGGCCGCGTTCCTGCTGACGCTGTTCGGCGCCATCGCGTCCTTCACCTACAGCGCGGACGGCTCCGAGGCCGGCATGCCCCCGCCCCCCGGCCCCGGCGGCGCAGACGGCCCCAGCGACGCCGTCTCCCTCGCCCTGATGGGCGTCACCTTCGCCTCCCTCGCCATCGGCGTGCTCGGGGTGCTGTCCTCGGCCGGCGAGTACACCACCGGCATGATCCGCTCCACCCTCGCCGCCGTCCCGCGCCGGCTGCCCGTGCTGTGGGCCAAGAGCGCGGTCATCGGGCCCATCGCCGGAGCCCTGACCGCCCTCGGCGCGCTCGCCGCCTTCCAACTGGGCTCCCTCGGCCTGGACGGGGACGACATCGCACTCACCCTCGGTGACGACGGGGTGCTGCGCAGCCTGGCCGGCGCCGGACTCTACCTCGGTCTGGTCGCGGTGTTCGGCGTGGCCCTGGGGATGCTGATCCGCTCCACCGCCGGCGCGATCGCCGCCCTGGTCGGCATCCTGCTGCTGCTGCCCGGCCTGGCCTCGCTGCTGCCCGATTCCTGGTACGACACGATCAGCCCGTACTTCCCCAGCAACGCGGGCGGCGCCGGGTACGCCCTCACCGAGTCCGCGGACACGCTGGCGCCCGGCGCGGGGATCGCGGTCTTCGCCGGCTGGGTGGCGCTGGCCCTCGCCGGCGCGGCGCTCCGGCTGGCCCGCACCGACGCCTGAGGGACGGAACGAGGCCGAGGACGACGAGAACGACGACGAGAACGACGAGAACGACGAGGGCGACCATGAGCCGGCGCCGCGGATCCACCACGGAGACCTCCCCCTGGGGGCACCCGGCCCTGGAACAACTGGTCCGCAGACAGCGGCTCCTCCAGGGCCTCGACCGCCGCCACCCATGGCTGCTGGACACCGCCGTGGTGCTGCTCGTCGTCGGCATCACCGTCACGCACCTGCTGGTCGGCGGCGACAACACGCCCTTCGGCGCGGCGGAACCCCGGGACCAGGTGCCGAACAGCGTCCTGCTGCCGTGCGCCGCCGCCCTCGCCCTCCCCCTGTGGTGGCGGCGCAGCGCCCCCGCCGTCACCCTCGTCATCGTCTCCCTGGCCTCGCTCACCCAATGGACACTGGGCGTGTGGCAGCCGGCCGGGATCAGCGTACTGATCGCCCTCTACAGCCTTGCCCTGCGCGGCTCCCCCCGGGCACTGGCGCTCGGCGCCGCCCTCGTACTCGCCGAAGCGGTCGCCGCCGTCTGGTTCCTCACGGACGTGGAGCACCCCCTGGTCGGCCTGTTCTTCCTGCTGGGCACCCTGACCGCCGCCATCGCCACCGGACTGACCCTGCGCATCCGCCGGATGTACCTGGCCGCGCTGGAGGACCGCGCCGCCCGGCTGGAGATCGAACGCGACCAGCGGGTACGCCTCACCGCCGCCGAGGAACGCTCGCGCGTCGCCCGCGAGATGCACGACATCCTCGGCCACCATCTTTCCGTCATGGTCACCCTCGCCGACGGCGCCGCCGCCCTGGCCGCCCAGCGCAACGAACAGTCCGCCCAACCGCTCGGCCTGCTCGCGGACACCGGCCGGCAAGCGCTGAACGAACTGCGCCGCGTGCTGGGGGTGCTCCGCGCCGACCAGGGCCCCGGCGAGCGGCCCCTCACCCCGCAGCCCGGGATCCACGACCTGGACGCGCTCCTGGCCCGGGTCCGCGCGACCGGCCTGCCCGTCACCTACCGGACCGCCGGCGCCATCGAAACGCTCGGCCGTGGCGTACAGCTCACCCTGTACCGCATCGTGCAGGAAGCACTCACCAATACCCTCAAACACGCGGGCCCCGACGCCACCGCCGAGGTCATGGTCGCCCTCGACGACGGACGGGTACGCGCCCGGATCAGCGACACCGGACGCGCACCGCACGCGCGGGCCGCCGACCCCGGACACGGCGTGGTCGGCATCCTCGAACGCGCCGCCATGTACGGCGCGGACGTCGGCGTCGGACCGCGCGAGGACGGACCCGGCTGGATGGTGCGCGTGGAATTCGACATACCGGCGACAGGAGAACCCCCGTCATGACCACCGTGCTGATCGCCGACGACCAGCCGCTGCAACGCCTCGGCTTCCGCATGCTGCTGGAGAGCACCGCCGGGCTGAGCCCGGTCGGCGAGGCCGGGCACGGCGCCGAAGCCGTCCGGCTCACCGCCGAACTGCGTCCCGATGTGGTGCTGATGGACATCCGCATGCCCGGCATGGACGGCATCGAGGCCACCCGCCGGATCATCGCGGCCGGCGGCCGTACCCGGGTGCTCATCGTGACCACCTTCGATCTCGACGCGTACGCGTACGAGGGACTGCGGGCCGGCGCCAGCGGCTTCCTGCTCAAGGACTCCCGCCCCGAGGAACTGGTGGCCGGCATCGAGGCCGTCGCCACCGGCGACGCCGTCGTCGCCCCCAGCCTGACACGACGGCTGCTGGACGCGTACGCCCACCAGGTCCTCGCCCCCGCCGGGCGGGCAGCGGCCGACGAGGACCCGAGGCTGCGGACGCTCAGCGACCGTGAACGGCAGGTGCTGATCGCCATCGGCAACGGCTGGACCAACACGGAGATCGCCGAACGGCTCACCCTCACCGAGTCCACCGTCAAGAAACACGTCGGCCGGGTCCTCACCAAGATCGGCGCCCGGGACCGCATCCAGGCCGTCATCATCGCCTACGATGCCGGCCTGGTGCGGGTCAAGCCGTAGCGCCCCGCCCGTCGTTCAGGCGGTGCGGTAGGCGTCGATGATGGTGACCGTGGACACATTGCCCTCGCCGTCATCGAGCACGGCGCGCAGCGACACGCTCCGGTCGGCCGGCGGGTTGTTGACCAGAATCCGGCCATTGCTGACGGCGGCCGGCCGCCAGGTGGCGCCGTCCGTGAAGGAGACATAGACACTCAGCCAGCTGTCGGCCGCCTCGGCGGCCGGCCCCTCGACGCTGACCGGCACCGGGAAGCCCCGCTGGTCGGCCGGGGCGGTGCTGTCGTGGTCCAGGTGCGGGGTGAAGCGTGCCAAGGAAGCGGGCAGCGCGGCGGTTTCGCCCGCTCCGGTGCCGGCGGAGGTGAAGGTGAAGGAGGTGGTGACCTCAGTGCTGGTCGGATACCGCTCCGGGTCGCGGGCGACATGGGTCACCAGCTCGTACTCGGCCTCACCGGCGGGGAGATCGAAGAGCGCCGAGTCGATGGGATCGTCCGAGGTGGCGTACAGGGCTCCGTCGCGATACAACTCGGTCCAGGTGTCGGTGGTCGGATTCTCCACGGAATTGCCGTGGCCGTCCGCGAACGGATCGATCCTGCCGTGCAGTTGGTTCCCGGTACGGAAGAGGCCGTGGCACTCCGGAGCGACGCGGGGTCCGAACACCCCGATATTGAGGTCGACGTCATAGGTCTGGCCGGCGGCGTACTTCCGGAACTCCCCATCGATGTCGGTCCAGGGCGACCACTGGTGCATCACCAGACGCCACTCGGCCGGCCGCGTCCACGTACACCGCCACGGTGGCGGGTGCGTAACGGGTGATGGGCTGGATGGCCAGGTAGCCCAAGGGGGTCGCCCGCAGAATCCCGTAACCGTGCTGGGCGGAGCCCATCCTGGTGACCAGCTTCGCCATCTCGCTCAACCGGACGTCGCGGGTCACCCCAGTGAAGAACGCGTCCTGCTGGTACGCGATGGCGTGATAATCGGCCGTGCCACGGCCCAACTCATTGCCGAGAGTCCAGCTGGCGAGCGCCTTGCCGGCGATGTTCACGCCGTCCGGCGGGGAACCGATCTGCGCGGTACGGAGATCCACCGACACCCGGCGGAGCCACAGGCCCTGGCCCAGGGACCACGGAACGGCATCGGTGATGGAGTACTCCACCACGAATGCCTCCTCCTGCGCCGCCGGGTCGGGGAAATCGAAGGTGACGCTCTTGGCGTCGGCAGCGTGGAAGGTGAGGCGGGTGTCCCGTGAGACGTTCACCCCCGGCCGGACGAGGAAGTCGGTGCCGCCGGTTACCTGGTTGGTGATCATGGTGCTGATCGAATAGTCGCCCTCGGGGAGCAGCACCGGGTTCTGGCTGCCCCCGAAAAGGTAATCCCCGTTGCTCAGATCGATGATCGTCACGTTCCAGAAGGGGAGGGGATTGCCGTCGCGGTCGTAGGTGGTGACGGTGAGTTCGAACTCGGCCGCCTGTGGCTGCACGGCTTCCCCGGCTGCGGCTGATTCAGGGGCGCCGTCCAGCGCTACCGTGGCGACCCCCGGCGCGATGGCGCGGCTCATCCCCGCGGCGTCCGCCGGCCGGGTCAGCTCCTCCCAGATCGCGGGGGCCCGCTCGGCGGTGAGGGTCACTTCGGCGGGGTCCTGGGCGTGGTGCTCCTCGGTGTGGGTGACGGTGAGGGGCAGCCCGTGGGGGTGGGCCTGCTGGGCGCGGCTCAGTTCGCCGATGTCGAAAAGGCGCTCGTCCACGGCACCGGATGCGACGAGCGGGTAGGCGTCCAGTGGGATCACCAGGGTGGTGTCCTTGGCGGCGGTGGTGTTGACGGGGATGGACTCCCGGCCATCGGCGGCCACCATGGTGGAGACACCGCCTTCGCCGTCCGTGAGGACCCGGTCACCGGTGATCAGGGTGACCCACTGGGGTTCGGCCGCGGTGCGTCTGAGGTGCGGCTCGTCGCAGATGGATTCGCTTCTGTAGGGGGAGCCGGCGGATTGCTGGGCGGTGGCCGGCACCGTGGCGCCGATGGCCATCGTGAGGGCGATGGCTCCGATGGAGAGACTGTGGTGTAAGGACATCAGCGTTCACCTTTCGGGATGGGTGGGAAACCCATGGCCGTCCGTGCTGCGGAGATGTTGTCCGCAGCACGGACGGCCCGACACTGATGATCATGAAGTAATCGACCAAGAACGGAACTTTGCTTTCCGGTTGGTCCAGTTCCGGTCGAAGGTAAGACAGTCCTCGTCAAAAGACGGACGCCTTACAGGAAATCACCGGTCTCCGCGTCGATGATCACCCAGTTGGGGTGGTCCGAGGTGGCGCAGTCGCCGAGCCTGAGCGGGCGGTCGGACGTGGTGGCGTCCGGGCCGTCGACCACCATGCACAGGTGGTTGCTCTTGCTGTTACGGAACCAGTAGTTGCCGTTCTCCTGCGGGTCGAGCCACCACAGCTGGTTGTCGTCGGTGTTCTCGACGCACTTGTACTGGAACAGCTCCTTCCCCTCCTTGTGCGCCCCCTGCCCGGGCAGATCCACGCAGAAGTCGGCCCAGACGTTGCGGATCGAGAAGAGCGGCAGCCCGCCCGGTCCCCCTTCGGGGAGCCTCACCTGGAGGTTCCATCGCTGGCTCCGCTGGTCCGGCTTGCACGGGTGCTGCTCCACCTTGTAGCCCGACTGGGGGGCCGCGCCCGGGATGTCCGCGCAGCGGGTGGTCGAGTTGTTCCGCAGCCAGACATCCCCGATCGGTACCACGGGGCCGCTCTCGGTCTCCGGCTCGCTCTCCCCGCCGCCGTCCCCGCCGCCGTCTCCGTCGTCGTCGGGGCTGTCGTCCTCCGTCTCCACCTGGACGGGCGGTTCCGGGTCCGGGGTGACCTCGGGCTCGGGGGTGGGGAGCGGCGGGTCGGTGGGGGCCGGGAGG
>NZ_JCAJZV010000015.1:0-143035 GCF_059510435.1 Streptomyces sp. NTD107 | reverse complement strand
ACGACGGACGCCCGGCACCGTGCGGAGGCCAAGGCGGCGCTGATCACCCTGGTCGAACACGCCCTCATGGCCCGGCTGCGCTGACCGCACCGGTATTTCCCGCGCTCACCCACTGCCACGCCCGGTAGTCTCCCCGTGCTGGGGAGACGCCGCCGCGTGGCGGTTGGCTAGTCTGAGGACAAGATCCCAGCAGCCACTGAAGGGCAACGCAGCCGTGCGCATCGCCAGATTCTCCATCGACGGCACCGTCGGATTCGGTGTGGTGGAGGGGGAGCCCACCGACGAGGACGGGCTCGTACTCGACATCATCAAGGGCCACCCCTTCGCCGAATTCGAGCGCTCGGGCCGCCGGGTCCCGCTCAAGGCGGTCCGGCTGCTGCCCCCCGTACTCCCCAGCAAGGTCGTCGCGATCGGCCGCAACTACGCCGAGCACGCCCGCGAGCTGGGCAACGAGGTCCCCGACGTCCCCATCACCTTCTTCAAGCCCTCCACCTCGGTGATCGGCGACGGCGACGCCATCCGCTACCCCTCCATCTCAAGAGACGTCCACCACGAGGCCGAGCTGGCCGTGGTCATCGGGCGGATGTGCCGCGATGTGCCGCGCGAGCGCGCCAAGGACGTCATCCTCGGCTACACCTGCGCGAACGACGTCACCGCGCGCGACGTCCAGGACCGCGAGAAGCAGTGGGCCCGCGCCAAGGGCTTCGACACCTCCTGCCCGCTCGGCCCGTGGATCGTCACGGACGTGGACCCGGCCGACCTCGCCATCATGTGCACCGTGAACGGCGAGCAGCGGCAGCTGGGCCGCACCAGCGAGATGGTCCGCACCGTGGAGGACCTGATCGTGCACATCAGTGAGTCGATGACGCTGCTCCCGCAGGACGTCATCCTCACCGGCACCCCGGCCGGCGTCGGCCCGCTGCACGCCGGCGACGAGGTCGCCGTCTCCATCGAAGGCATCGGCACTCTCACCAACAAGGTCGTCAAGGCGTGACTAGTCCCACCACCCCCTCCGTCCGTGTGCGCTTCTGCCCGTCCCCGACGGGCAACCCCCATGTGGGCCTGGTGCGCACCGCCCTGTTCAACTGGGCCTTCGCCCGCCACCACGGCGGCACCATGGTCTTCCGCATCGAGGACACCGACGCGGCCCGCGACTCGGAGGAGTCCTACGCGGCGCTCCTCGACTCGATGCGCTGGCTCGGCCTGGACTGGGACGAGGGCCCCGAAGTGGGCGGCCCGCACGCCCCGTACCGGCAGTCGCAGCGGATGGACCTCTACGCCGACGTCGCGCGGCGGCTGCGCGCGGCGGGCCGGGCGTACCCCTGCTACTGCACCACCGCCGAGCTGGACGAGCGCCGCGAGGCGGCGCGGGCGGCCGGGAAGCACTCCGGGTACGACGGGCACTGCCGCGAGCTGAGCGCCGAGCAGATCGCGGCGTACGAGTCGGAGGGCCGTACCCCGATCATCCGCTTCCGGATGCCGGACGAGCAGATCACCTTCACCGACCTGGTGCGCGGCGAGCTGACGTTCGCCCCGGAGCACGTCTCCGACTACGGCATCGTGCGCGCCAACGGTGCCCCGTTGTACACCCTGGTCAACCCGGTCGACGACGCGCTCATGGAGATCACCCATGTGCTGCGCGGCGAGGACCTGCTGTCCTCGACGCCGCGGCAGATCGCGCTGTACGGGGCCCTGGCCGAGATCGGCGTCGGGTCCGGCCGGATCCCCGAGTTCGGTCATCTGCCCTATGTGATGGGGGAGGGGAACAAGAAGCTCTCCAAGCGTGACCCGGAGTCCTCGCTCAATCTGTACCGCGAGCGCGGCTTCCTGCCCTCGGGGCTGCTCAACTACCTGTCCCTGCTGGGCTGGTCGATCGCCGAGGACCGGGACATCTTCTCGGTCGAGGAGATGGTGGCCGCCTTCGAGATCGGCGATGTCAACGCCAACCCGGCGCGCTTCGATCTGAAGAAGGCCGAGGCGATCAACGCGGTGCACGTGCGGGAGCTGCCGCTGGACGCGTTCGTGGCGGCGTGCGCGCCGTGGCTGGCCGCGCCGTACGCGCCGTGGAAGCCGGAGGCGTACGACCGGGCGGCGTTCGAGGAGTTGGCGCCGCTGGCGCAGACCCGGCTGACGGTGCTCTCCGACATCACGGCCAATGTCGACTTCCTCTTCCTGGACGCGCCGGTCGAGGACGAGAAGTCCTGGCAGAAGGCGATGAAGCCGGGCGCGGAGCTGGTGCTGGCCGCCGCCGGTGAGCGGCTGGCGGGGGCCGACTGGAGCTCCGCCGAGTCCCTCAAGGAGGCCGTGCAGGCCGCCGGTGAGGCGCACGGGCTGAAGCTCGGCAAGGCGCAGGCGCCGGTGCGGGTGGCGGTCACCGGGCGCACGGTCGGGCTGCCGCTCTTCGAGTCGCTGGTGGTGCTGGGCCGTGACCGGACGCTGGCCCGGATCGAGGCGGCGCTGGCGAAGCTGGCCGGCTGAGGCACGGGCGGCCCCTGCGGCGCGGACGCGGCCGGGGACAGGGACGGTACGGGCACGGAGGGCCTCGCCGCGGCGGGGCCCTCCGGGTGCGTGGCGCCCGGCTTCAAAATGCGACATATCGGGTGATGGCATAGCGTTTTGCCACGTCAGTATCACTGACCTGGCACAGCACCCGATATGAGGAGGCAATGCATGCTCGCGCAGAAGACTCTCCCGCTCATCGCCCAGCCCATCGAGGCCGAGGCGGCCCACGCCCTCATGACCGAGACCGAAGCACCCCGCAGCGACGCCCCGGTCTTCGCACCGGAAGCGCTCGGGCTGCTGCTCCTGGCACTCCTGCTGTCGCCGAAGGCGCCGTCGGAGCCCAAGGACAAGTGACGCCGGCGCCGGCAGACGGCTCCTTCCGCCCGCTCGCCGGACCGCGCCGACCGGTGGGGTGCCCGTGACGACGGAACCCACCGCGAGCACCGTCCGTACGGCGTACGCAGAAGCGACCGCCGACGCGGCGCGCTGTGTCCTCGACGCCCTGCGGGGCATCGGGGACACAGCCCCGCTCGCCCGGTACGCCGAGCGCGCCGCCGACCCCAAGGCCGCCCTGGCCGCCGTACGCGTGCTGAGCGCCGACGCCCTCGCCCCGTACGCCGTCACCGGCGGCACCCCGGACCCCGGGGACCTCGCGGTCATCAGCCAGGCCGCGTCCGTCTTCCCCGCCCCGGTGATCGACCAGCCCCCGCCCGACGGGCCGGTCGAGAACTGGGCCATCGCCTGGCGCGACTGGGCCACCACCACGCTGGCCGTCCGGCTCGGCGACGGCGGCCCGCGCCCCACACCCCCCGCCACCGGCACCGTCCTGACCGACACCGCCCCCTGGCAGTCCTGGGCCGCCACCTTGGCCCGGCTCTCCCCACTCAGCCTGCCCGGCGTGGACGGCCCCGTACCGGACGCCGCCCGCCGCCACCCCGTACCGCTGGCCCGCGCCGCCACCCGCGCCATGCTGCGCCGCGACTACCCCACCGCCGCCCGGCTGGCACGCTGGCTCGCCGTCGCCCACCGCGACGGGGCGCAGCTGCCCCTGGACCCCGCCGTCTTCACCGAGCACATCGCCCTGCACTCCGCGGGCGAGCCCCGGCTCGCCCTCGATCTGGCGGTGGCCCGGCTGCTGCTGGGGAGGCCCGCATGACCACCGCTGTCACCTCCATCGCCCACCAGGTCGCGACCGGGGCCTTCCGCTGGCTGGTACGGCACCGCGAGCACGGCGCCCTCCCCGAGGGCACCACCGTGGACCTCGGTGACCCCAACGGCGCCTACAAGCCGCTCGGCGAGGCCGCCCTGGCCGGCTCCCTGGTGCTGCGCGAGTCCGCCACCGGCAGCGAGGGCGTACAGGCGGCCCGCACCCTGCTGGACTTCGGCTGGGAACAACTGCGCGCCGGCGACATGCTCTACGAGCGGCAGCTGCGGCACACGCTGCTGACCGACCCGCTGGAGGTGTACGCGCACTTCGCCCGGGCCGGCTACCGCCACCGGGGCCTGGACGACCTGCTGGCCCACCACGCCCGGCTGCGCTCGGTGCGGGCGGCCGAGATGATGCCCAACCGCAAGCTGGCGGTCGCCAACGCCGCCCGGCTGGCCGGCCTGGACTTCGACTTCGACTGGGACCGCCTGGCCCGCGCCAGTTGGCTGGGCGCCACCCCCGAGCCGTGGGCCATCGACTGGATGACCGCGTACTCCATGACCCACACCGTCTTCCACCTCACCGACTGGGGAGCCCGTCCCGAAGGGCTGCCGGAGGACATCGCGAGCTACCTCACCACCTGGCTGCCGGTCTGGACGGACATCTGGCGCGAGGTGGCCCAGTGGGACCTGGTCGCCGAGCTGATGATCGTCGGCTCCTGTCTGCCGGACCCGGTGTGCGACCCGGCCGACTGGGCGGCGCTGGCGGCGATCCAGCACCCGGACGGGCTGGTGCCCCGGGACGGCGATCCGGTCGGCGAGGACCCGGCACGGCGGTTCGCCGATCACCAGCACACCGCCGTGGTCGCCGCCGTCGCCGGGAGCATCGCGGTCTCCCGAACCCTCGGATGAGCACACTGGAGACGGCGGCCGAACCGCTGCTCACGCCGCTGACCGCCGCCGCGCCGGGCGCCAGCGCGGTGGCGGTGGCGGTGCGCCGCGCGGGGGAGCGGCTGGTGGCGGTCAGCGGGAACACCGCGCACGGCGCCGCCGGCACCCCGGCCGGCCCGGACACCCGCTTCGAGATCGGCTCGCTGACCAAGACCTACACGGCGCTGCTGCTGGCGGAGCTGGCGGCCCGGGGTGAGGTTCGCTACGACGACCCGATCGACCGCTTTCTGCCGCCGGGCGCCGCCCCGTACCGGCGGATCGGCGGCGCGCCGATCACCCTGTTGCAACTGGCCACCCACACGTCGGGACTGCCCAGGCTGCCGCCGGGGCTGCTGCGGCGCGCGCTGCCGCGCTGGTTCTCCAACCCGTACGACGGGTACGGCCCGGGCGATCTGCTGGCCGCCCTCGGCCACACCCGGCCGTTCGCCGCCCCCGGCACCCGGATGCGCTACTCGAACTACGGCGTGGGGCTGCTCGGCATGCTGCTGGCCCGGGCGGCGGGTGAGCCGTACGGGGGCTACGAACGGCTGCTGGGCGCGCGGGTGCTGGCGCCACTGGGACTGCACCGTACCGGCGGAACGGCGGCGGCGGATGCGGGGGAGCCGGCCGAGGAGGCGGAGGAGACGGAGGTGGCGCGGGACGTCACCGGCTACTGGCACGGCCGGGCCCGGCCGGTCTGGCGGATCCCCGGTCTCCCGGCGGCCGGCGTGCTGCGCGCCGGGGCCGGTGATCTGCTGCGTTATCTGGAGGCGCTGGCCGATCCCGGCCGACTGGACGGCGCGGTGCCGGCGACGCTGCGTACGGCGCTGTCGGAGGTGACCCGGCCCCGGCTGGCGGTGCGGCCGGGCGGTGACCGGATCGCGCTGATCTGGAATGTCAGGGCCCGGCCCGGGCACCGGCTGTACTTCCACTCGGGGGGCACCCGGGGGTGTACGGCCTTCGCCGGCTTCAGCCCGGAGCGCGGGGTGGTGCTGGCCGCGGTGGCCAACCGGTCACCCGCCCTGAACGGGGCATTCATCCAGCGGGCGTATCTGCTGCTGAGGGAACTGGCGGGTGGGACAACTCGTTTTGGAGCACCGTCCCCGATCGGGTAATGTTCTTCCTGTCGCCGGGACAGACCGGCGGACGCCAAGCAAAACTCCCACTGGGAGTTGCGATTTGGTGGGCTATGGTGTAATTGGCAGCACGACTGATTCTGGTTCAGTTAGTCTAGGTTCGAGTCCTGGTAGCCCAGCGCGATCTGCTCGCAGATCAAAGCCCCCGTTGTGTAGCGGCCTAGCACGCTGCCCTCTCACGGCAGTAGCGCCGGTTCGAATCCGGTCGGGGGTACGGATCCTTAGGGATCTTGTGTGGGCCCCCGTTGTGTAGCGGCCTAGCACGCCGCCCTCTCAAGGCGGTAGCGCCGGTTCGAATCCGGTCGGGGGTACGCGAACGTAAGCCCTCCTTCTCACCACTGGTGAGAAGGAGGGCTTTTCGCTGTTCAGGGGTGCGGGCCGAGCTGCTGGGCGGCGGTCTCGGCCTGGGCGAGGCGCCGCAGGCTCAGCAGCACCGGTTCGTAGAGCACGGTGAGCGCGACGGCCGCCTCCAACTGGGTGGTGGGTGAGGCGAACTCACCGATCAGCGCCACCTCGTGCCCGGCGAGCCGGCCGGCGGCCTCGCCGTACGGCAGCAGTTGCTCGACGGTGCAGGGATAGCCGAGCCGCAGCAGCGCGGTGAGGGCGGAGATCAGCGCCTGGTGGGCCGGGTTGTCCGGCACGAGCCGCCAGCCGAGCCGCCGTTGCAACTCCTCGGCGAGGGTGCGGGCGGCGGCGACCGTGGCGTCGTTCTCGCGCGGCGGCGCGGGGTGCGGGAGGGCCGCGATGGCGGTGCCGATCCGGGTGAGCTGGTCGGTGCGGTCGTCCTCGATGGCGGTGAGCACCTCCCGGGCGGTGGCCACCGGGATGCGGCCGACCTGCACCAGCGCCCGCACCAGCCGCAGCCGGCGCAGATGCTCCTCGCCGTACGCGGACTGGGTGGCGGTAACCCGCTCGCCCGGTGGCAGCAGCCCTTCCCGCAGGTAGTACTTGATCGTCGCGGTGGTCACCCCACTGCGCTCGCTCAGCTCCGCCAGCCGCATGCGGCCTCCCGCTCATTTTCTTTTCCGGATCCCCTTGCGCGAATGCGTTGGAGAGTGAGACTATCCAATCATGGATAGCGCAACTATCCAATGGGTGAGCAGGTGTACGAGAGGGCGGGTGCGGCATGAGCGGCAAGATCATCGACGGCCGGATGACGGCGGCCTCCACGGGGGAGATCACGCTGTTTCTGATCGGTATGCGGATCAACAGCTTCTGGCGGGTGCGCCACTGGTGGCCGGTGCTGATGGCGATGCCCAGGATGCTGAAGGAGCTGTCCCGGGATCCGGACAGCGGGCTGCTGGGCCACCGGCTGCTGCTGGGCGGGCCCCGGCAGGTCTGCGTGGTGCAGTACTGGAGCTCGCACGAGCGGCTGCTGGCCTACGCCTCGGCGCAGGAGGGCGCACACCGGCCGGCCTGGGCGGCGTTCAACCGCCGCATACGGCAGGGCCGGGGCCGGGTGGGCTTCTGGCACGAGACCTATGTGATCCCGGCCGGCGCCCATGAGGCGATCTACATGAACATGCCGCCGTTCGGCCTGGGCGCGATCGGCGGGGTGATACCGGCGGGCCGGCGCGGCGAGCGGGCGGCGGAGCGACTGGCGCTGTAGGCGAGGGGGAGCGGTGGGGCGGTCAGTGGCCGCCGCCGCGCCGCAGTGCCTCGGTGAGCCGGCCCGCGGCGTCGATCAGGGCCTGGGCGTGCATCCGGCCCGGGTGCCGGGTCAGCCGCTCGATCGGACCGGAGACGGACACCGCCGCCACGACCCGGTTGGAGGGGCCGCGTACCGGGGCGGACACCGAGGCCACCCCCGGCTCGCGCTCGCCGATCGACTGGGCCCAGCCCCGGCGGCGTACCCCGGACAGCGCGGTCGCGGTGAACCGGGCGCCCTGGAGACCGTGGTGCAGTCGCTCGGGCTCCTCCCAGGCCAGCAGGATCTGGGCCGCCGAGCCGGCCTTCATCGG
Source organism: Streptomyces sp. NTD107 (assembly GCF_059510435.1). NCBI lineage: Bacteria > Bacillati > Actinomycetota > Actinomycetes > Kitasatosporales > Streptomycetaceae > Streptomyces > Streptomyces sp. NTD107. The sequence continues at coordinate 135,360 of NZ_JCAJZV010000015.1, read as the reverse complement.
CAGCGTGGAGCCCACCGGCACGGTGTCCCGCAGCCCGGACAGCCGCTCCGCGGCGGCCACGCAGATACGCATGTCGCCCTGCCGGCGGTACAGCTGGGCGCTCTCCCCGGTGAGGTCCCGCAGATGCGTCAGCACCGGCCCGGCCGCCGCCAGCAGCCGGTCCTCGCCGGCCGCCGCCGCAAGCTCCGCCAGCCGCGGGCCCAGCACGAAGCGGCCCTGCATGTCGCGGGCCAGCAGCCGGTGGTGCTCCAGGGCCACCGCCATACGGTGCGCGGTGGGCCTGGCCAGTCCCGTGGCCGACACCAGACCGGCCAGCGTGGCCGGACCGGACTCCAGCGCACCCAGCACCAGGGCCGCCTTGTCCAGTACACCCACTCCGCTGGAGTCGCCACGTGAATTGTCCATGCAACGATATTCGCGTCTCACAGTGTGAAACGCAAGTTCCTTTTTCCCCGGAAGGGGCCACCCTGGACTGCCAGGGTCCGCAACGTGGTGGGCCCGGCCACCGTCCGGTGCGCGGGGAGCGGACGGCGGCCACGGCGAGCGGAGGGAATGCGATGGGACGGACACTGGCGGAGAAAGTCTGGGACGACCACGTCGTCCGGCGTGCGGAGGGCGAGCCCGACCTGCTCTACATCGATCTCCACCTGCTGCACGAGGTGACCAGCCCGCAGGCGTTCGACGGGCTGCGCAAGAGCGGCCGTACGGTGCGCCGCACCGACCTCACCATCGCCACCGAGGACCACAACACCCCCACCCTCGACATCGACAAGCCGATCGCCGACCCGGTCTCCCGCACCCAGCTGGAGACCCTGCGCAAGAACTGCGCCGAGTTCGGGGTCCGGCTGCACTCGCTGGGCGACGACGAGCAGGGCGTGGTGCACGTGGTCGGCCCGCAGCTGGGGCTCACCCAGCCGGGCACCACCGTGGTCTGCGGCGACAGCCACACCTCCACCCACGGGGCGTTCGGCGCGCTGGCGTTCGGCATCGGCACCAGCCAGGTCGAGCATGTGCTGGCCACCCAGACCCTGCCGATGGCGCCGTTCCGCACCATGGCGATCACGGTCGAGGGCGAGCTGCCCGAGAGCGTCACCGCCAAGGACCTGATCCTGGCCGTCATCGCCCGGATCGGCACCGGCGGCGGCCAGGGCTATGTCATCGAATACCGTGGCGAGGCCATCGAGAAGCTCTCGATGGAGGCCCGGATGACGATCTGCAACATGTCCATCGAGGCGGGCGCCCGGGCCGGCATGATCGCCCCCGACGAGACCACCTTCTCCTATCTGCGCGGTCGCGACCACGCCCCCGGCGGCGCCGAGTGGGACGAGGCCGTCGCCTACTGGAAGACGCTGCGCACCGATGAGGACGCCGTCTTCGACCACGAAGTCGTCATCGACGCCGCCGAGCTGGCGCCGTTCGTCACCTGGGGCACCAACCCCGGGCAGGGTGCCCCGCTGTCGGCCGCCGTGCCCGACCCGGAGCAGTACACCGACCCCAGTGAGCGGCTGGCCGCCCAGAAGGCACTGGAGTACATGGGCCTGACCGCCGGGGTGCCGCTGCGCGAGATCTCCGTGGACACCGTCTTCGTCGGCTCGTGTACCAACGGCCGCATCGAGGACCTGCGCTCCGCCGCCGCCGTCCTCAAGGGCCGCAAGATCGCCGACGGGGTACGGATGCTGGTGGTGCCCGGTTCCGTCCGGGTGGCGCTGCAAGCCGTGCAGGAAGGTCTGGACAAGGTGTTCACTGCGGCCGGCGCCGAATGGCGGCACGCCGGCTGCTCCATGTGCCTGGGCATGAACCCGGATCAGCTGGCCCCCGGCGAGCGCTCCGCCTCCACCTCCAACCGCAACTTCGAGGGCCGGCAGGGCAAGGGTGGCCGTACCCATCTGGTCTCCCCGCAGGTGGCCGCCGCCACCGCGGTCACCGGCACCCTCGCGTCCCCGGCCGACCTGGCCGGCGTCCCCGTCCCCGTGGAGGTCTGAGCCATGGAAGCATTCACCACCCACACCGGCCGGGCCGTCCCGCTGCGCCGCTCCAATGTCGACACCGACCAGATCATCCCCGCCCACTGGCTGAAGAAGGTCACCCGGGACGGCTTCGAGGACGGCCTGTTCGAGGCATGGCGCAAGGACCCGGAGTTCATCCTCAACCGGCCGGAACGCTCCGGCGCCACCGTCCTGGTGGCGGGCCCGGACTTCGGCACCGGCTCCTCCCGCGAACACGCCGTCTGGGCACTCCAGAACTACGGCTTCAAGACGGTGATCTCCGCGCGGTTCGCGGACATCTTCCGGGGCAACTCGCTCAAGAACGGTCTGCTGACCGTGGTCCTCCCGCAGGACACCGTCGAGGAGCTGTGGCGGCTCACCGAGTCCGACCCGACCGCCGCCGTCACCGTGGACCTGGTCACCCGCACGGTCACCGCCGAGGGCATCGAGGCCCCGTTCGAGCTGGACGAGAACGCCCGCTGGCGGCTGCTCGAAGGGCTCGACGACATCAGCATCACGCTCAAGAACGAGGACGAGATCGCCGCCTTCGAGGCGCGCCGGCCCGCGTACAAGCCGCGCACGCTCACGCACTGACTCCCGTACCGCCGGGCGTGGTTCACCGAGATCCGCGCCGCCCCGCCCCCGACCGGCCCGCCGGACGGGGGCGGTGGCGTTCTCGGCGCCGAACGGCCCGGCGCGCGGCGCCCTTTGGGGGCTTACCGGGCGAGAGCGGATGCAAGGTGGCACAATCGGCTTATGGAACGCGACGGTCAACCTGAGCTGTACGACCTCGTCGCCGCTCGGCTGAAAGAGGCGCACCGTGCGGTGCGAGCCGCACAAGTGCCCGAGCCCGTACGGCAGGCCCTCACCCGGAAGCTGCTGGTGATCACGGCGGCGGCCAAGCAGGACCTGCCGGGCGCCGCCCGCCGTCTGGAGCGGCTGATCGCGGACGTCGACGCGGGGCGGATGCCGCCCGATCCACCCGGCCACCGCCGTGATGGAACCGCGTGACGGTCGAGTTCGTTGCGACACAAGGGTGATTCGCCCGTTTCACGTTTGATTTGCGGAATATATCTGCCTAACGTGCGAAAAAGCTTGAACACATTCGTTCCAGCCATGCCTGCGAAGGGGAAGACGTGAACAAGGCGCAGCTCGTAGAAGCGATTGCAGACAAGCTCGGCGGTCGCCAGCAGGCCGCTGACGCGGTGGACATCGTTCTCGATGCCATCATCCGCGCAGTGGTGGCCGGTGAGCGGGTTTCGGTCACCGGTTTCGGGTCGTTCGAGAAGGTCAACCGCCCCGCCCGGTACGCGCGCAATCCCCAGACCGGGGAGCGGGTCCGGGTCAAGAAGACCTCCGTCCCCCGCTTCCGGGCCGGCCAGGGCTTCAAGGACCTGGTCGCCGGCACCAAGAAGCTCCCCAAGAACGACGTCGCCGTGAAGAAGGCCCCCAAGGGCAGCCTCTCGGGTGGCACCACCACCAAGAAGGCCGCTGCGAAGAAGGCCACCGCCAAGAAGACCACGGCGAAGAAGACCACCGCCAAGAAGACCACCGCGAGGAAGGCCACCACCAAGAAGGCCACCGCCAAGAAGACCACGGCGAAGAAGGCCCCGGCCAAGAAGACCACCGCCAAGAAGGCACCGGCCAAGCGGGCCTCCGCCCGCAAGACCACCGCCAAGAAGGCCACCGCGCGCCGCGGGTGAGCCAAGGCACGAAAGCTCCGTCCCGCGGGCCGGTCTCCCCCATCGGGGAGCCCGGCCCGCGCGCGTATGCCCCCGGCCCCGCCCCCGCCCCGTGCCGCCCCGCACTACGATGCCCGCATGCAGGCCACCGCGTACACCTACGACCCCGGCACCCGCAGCGGCAGCGTGCTGCTGGACGACGGCACCGCCCTCGACTTCGGCACCGACGCCTTCGACGCCGGCGGGCTGCTGCTGCTCCGCCCCGGCCAGCGGGTACGGATCGAGACGGCGGACGGCACCCCCGCCGCCCCCATCACCCTGGTGACACTCCAGACACTGTGACCCCGCGGACCCCCGCCGCGGTGCGCGGACCCACCCCCAGCGCCAGCGCCCGCCGCAGATCCGCCCCGGTGTCCACGTCCTGACGCACGCTGTCCACCCCGGACAGGGTGAGTTCCACCGCCCCCGCGTCACGGTGCCGCGCCCGCGACGCCCCCTCGAACGCCGGCTCCAGCGCCACCCCCGGCCGCGCCGTCAGCACCGTGGTGCCCACCCCCGCCGCGTCCGCCACGAACGCCCGTGGATGACCCGCTGCCGCCGCCAGCACCCGCGCCAGCTCCGCCGGGCGCAGCGCCGGCAGATCCGCCCCCAGCACCGCCACCGCCGCCGGGGTGCGCCGCTCCCGCACCACCCGCTCACCGTGCGCCAGCGCCGCGTTGAGACCCGCGCGCGGCGCGTCCGGCACCACCAGCGCCCCCAGCCGCGCCAGCCGCCGCGCCGCCAGCGGATCATCCGTGACAACCGCCACATCCCGTACCACCGCACACGCCAGCGCCGCCGCCACCGTGTCCTCGGCGAAAGCCAGTACCAAAGCGGACCGCCGCTGGCCGGCGGCCACCGCCGTCAGCCGGCTCTTGGCCAGCCCCAGCGGCTTCAACGGCACGATCAGCGACCATCCGGCCTGCTGTGGCATCGCGTTCCCCTCCCGGCTCGCACCCGTCCGCCCAGTCTGCCTGCCCGCCACGGGCACCGGGACGTAAGGTCACAGGATGCCCACGGGGTCACTGTGCCCCGCTGGACAGTCAAACCACCTGGAGCGACACTTGTCCGGCGCTCCCGCAAGGCCGTGCCGGAGCAGTGCAAGAGGAGATGGTGTCCGAGTGTCCCGCCGCAGAATCGGCCTCTACTACCGATGCGCCGCGCTTCTGGTCAAGCCCCCGATGCTGATCCTGTTCACGCGGGACTGGCGGGGGCAGGAAAACATTCCGGACCACGGCGGATTCATCACCGCCGTGAATCACAACTCCTATCTCGACCCGCTCTCCTACGCGCACTTCCAGTACAACACCGGACGGGTGCCGCGCTTCCTGGCCAAGGTCGGGCTGTTCAAGGGGGGCTTCGTCGGCTTCATGATGCGCGGCACCGGCCAGATCCCCGTCTACCGGGAGACCTCCGACGCCGCCGGCGCCTTCCGCGCCGCCGTGGACGCCGTCAACAGCGGGGAATGCGTCGCCTTCTACCCCGAAGGCACCCTCACCCGCGACCCCGACCTGTGGCCCATGGCCGGCAAGACCGGCGCCGCCCGGGTCGCCCTGCTCACCCGCGCCCCGGTGATCCCGGTGGCCCAGTGGGGCGCCAACGAGGCGATGCCGCCGTACGCCAAGGACCACAAGTTCCGGCTCTTCCCGCGCAAGACCCTCACCGTGGTCGCCGGGCCGCCGGTGGACCTGAGTGACCTGTACGACCTCGAACCCTCCACCGAGGTGCTGCGCGCCGCCACCGAGCGGATCATGGACGCCATCACCGGACAACTCGCCGGGATCCGGCAGCAGACCCCGCCGGCCAGCCGCTATGTGCACGACCGGGACCGTACGGAGCCCCCCGCCGCCGCACGGCCGGGCACCGCCGGTGCCGCCGGTGCCGCCCCCGAGCAGGAGATCAAGGAGATCAGCGAGTGACCCGCGTCGCCGTCTTCGGCAACGGTTCCTGGGGAACCGCCTTCGCCATGGTGCTGGCCGACGCCGGCGCCCAGGTCGAACTGTGGGGCCGGCGCGCCGCCCTCGCCGAGACCATCAACACCACCCGCACCAACCCGGACTATCTGCCCGGCATCCGGCTGCCCGGCGGCGTGCACGCCACCGCCGACGCCGCGCAGGCGGCGGCGGGCGCCGAGTTCACCGTGCTCGCCGTACCCTCCCAGACGCTGCGCGGCAACCTCGCCGCCTGGACCCCGCTGCTGCCCCCCGACACCGTGCTGGTCTCCTTGATGAAGGGCGTGGAACTGGGCACCAGCAAGCGGATGAGCGAGGTCATCGCGGAGGTGACCGGCGCCGGCCCGGAACGGATCGCCGTACTGTCCGGACCCAACCTCGCCCGCGAGATCGCCGAACGGCAGCCCGCCGCCTCCGTCGTCGCCTGCCGCGACGAGGACGTCGCCCGCCGCCTCCAGGCCGCCTGCCACACCGGGTACTTCCGCCCGTACACCAACACCGACGTGGTCGGCTGCGAGCTCGGCGGCGCCGTCAAGAACGTCATCGCCCTCGCCGTGGGCATCGCCGGCGGCATGGGCCTGGGCGACAACGCCAAGGGGTCCCTCATCACCCGCGGGCTGGCCGAGACCACCCGGCTGGGCCTGGCGATGGGCGCCGACGCGCACACCTTCGCCGGACTCGCCGGAATGGGTGACCTCGTCGCCACCTGTTCCTCCCCGCTGTCCCGCAACAACACCTTCGGCACCAACCTCGGGCGGGGGATGACCCTCGAAGAGACCATCGCCGTCACCAAACAGACCGCCGAAGGCGTGAAATCCTGCCGCTCCGTCCTCGATCTGGCGCGCCGTCACGACGTCGACATGCCGCTGACCGAAACGGTCGTGGGCATTGTCCACGACGGGCTGCCGCCCGCCGTCGCGCTCAAGGAGCTGATGGCGCGCAGCGCCAAGGCCGAGCTTCGCTGACCGGCGGGCAGGTGTGCGAGTAGCCTCATGGGGTTATGAGCAGCGACTCCACACCCCAGAGCCCCAAGCCCCGCGTCGCCGTCGTCTTCGGCGGACGCAGCTCCGAGCACACCATCTCGGTCCTCACCGCGGGCGCCGTGCTCCGTTCGATCGACCGTGACCGCTACGACGTGCTGCCCATCGGTATCACCACCGACGGCCGCTGGGCGCTGACCGCCGACGACCCCGACCGGATGGCCATCAGCGGCCGTGAACTCCCGACCGTGGCGGGCATCGCCGAACCCGGCGGCGGCTCGGTGCTGCTGCCGGTCGACCCGGCCGACCGCGAGGTCGTCTACTGCGAACCGGGTTCGGTGCCCAAGGACCTCGGCGACGTCGACGTCGTCTTCCCCGTGCTGCACGGCCCGTACGGCGAGGACGGCACGCTCCAGGGCCTGCTGGAGCTGTCCGGCGTGCCCTATGTGGGCGCCGGCGTGCTCGCCTCCGCCGTCGGCATGGACAAGGAGTACATGAAGCGGATCTTCACCTCCTTCGGCCTGCCGGTCGGCCCCTACACCGTCGTCCGCCCGCGCGAGTGGCAGGCCGACCCGGCCGCCGCCCGCAAGAGGATCGTGGACTTCGCCGCCGATCACGGCTGGCCGGTCTTCGTGAAGCCCGCTCGGGCCGGCTCCTCCATGGGCATCAGCAAGGTCGACGACCTGGCCGGCCTGGACGAGGCCATCGCCGAGGCCCAGGCCCACGACCCCAAGATCATCGTGGAGTCGCTGCTGAGCGGCCGGGAGATCGAGTGCGGCGTGCTGGAGTTCGAGGACGGCCCGCGCGCCTCCGTACCCGCCGAGATCCCGCCCGTCTCCCAGCACGACTTCTACAGCTTCGAGGCCAAGTATTTGGACGCGGCGGAAGGCATCGTGCCCGCGCCGCTGACGCCGGAGCAGACCGCGCGCGTACGGGAGCTGGCGGTGCTCGCCTACGAGGCCGTCTCCTGCGAGGGCCTGGTGCGCGCGGACTTCTTCCTGTGCGACGACGGCGAGTTCGTCATCAACGAGATCAACACCCTGCCCGGGTTCACCCCGATCTCGATGTACCCCAGGATGTGGCAGGCCAGCGGCGTGGACTACCCGGAGCTGATCGACCGGCTCATCCAGGCGGCGCTGCGCCGCTCCACGGGGCTGCGCTAGGACACGGCGTGCGCGGGGCCGGGGGCGGTCGTACGATGCGGTACGGCTCCCCGGTCCCGGCCCCCGTCGCGTCGCGGCTCAGGAGCCGGGCGGCTGGTCGGCGTACAACTCGTCCAGCGGCACGTGGTCGGCGATCGCCGCGGCGAGATCCACCAGCGGGTTCACCTCGGGCGCGTACGCCGCCGGCACGGTCACCTCCACGAACACCGTGCGGTGCGTGGTGGTGAACAGCTTTCCGCCCCCCGGAGCGTCCTCCAGCAGCCAGGACACCCCGTTGACATCCACCGCGTCCGCCAGCGGGTCATAACCCTCCTCGCCCGGCGTGAGCAGCAGCGGCAGCGGCACCCCGCAGCGCAGCACGATCCCCGGGTCCCCCCACACCGCGACATGGCCAGCGCCGGCGGCGGCGTCGTCCGTACGCCGCTGCCCCTCCACCCGCTCCGGCAGCGCCGCGGCCACCGCGTCGCACACCCGCGCCGCCGCGGCGTCCGGGGTCGGCGCCACCACCGCGCCGCCACCGCCGCCCGCGCCGCCACCGCCGCCCGCGCCGCCACCGCCCGCCGCGGAACATCCGGCCAGCGCCACCAGCACGGCCAGGGCGGCCGGCACGGTGCCGGTACTGCGTACGGTGAGGCTCACGCCGTCAGCATAGGGTGCCCTACAGATGCACCACCGGGCAGGTCAAGGTGCGGGTGATCCCCGGTACCCGCTGCACCTGAGCCACCACCAGCCGGCCCAGGTCGTCCACGGAGGGTGCCTCGGCGCGGACGATGACGTCATAGGGGCCCGTGACATCCTCGGCCTGGATCACCCCCGGTACCTCGGAGATGACATCGGCCACGGCGGACGCCTTGCCCACCTCGGTCTGGATCAGGATGTACGCCTGTACCACAGGTCCTCCACAGCGGCTACGAGGAGCGGGGGCGCTACCGTAGCGCGTCATGACCTGCACCGGGAGATGTCGTCCGGCGCGGATCGCCGCGGACCGACCGCGGCGGCACCGATGAGAGCTGAAGAGAGCTGAGGAGAGCCGAGTGAAGGGCAGTGTGGGGGAGCTGGGGGAGTTCGGGCTGATCCGGGAGCTGACCTCCCGGATCGGCGACACCCCCGCCGTACGTCTCGGCCCCGGCGACGACGCCGCGGTGATCGCCACCCCGGACCGGCGGGTGGTCGCCAGCACCGACATCCTGCTGGAGGGACGGCACTTCCGCCGTGACTGGTCCACCGCCTACGACGTCGGGCGGAAGGCCGCCGCCCAGAATCTCGCCGACATCGCCGCGATGGGCGCCGTGCCCACCGCCGTCCTGCTGGGCCTGGTGGTCCCGGCCGAACTGCCCGTCACCTGGCCCACCGAACTGATGGACGGCATCCGCGACGAATGCCAGGTAGCCGGCGCCGGAGTGGCGGGCGGCGACGTGGTGCGCGGCGACACCATCACCGTGTCCATCACCGCCCTGGGCGATCTGCGCGACCGCGAACCGGTCACCCGCGCCGGAGCGCGGCCCGGCGACCTGCTGGCCGTCACCGGCTGGCTGGGCTGGTCCGCCGCCGGGTTCACGGTGCTCTCCCGGGGCTTCCGCTCCCCGCGCGCGTTCGTCGAGGCCCACCGCCGCCCCGAACCTCCGTACCACGCCGGGCCCGCCGCCGCGGCGCTCGGCGCCACCGCCATGACCGACGTCAGCGACGGCCTGATCGCCGACCTCGGGCACATCGCGCACAGCAGCGGGGTACGGATCGACATCCGCGTCGAGTCGCTCGACGTACCCGCCCAGATGTCCGACATCGGGCACGCGGTGGGCATCGACCCACTGCAATGGGTGCTCACCGGCGGCGAGGACCACGCGATCGTGGCGACGTTCCCCGCCGAGACCAAACTCCCCGCCCGCTGGCGGGTGATCGGCCAGGTGCTGCCGGCCCGCGGCAGCGTACGCCCCCAGGTGACCGTGGACGGTGCCCCCTGGGACCGCGACGGGGGCTGGGACCACTTCGGCTCCGGCGGCTGACTAGGGTCAAGGCCATGACCAGCACCCCGCCCGACGCCGCCCCGCACGCCACCCCGCACGCCGCCCCCGAGCCCGCCCCCGGCGCCGCCCCGGGCTCCGCCGCGCCGCCCCGGGTGCTGACCGTCGCCGGCTCCGACTCCGGCGGCGGCGCCGGCATCCAGGCCGACCTCAAGACCATGCTGGCGCTCGGCACCCACGGCATGAGCGTGCTCACCGCCGTCACCGCGCAGAACTCCCTGGGCGTCCAGGGCTCCTGGCCGCTGCCCGCCGAGGCGATACGCGCCCAGTTCCACTCGGTGGTCGACGACATCGGGGTGCAGGCGGTCAAGACCGGCATGCTCGGCACGGCGGAGACGGTGGAGACCGTCGCCGCGCTGCTGGCCGGCATCGACGTCCCCGTCGTGGTGGACCCGGTGGGCGTCTCCAAACACGGCGACCGGCTGCTGGCCGCCGACGCCCTGCACGCCGTACGCACCGCCCTGCTGCCCGCCGCCACCGTGGTCACCCCGAACCTGGACGAGGTCGCCCAACTCACCGGCGTACGCGTCACCGCCGAGACCGGGCTGCGGGCGGCGGCGGAGGCGGTCCTGGCGTACGGTCCACGCTGGGCGCTGATCAAGGGCGGCCATCTGCCCGGCGGCGACGCCGTCGACCTGCTCACCGACGGCAGCACCGAACACTGGCTGCGCGCCCCCCGGCACCCCAACCGGCACACCCACGGCACCGGATGCACCCTCGCCGCCGCCCTCGCCTGCGAACTGGCCCGTGGCGCCGCGCTGCCCGACGCCGCCCGGGCCGCCAAGGACTACGTCACCGGCGCCATCGCCGCCGGCTTCTCGCTGGGCGCCGGCATCGGCCCCGTCCACCACGGCTACCGCATCTGACCCCGGCGTGCCCGGCGGCCCCCCGCGCGGAAACGCCAAAAAGCCGGCCCACCACGGAGGTGGACCGGCTCACCGGCTTACGAGCGGACCGCGGCCGAACGCGTCAGCGCGCGACCTTGCCCGCCTTGATGCACGAGGTGCAGGCGTTCAGGCGCTTCGGCGTCCCATTGATCACGGCACGCACCCGCTGAATGTTGGGGTTCCAACGGCGGGGGGTGCGGCGGTGCGAGTGGGAGATGCTGTTACCGAAGCCCGGCCCCTTGCCGCAGACGTCGCAGTTGGCAGCCACGGGTCACTCCAAAGACAGGTCAGCCCCGCATACGCGGAGTGACAGAAACTAATGTGGGATCCCGGGGCCAGGACCCTCGGGGGATGTGCCCGGCGATGGAATAACACCCGTACCGAGCAACCGCAGCAGCATACCCCGGGGCTTCCCGAACGGAGAAATCAGCCCTGGTCCGCATAAGCTGCACCCCGCCGCCCGCCAAGGAGAGAGCCGAGGTCACCACCGTGCCGCAACCGCTGGACGCCGACGCGGTACGGCGCTGGTGCCGGATCGCGCTGGACACCCTGGGCCGGGACCGCGCGGAGATCGACGCCATCAACGTCTTCCCCGTCCCGGACGCGGACACGGGCACCAATCTCTATCTCACGATGGAATCCGCCGACCGCGCCCTGACCGACGACGCCGCGGCCGGCGCCCCCGGCCCCGACGCCGCGGGGGACCTTGCGTACACCGTACGCACCATGGCCCGTGGCGCGCTGATCGGCGCCCGTGGCAACTCCGGCACCATCCTCGCCCAGCTGCTGCGCGGCATGGCCCAGGAACTCGCCGCCGCGCCCGGCCCCGACGCCGGCCCCGAGCACCTGCGCCGCGCGCTGCGCCGCGCCGCCACCCTGGCCTACGAAGCGGTCAGCCATCCGGTCGAGGGCACCATGCTCACCGTCGCGTCCGCCGCCGCCGACGCCGCCGAGCGCGCCGCCGGACAGCACGCCGCCCACATCGCCGCCGCCGCCTGCGCCGGGGCCCGCGCCGCGCTCGCCGCCACCCCCGGCCAACTGGACGTCCTGGCCCGCGCCCACGTCGTGGACGCCGGCGGTTCCGGCCTGGTCACCGTGCTGGACGCGCTGGACGCCGCACTGTCCGGGCGGGCCCCCGACACCCTGCCGCACCACGGCCTCGGCCGCCCGGCCGGCCACCGGCACGGCGCGCCGGGCGACGCCGCGGGCCCCGCCGAGCACTGCACCGGCGGCGGCTACGAGGTGATCTATCTGCTGAACGCCGAGGACGCCGCCGTCCCCGCCCTGCGCCGCGCCCTGGACGCCCTCGGCGACTCCCTGGTCATCGTCGGCGGCGAGGGCCTGTGGAACGTCCATGTGCACACCGACCGGCCGGGCCCCGCCGTCGAAGCGGGCATCGAGGCCGGCCGCCCCCACCGGATCCGGATCACCCAGCTGACCACCGCCACCCCCGCCCGCCCCGGAGCACCCGACCGCGCGGTGGTCTGCGTCATGCCCGGCGACGGCCTGGCCGCCCTGTGCACCGAGGCCGGCGCCACCGCCCTGACCGTACGCCCCGGTACGGCGCCGGCCAGCGGCGAGCTGGCCGCGGCCATCGACCGCGCCGGATCCCGGGAGATCGTGCTGCTGCCCAACGACGGCACCCTGTGGCATGCCTCGGCCGCCGCCGCCGAACAGGCCCGCGAACGCGGCATCCGGGTCGCCGTCATCCCCACCCGCTCCCCGGTGCAGGGCCTGGCCGCACTCGCCGTGCACGTCGCCGAACGCCGCTTCGACGAAGACGTGGTCGCCATGACCTCCGCCGCCGGGGCCACCCGGTTCGGCGAGGTCACCGTCGCCGAACGCGAGTCCTGGACCACCGTGGGCATCTGCCAGGCCGGCGACGTCCTCGGCCTGATCGACGGCGACGTCGCGGTGATCGGCGCCAGGACCGAGGACGTCGCCGCCGACCTCCTCGCCCGGATGCTCTCCGCCGGCGGCGAACTCGTCACCCTGGTGCTCGGCGAACACGCCCCCGCCCCGCTCGCGGACCGGCTGGAACGCCAGGTACGCCGCGGCCACCTCGGCGTGGACACCGTCGTCTACCGGGGCCGGCAGGCCACCCCGCTGCTGATCGGCGTCGAGTAGCGGCGTACCCCGGCGACGCCGGGCCTCACCGCGCGGCCACCCGCCGCCCTGTCGGCCCCATGGTGTGCAATGGGCACCGTGACCGCGCTGTCTGAACCCCTCGCCAAGGTCGTCGGCGGCACCACCGCCAAGGTGATGGCCGACCACCTCGACCTGCGTACGGTCGGCGACCTGCTGCACCACTACCCGCGCCGCTACGCCGAGCGCGGCGAGCTGACCCGGCTCGCCGAACTGCCGCTGGACGAGCATGTGACCGTCGTCGCCGAGATCGCCGACGCCCGCAGCCACACCTTCAACCGGGGCAAGGGCCAGCGGCTGGAGGTCACCCTCACCGACGGCAGCGGACGGCTCCAGCTGGTCTTCTTCGGGCGCGGCGTCCACCACCACAAACGCGAACTGGTCCCCGGCCGCCGGGGCATGTTCGCCGGCAAGGTCTCCGTCTTCAACCGCAAGCTCCAGCTGGCCCACCCCGCCTATGAACTGCTGGACACCGAGGAGAGCGGGGACGCCGGCGCCGCCGCCCGGGAGTTCGCCGGCCGGCTGCTCCCCCTCTACCCGGCCTGCAAGCAACTGGAGTCCTGGAAGCTCGCCAAGGCCGTCGCCCTGGTGCTCGACTCGCTGTCCGCCGCCGGCTGGGCCGGCCTGATCGACCCGCTGCCTGCCGCGCTGCGCCGCGACCGCGGTCTGATCGAACTGCCCGAGGCGTTCGAGAAGGTGCACCGCCCCCGTACCAAGGCCGACATCGCCGCCGCCACCGCGCGGCTGAAGTGGGACGAGGCGTTCGTCCTCCAGGTCGCGCTCGCCCGCCGCCGGCACAGCGACACCCAACTGCCCGCCACCGCCCGCCGCCCCGCCGCCGACGGGCTGCTGACCGCCTTCGACGCCCGGCTGCCGTTCACCCTCACCGAGGGCCAGCAGACCGTCGGCGCGGAGATCTTCACCGATCTGGCCACCGAGCACCCCATGCACCGGCTGCTCCAGGGCGAGGTCGGCAGCGGCAAGACCCTGGTGGCGCTGCGGGCCATGCTCGCCGTCGCCGACAGCGGTGGCCAGTCCGCGCTGCTGGCGCCCACCGAGGTGCTGGCCCAGCAGCACCACCGCTCCATCACCGAGATGATGGGCGATCTCGCCGAGGGTGGGCTGATCGGCGGCGCCGAGCACGGCACCCGGGTCACCCTTCTCACCGGCTCGATGGGCGCCGCCGCCCGCCGCCGCGCCCTGCTGGAGGCGGTCACCGGCGAGGCCGGCATCGTCATCGGAACCCACGCGCTGATCGAGGACGTGGTGAAGTTCCACGATCTGGGCCTGGTGGTGGTGGACGAACAGCACCGGTTCGGCGTGGAGCAGCGCGACGCGCTGCGCGGCAAGGGCCACCGGCCGCCGCATCTGCTGGTGATGACCGCCACCCCGATCCCGCGCACCGTCGCCATGACCGTCTTCGGCGATCTGGAGACCTCGGTGCTCGACCAGTTGCCGGCCGGCCGCGCCCCGATCGTCAGCCATGTGGTGCCGGCCCGTGACAAGCCGCACTTTCTGACCCGGGCCTGGGAGCGGGTACGGGAGGAGGCGGCGGCCGGCCACCAGATGTATGTGGTGTGCCCGCGGATCGGGGACGAGGACCCGAAGACGGCGCGGACGGCCGGGAAGGCCGGCCGCGAGGACGAGGAGGGCGACGGGAGCGGCGGCGGCGCGGCGGGCGGCGGCGCGGGGGATGGCGGCGCGGCGGGCGGCGGCGCCGACGGCGAGCAGCGTCCGCCGCTGGCGGTGCTGGACGTCGCGGAGCAACTGCGCGCGGGGCCGCTGGCCGGGCTCGGCGTGGCGAGCCTGCACGGCCGGATGACGCCGGATGCCAAGGACGAGGTGATGCGCCGGTTCTCCGGCGGTGACATCCAGGTGCTGGTGGCGACCACGGTGATCGAGGTCGGCGTGAACGTGCCCAACGCCACCGTGATGGTGATCATGGACGCCGACCGGTTCGGTGTCTCCCAGCTGCACCAGCTGCGCGGCCGGGTCGGGCGCGGCGCCGCGGGCGGGCTGTGCCTGCTGGTCAGCGAGGCGCCGGAGGGCAGCCCGGCCCGTTCCCGGCTGGACGCGGTGGCCGGCACCCAGGACGGGTTCGAGCTGTCCCGCATCGACCTCGAACAGCGCCGGGAGGGCGACGTCCTGGGGCAGGCGCAGTCGGGTGGCCGCTCCAGTCTGCGGATGCTGGCGGTCATCGAGGACGAGGAGATCATCGCCGCCGCCCGCGCCGAGGCCACCGCGCTGGTCGCCGCCGACCCCGAGCTCGACGCCGCTCCCGAGCTGCGCGTCGCGCTCGACGCGTTGCTGGACGCCGACCGTGAGGAGTACCTCGACAAGGGCTGACGAGGGGGTGCCCGGAGGCCCCGCGGCCCCGGAAATTGTCAGTGGTGGCTGGGAGAATGGATGCAGTCCGCGCCAATCCATCCGGGATTGCGGGCGGTTGGACCACTGGGGGTTGTCTGATGGCATTCCGCCACATCAATGAACTGCCGCTCGGCGACAAGATCTTCCGCGTCGAGCTGGCCAGCGACGACGACATCACCGTGACCCTGACCCTGACCGGCTGGCGGGAGGCGGCCCCCGGGGCGCCGCTGGCCACCGGCTCGCTGACCATGCCGCTCTCCGACGTGCCCACCCTGCGCATCGCGCTCAACCGCGGGCTGCGCGCCCTGGCGCTGGCGGCCGACGTGGCCGAGCCGATCCCCGACCGGGACATCCTGCGGGAGCTGTTCCCCGGCCACGGCGCACCCTGGATTCCCCAGCACGAGGAGGATCTGACCCAGCGTTTCCACGCCGGCGAGACCATCGCCCGGATCGCCGCGCGGTTCGGCCGTACCCCCGACTCCGTACGCACCAAGCTGCGCGAGCTGGGGCACGACCCGCGCCGCCCCGAGCACTGCCCGCCGGACGGCTGCCTGTCCTGGTCCCGCTACGCCTCGCCGGCCCTGGTGGGGGCCGAGCGGGAGCCGGCGGCGGGGGCCGGTGGATAGCACTCCCGAGCACTGAGACAGCCTGGACACCGCCACCGGGTACTACGGTGGCGGTGTTCAGGTTCGACCCAACACAGCTATTTCATAAGGGAGTTGGTCGCTTTATGGCACGTAGCAAGCATGGTGTGACGCAGCTGAACCGGCGCGGTTTCGTCC
The DNA here is from genome assembly GCF_059510435.1 of Streptomyces sp. NTD107. Taxonomy (NCBI): domain Bacteria; kingdom Bacillati; phylum Actinomycetota; class Actinomycetes; order Kitasatosporales; family Streptomycetaceae; genus Streptomyces; species Streptomyces sp. NTD107. The sequence continues at coordinate 119,357 of NZ_JCAJZV010000015.1, read as the reverse complement.
TCGGCGCGGGGGCCGCGGCCGTCACCGGCGCCACGGCCCTGGCTCTCACCCGTCCGGCCTTCGCCGCCGCGGGCGAGGGGGTGTCCGCCGCCGCGGCGGGCGGCACGTTCAATCTCTCGGTGGGCGCCGAGCGGTGGATCCGCGAAGAGGCCCTGCACAACGGCACCGTGATGCAGTCCTTCGCCTTCGACGATGTCAACGGCCACATCTACGCGATCCAGCTGATGTCGGGCGGCATCCGGCTCAGCGGCGAGTCCGCCGCCGTCTCCGGCGCGGACCGCGCCGCCCGAGGCGACATGTGCATCACCAAGCTCACGATGGCCGGCGCCAAGCTCGGCCACATGTACGTCCGGGGCTTCGGCCACGGCGTGGCCATCGGCGTCGAGCACGCCGGCGCCAACCCCTGGCTGTGGACCGAGTCCGACGCCAACCCGTCCTCCGGGTACGGCCGGGCCATCAGCCGCTTCCGGTTCGCATCCGGCACGGTGCTCGACAGCGGCTCCTCCTCGCTCGCCAAGATCCGGCCGGTCGCCGGCTCCACCAGCAACCAGGTGTCCATCGACAACCTCAACCAGCTGCTGTTGCTGCGCTACCGGCTCAGCGGTGTGGCCCGCTACCGGCTCATGAACCTCGCCGACGTCAAGGCCGGCCGGTTCACCGCCCGGTACGACGTCCCGCAGGCCGGCGTCTCCGCCTCCGAGGTCTTCCAGGGCTTCGCCGTGCTCGGCGACCACGCCTATCAGATGACCGGCACCGCCTACACCTCCGAGAGCGGCAGCAACCCGCCCTCCGGCCGGGGCAACACCTACCTCACCCGCCTCAACCTGAGCACCGGCACCGTCACCCAGCGCTCGCGCACCGAGGCGGCGTACTCGCTCGGCTTCCGCGAACCCGAAGGCGTGGCCATCCGGCTGAGCAGCCCGCGCCGGCTGTGCATGGGCTTCGCCTCCGGAGCCTCCGGCGCCCGCAGGTTCAGCATCTACTACAAGCCGCAGTAACGCGGGCGGCCGATCAGGTTTCCGCAAAACCCTCCCCGCCTCGCAGCCATGGCATTACGGTGTGTGCGCGCGGGAGAGAAACCAGCCGTCGTACCAGGAGGATCCAGCCATGACCGACCACCCCGAAGCCGGCGCCGCCGCAACGGCGACCGACACCTTCGCGGTGCTGGATGTACGGGTGCCCGCCCCACGTGGGTACCCGGGCGAGGACTCCTCCCGGCACGCACGGCGGCTGCTGGGGCGCGCGGAGAACCCCGACCGGCCGGGCGAGGACATCCTGCGCCTGCTGCTCGGCGCGCGGGGCTACGGCATCGAACGGCTGCCGGAGCCCCGCGCCGCCGCGGCGGGTGAGCGACGCCGCTGGTGCTCGGTCTACGAACACGCCTTTCTCCTCGCCGACGACAGCGAACTGTGCCTCTACGAGCTCGAACACGACCTCACCCCCGACCGCCGCCTGGTCTGCGAGGTCTACCGCGACGAGGTCACCGCCGGCCGCGCCGCCCGCCGCCACGCGAACACCCTCGCCGCGGCAAGCTGACCCCCACCCCGCCGCCACCACGCCGCGCCACCCCGCCGCCACCACGCCGCGCCACCCCGCCGCCACCACGCCGCGCCCCCACCCCGCCGCCACCCCGCGCCGTTCGTACGCCGGGCCGCCCCCGTACGCCTCCCCACGCCCCACCTCGCCGCGCAGCCGCCGCGCCGCCACGTATAGCGTGGTGGCCGACAGCTGACGAACGAGCGCCGCGAAGGACCCTGATGACCCGCGTGATCGCCGGGACCGCCGGCGGGCGGCGGCTGGCCGTACCCCCCGGCGGCGGCACCCGGCCCACCTCCGACCGGGCCCGGGAAGGACTCTTCTCCACGTGGACGGCCCTGTGGGGCCCGCTGCACGGGACCCGGGTGCTCGACCTGTACGCCGGCTCCGGCGCGGTCGGCCTGGAGGCGCTCTCCCGGGGCGCCGCCCACGCGCTGCTCGCCGACTCCGACGCCCGCGCCGCCCGCACCATTCGCGCCAACATCCGCGACCTCGCGCTGCCCGGCGCCGAACTGCGCACCGGCCGCGCCGAGGCCATCGCCTCGGGCCCGGCTCCCGCCGCCCCGTACGACCTGGTCTTCCTCGACCCGCCCTACGCGGTGACCGACGCCGAACTCCACGAGATCCTGCTCACACTCCGCGCGGGAGGCTGGCTCGGCGGCGACGCGCTGGTCACCGTGGAGCGCGGTACCCGGGGCGGCGCCTTCCGGTGGCCGGCCGGCTTCACCGCGCTGCGCTCGCGCCGTTACGGAGAGGGCACGCTCTGGTACGGACAGGTCACCGAAGACGCCGGAGCCGAGCCCCGGACCGCACCCGACACCGACACCGACAGCGACCCGTCATGACCGGAACCCCACCACCGCCAGCCGAGGAGACACCGTTGCGCCGCGCCGTCTGTCCGGGGTCCTTCGACCCCATCACCCATGGCCACCTCGACATCATCGCCCGCGCCTCCAAGCTCTACGACGTGGTCCACGTCGCCGTGATGATCAACAAGTCCAAGCAGGGCCTGTTCACCATCGAGGAACGCATCGAGCTCATCCGCGAGACCACCAGCGACTTCGGCAACATCCGCATCGACGCCTTCCACGGCCTCCTGGTGGACTACTGCAAGCAGCACGACATCCCCGCCATCGTGAAGGGCCTGCGCGCCGTCAGCGACTTCGACTACGAGCTCCAGATGGCGCAGATGAACAACGGCCTCACCGGCGTGGAAACCCTGTTCATCCCCACCAACCCCATCTACAGCTTCCTCTCCTCCAGCCTGGTCAAGGAGGTGGCCACCTGGGGCGGCGACGTCTCCCACCTCGTCCCCGACCCGGTGATGCGCGCCCTGGCGGCCAAACTGGCCTGAGCCCCCGCCGCGCGCCGTTGGCCGTACAGTCAACCCGTGGACGTTACGCAGAAACTGGATGAGATTGTCGACACGGTGCGCAGCGCCAAAGGCATGCCCATGTCGGCGTCCTGTGTGATCCACCGCGGCGACCTGCTCGCCCGGCTGGACGAGGTACGCGACGCACTGCCCGGCTCCCTCGCCCAGGCCCAGGAGGTGCTGGGGGACAGGGAAGCCGTCGTCGCCGACGCCCAGCAGGAGGCCCAGCGCATCGTGCAGGCCGCGCACGCCGAGCGCGGCTCCCTCGTCGACGGCACCGAGATCGTCCAGCGCGCCCAGGCGGAGGCCGCCCAGCTGCTGGAGCGGGCCCGTCAGGAGGCCGACGAGATCAAGGCCGAGGCCGACGACTACGTGGACAGCAAGCTGGCCAACTTCGAGGTCGTCCTGGGCAAGACCATCGGCTCGGTGGAGCGCGGTCGCGACAAGCTGCTGGGCCCCGAGCGGGACCTCGGCGGCGATCTGCCGCAGCAGGCCGACGCCTATGTCGAGACCCAGTTCGCCGCCATCGAGGCGGTCCTGCGCAAGACCCTGGAGGCGGTCGGCCGCGGCCGGCAGAAGCTCACCGGGCACCGCCCCATCGACGAGCTGGCCGAGCACGTCGCCCAGCAGGAGAACGCCGGTACGGTGCGGGACGCCGGCGGGTACTACGGCCAGGACGCCGAGCAGGACACCTACGGTTATCTGGGCATGACCGCGCCGAACGCCGCCGGCGCCGAGGGCGGCGGCGGCTACCCGCAGCCGCCCGCCGAACCCGCCCCGTACGCCGCCCAGGACACCGCCGCCTACGCGCGGGACAGCGGCGGCTACGCCGCGGAGAGCTACGGCCAGGACCCGTACGCCCAGGGCGGCGGCTACGCACCGGACCCGTACGCCGCGAACCAGCCCCGGGCGCAGGACCCCGGCTACGGCTACCAGCAGCCCGCGCCGGCTGCCGCGCCCGGCTACCAGGGCTCGGGCACCCTGGACGAGACCAGTTTCTTCGACACCGGGATGATCGACCCCGAGCAGCTGCGCCGCTACGAGCAGGGCCGCCCCTGAACCCCCGCCGGCGGCCGATTGGGAGGGGCGGCGGCCGTGACGTATGCTGTCTCTTCGGTCGTACCGCATCAGTGATCACGGCTGCCCGCCGGCCCATTTCACCGGGCTGTGCCCCTCATGTCCTGTTCGGCCCCGTAGAAAGCAGAGAGCCCTGAACGCCCCCTTGGACCACCGTGCCCCGCTGGTGTTCGACACCCGCGAGCTGGGGCGGCGTCCTGGTGCGCTCAAGCGGATCACCCGCCAGGTCGCGGCCCCCAAGGGCCTCGGCATCGAGGTGATCGGAGTGCCGCACGGCGCTCCGCTCGAACTGGACCTGCGGCTGGAATCGGTGATGGAGGGCGTGCTGGTGACAGGCACCGCCCGCGCACCGCTGGCGGGGGAGTGCGTAAGGTGTCTTGAGCCGCTGGCCCAGGAGGCCGAGGCGGAGTTCCAGGAGTTGTTCTCCTACCCCGACGCCGGTGACTGGATCCGCTCCGCGGAGCCGGGCGACGACGCCGAGGACGAGGAGCGGCTCTTCCTTGAGGACGACCTGTTCGACCTCGAAGCCGTACTGCGGGACGCGGTGGTGCTGTCGCTGCCACTGCAACCGGTGTGCCGCGAGGACTGCCCGGGTCTGTGTCCCGAATGCGGGGCGCGGCTCGTGGAGGACCCGGAGCACCATCATGACGCTGCCGTCGACATCCGTTGGGCGGCACTGCGGGGTTACGAGCCCGCGGACCACAAGAAGACACCCCGCACCCGCGGGGACGATCCACAGGAGAAGTAGCCGTGGCTGTTCCTAAGCGGAAGATGTCGCGCAGTAACACGCGCCACCGCCGGTCGCAGTGGAAGGCCGCTGCCCCGAACCTGGTGAGCTGCGAGCGCTGCCAGGAGCCGAGGTTGCAGCACATCGCGTGCCCCAACTGCGGCACGTACAACCGCCGTCAGGTCATCGACGTCTGATCGGCGGGTGACAGGCTCCATGTCTCACGCCCATCGGTCCAAGACCCAGGCGTCGGCGGAGGTGGCCTCGTCCCACGCGGTTCTGGAAGGGCGGCTCGGCTATCAGCTGGAGTCCGCCCTTCTGGTGCGTGCGCTCACCCATCGCTCGTACGCGTACGAGAACGGCGGACTGCCCACCAACGAGCGGCTGGAGTTCCTCGGGGACTCGGTACTCGGGGTGATCGTCACCGACACCCTCTACCGCACCTATCCGGAGCTGGCCGAGGGACAGCTGGCCAAGCTGCGGGCGGCCGTCGTCAATGCCCGGGCGCTCGCCGATGTGGCGCGCGGCCTGGATCTGGGGGCGTTCGTCCGGCTGGGGCGGGGCGAGGAGGGGACCGGCGGCCGTAACAAGGCGTCGATCCTCGCCGACACCCTGGAGGCGGTCATCGGCGCGGTCTATCTCGACCGTGGCCTGGCAGCCGCCGACGAGATGGTCCACCGGCTGTTCGACCCGGTGATCGAGCGTTCGGCGAAGCTGGGCGCCGGCCTGGACTGGAAGACCAGCCTTCAAGAGCTGAGCGCCGCGGAAGGGCTCGGCGTACCCGAGTATGTGATCAACGAGGCCGGCCCCGATCACGAGAAGACCTTCACCGCTGCGGCCCGCGTGGGTGGCGAGACCTACGGCACCGGCACCGGCCGCAGCAAGAAGGAAGCGGAGCAACAGGCGGCGGAGACGGCCTGGCGGGCGATCCACGCGGCGGCGGAACACCGCGGCGGCGGGGAGGGCCCGGCGGCGCAGGGGCGGTCCGTTGCCTGAGCTGCCGGAGGTCGAGGTCGTACGGCGTGGCCTGGACCGCTGGGTCAGCGGTCGGGTCATCGCCTCGGTCAGCACGCTGCATCCCCGGGCGATCCGCCGTCACGAGCGGGGCGCCGAGGACTTCGCGGCGCGGCTGGCCGGGGCGAAGGTGGCCGCGGCGCGGCGGCGTGGCAAGTATCTGTGGCTGCCGCTGGCGGACGGTGAGCTGGCCGTGCTGGCCCATCTGGGCATGAGCGGGCAGCTGTTGATCCAGCCGGCGGCGGCGCCCGACGAGCGCCATCTGCGGATCCGGATCACCTTCACCGACCCGGGCGAGGGGGAGCTGCGGTTCGTCGACCAGCGCACCTTCGGCGGGCTGTCGCTGCACCCGGTGACGGCGGACGGGCTGCCGGACGCGATCGCGCACATCGCCCGCGATCCCCTCGACCCGGCCTTCGACGAGGACGCCTTCCACGCGGCGCTGCGCCGGCGGCGTACCACCGTCAAGCGGGCATTGCTGGACCAGTCGCTGATCAGCGGGGTCGGCAACATCTACGCGGACGAGGCGCTGTGGCGTACCCGGCTGCACTACGAGCGGGCCACGGCGACGCTGACCCGGCCGCGGACGGCGGAGCTGGTCACCCACATCCGTGAGGTGATGAACGAGGCGCTCGCACAGGGCGGCACCAGCTTCGACAGCCTGTATGTCAATGTGAACGGCGAGTCGGGGTACTTCGACCGCTCGCTGGACGCGTACGGGCGCGAGGACGAGCCGTGCCGCCGGTGCGGTACGCCGATTCGGCGCCGCCCGTGGATGAACCGCTCCAGCTACTTCTGCCCGCGCTGCCAGCGCGGTCCCGCGTCAGCCGGCTGACGCGGGAGCAGGTCCGTTTCCGGGCCCGGTCAGTAGCCGAAGTTCTGGGTCCACCAGGGGCCGCCGTCGCCCAGGTACACGCCGACGCCGAGCGTGGTGAAGTCGCAGTTGAGGATGTTGGCGCGGTGACCCTCGCTGTTCATCCACGAGTCCATGACGGCCTGCGCGTCCTGCTGGCCGCGGGCTATGTTCTCGCCGCCCATGTTCGATATGCCGGCCGCCTGGGCGCGGTCCCAGGGGGTACGGCCGTCGGGGTCGGTGTGCGAGAAGTAGCCGCGCTGGGCCATGTCCCGGCTGAAGTCGGTGGCCAGCGTGGTGAGCGCGGCGTCGCGGACCAGGGGCCGGCAGCCGGCCTGGGCGCGTTCCTGATTCACCAGGCGCAGTACGGCGTCGGCCGCGGCGACAGCCGCGTCCTGGGTGGGGGAGGGCTCGGGTTCGGGCGCTGGAGCGCTCTGGGAGGGCGCCGGAGCCTGGGTGGTCGGCGCGGGCTCCTGGGTCTGGGGCGGCGCCGAGGGGCTGGGCTGCTCGGTGGTGGCCTCGGCGGAGGGCTCGGGCGAGGGTTCCTCGGCCTCCGGCTCGCTCTCGGTGGCCTCCTGGGTGGGGGAGGGCTCCGGCGTGGTGGTACGGCCCTGACCGCGGCTGGCGGCGTCCTCGCGCTCCTCGGCGGCGGCGCCGCGCTCCAGTGTGGGGGAGGCGGAGGGGGAGCCGAGGATCAGCCGTTCCTCGGAGGGGCCCGGGCGGGCCTGCACGTCGTCGGAGTCGGTCAGGGTGAAGCGGTCCGCCATCCCGGGCAGCAGGCCGGAGCCCACGGCCATGGCGCCCACGGTGAGCGCGGCGGAGGCGCCCAGCAGCCCGGCGCGGGCGGGGCTCTTTCGGCGATGCGCGCCCCGGTGTCCGTCCTCGTCGCGCGGGGCGGGAAGGGGCGGCGGGGTGTGCACGGAGCGGCGATGGCGACCCATCGGTGGCACCGTCCTCGTCAACTCGACAACTGAAAGATCACTCGATTGAGTGGTTGTTATTGCGGCGTGACTTTACGCCATCGTGAGCGCGGTGTGGCTGCCCTGTGTGCGGATGGCCGGATAGCGTGCGTCACATGAATGAGCCCACGCCTCACGAATCCGCCCCGTCCCAGCCCGTCCGGATGACGGTGTGGGTACGCGGCCATGTGCAGGGCGTGGGGTTCCGCTGGTACACCCGGGCGCAGGCACTCGCCATCGGTGAGCTGCGCGGATTCGCCTCAAACCTTGCCGACGGCCGGGTCCAGATCGTGGCCGAGGGACCCCGCGAACGCTGCGAGCGGCTGCTGCGCTGGACCAGGGACGGCGACACGCCCGGCCGGGTGGACGGCGTCACCGAGATTTGGGACACACCCCGGGGCGGCTACCCGGACTTCGCCATCCGCTGATCGGGTGATCGACACGCAACGCGTCCGGGACCGGAAAGTGGTTGCCAACCCCGCTCCCACGTGCAAGGCTGCCAACCGATCACCCGTCGGTGACCCCGCCGGCGCCCCCATGCGGCGCCCCCGGCACCCGGCGGTGTCCGGTCTTCGCAGGCCCGGCACCCCCGGCGATACGCGGTGTGATCGTGTTGACCGTCCCACTTTTTGGTGAGACTCTGAAATCCCCGCGCATCTCAGCTATGTGGCCTTGAGAACAGGGTGCCGAGCACCCATCGCGGACGTTATCCCTCACGACCTACCACGGCTTCGGTCGGTCACTCAGTGTGGAGGACCATCCATCATGGCAAAGGCGCTTCTCGGTCACATCGGCGGCTCAGACCCCCGAGTCCTTGCCGAGATGCGACGGCTTCAGCAGCGCGTACAGGACCTGGAGACGCAGCTTCTGCGGGTCCAGGCGGAGAACGACGCGCTGGCCGCCGCCACTCGGCACAGCGACCCGGTGCTCGACGGCATCGATGTGCACCAGGCGGAGCCCGCTCTGACCTGACCTCAAGGACGAGGACAGGGCACCACGGCTCACTCACCGCCTGCGGAGTATGCGAGGGACGCTTCGGCGTCCCTTCGTCATGTCCGGACCACCTCTGCTGCTCTGCTCCGGTCCCCTCGGCTCGGCGCCTTCCGGCCTACGGACCGCGTTGGCTCAACTACTGATGTGCCCCCCATCCCCCGCGTCGAAACGGCCAATCCGTGAAGGCCGGGGAGTAAAGTCCGACGGCGTGCACCTCAAGAGCCTGACCCTGCGCGGCTTCAAGTCCTTCGCCTCGGCCACCACGCTGCGCTTCGAACCCGGCATCACCTGCGTGGTGGGCCCCAACGGGTCGGGCAAATCCAATGTGGTGGACGCCCTGACCTGGGTCATGGGGGAGCAGGGCGCCAAATCGCTGCGCGGCGGAAAGATGGAGGACGTCATCTTCGCCGGCACCACCGGCCGGCCGCCGCTGGGCCGCGCCGAGGTGTCCCTCACCATCGACAACGCGGACGGCGCGCTGCCCATCGACTACGCCGAAGTCACCATCACCCGCATCATGTTCCGCAACGGTGGCAGCGAATACCAGATCAACGGCGACACCTGCCGGCTGCTGGACGTCCAGGACCTGCTCTCCGACTCCGGTATCGGCCGCGAGATGCACGTCATCGTCGGCCAGGGCCAGCTCGACTCCGTGCTGCACGCCGACCCCGCCGGGCGCCGCGCCTTCATCGAGGAGGCGGCGGGAGTCCTCAAACACCGCAAGCGCAAGGAGAAGGCGCTGCGCAAGCTGGACGCGATGCAGGCCAACTTCGCCCGGGTCCAGGACCTCACCGACGAACTGCGTCGCCAGCTCAAGCCGCTGGGCCGACAGGCCGCCGTCGCCCGTCGCGCCGCCGTGATCCAGGCCGACCTGCGCGACGCCCGGCTGCGGCTGCTCGCGGACGAGCTGATGACCCAGCGCGGCGCGCTGGCCATCGAGATCGCCGACGAGAGTGCGCTCAAGGAACGCAAGGAGACGGCCGAGCAGCGGCTGCGCGAGGCGGCGCGGGCCGAGACCGCGCTGGAGGAAGAGGTACGGGCCCTGGCACCTCGGCTCCAGGACGCCCAGCAGACCTGGTACGCACTTTCCCAGCTGGCCGAACGCGTACGCGGTACGCAGTCCCTGGCCGAGGCCCGGATCGCCAGCGCCGGCAGCGGGCAGCCCGAGGAACGCCGCGGACGCGACCCCGAGGACATGGCGCGCGAGGCCGCCCGGATGAGGGAGCAGGAGGCCGAACTCGAAGCGGCCCTGGAGGCGGCGGGCCGGGCCCTGGAAGACACCGTGGAGCACCGCGCCGCACTGGAACGGGACCTGGCCACCGAGGAACGCAGGCTGCGGGACGCCGCCCGCGCCGTCGCCGACCGCCGCGAGGGACTGGCCCGGCTGCACGGCCAGGCCGCCGCCGCCCGCAGCCGGGCGGGCGCCGCGCAGGCCGAGATCGACCGGCTCACCGCCGCCCACCAGGAGGCGGTCCACCGCGCGGAGACCGCGCATCGCGCACACGAGACGCTGGGGGGCGAGGTCCGGGCGCTGGAAGCGGGGGACAGCGAACTCGCCGCCGAGCACGAGCGGGCCAGGGCCCACCTCACCGCTGCGGAGGCCACCCTCGGCGCCGCCCGGGACGCCCTGACCACGGCCGAACGCGAACGAGCCGCCCTCGACGCGCGCCACGAGGCGCTGGCACTCGGCCTGCGCCGCAAGGACGGGTCCGGCGCGCTGCTGGCCGCGGCCGGAACGCTCGGCGGCGTACTGGGCCAGGCCGCCGAACTGCTCACCGTCACCCCCGGCTTCGAAATCCCGGTCGCCGCCGCCCTCGGCGCCGCCGCCGACGCGATCGCGGTCGACGGCCCCACCACGGCCGTCGCAGCCCTGAAACACCTCCGCACCGCCGACGCCGGCCGCGCCGCCCTCCTGCTCAGCACGCCGAGCGCGGCCCCCTGCGGCGACGCCCCGGTGACCGCCACTCCCGCCCCAGCCACGGCGCCGCCGACCGCCGCCCCGGGAACCGGCGCCTTCGCAGCACGCCCCGCCCCCGCCGGCAAGCCGGAACAACCCCACGCCGCACGTACCACCTCCACCCCCGAACATCCCCGATCCGAGGCCACGACACCACCCTCGCCCGGATGGGCTGCCACTCCGCCTCCGGCAGGTGCTTCCGCGGGGGCGGGAGTGGGGGCGGTGGCCCGATCGGCTGTACCCGGGCAAGGGATGACTTCGCACGCCGCGCCATCCGTCGGCGGCGCTGCCACTGCCCCGGCGCCGGAGCCGGCGGAGGCCCGGGCGGGTGTGTCCGGTTCGGTCTTCACCCATCCGGACGCCGCCCCAGGGCGCCCGTCCGGCGCCGCGAACGCCGCCGCGGAGGACAGCAGACCCGATGTTCCGGCCGACGCGCAGGCGCGTGGCGGAGTGCTTCCCGGCGCACGATCGGCGGAGGGCGCGGGGGCCGGCCCCGGCGTGCCCGCCGCGCGCGGCGCGCAGGGTATCGCCGCGGGCGCGGCGCACGCCGCCGCCGATCTCGTCAGCGGTCCCACGGAGATCCTGGAGGCCGTCCGCTGGTTGCTGCGGGACATGGTCGTGGTCCCCGGCCTCGACGAGGCCGCGGCGCTGCTCGCCGCGGACGGCGACCTCACCGCCGTCACCGCCGAAGGCGATGTGCTGGGGCGGTGCTTCGCCCAGGGCGGTTCGGCCGGCGCCCCCAGCCTGCTGGAGGTCCAGGCATCGGTCGACGACGCCGCCGCCCGGCTGCGTGAGGTGGAGATCCGGTGCGAGGAACTGACCCGCTCCCGGGAGGCGGCCGGGACGGAGCACCGGGACCGGGCCGCCGAGGCCGAGAGACTGGGCCGGCGGTTGTCCGCCGCCGAGCGGGAGCGATCCCGCATCGGCCAGGACCTGGGCCGTCTGGCCGGCGCCGCACGCGCCGCCGCCGGTGAGGCCGAACGCTCGGCCGCCGCCGTGGACCGGGCCCGCGACGCACTGGAGACCGCCACCGGGCAGGCCGAGGAACTGGCCGAACGACTGGCCGTCGCCGAGGACGCGGCCGGGAACGACGAGGACCCCGACACCACCGCACGGGACCGGCTCGCCGCCGACGGTGCCAACGCCCGGCAGACCGAGATGGAGGCCCGGCTCCAGGTCCGCACCCACGAGGAGCGGGTCAAGGCGCTGGCCGGCCGCGCGGACGCCCTGGACCGCGGCGCCCGTGCCGAGCGCGACGCCCGGGCCCGCGCTGAGCAGCGGCGCGCCCGGCTGCGCCACGAGACGGTCGTCGCCACCGCCGTGGCCCACGGCGCCGCCCAACTCCTTGCCCATGTGAAGGCATCGCTCACCCACGCCGAGCAGGACCGCGCCGCCGCCGAGACGGCCCGCACGGCCAAGGAGAGCGATCTGTCCGCCGCCCGCGCCGCCGGCCGGGACCTGAAAGCAGAACTCGACAAGCTGACCGACTCCGTACACCGGGGCGAGGTGCTCGGCGCCGAGAAGCGGCTGCGGATCCGGCAACTGGAGGAACGGGCGCTGGAGGAGCTGGGCGTCGAGCCGGAGGCCCTGCTCGCGGAGTACGGACCGGACCAGCCCGTACCGCCCTCCCCGCCCGCCGAGGGCGAGACACTGTCCGAGGATCCCGCGGACCCCCGAAACCAGCCCCGGGCCTTCCACCGAGGCGAGCAGGAGAAACGTCTGAAGGCGGCCGAGCGCGCGTACAAGCAACTGGGCAAGGTCAACCCGCTGGCGCTGGAGGAGTTCGCGGCCCTGGAGGAGCGCCATCAGTTCCTCAGCGAGCAACTGGAGGACCTGAAGAAGACCAGGACCGAGCTGCTGGGGCTGATCAAAGAGGTCGACGAGCGCGTCCAGCAGGTGTTCACGGACGCGTTCCACGACACGGCGCGGGAGTTCGAAGGGGTGTTCTCGCGGCTGTTCCCGGGCGGCGACGGCCGGCTCGTCCTCACCGACCCGTCCGACATGCTGACCACCGGCGTGGAGGTGGAGGCCCGGCCGCCGGGCAAGAAGGTGAAGCGGCTCTCCCTGCTCTCCGGCGGCGAGCGCTCGCTGACGGCGGTGGCGCTGCTGGTGTCGATCTTCAAGGCGCGCCCCAGCCCGTTCTATGTGATGGACGAGGTGGAGGCGGCACTGGACGACACGAACCTCCAGCGGCTGATCCGCATCATGCGCGAGCTGCGGGACAGCTCCCAGCTGATCGTGATCACCCACCAGAAGCGCACCATGGAGGTCGCCGACGCGCTGTACGGCGTGTCGATGCAGGGCGACGGCGTCTCCAAGGTCATCAGTCAGCGGCTCGGCTGACCTGCGCCGATCCCTCCCCGGGTGGCCAGGACGGCGCGGGTGTGCGGCACTGGTTTGCGACAGCGTCGTTCGTGGCCGACGGTGGCGTACCCCCATCGGCCGGGCACCGGGAAAGACACGCCGTGACCAGTACCGCCAGGACGGACCCCCACCAGGCCCCGCGGGGCCGCCCGCCGCAGCTGACCTTCGTGGTGTTCATCGCCGCCACCGCCGCGATGGGCGGCTTTCTCTTCGGCTACGACTCCGCCGTCATCAACGGCGCGGTGGAAGGCATCAGGGGCAGATTCGATGTCGCCTCCGGCACGCTGGGCACCGTCGTCGCCATCGCGCTGCTCGGCGCGGCGCTCGGCGCCATGGTCGCGGGGCGGCTGGCGGACCGGATCGGCCGGATCAGGGTGATGCAACTGGCCGCCGTGCTGTTCTTCGTCAGCGGCCTCGGTTCGATGCTGCCGTTCGCGGTGTGGGACCTGGCGTGCTGGCGGGTGCTGGGCGGCGTCGCCATCGGGATGGCGTCGGTGATCGCGCCCGCGTACATCGCGGAGGTCTCCCCGGCCCGCTACCGGGGCCGGCTCGCCTCTTTCCAGCAGGCGGCCATCGTGCTGGGCATCGCGATCTCCCAGCTGGTGAACTGGGGCGTGGTCAACCTGGCCTCCGGCGACCAGCGCGGTCACCTGCTGGGTCTTGAGGCGTGGCAGATCATGCTGGGCATCGAGGTGGTGCCGGCGCTGGTGTACGGGCTGCTGTCGCTGCGCATCCCCGAGTCGCCGCGCTATCTGATCCTGCGCGGGCGCACCGATGAAGCGAAGCGGGTGCTGGCCGAGGTGGAGGCGCGGGGCACCGACCTGGATGCCCGGGTCGTCGAGATCACCGCCGGAATCCACGGCGAGCACAAGTCCCGGTGGCGGGATCTGCTCGGCGGGCGGTTCGGGCTGCTGCCGATCGTCTGGATCGGCGTCGGACTGTCCGTCTTCCAGCAATTGGTCGGCATCAATGTCATTTTCTATTACTCGAACTCGCTGTGGCAGTCGGTCGGCATCAACCCCGACACGTCGTTCTTCTACTCCTTCACGACCTCCATCATCAACATCATCGGCACGGTGATCGCGATGCTGTTCGTCGACCGGATCGGCCGCAAGCCGCTGGCCCTGATCGGCTCGGTGGGGATGGCGGCGTCGCTCGGCGTCGCGGCGTGGGCGTTCTCCTTCCGCACCGGCACCGGGGACAACATCCACATGCCGCACACGCAGGGCACGGTGGCGCTGATCGCGGCGCACAGCTTCGTGCTCTTCTTCGCGCTGTCGTGGGGCGTGGTGGTGTGGGTGCTGCTGGGTGAGATGTTCCCCGGGCGGGTACGGGCCGCCGCGCTCGGCGTGGCGGCGTCCGCGCAGTGGGTGGCCAATTTCGCCATCAGCCAGAGTTTTCCGAGCCTGTCGGAGTGGAACCTGTCCGGTGCGTACGTCATGTACACGGTCTTCGCCGTGCTGTCGATCCCCTTCGTCTGGGCCTGCGTCCCGGAGACGAAGGGGAAGACGCTGGAGGAGATGGGCTGAGTCCCGCGCCCGTGGCGCGGGCTGTCGGCGATACTGAGTCGCGTTATGGAAACCGTGATTCTCGCCGTAGTCATCGCTCTGGTCGCCCTCGCCGCGATCTCGGGGCTGGTCGTCGGCAGCCGCCGCAAGAAGGCGCTGCCCCGGACGAAGGAGGAGGGCACCGGGGCCGACGCTGCCGGTACCGGCGCAGCGGCCGGTACGGGCACCGCTACCGCGCCGCCCGCCGAGCCCCATCTGGGGGACGAGCCACAGCCCGCCGCGACGGACGAGGCCCGGCGCACGGTCGAGGACGTGGCGCTGCCGCCCGTCGCCCCGCCGCCCCCCGCGCCGCCGCTGGAGACTCCGGAGCCCACCGCCGGCCGCCTCGTGCGGCTGCGGGCCAGGCTCTCCCGCTCCCAGTCCACCCTGGGCCAGGGCCTGCTCAGCCTGCTCTCCCGGGAGCGCCTGGACGAGGACACCTGGGAGGAGATCGAGGACATCCTGCTGACGGCGGACGTCGGCGTGGCGCCCACCCAGGAGCTGGTGGAGCGGTTGCGCGAGCGCGTCCGGGTGCTGGGCACCCGCACCCCCGAGGAACTGCGCGCGCTGCTGCGGGAGGAACTGCTCGCGGTGGTCGGCCCGGAGCTGGACCGCGCGGTGCACACCGAGGGCGGCGTGTCGGTGGAGGGCGAGGAGCGGCCCGCCGTGGTGCTGGTGGTCGGCGTCAACGGCACCGGCAAGACCACCACCACCGGCAAGCTCGCCCGGGTGCTGGTCGCGGACGGCAAGTCGGTGGTGCTCGGCGCCGCCGACACCTTCCGCGCCGCCGCCGCCGAGCAGCTGAGCACCTGGGGGGAGCGGGTGGGCGCCCGTACGGTGCGGGGCCCGGAGGGCGGCGACCCCGCGTCGGTGGCCTTCGACGCCGTCAAGGAGGGCATCGCGGAGGGCGCCGACGTGGTGCTGGTGGACACCGCGGGCCGGCTGCACACCAAGACCGGTCTGATGGACGAGCTGGGCAAGGTCAAGCGGGTGGTGGAGAAGCAGGGCCCGGTCAACGAGGTGCTGCTGGTCCTGGACGCCACCACCGGACAGAACGGGCTGGTGCAGGCGCGGGTCTTCGCCGAGGTCGTCGACATCACCGGGATCGCCCTGACCAAGCTCGACGGCACCGCCAAGGGCGGCATCGTGATCGCCGTGCAGCGGGAGCTGGGCGTGCCGGTGAAACTGGTGGGTCTCGGCGAGGGCGCGGACGATCTGGCGCCGTTCGAGCCGGAGGCGTTCGTGGACGCGCTGATCGGCTGAGGAGCGCCGGGGCATTGCGCCGGCCGGTCCCGCCCGCGCGGCGGGTCAGCCGGCGGCGCGGTGGCAGACGTACGCCAGCGCGCCGACCAGCAGCCGGGCCGGCGGCGGCGCGGCGCTCTCCAGGTCCGGCGCCCGCAGCCAGCGCACCGGGCCCAGGCCGCCGTGCTCGCACGGCGGCGCCGTGATGTGGCCGCCTGGCCCCAGGCAGCGCAGCTGGGGCAGCGCGTCGTCCCAGCCCATCCGGTACAGCAGTTGGGGCAGCTCGGCGGCGGCGCCTGGGGCGACGAAGAACCAGATCCGGCCGTGCGGGGCCTCGGCGACCGGCCCCAGCGGCAGCCCGATGCGCTCCAGGCGCAGCAGTGCGCGGCGGCCCGGCCCGCGCGGCACCTCGATCACATCGAAGCCGCGCCCGGTGGGCAGCAGCACCGTGGCGCCGGGGGTACGGTCCCAGTCCGCCAGGGCCTGCCGCAGCGGGGTGCCGGCGGAGATGGTGAGGGCGGGGCTGAGCGGATGGGCGCCGGGGGCGGCGCAGTCGGCGCGTCCGCAGGAGCAATCGGGGCGGCCGGGTCCGGGCCCGCGCCGGGCGGCCCGCGCACCGGGGGCCACGTCCCAGCCCCACAGACCGGTGTACTCGGCGACCGCCATCCGGATGGGGGTGCGGATCAGCCGTCGCGGGAGCCGACCCGTCAGCCGCAGCTCCCGGATCTCCCGCAGTCCGTCGATCGTGAAGCCCATGCACTCTCCAACGGGTCCGGTATACCGATAGTGACGATCGTCGGGGTGGACACCGGGGGGAGCACGCTCGCCGTAGTGCGCCCCCGTTGTGCTTCCTTCCGCCTGAGGCCGAACATCTCCGTACCAGTGAAGCGTCCACGCTGGGCAATAGGTTCAATCGGAGGGGTGGCGAATGGTGGCGATTGGCCACTGCCCTCTCAGCGCGTCGGTGATCATAGGATTACTTTCGGTAGATTCATAGACAGGATGTCAGCAGACGGCGCGCCGGATCGGTATGGCGAGGCGACGGCCATCGGCCCGCGCGGGATGCGGGCCGGGATGGGGGCGTAACTGTGGGCACTGAGGGCGGCACCTCCGCGAAGGTCCCCAACGAGCGGCTCACCTCCTGGTTCCAGCGCAGCGGCTGGTCCAAGGGTGAGCTGGCCCGTCAGGTCAACCGGCGGGCCAGGGAACTGGGGGCGCACCACATCAGCACCGACACCTCGCGGGTGCGTCGCTGGCTGGACGGTGAGCAGCCGCGCGAGCCCATACCGCGGATTCTGTCCGAGCTGTTCTCCGAACGGTTCGGCTGCGTGGTCGGCATCGAGGACCTCGGACTGCGCTCCGCACGCCAGTCCGCCGCCGTCTCCGGCATTGATCTGCCGTGGGCCGGCCAGCAGACCGTGGCGCTGATCAACGAGTTCTCCCGCAGTGACCTGATGCTGGGGCGGCGTGGCTTTCTGGGCACCTCGCTGTCCATGTCGGCGGGACCCGCGCTGATAGAGCCCATGCAGCGCTGGCTGGTGCCCACCTCCGCCGAAGGGCCGTCCCCGGGCGTGGGCGCCGGCGGCGTCGCGAGCGGCGGCGGTGCGCGGATCATCGCGCTGCCCACCCCCGCCGGAGCCGAGGGACGCCGCAGAAACGGTCTGTCGGTGCCCGAACTGGAGCTGCTGGAGAGCACCACGGCCGAATTCCGGGCCTGGGACGCACAGTGCGGCGGCGGACTGCGTCGCAAGGCGGTCGTCGGCCAGTTGCACGAGGTCACTGATCTGCTCCACGAGTCGCACCCCGAGCCGGTCCGCAGACGGCTGTTCCGGATCACCGCCGAACTGTCCGAGCTGGCCGGCTGGATGAGCTACGACATCGGCCTGCAGCCCACCGCGCAGAAGTACTTCGTCCTGGCGCTGCACGCCGCCAAGGAGTCGGGGGACCGGCCGCTGGGAGCGTTCATCCTGTCCCAGATGAGCCGGCAGATGATTCACCTGGGCCGCGCCGAGGACGCCCTGGAACTGATCCACCTCGCGCAGTACGGCAGCCGGGAGGGCGCAACCGCCCGTACCCAGGCGATGCTCCACGCGATCGAGGCCCGCGCGTACGCCACGATGGGGGCCCCGCCCAAGTGCCACCGCGCGGCGCGCGCCGCCGAGGAGGCGTTCGCGGAGGCCGGCCCCGCCGCCCAGGAGCCTCCGTGGATCCGCTTCTTCTCCGAGGCCGAGCTGAAGTCGGAGACGGCGCACTCCTACCGGGATCTCGCGTACGTCGCCGGGCGCAGCCCCAGATATGTCTCCCTCGCCCGCCCTGCGATGGAACGGGCGGTGCAGTTGTTCGCCCAGGAGTGCGAGGGCAACGACAGCGGCGGCCACCAGCGGTCGTATGCACTCAACCTGATCGGCATGGCCTCCGTACATCTGCTGGAACGCGATCCGGAGGCCGCCGCCGGGCGGGCCGAGCAAGCCATCGTGCTGGCCAGGAGACTGCGTTCGGAGCGGGTCAACACCCGGCTGCGCAAGACCTCCGCCAACGCCCTGCGGGACTTCGGCGAAGTGTCCGCCGTACGAGGTCTGACCGAGCGGCTGACCACGGAACTCCCGGAAAGCGAGGCGGTACGGGCCTGCTGAGCCCGCCGGTCACGCCTCCTTGATCCCCGGCCGCGGTGGCCGTCCCGGGCAACCCGGCAGGGCTCACCCTGTCGCGTCACCCCGGGCGGAGCACCGCGGCCGGTTCGCTGTCCGCACTCCGGGAGGACAGTGCCGCACACCGTAGTACGGGCGTGGTGGAGGCCGGCTCCATTTCATCTCTGCTTAACATGCGGCTACTCATCGTCACTCCCGTGAAACATGGGCGGCCATCACCGGAAACGGCCCTCCGAGAGCCTGTGGCGCATCCTGACCCGCCCCAAGATCCTGCCCGCACGGGTCGTCATTCTGAGGAGACGTTCACGTTGGAAGCAGCAGATATCGCTTTTGTGGTGATCTGTGCCGCTATGGTCATGTTGATGACCCCCGGCCTCGCCTTCTTCTACGGAGGCATGATCCGTGTCAAGAGCGCCTTGAACATGCTCATGATGTGTTTCATCGCCACCGGCATCTCCAGCGTGCTGTGGGTGCTCTACGGCTTCTCCCTCGCCTTCGGTGACAGCGTCAACGGCGAGGGCGGCGGCATCATCGGCAACCTCGACTTCATCGGCTTCAAGGGCATGCTCGGCGTCGACGGCTCGGACGCGCTGCTCACCTTCGCCGTGTTCCAGCTGATGTTTGCCGTCCTGACCCCCGCCCTGATCAGCGGCGCCCTGGCCGAGCGCGTCAAGTTCAGCGCCTGGGCCGTCTTCATCGCGCTGTGGGTCTCCATCGTCTACTTCCCCGTCGCGCACTGGGTCTGGGGCGAGAACGGCTGGATCGGCGGCCTGGAGATCGACGGACACGAGGTCATCGACTTCGCCGGCGGCACCGCGGTCCACATCAATGCCGGCATCGCGGCCCTCGCCGCCGTCCTGGTGATCGGCAAGCGCGTCGGCTTCAAGAAGGACCCGATGCGCCCGCACAACCTGCCCATGGTCATGCTCGGCGCCGCCCTGCTGTGGTTCGGATGGTTCGGCTTCAACGCCGGCTCGGAGCTGGCCGCCAACGGCACCGCGGCCCTGATGGCCCTCAACACCATGGTCGCCACCGGCACCGCCGTCCTGGGCTGGCTCGCCTACGAGCGCATCCGGCACGGCGCGTACACCACCCTCGGCGCCGCCTCCGGCGCGATCGCCGGCCTGGTCGCGATCACCCCCTCCGGCGCCAACGTCAACCCCATGGGCGCCCTGCTCATCGGCCTGGTCGCCGGCGCGGTCTGCGCCTGGGCCGTCAGCCTCAAGTACAAGCTCGGCTTCGACGACTCCCTCGACGTCGTCGGCGTCCACCTCTTCGGCGGCATCATCGGCACCCTGCTCGTCGGCTTCCTCGCCATCGACGGCGCCGGCGGCTTCGCCCAGTTCGCCCTGCAGGCCATCGCCGCCGCCGCGGTCATGGCGTACTCCTTCGTCGTCACCTGGATTCTGGCCAAGATCATCGACTCCACGATGGGCTTCCGCTCCACCGAGGAGGACGAGACCGCCGGGCTCGACCAGGTCTACCACGCGGAGACCGGGTACGACTTCAGCCAGACCGGCACCGGTTCGGTGACCGTGGCCAGCAGCATTCCGGCGACCGCTCAGACGGCCTCCGGTGAGAAGAAGGTGGACGCATGAAGCTCATCACCGCGGTGATCAAGCCGCACCGTCTCGACGAGGTCAAGACGGCCCTCCAGGCATTCGGCGTGCACGGCATGACCGTCACCGAGGCCAGCGGATACGGCCGGCAGCGCGGACACACCGAGGTCTACCGGGGCGCCGAGTACACCGTCGACCTCGTCCCCAAGATCCGTCTGGAGATCCTCGTCGAGGACGACGACGCCGAGCAGCTGATCGACGTCGTGGTCAAGGCCGCCCGCACCGGCAAGATCGGCGACGGCAAGGTCTGGAGCGTCCCGGTCGAGGAAGCCGTACGGGTCCGTACCGGAGACCGCGGCCCCGACGCCCTCTAAGGGCGGATCCGGCACACCCCGCCCCGCCCGCGGGGTACCGCGCCGCACACCGCGGGACCGACCGGCGGAAGCGGAATGTGTGCCGGACCCCGACCCGGACCCGGGCTCGGTACCGGGCCCGGCAGCAAGCACCACCTGACAACCCGAAGGGGAGCTGGGGACCGCATGACGGCGGAGTCGACATCCACCACCGGCACGGACACGGGCCCCGGCGGCGGGTACGCGGCGGCCAGGCTGCGTCTGCTGGGCGAACCACTCGCCGAGCAGACCCGGCCCGGACCGCCGCGCCGCGCCCAACTCGCCCAGCTCACCGACGAATGGCTCACCGGCCTCCTCGGCACCCGACCGCACAGCCCCCGCGTCGCCCTGGTCGCCGTCGGCGGCTACGGGCGCGGCGAACTGTCCCCCCGCAGTGACCTCGACCTGCTGCTGCTGCACGACGGCACCGGCACACCCGCCGAGATCGCCGCCCTCGCCGACCGCGTCTGGTACCCCGTGTGGGACCTCGGAATCGCCCTGGACCACTCGGTCCGCACCCTCGGCGAGGCCCACGAGACCGCCGCCGGGGACCTCAAGGTCCACCTCGGCCTGCTGGACGCCCGGCACATCGCCGGCGACGCCGCCCTCACCACCGAACTGCGCACCGCGCTGCTCGCCCAATGGCGCGCCCAGGCCCCCGCCCGCCTCCCGGCCCTCCACGAACTCGGCCGCGACCGCGCCCGCCGCCACGGCGAACTGCCCTTCCTGCTCGAACCCGACCTCAAGGAAGCCCGCGGCGGTCTGCGCGACGCCACCGCACTGCGCGCCGTCGCCGCCTCCTGGATCGCCGACGCCCCCCGAGCCGGTCTCGAAGCCGCCCGCACCACCCTCCTCGACATCCGCGACGCCCTCCACCTGACCACCGGCCGCGCCACCGACCGGCTCGCCCTGGAGGACCAGGACCAGGTCGCCAAGGCGCTGGGCATGCTCGACGCCGACGCCCTGCTGCGCCGCGTGTACGAAGCGGCCCGCACCATCTCGTACGCCTCCGACGTCACCTGGCGCGAGGTCGGCCGGGTGCTGCGCTCCCGCGCCGCCCGGCCCCGGCTGCGTCAGCTGCTCGGTGGCCGCGGCGCACGCCGGATCAGCCCCGCCGAACAGCGCACCCCGCTCGCCGAGGGCGTCGTCGAGGCGGACGGCGAAGTCGTGCTCGCCCGCTCCGCCCGCCCCGACCGCGACCCCGTGCTGCCGCTGCGCGCCGCCGCCGCAGCCGCCCAGGCCGGGCTCCCGCTGGCCATGCCCGCCGTGCATGCCCTCGCCGCCGGCGCCGCGCCGCTCCCCGTCCCCTGGCCGGCCGAGGCCCGCGAGGAGTTCATCACCCTGCTCGGCGCCGGCCCCGACACCGTGCCCGTCTGGGAAGCCCTGGAGGCCGGCGGCCTGATCGACACCCTGCTGCCCGACTGGGAACGCGTACGCTGCCGTCCGCAGCGCAACGCCGTCCACCGCTGGACCGTCGACCGGCACCTCGTGGAGACCGCCGTCCGGGCCTCCGCCCTCACCCGCCGTGTGCACCGCCCCGACCTGCTGCTGATCGCCGCACTGCTGCACGACATCGGCAAGGGCTGGCCCGGCGACCACAGCGTCGCCGGCGAGACCATCGCCCGCGACATGGCCGCCCGCATCGGCTTCGGCTCCGCCGACGCCGAGGTGCTTGCCACCCTGGTACGGCACCACCTGCTGCTCGTGGAGACCGCCACCCGCCGCGATCTGGAGGACCCTGCCACCATCGCCCACGTCGCCGCCGCGGTCGGTTCCACCGGCACGCTGGAACTCCTCCACGCCCTCACCGAGGCCGACGCCCTGGCCACCGGCCCGGCGGCCTGGTCCACCTGGCGCGCCTCCCTCATCGACGACCTCGCCACCCGGGTCGCCGCAGCGCTCGGTGCGGGCGGCCCGCCGCCGCGTACCGTCCCGCCCCGCGCCACCGTCGCCGCCGAACGTCTGGCGATCGAAGCCTTCCGCACCCAGGCCCCGGTGCTCGCCCTGCACACCGCACGCCCCGAGCCCGCCACGCAGCCGACCGACCGGGACCGTCCCGCCGCCGCGGCCGAGGACGCGGAGACCACGGGCCCCGAGCCGGTCGGCGTCGAACTCGTCATCGCTCTTCCCGACCAGCCCGGCGTGCTGCCCGCCGTCTCCGGCGTCCTCGCGCTGCACCGACTCACCGTGCGCTCCGCCGAACTGAGCACCGTCGACCCGGCGGGACAGGGCGAGATGCTGCTGCTCCAGTGGCGGGTAGCCGCGGAGTACGGCTCCCTGCCGCAGGCCGAGCGGCTGCGCGCCGACCTGGTGCGGGCCCTGGAGGGCTCCCTGGACATCACCCGCCGGCTCGCCGAGCGCGAGTCCGCCTACCGCAGGCCGCGCCGCCGCCTCCCGCAGGCCCCGCCGCCCCGCGTCACCGTCGCGCCGCTCGGTTCCGCCCTGGCCACCGTCATCGAGGTCCGCGCCCAGGACGCCCCCGGCCTGCTGCACCGCATCGGCCGGGCCCTGGAAGGCGCCGGGGTACGGGTACGCAGCGCCCACGTCAGCACTCTCGGTGCCAACGCGGTGGACGCCTTCTACGTCACCGGTCCGGAGGGCGGCCCGCTGCCCGCCGAGCAGGCCGCCGCTCTCGCCCAGGACCTGGAACGGGCGCTGGCCCCGGCCCCCGACGGGAACGCGGCGGAACCCGCGGGCTGACCGTACCCGCGCCGTGCGGATACGCTGGAGGGCACCGCTCATCCGACCACCGATGCACAAGGGACTCGCCAGCGCCGTGTTCGACACACTCTCCGACCGCCTAGCGGCGACGTTCAAGAACCTCAGGGGCAAGGGCCGCCTCAGCGAGGCGGACATCGACGCCACGGCGCGCGAGATCCGCATCGCCCTGCTGGAGGCCGATGTCGCGCTGCCCGTGGTGCGAGCCTTCATCGGGCAGATCAAGGAGCGGGCCAGGGGCGCCGAGGTCTCCAAGGCGCTCAACCCCGCCCAGCAGGTCATCAAGATCGTCAACGAGGAGCTCGTCGGCATCCTCGGCGGCGAGACCCGGCGGCTGCGGTTCGCCAAGAACCCGCCCACCGTGATCATGCTGGCCGGCCTCCAGGGCGCCGGCAAGACCACCCTCGCGGGCAAGCTCGGCCACTGGCTCAAGGGGCAGGGCCACACCCCGCTGCTGGTCGCCGCCGACCTTCAGCGGCCCAACGCCGTCAACCAGCTGGCCGTCGTCGCCGAGCGCGCCGGGGTCGGCATCTACGCCCCCGAGCCCGGCAACGGCGTGGGCGACCCGGTCAAGGTCGCCAAGGACTCCCTCACGCACGCCCGCGACAAGCAGTTCGACGTGGTCGTCGTCGACACCGCCGGCCGCCTGGGCATCGACCAGGAGATGATGGCGCAGGCCGCCGACATCCGGGACGCGGTGAGCCCGGACGAGGTGCTGTTCGTCGTCGACGCGATGATCGGCCAGGACGCGGTCACCACCGCCGAGGCGTTCCGCGACGGCGTCGGCTTCGACGGCGTGGTGCTGTCCAAGCTGGACGGCGACGCGCGCGGTGGCGCGGCGCTCTCCATCGCGCAGGTCACCGGCCGGCAGATCATGTTCGCCTCCAACGGCGAGAAGCTGGACGATTTCGACGCCTTCCACCCGGACCGGATGGCCTCCCGGATCCTGGGCATGGGCGACGTGCTCAGCCTCATCGAGAAGGCCGAACGCACCTTCAGCCAGCAAGAAGCCGAGGCGATGGCCTCCAAGCTGGCGAAGGGCCCCAAGGAGTTCACCCTCGACGACTTCCTGGCCCAGATGGAGCAGGTCCGCAAGATGGGCTCCATCTCCAAGCTGCTCGGCATGATGCCCGGCATGGGCCAGATGAAGGAGCAGATCAACAATCTGGACGAGCGTGAGGTGGACCGCACCGCCGCGATCATCAAGTCCATGACACCGGGCGAGCGCGCCGACCCCAAGATCATCAATGGCTCGCGACGGGCCCGCATCGCGCGGGGCTCCGGGGTGGACGTCTCCACCGTCAAGGGCCTGGTGGAGCGGTTCTTCGAGGCTCGCAAGATGATGTCGCGGATGGCTCAGGGCGGCGGCATGCCGGGCATGCCCGGGATCCCCGGCATGGGCGGCGCCGGCCGGCGCAAGGCCAAGCAGCAGAAGAAGAGCAAGGGCAAGCGCCAGTCCGGCAACCCGATGAAGCGTCAGGAGCAGGAGCGCGCCGAGGCCCAGCGCAAGGCCGAGGGCGGCGGCGCGGCGTTCGGCATCCCCGGCGCGGGAGAGGACCCGGGCAACTTCGAACTGCCCAAGGAGTTCCGGGACATCCTGCCCCCCAAGTGACCGGCCCTGCGCCCACGGCGCCCGGTGGCGTAGCGTACGCCGCCGGGCGCCGTAGCATGTCCGCCATGGCCAAGGCTCCCGTACTCACCCCGCAGGACCAGGACTTCCCCCGCTGGTACCAGGATCTGATCGGCAAGGCCGAGCTGGCGGACAACGGGCCGGTGCGCGGCACCATGGTGATCCGACCGTACGGGTACGGGCTGTGGGAGCGGATGCAGCAGGAACTGGACGCCCGGATCAAGGCGGCCGGCGCCCGTAACGCGTACTTCCCGCTGTTCATCCCGGAGTCCTACCTCAGCCGCGAGGCCGAGCATGTGGAGGGCTTCGCGCCGGAGCTGGCGGTGGTCACACACGGCGGCGGTAAGCGGCTCGAGGAGCCGGTGGTGGTCCGGCCCACCTCGGAGACGATCGTCAACGAGTACTTCTCCAAATGGGTCAACAGCTACCGCGATCTGCCGCTGCTGATCAACCAGTGGGCGAACGTGGTGCGCTGGGAGATGCGGCCGCGGGTCTTTCTGCGTACCACCGAGTTCCTGTGGCAGGAGGGCCATACCGCGCACGCCACCTACGAGGAGGCCCGCGACTACGCCGCCCGCATCCACCGCGACGTGTACGCCGACCTGCTGCGCAACGTGCTGGCCATCGACGTGGTGCTGGGCCGCAAGTCACCGGCCGAGCGGTTCGCCGGCGCCATCAACACCCTCACCCTGGAGGGCATGATGCGTGACGGCAAGGCACTGCAACTGGGCACCAGCCATGAGCTGGGCCAGAACTTCGCGAAGGCTTTCGACACCCGCTATCTGGGCCAGGACGGCACACAGCAGTTGGTGTGGCAGACGTCCTGGGGCGCGTCCACCCGTATGGTGGGCGGGCTGATCATGTCGCACGGCGACGACCAGGGGCTGCGGGTGCCGCCGCGGCTGGCGCCGGTGCAGGCCGTGGTGCTCGCGGTCAAGGGCGACGAGGCGGTGCTCGCGGCGGTGCGCGAGACCGCCGCGCGACTGCGCGAGGCCGGGATCCGGGTGGAGACCGACGAACGGGCGGAGATCCCGTTCGGGCGGCGCGCGGTGGACTGGGAACTCAAGGGCGTCCCGGTCCGGGTGGAGATCGGCCCGCGCGACCTGGCGGACGGTGCGGCCACCCTGGTACGCCGCATCCCCGGTGGCAAGCAGCCGGTGGCGCTGGCGGCGTTGCCGGGGCTGCTCCCCGGCTTGCTGGAGGAGGACCAGGCGCAACTGCTGCGCGAGTCGCGCGAACGGCGCGAGGCCCGCACCACCGAGGTGTCCACTGTCCAGGAGGCGGTCGAGGCGGCCAAGGCGGGCGGCTGGGCGCGGATCCCGTGGGCGGATCTCGGCCCGGAGGGGGAGGCTCGGCTGGCGCAGGATGCCGTGTCGGTACGGGTGCTGGTGGCGGCGGACGGGTCGGTTCCGGACGCGGACGACGCACCCGGTACGGTCGCTGTGGTGGGCCGCGCGTACTGACCGAGATCTCCGGGGATTTCGGCGTCGCCATGAACTGACGGGTAAGTGCAAATTCGCGGACTTGGCACCGGAATCGGAACACCCGGCGGCCCTGGCTCGTTACACACGACGTGAGCACGACACCACCAGTTCTCGCCGCCGAGCTGGCACACGCGTGGGCCGATATTCAACGGCACCACCCGGAGTTGCCAGATCTGGCCGCCCCTGAATCCCTGATCGGGGAGTCGTCGTCCGCCTGCGGACACGAGCTCTCCTTCGAACGACTGTTGCACGAGGCCGTGCATGGCATCGCCGCCGCCCGCGGAGTGCGGGACACCTCCCGGGCGGGGCGGTATCACAACCGCCGCTTCCTGGCGATCGCCGAGGAGCTCGGCCTCGATCACGCCGAGGATCCGCATCCCAGCAGCGGATTCTCCCTGGTGACCATGAACGCCGAGGCCCGCCGGCGTTACCGACCCACGGCCGAGCGTCTCCAGCGGGCCCTCAAGGCCCACCTGGCGGCGACCGCCACCGATACCAAGCGCAGTTTCCGCGGGCCCGCCGCTCGCCACGGTTCGTCCGGTGGCGGTGTCCGGGTCAAGGCCGTCTGCGAATGCGGACGCAATGTGCGGGTCGTCCCCTCCGTCCTCGCACAGGCCCCCATCATGTGCGGCGCCTGCAAGAAGCCCTTCCAGATCGCTGAGACGGCAGTGGCCGGAAAGACGATGGCTGTCGCCGCGTCCGTGTGACGCGGACGGACCTGTCGCTGTCTCCTGACGCCTCCGGGGCGGTTGACCACACCGGTCCCCCCACCTTTTCCCGGGCGTGCATCGGGCCCCGCGCCCGTGTGGCAGAATGAAACGCTGAACTCGACAGTCGTACAGGACCCCTCTCGCCTTCGGCTGCCGCGTCCATCGGGCCCTCCTGAGCCGCAACCCCACGTGGCAGAACGCTGTGGCCCATCACGTCAAGACTCAGGAGACACCACAGCAGTGGCAGTCAAGATCAAGCTGAAGCGACTGGGCAAGATCCGTTCGCCGCACTACCGCATCGTCGTCGCCGACTCCCGCACCCGCCGTGACGGCCGGGCGATCGAGGAGATCGGCCTCTACCACCCGGTGCAGAACCCCTCGCGCATCGAGGTCGACTCCGAGCGTGCCCAGTACTGGCTGGGGGTCGGCGCCCAGCCGACCGAGCCCGTGCTCGCCATCCTCAAGGTCACCGGCGATTGGCAGAAGTTCAAGGGTCTGCCCGCGCCGCCGCCGATGAAGGTCGCCGAGCCCAAGCCCGACAAGCGCGCCCTCTTCGAGGCCGCTGCCCAGGAGTCGGGTGGCGAGCCCAAGGGCGAGGCCATCACGCAGAAGGCCAAGAAGAGCGACAAGGCCGACAAGAAGGCCGATGCCGAGGGCACCGACGCCCCGGCCGAGTCGACCGAGGGCTGAGATGCTTGAGGAGGCCCTGGAGCACCTGGTGAAGGGCATCGTCGACAATCCCGACGAGGTCCAGGTCGCGTCGCGCACGCTGCGCCGCGGGCGCGTGCTGGAGGTCCGGGTGCACCCCGACGACCTCGGCAAGGTGATCGGCCGCAATGGCCGGACCGCCCGATCGCTGCGTACGGTCGTGGGCGCGCTCGGCGGCCGGGGCATCCGGGTCGATCTGGTCGACGTGGACGAGGTCCGCTAGGGCCCGTCGCGATGGCATCATTCCGAAGGCCGGGGGCTGAGCACAGCGCCCCCGGCCTTCGGCTGTTCGCGCAGCACTGAGGGAAGAGACGGAACAGTCACCGTGGAGCTGGTTGTAGCCCGCATTGGGCGTGCCCATGGCATCAAGGGCGAGGTCACCGTCGAGGTACGCACCGACGAGCCGGAGGTACGGCTGGCGCCCGGCGCGGTGCTCGCCACCGACCCGCCCGGCACCGGGCCGCTGACCATCGAGACCGGCCGGGTGCACAGTGGGCGACTGCTGCTGCGGTTCGCCGGGGTGAGCGACCGGGGCGGCGCCGAGGCGCTGCGCAACACCCTGCTGATCGCGGAGATCGATCCGCAGGAGACCCCGGAGGACCCGGAAGAGTACTACGACCACCAGCTGATCGACCTCGAAGTGGTCACCCGCGACGGCACCCCGGTCGGCCGGATCACCGAGATCTCGCATCTGCCGTACCAGGATCTGCTGGTGGTGGCCCGTCCCGGTGGCGGCGAGGCACTCATCCCCTTCGTCCACGAGATCGTTCCCGTGATCGACCTGAGCGCGCAGCGCGCCGTGATCGACCCGCCGCCCGGCCTGCTGGAGGAGCCGGCGGATGCGGACGGTACGGAGGACGGCCGGCGGTGAGGATCGACATCGTCAGCATCTTCCCCGAGTACCTGGAGCCGCTGAACGTCTCCCTGGTCGGCAAGGCCCGCGCCCGCGGACAGCTGGACGTCCGGGTGCACGATCTGCGGCAGTGGACGCACGACCGGCACCACACCGTGGACGACACGCCCTACGGCGGCGGCCCCGGCATGGTCATGAAGCCCGAACCCTGGGGGGAGGCGCTGGACGCGATCATCGCGGACGGCGAGGGCCGTCCGGAGCTGATCGTGCCCACGCCCAGCGGAGTGCCGTTCACGCAGCGGCTCGCCGTGGAGCTGTCCGCCGCGCCCTGGCTGATCTTCACCCCGGCGCGCTACGAGGGCATCGACCGCCGGGTGATCGAGGAGTACGGCGCCCGGCTGCCGGTGCGCGAGATCTCCATCGGCGACTACGTCCTGGCCGGCGGCGAGGCTCCGGTACTGGTGATGACCGAGGCCATCGCCCGGCTGCTGCCCGGCGTGCTCGGCAACGCCGCCTCCCACCAGGACGACTCCTTCGCGCCGGGCACCATGGCGGCCCTGCTGGAGGGGCCCGTCTACACCAAGCCACCGGGCTGGCGCGGGCACGAGGTGCCCGAGGTGCTGGTCAGCGGCCACCACGGAAAGATCGCCCGGTGGCGCAGGGACGAGGCACTGCGCCGTACGATCGCCCACCGTCCCGATCTGATCTCCGGCGCCGACCCGGCGGCGTTCGACAAGCGGGACCGGGCGACGCTGGCGGAAGAGGGCTGGTGGCCGGGGACGGACGGCCGATTTGGGCGGGGGCCGGACGGCGTGGAAGAATAGCCCGGCTCACCCATCCGGCGCGCGACCCTGCCACAGGGGGATCGACGCCCGCCGACGGCGAGCACCTCTGACGTATTCCCACCCACCGTGACTATGACCGCTGATGACCTGTGGCATCCGCGAAGAGAGCAGCCTGAGATGACCCACCTTCTCGACACCGTCGACTCCGCGTCGCTGCGCGACGACATCCCGGCCTTCCGGCCCGGTGACACCATCAACGTCCACGTGCGCGTCATCGAGGGCAACCGCTCCCGTGTGCAGCAGTTCAAGGGCGTGGCGATCCGCCGCCAGGGCTCCGGCGTCCGCGAGACCTTCACGGTCCGCAAGGTCAGCTTCGGCGTGGGCGTGGAGCGTACCTTCCCCGTACACACCCCCGTCGTGGAGAAGATCGAGGTCGTGACCCGCGGCGCCGTCCGCCGCGCCAAGCTGTACTACCTGCGCGAGCTGCGCGGCAAGGCCGCCAAGATCAAGGAGAAGCGCGATCGCTGACGGGCCGCGCCCGGTGGCCGGTTACCATCAGGCGTGACCGAATCCGACGCACAACTTCCGGAGCGCGACCGCTCCTCCGGCTCCGAGTGGGGCAGGTGGTGGCGGTCGCGCTCCGTGCGTGTGTGGACTGTCTCACTGGCGGGCATGGCGCTGTTCTTCGGACTCACCAGCGCCTATGTCGTGCAGCCCTTCGTCATCCCCAGCGGCTCGATGGAGGGCACACTCCAGGTCGGTGACCGGGTGCTGGTCAACAAGCTCGCCTACCGCTTCGGCGGTGAGATCCAGCGCGGGGATGTGATCGTCTTCGACGGCGCCGGCACCTTCGCCGCCGAGCCGGACGATCCAGGGCTGCTCGGCGGGCTGGTGCGCACGGTCGGCGCCGCCGTGGGGCTCGGTCCTGCGTCGGGGACCGACTACGTGAAACGGGTCATCGGTGTCGGCGGGGACCGGGTGACCTGTTGCGACACCCAAGGCCGGATCGAGGTGAACGGTGAACCGCTCGACGAGCCCTATCTGTATCCGGGGGACGAGCCCTCGACGGTCAGGTTTGACATCGAGGTGCCGGAGGGACGGTTGTGGGTAATGGGTGACCACCGTTCCGATTCGGCGGACTCCCGGGAGTATCTGGGAGCCCCGGGGGGTGGCACGATTTCCGAGGACAAGGTGATCGGTCGGGCCGACTGGATCGGCTGGCCGCCCAGCAGAATGCACTCACTGCGGTCCGGCGATGGGTGAGCGGGGGAGGCCCAGGAGCGGGCGCGGACGGCCGGACCCGGGGAAATCCCAGGAGGCACACGACGCGGCGGACGCGACAACGGCGCCGTCGGAGGAGATGCCGAGCGCGGACGGTTTGGATCGGCCCACGCTGCGCGGGCCCGGCGAGGGTCGGGCCGACCGGCGGCGGGCTGCGAAACGGATCAAGCGCCGCCGCCGGCTGCGGGCGACCCGTGAGATTCCGATCCTCATCGGGGTGGCCCTGCTGATCGCGCTGGTGCTCAAGACCTTTCTGGTGCAGGCGTTCGTCATCCCGTCCGGGTCGATGGAACAGACCATCAAGATCGACGACCGGGTGCTGGTGGACAAGCTGACCCCGTGGTTCGGCTGGGAGCCGCAGCGCGGCGAGGTGGTCGTCTTCAAGGACCCCGGAGGCTGGCTGGAGCAGGACCCACAGGGCACCGGGGGAGAGTCCCCCGTCGGTGTCAAACAGTTGCAGGATGCGCTGACCTGGATCGGACTGCTGCCCTCCGCCGAAGACCAGGACTTGATCAAACGGGTGATCGGCGTCGGCGGGGACACCGTGGTCTGCTGCGAGGAGGCCGGCCGGATCACGGTGAACGGCGTCGCGGTGGACGAGCCCTACCTCTACCCGGGGAACCCGCCCTCACGGATCGAGTTCGACGTGACGGTGCCCGAGGGGCACATCTTTGTGATGGGTGACCACCGGTCGAACTCCGCCGACTCCCGCTATCACCTGGACGGGCCGGACCAGGGTACCGTTCCCACTGACCTGGTCGTGGGCCGGGCAGTGGTCATAGCCTGGCCTTTCTCGCACTGGCAGCGGTTGGACGGCACCGATGTCTTCGCGGCGGTGCCGGATCCGGATGGGCCCGGTGACGACGCCGAGGCGCGAGCCGGTCCGCTGGAACGGGCCACGGTCGAGGACAATGTTTTGGCGCCACTCCCGATCCCTGCGGAACTCCCGCTCGTTATGGGAGTAGTGGGCCTGTGGCGGATATCGCACGGGCGGAAACGCAGCGTGAGGAGTGGATGTGGGGGATGTGGCAGTCGGTGCACGGTCCGGCGCGGACGAACCGGAGGAATCCCCGGTGAACCCCGGCGGCGAGGCATCTGGCGAGGAGCCCCCAGGCGGCGGCAGCGGGTCAGAGGGGCAGGATGCGGGCGGCTATCAGCCCGATGACGGCCAGAGCAAGCCGGCACCCGGAAAGAAGCAGCGTTCCTTCTGGAAGGAGCTGCCGATCCTGATCGGCATCGCCATCGTGCTGGCGCTGTTGATCAAGACCTTCCTGGTGCAGGCGTTCTCGATCCCCTCGAACTCGATGCAGAACACCCTGCAGCGTGGTGACCGGGTGCTGGTCGACAAGCTCACCCCCTGGTTCGGGTCCACTCCTGAGCGCGGTGAGGTCGTTGTTTTCAACGACCCGGGCGGCTGGCTCGGCGAGAGCCCGAAGCAGAGCGGGTTCGGCGCCGCCGTGCAGCAGGGTCTGAGCTGGATCGGGCTGATGCCGTCCGCCGAGGACCAGGATCTGATCAAGCGGGTGATCGCCGTCGGCGGCGACACCGTTTCCTGCCGCAAGGGCGGCCCGGTGATCCTGAACGGCACGGAACTGGACGAGAGCGCCTATCTCTTCCCCGGCAACACTCCTTGCGACGACCAGGAGTTCGGGCCCATCACCATCCCGGACGGCCAGCTGTGGGTGATGGGGGACCACCGGCAGGACTCGCTGGACTCCCGCTATCACCAGAACCTCCCGGGCGGCGGCACCGTACCGGAGAGCAAGGTTGTCGGTCGCGCCATCGTGGTTGCCTGGCCGGTGAACCGCTGGGCCACCCTGCCGGTCCCGTCCAGCTACAACGACATTCCCAGCGCCGCGATGGCCACGGCCGCGGCGACGGCGGCGAGCCCCGCCGGCCTGGGGCTGGCCCTGGCCGTTCCGCTGGTGTTGTGGCGGCGCCGGTCGCTGCTCCGTCGGGAGGAGTCCCAGCAGCGCTGACCGTGCGACACCCGGCGCTGGGTAGAGTCACCCCGGACCAGAAATCTGGAGGGTGTGATGATCGCAGCGCCGCGCGGCCGCGGGGGCGTGGGACGGCTGGTGTCCCGGCTCGCCGTGGCCGTGGGATGCGTGCTGTTCGTGGGGGGCTTCGTCTTGGGCGGCCTGCTCTATCAGCCGTATGCCGTGCCCACCGATTCCATGTACCCCTCGGTCGCGGCAGGGGACCGGGTGCTGGCCCAGCGCATCGAGGGCGATCAGGTACGACGCGGGGATGTGGTGGTCTTCCGCGAGGCTGCCTGGGGGGACGCCCCGATGGTCAAGCGCGTGGTGGGCCTCGGCGGGGACACCGTGGCCTGCTGCGACCCGGATGGTCTGCTGCTGGTGAACGGCGAGCCGATCCAGGAGCCGTATCTGGACCCCCGCTGGGGTGAGTCGCCGACCTCCTACGAGGTCCGGATCCCGCAGGGCGAGCTCTTTCTGCTGGGAGACCAGCGGCTGGCCTCCGTGGACTCCCGTGATCAGATCACCGATGTCCAGGCGGGCAGCATTCCCCTCCAGGCGGTCACCGCCCGAGTCGAGGCCACACTGTGGCCGCCGGATTCCGTCGGGCTGCTGCCGCGTCCCACCGGGTTCGCCGGCCAGCCCGGCGGCATATCCGGCACGGGGCCGCTGGTGGCATTGTGCTGGGCGATTGGCGCCGGAATGTTGTTGATCTTCGCCGGGGCGCTGTACGCGCCGCTGGCACGCCGCTCATCCCGATCGGGTCTCCGGGGGGTGCCGAAGCCCACCGGTGACGCACAATGAGGGAAGCACGGCTGAAGGGGATCACGCCATGAGCGCCGAGGACCTCGAAAAGTACGAGACCGAGATGGAGCTGAAGCTCTACCGGGAGTATCGGGACGTTGTCGGACTGTTCACATATGTGATTGAAACCGAGCGGCGCTTCTACCTCACCAATGACTACGAGATGCAGGTGCATTCGGTCCACGGCGAGGTCTTCTTCGAGGTGTCCATGGCGGACGCCTGGGTCTGGGACATGTACCGGCCGGCCCGGTTCGTCAAGCAGGTGCGCGTTCTGACCTTCAAGGACGTGAACATCGAGGAGCTCAACAAGAGCGATCTCGATCTCCCTGAGGACTCAGGGTTCGGGGGATCGCGAGGGCAGTGACTGCGCCCCAGGCTCACTCGGACGAGTGAGGGAGTTATCCACAGCCCGCCGGTTATCCACAGATTTCGGCCGCCCACCACCACGACCGGGACGCATCGGGCACCCTGCCCGCATGTCTCCGATTACTCTGTGTTGTCTGCTGCTCGCCCTGGCCGGGGGCGGCTCACCACCCGAGCGCGCCTGGCCCGTACCCGGTGCTCAAGGGGCATCCCGGCCGCTGATCCTCCGACTCTTCGAGCCCCCCGCGACCGGCTGGGGCGCCGGCCACCGAGGGGTGGACCTGCTCACCGACCCCGGCGCCACCGTGATGGCGGCCGCTCCCGGCACGGTGGTGTTCGCCGGCCGGGTCGCCGGCCGGGGAGTGATCAGCATCGAACTCTCCGGCGGGGAAGGACCCCCGATGCGTACCACCTACGAGCCGGTAAGGGCCACGGTGACCGTGGGCGAGGAAGTCACCGCCGGCCAGCCGGTGGGTGTCCTGGAGGACGGGCCGTACCACTGCGATCAGCCCTGTCTGCACTGGGGCCTCAAGGAGAGCGGCACCCGCCGCTACCAGGACCCGTTGAGCCTGCTGCCCGCCGATCTGCTACGCCCGGGCCCCTCCCGGCTGCTGCCCGTCCACGGAGTCCCGCTGCCCCACGGCGGCCCCGGCGACTCCGTCCAGCGCGATCCGCACGGCCGCACCGGTGATCTCGGCAGGATCGTCGAACCCCGCCAGCGAACGGCGCACCGCCGCGTCCACCACGCCCTGCAGCAGCGCCGCCGTCTGCCGCGGCTCGGTGTGCCCCAGGCCGCGAAGCGCTTCGGTGATCAGCTCAAACAGGCCGCCGTGCGCCGCCTTGATCTTCTCCCGGGCCGTTGCGTCAAGCTCCATGGCCGAGATCGCCACCACCGCTCGATGCCGACTGTCACAGGCGAGCGCGAGCTGCGCGCGCACATAGGCCTCCACCCGGTCGCGCGGTGAGCCGGCGGCGGCCACCGCCGCCTCGATCTCGGCGGCCCACAGTGGGAAGTCGACCGCGCACAGTTCCTCGACGACCGCGCCCCGCGAGCGGAAGTACTCATAGACGGAGGAGCGCGCCAGGCCGGTACGGGCGGCAAGTGCCGGAAAGGTCAGTGCCGCCGCGCCGCCCTCGGACAGCAGTGAACGGGCGGCGTCCAGCAGGGCGCCGAGCTGGAGTGAGCGGTGCTCGGCCACCGAGGCCGCTTGGATCCTGGGCACCAGACCACTGTAGAGCGTGCCCCGGGTGAGGTTCAGCCCCGCGCGCAAGAGCTGCCTCAACCGCTCACATCGGCGAGCTTGGCCCGCAGCTGGAGCACGGATTTGGTGTGGATCTGGCTGACCCGGCTCTCGGTGACCCCCAGCACCTGGCCGATCTCCGCCAGCGTCAGCCCCTCGTAGTAGTACAGCGTCACCACGGTCTTCTCCCGCTCCGGCAGGGTGTTGACGGCCCGCGCCAGCAGCCGGCGCAGCTCACGGTCCTCGGCCACCTCCACCGGATCGTCGGCGGCGGTGTCCTCCAGGGTGTCCATCAGGCTCAGCCGGTCGCCGCTCTCCCCGCCCACATGCAGCAGCTCCTCCAGCGCCACCACGTTGGCCAGCGACAACTGGCTGAATACCGCGTGCAGTTCCTCCAGGGTGATGTCCATCTCCCGGGCCACCTCGGACTCCGAGGGGGTGCGGCGCAGCGACGCCTCCAGCGTGGCGTAGGCGCGCTCGATCGCCCGCGCCTTCTGCCGTACCGAGCGTGGGATCCAGTCCAGGGCCCGCAGTTCGTCGATCATCGCGCCGCGGATCCGGGTGATGGCGTAGGTCTCGAACTTGATGGAGCGCTCGGGGTCGAACTTCTCGATCGCGTCGATCAGCCCGAACACCCCGGAGGAGACGAAGTCGGCCTGTTCCACATTGGGCGGCAGCCCCACGCTCACCCGGCCCGCCACATACTTCACCAAAGGGGAGTAGTGCAGGATCAGCTGCTCCCGCAGCCGCTCGTCGCCGGTGGCCTTGTACGTACGCCACAGCTCATCGAGCGAGGTGGGCGCGGCGGGAAGCGTCGCGCCCTCCACCGCGGCCGGTGCGGCCGGCGCCGGGTGCGCGGGCCCGGGAGAGTGCTGGGGCATGCGTTGTCTTGAGCCGTTCTGCAGGGGTCTGAGCGAGTGGTACGAAGTTCCGGGATGGAGAACTCTGTGAGCGTAGCGTGACTAGTGGGTCGCTTTGTGCAGGTGGCCGAAGTTGACCGATGCGCAGATACGTTCCGCTGGCCGCACCGTCGTGTTACGCGCCCGCGGCAAGGCGTGGGACGGGCTGGAGGGTGTGTCGGCCGGAGACACGTCGTAACTGCCAGCGATCGCCTGCGTGTTCGACGAAGCCGAGGGAGCCGAGTTCGAGCAGCCGGGCCAGCGCCGCCTCGCCGGACATGCACGCCCCGCGGGCAACCTCCGCCACCGGGATCGCCCCCGTCGCCGGCAACGCGTCCAGTACCCGCCCGGCGGCCTCTCCCAGCAGATCCCGGGGGACCACCGGGCCCGTCTCCGTGTCCACCACCTCGCCCATGTCGCCGGCGAGTTCGATGACCTCCGCCGCGCTGCCCACCAGCGTGGCCTCCTGCCGGATCAGCCGATGCGCCCCAGCCGACAGCCCCGAAGTCACCGGCCCCGGTACCGCCATCAGATGCCGCCCGAGCCGCGCCGCTTGCCGGGCGGTGATCAGCGAACCGCTGCGCAGCGCCGCCTCCACCACCACCGTCCCCCGGCTCAGTGCCGCGATCACCCGGTTCCGCTGTACGAACCGACCCCGGGTGGGACGTTCCCCCGGCGGCAGTTCGGTGACCAACAGCCCGCCCTCGGCGATCTTGCCCAGCAGCTCCCGGTGCCCGGCCGGATACGCCACATCCAGCCCGCAGGCCAGAACCGCCACCGTGGGCCCGCCCACCCCCAGCGCACCGCGGTGCGCCGCGCCGTCGATCCCGTACGCAGCACCCGAGACGACCGTCCAGCCGCGTTCCGCCAGCGACGCCCCCAGCTCGGCCGCCATGTGCATCCCGTAGTCGGTGCAGGCCCGCGCCCCCACCAGGGACACCGACCGCAGCGCCATGAACCGCAGCGAGCAACTGCCGCGCACCCACAGCCCGACCGGGCGGTCCTCCCCGAGATCGTCCAGCTGGCCGGGCCATTCCCAGTCGCCCGGGCACACCAAACGGCCCCCACACTCGGCGATCCGCGCCAGATCCCGGCCCGGCTCGGCCCGCTCGGCCCGTAGCCGCAACCCTGCCCAGCGGCCGGCCGACAGCCCCGGCAGCGGCTGGTCCTCCTCCAGCGCCCGCCATACCCGTACCGCACCGATCCGCGCCAGCTCCCGGCCCATGAGCGCGTCGCCCGGCTCGATCACCCGGGTCAACGCCGCCCGTGCCAGCCGTTCCTCCTGCGTCACCACCCCGCTCACGGGAGACTGCCCATCACTCCGGCGCCCCGCTGTACCCCGGTACGGAACTCCAGCGCGGCGTCCACGTCCTCCGCCGTGGGGCGGTCGTGCCCCGCCAGGTCCGCCACGGTCCAGGCCACCCGCAGCACCCGGTCCAGGCCCCGGGCGGTCAGCGTGCCCCGGTCCATGTCCGTCTCCGCCCGGGCCAGCGCGCCCGGTGCCGGGGCCCAGCGGGTGCGCAGCTCGTGCCCCGGAGCCTCACCATTGGTGGACCACCCCATCCCGGCATAGCGGGCCGCCGCCCGCTCCCTCGCCGCCAGCACCCGCTCGGCCACCGCGGCGGTGGACTCGCCCAGACCTGGCGAGGTCAACTCGGCCCGGCGCACCGGCTCCACCGGCACTCGCAGATCGATCCGGTCCAGCAGCGGACCCGACAGCCGGGCCCGGTAGCGCCGTACCGTACTGGGCAGACACTCGCACTCCCCACCCGGCGCACCATGCCGCCCGCACGGACAGGGATTGGCGGCCAGCACCAGCAGCACCCGGGCCGGCATGCGCAGCACCCCCGCAGAGCGCGCCACCACCACCTGCCCCGATTCCAGCGGCTGCCGCAGCGCGTCCAGCACCTGGCTGCTCATCTCGGCGGCCTCGTCCAGAAAGAGCACCCCATGGTGTGCCAGCGAGGCGGCGCCCGGCCTGGGCAGCCCGCTGCCGCCACCCACCAGCGCGGGCAGCGAAGCGGAGTGATGCGGGGCGCAGTACGGCGGCCGGTCCACCAGCGGGCGCCCCGGCGGCAGCGAACCGCTCACCGAGTGCACGGCCGTGACTTCGAGTGCCTCCTGCCGGGTCAGCGGCGGCAGCAGCCCCGGCAGGCGCTCGGCCAGCATGGTCTTTCCCGCTCCCGGCGAACCCTTGAGGAAGAGATGGTGCCGCCCGGCCGCCGCGACCTCCAGAGCCCGGCGGGCCAGCCGCTGGCCCGCCACCTCCGCGAGGTCCGGCGGCTGCCCCTTCCCGTCGAAGGTGCGGTACAGGCCGCCCGGACGCGGATAGCCCCAACCCGCACCCCGCGGCCCGGGGCCGGCCCCTTCGGGCCGGGGCGGCGGTTCGTCCGGCACCGGCTCACCGGCCAGTACGGCGATCAGCTGCCGCAGCGTACGTACCCCCAGCACCGCCACATCGGGCACCAGAGAAGCCTCGGCGGCGGCCTGCTCGGGCACCACCACCTGCCGGTAGCCCGCGTCCGCCGCGGTGAGCACGGCGGGCAGTACGCCACGTACCGGACGGACCCCGCCGTCCAGGCCCAGCTCGCCGATCAGCAGCAGATCCGCGATCGCCCTGGGATCGATGCGCTCGGCCGCCGCCAGTACGGCGCAGGCCACCGCGAGATCGAAGCCGCTGCCGCGTTTGGGCACCGCCGCCGGACTCAGCCCCACGGTGAGTTTCTTCTGCGGCCACTGGGCACCCGAGTTGAGCACCGCGGCCCGCACCCGGTCCCGGCTCTCGCTCAGCGACTTGTCGGCCAGCCCTACCAAGGTGAAGGCCGCGACCCCCGGCTCCAGATCGGCCTGCACCTCCACCACCACGCCCTCGACCCCGATCAGGGCGACCGCACCGGTCCGCGCGAACCCCATCACGCCACCCCCTTGGCGTGCTCCACGACCGGAGCACCACGACGGGGCAGCAGCACCCCGATCAGATCGATCCGCACCCCGCCGGGCGGTGGGGCACCGTACGCCGGCAGCCAGCGCTCGCTCAGCCACCACTCGGCCAGCCGCTGCAGCCGCTCCGCCTTGCTCACCGTGACGCCCGCCATCGGGTGCTGGAACGCGGCACCCCTGCGGGTCTTCACCTCGCACACCATCAGGGCCCCGGCCGGGCCCGGCTCCCGGGCCACGATGTCGATCTCTCCGGCCCGGCAGCGCCAGTTCCGCTCCAGTACGGCAACCCCGGCGGCCGTCAGTCGCCGTGCCGCCAGATCCTCTCCGAACCGGCCCAGCGCTCCCCGCTGTCCTCCGGTACGTCCCGTCGCACGCGTCATCGCGCCTCACCTCCGCCATGGACGGTGCCCCAGTCGCCGGGAACCCGCTGCGGCCTGTGGACAACCCGGGGGGTGTGGATAACTCGTTCACTCTTCCGTGGGAACCGCGCCGCGTCGGGGGCGGAAGTGGAGGTGGGTCCGGTGGCCGATGGGCTGTCGCCCCGCGTGCCCCGGGTCCCGTACACTTCTGGTGGCGATCCGGGTCCCCGGATCGACCTCGCATGCCCCGCCACCACCGCGCACCGGCCTCGCAGCCGACGTGCTGGGGTGGCCGCGACTCTCGGTCCATGGGACGGCCTTCGCGGGCGGTCCCCGGCACAGCGCGCAGGGGCGTCAGGAGCGCCGGCCGCCCGGTCGGCGCTGACAACCGAGCACCACGAGGAGAACGGCCATGGCCGTCGTCACGATGCGGGAGCTGCTGGAGAGCGGCGTCCACTTCGGGCACCAGACCCGTCGCTGGAACCCGAAGATGAAGCGCTTCATCTTCACCGAGCGCAACGGCATCTACATCATCGACCTGCTCCAGTCGCTGTCGTACATCGACCGCGCCTACGAGTTCGTCAAGGAGACCGTCGCCCACGGCGGCACGGTCATGTTCGTCGGCACCAAGAAGCAGGCCCAGCAGGCCATCGCGGAGCAGGCG
The DNA here is from genome assembly GCF_059510435.1 of Streptomyces sp. NTD107. Classification (NCBI taxonomy): domain Bacteria; kingdom Bacillati; phylum Actinomycetota; class Actinomycetes; order Kitasatosporales; family Streptomycetaceae; genus Streptomyces; species Streptomyces sp. NTD107. The sequence continues at coordinate 79,699 of NZ_JCAJZV010000015.1, read as the reverse complement.
ACCCGGGTCGGTATGCCCTTCGTCAACCAGCGCTGGCTGGGCGGCATGCTCACCAACTTCTCCACCGTGCACAAGCGGCTGCAGCGCCTGAAGGAGCTGGAGCAGATCGACTTCGAGGACGTGGCCGCCTCCGGCCTGACCAAGAAGGAACTGCTCGTTCTCTCCCGCGAGAAGGCCAAGCTGGAGAAGACCCTGGGCGGTATCCGCGACATGCAGAAGGTGCCCAGCGCCGTCTGGATCGTGGACACCAAGAAGGAGCACATCGCGGTCGGCGAGGCCCGGAAGCTCAACATCCCGGTGGTCGCGATCCTCGACACCAACTGCGACCCGGACGAGGTCGACTACAAGATCCCCGGCAACGACGACGCGATCCGCTCCGTCACGCTGCTTACCCGGGTCATCGCCGACGCCGTCGCCGAGGGCCTGATCTCGCGCTCCGGTGCCGCCGAGGCGGCCAAGGGCGGCGAGAAGGCGGCCGGAGAGCCGCTGCCCGAGTGGGAGCGCGAGCTGCTGGAGCGCGGTGAGTCCGCCGAGGCCAAGGCCGAGGAGAAGCCCGCCGAGCAGGCACCGGCCGCTGAGGCCGCTGCTCCCGAGGCCCCCGCCGCGGACACCTCCGCCGAGCAGGGCTGACGAGCCGCAGAGCGATTCATCGACATTCCGGGAAGAGAATCAGACAACCATGGCGAACTACACCGCCGCTGACGTCAAGAAGCTCCGTGAGCTGACCGGCGCCGGCATGATGGACTGCAAGAAGGCGCTGGACGAGGCCGAGGGCAACGTCGACAAGGCTGTTGAGATCCTGCGCGTCAAGGGCCAGAAGGGTGTGGCCAAGCGTGAGAGCCGCACCGCCGACAACGGCGCCGTCACCTCGCTGATCTCCGACGACGCCACCCTCGGTGTGCTGGTCGAGCTGAAGTGCGAGACGGACTTCGTCGCCAAGGGCGACAAGTTCCAGGTGGCCGTCGCCGCCATCGCGCGGCACGTCTCCGACACCGCCCCGGCGGACCTGGCGACGCTGCTGGCCTCGGAGATCGAGCCCGGCAAGTCCGTACAGGCGTACGTCGACGAGGCCAACGCGACCCTGGGCGAGAAGATCGTTCTCGACCGCTTCGCGCGCTTCTCCGGCGGTTACGTCGGCTCCTACCTGCACCGCACCAACCCCGACCTGCCGCCGCAGGTGGGCGTGCTGGTGGAGCTGGCCGAGGGTGGCGAGCAGGCCGCCCAGGTTCTGAAGGACGTCGCGCAGCACATCGCCGCCTTCGCCCCGCGCTTCCTCTCCCGTGAGGACGTGCCCGCCGACCTGGTGGAGTCCGAGCGCCGCGTCGCCGAGGCGACCGCCCGCGAGGAGGGCAAGCCCGAGGCCGCCCTGGCGCGGATCGTCGAGGGCCGGGTGACGGGCTTCTACAAGGAGAACGTCCTCCTTGACCAGCCCTTCGCCAAGGACAACAAGAAGTCGGTGCAGAAGGTCCTGACCGAGGCGGGCGCCACGGTCAAGAACTTCGCCCGCTTCCGCGTCGGCGCCTGATCACGGAATCCGTCCCGCGCCATCGGCGGCGGACGGGAGCGCACCCGGCTATTGTCGGGGGCGGCAGGCCGTACGGTCGCGCCGGATTCGAATCCGGACGGCCGCAGTTGTGACGAGGAGGCCATTGCCGAGCAGGAACCGTCAAGGATCCACGGGCAATGGCCTCCTCAGCATGCGCACGAGGAGATTTCCATGAACCAGGGCGCCGCCGCCGCCGAGAGGACGGACGGCAAGGACGTCACACCTCCCCGCTTTCTCCTGAAGCTGTCGGGAGAAGCCTTCGCGGGAGACGGAGGGCTCGGCGTCGATCCCGACATCGTCCACAAGATGGCGCGGGAGATCGCTGCCGTGGTCAGGGACGGTGCCCAGATCGCCATCGTCATCGGCGGCGGCAACTTCTTCCGCGGGGCCGAGCTCCAGCAGCGTGGTATGGACCGTGCCAGGTCCGACTACATGGGCATGCTGGGCACGGTGATGAACTGCCTCGCGCTCCAGGACTTCCTGGAGAAGGAGGGCATCGACTCCCGGGTGCAGACCGCGATCACCATGGGGCAGGTCGCCGAGCCGTACATCCCGCTGCGTGCGGTGCGGCATCTGGAGAAGGGCCGGGTCGTCATCTTCGGCGCCGGCATGGGCATGCCCTACTTCTCCACCGACACCACCGCCGCCCAGCGGGCGCTGGAGATCGACGCCGAGGCACTGCTGATGGGCAAGAACGGGGTCGATGGCGTGTACGACTCCGACCCCGCCAAGAACCCCGACGCGGTGAAGTACGACGCCCTCGACTACGGCGAGGTCATCACCCGAAATCTGCGGGTCGCCGATTCCACGGCCATCACCCTGTGCCGGGATAATTCGCTCCCCATTCTGGTCTTCGAACTGCTGGCCGAAGGCAATATCGCCCGCGCCGTAAAGGGTGAGAAGATCGGCACGCTCGTGAACAGCCAGGGCCGGCGGGCCTGACGGTCCGTCTTGTCACGTCATACACATCGAACCAGGAGCACGTGGTGATCGAAGAAGCCCTCCTCGAGGCTGAGGAGAAGATGGAGAAGGCGGTCGTCGTCGCCAAGGAGGACCTGGCCGCGATCCGTACCGGTCGTGCCCACCCGGCGATGTTCAGCAAGATCGTGGCCGAGTACTACGGCACCCTGACCCCGATCAACCAGCTGGCCTCGTTCTCGGTGCCCGAGGCCCGGATGGCGGTGGTGACCCCGTTCGACAAGACCGCGCTGCGCAATATCGAGCAGGCGATCCGCGACTCCGACCTGGGCGTCAACCCCACCAACGACGGTCACATCATCCGGGTGGTCTTCCCCGAACTGACGGAGGAGCGGCGGCGGGAGTACATCAAGGTCGCCAAGACCAAGGGTGAGGACGCCAAGATCTCGATCCGCGGCGTACGCCGCAAGGCCAAGGAATCCATCGACAAGTCCGTCAAGGACGGCGAGGTCGGCGAGGACGAGGGACGGCGCGCGGAGAAGGAGCTGGACGACACCACCAGCAAGTACGTCACCCAGGTCGACGAACTGCTCAAGCACAAGGAAGCCGAGCTGCTCGAAGTCTGAGCGGCGCCGGACCCCACGCCGTCGTGCCGCACGCCACACCGCCGCCACCGAAGGACGAAGGACACCGCCACCCGTGAACGAACCATCCTGGCGCCCGCCCCAGCCCGCCGCCGGCTACGGGGAACCGCCAGCGTATGCCCGTCCCCACGCGACGGGGCACACGGATGACGGCCGCGGCCACGGCCGTGACACGGCGGATCGCTCCGCCGCCTCCCCGGCGTCGGCGGCGTCCGCGCCGGGCGGCGCCGCGGGTGGCGGTGGACCGGAGGGCCGGGGGAGCGCGGGCGGCGGCAAGCGGGCGGGGCGCGACCTGCGCGCCGCCGTCGGGGTGGGACTGTCTTTGGGCGCGGTGATCATCGCCGCGCTGTTCGTCTACAAGCCGGTCTTCCTCGGCGTGATAGCGGTCGCCGTCATGGTCGGGGTGTGGGAGCTGTCCTCTCGGCTGGCCGAACGCAAGCAGATCCGGGTGCCGGTGGTGCCGCTGGCGATCGGCGGCGCCGCCATGGTCGTGGCGGGGTATCTGCGCGGCGCGGCGGGCGCCTGGGTGGCCCTGGGACTCACGGTGCTCGTGGTGCTGGTGTGGCGAATGGCGTTCTCTCCCGAGACCTACCTGCGGGACGCCACGGCGGCGGTCTTCGCCGCGTTCTACGTGCCCTTCCTGGCCACCTTCGTGGCGCTCATGCTCGCCGCCGACGACGGGCCGTGGCGGGTGCTGACGTTCCTGGTGCTGGTGGTGGTCAGCGACACCGGTGCGTACGCCGTCGGCTGGCGGCTCGGCCGCCGCAAGCTCGCGCCCCGGATCAGCCCCGGCAAGACCCTGGAAGGACTCGCGGGGGCGATCTCGTTCGCGATGGTGGCCGGCGCGCTGTGCTTCGCGTTCCTCATCGAGGACGGGGCCTGGTGGCAGGGCCTGCTGATGGGGCTCGCGGTGGCGATCTGCGCCACGCTCGGCGACCTGGGCGAGTCGATGATCAAGCGCGATCTCGGCATCAAGGACATGGGCACCCTGCTGCCCGGCCACGGCGGCATCATGGACCGGCTCGACTCGCTGCTGCCCACCGCGCCGGTGGCGTGGCTGCTGTACCTGGCCTTCACCGGCGCCGGGTGAGCCCACCCGGGTGAATCTGCGACACTGGCAGAACCATGCCTAAGCCCGGAGAACTCACTTTTGTCGCGCCGCGCGGAGCCAAGAAGCCGCCGCGCCACCTGGCCGATCTGACCCCTGAGGAGCGCCGCGAGGCGGTGGCCGCGCTCGGGGAGAAGCCGTTTCGTGCCCAGCAGCTGTCGCGGCACTACTTCGCGCGGCTGACCGATGACCCCTCGGCCTGGACGGACATTCCCGCCGCCGCCCGCGACCGGCTGGCGAGCGGGTTGCTGCCGCCGCTGATGTCGGTGGTCCGGCACATCAGCTGCGACGACGGCGCCACTCGCAAGACGCTGTGGCGGCTGCACGACGGGACGCTGGTGGAGTCCGTGCTGATGCGGTACCCGGACCGGGTCACCATGTGCATCTCCTCGCAGGCCGGCTGCGGAATGAACTGCCCGTTCTGCGCCACCGGGCAGGCCGGTCTCGACCGCAATCTGTCCACCGCCGAGATCGTTCACCAGATCGTGGACGGCATGCGGGCGCTGCGGGACGGCGAGGTGCCCGGCGGCCCGGCCCGCCTGTCGAACATCGTCTTCATGGGGATGGGCGAGCCGCTGGCCAACTACAACCGGGTCATCGGCGCGATCCGGCGGCTGACCGATCCCGAGCCGGACGGCATCGGGCTCTCCCAGCGTGGCATCACGGTCTCCACGGTCGGCCTGGTACCGGCGATGCGGCGGTTCGCCGACGAGGGGCTGAGCTGCCGGCTGGCGGTGTCGCTGCACGCACCCGACGACGAGCTGCGTGACACCCTGGTGCCCGTGAACACCCGCTGGAAGGTGCGCGAGGTGCTGGACGCGGCGTGGGAGTACGCGGAGCGCTCCGGTCGCCGGATCTCCATCGAGTACGCGCTCATCAGGGACATCAACGACCAGGCGTGGCGGGCAGATCTGCTCGGCAAGCTGCTGCGCGGGCACCGCGCGCACGTCAACCTCATCCCGCTGAACCCGACGCCCGGTTCCCAGTGGACGGCCTCCCGGCCCGAGGACGAGGCGGCGTTCGTCGCGGCGTTGCAGGCGCAGGGGGTGCCGGTGACCGTACGGGACACGCGTGGTCAGGAGATCGAGGGCGCCTGCGGGCAACTGGCGGCGGCCGAGCGGTAGCGGCCCTCCGGTGGCAGCGGGTCCGGACCGGTCCGTGGGGAAGGGGCCCGGTCCGGTCGGTCTTCGGTGGTCCAGGTGGTTCTGTCCGGACCTGCTGCTATCGTGACCTCGAACAAACGCATTACTCCGACAGGGGAGCGCTCGCAGCGCTGAGAGTGCGGCACCAGGCCGCAGACCCTCGAACCTCGCCCAGGTCATGCTGGGTAGGAAGTCGATGTCTCTCGTGCTGCCCGCGTGTGCCCTCCTTGAGAAAGCAGCACGATGACGCGCAGCAGTAGCCGCCGGTTCGCGGCGGCCCTCGCCCTGACCATGGCGGCGGTGCCCCTGACCGCCTGCGGCGGTGGCGGCGACTCCGGCGGTTCCGGTGGTGAGCAGGTCACCCTCGTCACCCATGACTCGTTCAATGTCTCTCCCGAGGTGCTGGAGAGATTCACCGAGGAGACGGGTTACCGGGTCCAGGTGCTGCGCTCCGGTGATGCCGGTGTGATGGTCAACCAGGCGGTGCTCTCCAAGAACAACCCGCAGGGTGACGTGCTCTTCGGGGTGGACAACACCCTGCTCTCCCGTGCTCTGGACGAGGGCGTGTTCACCCCGTACGAGGCGGCCGGCCTGAGCGCGGTCCCCCAGGAGTACCAGCTGGACGCCGCCGAGCACCGGGTGACCCCGGTCGACACCGGTGACATCTGCGTCAACTACGACCGCGCGTACTTCGCCGAGCACGATCTCGCCGCGCCGCAGAGTCTGGACGACCTCATCGACCCGGCCTACCGCGATCTGCTGGTGGTGCAGAACGCCGCGACCTCGTCGCCCGGTCTCGGCTTTCTGCTCGGTACGGTCGCCGCCTACGGAGAGGGCGGGTGGCAGGACTACTGGCAGGCGCTCCGGGACAACGGCGTTGAGGTGGTCGACGGCTGGGAGCAGGCGTACAACGAGCGCTTCTCGGGCGCCGGTGGCGGATCCGGCGACCGGCCACTGGTGGTCTCCTACGCCTCCAGCCCGCCCGTCGAGGTCATCTACGGTGAGGGCGAGCCGCCCGCCGAGGGGCCGACCGGGGTCGCCACCGGCACCTGTTTCCGGCAGATCGAGTTCGCCGGACTGCTGACCGGCGCCGGCAATCCCGAGGGCGGTCGGGCGCTGCTGGACTTTCTGATCGGTCTGGACTTCCAGGAGGATCTGCCGCTGCAGATGTTCGTCAATCCGGTGCACCCGGACGCCGAGCTTCCGCAGGAGTTCGTCACCTACGGCGAGACGATCGAGACGCCGCAGACGATGGACCCGCAGCGGATAGCGGAGCACCGCGAGGACTGGGTTTCGGCGTGGACCTCGCTGGTCATCAGGTAGTACGCGACCGGGCGCCGGCGGCGCCGCCCTACGCCCCACCGTCCGCGCCGCGGTCCCCGGCGGCGGCGCGGGCACGGCGCAGGGCCACGGCCGTACGGCTGGCCCTGCTCGCCGTGCCGCTGGTCTTCTTCGCACTGTTCTTCGCCTACCCGGTGGCCGCCATCATCGGCCGCGGGCTGCGCGACGGCGGCAGCTGGCAGCTGGGCCCCGCCGCCGACGTGCTCGGCGACCCCGGCATCCGCAAGGTGCTGTGGTTCACGCTGTGGCAGGCTGCCGCCTCCACAGCGCTCACTCTTGCTCTCGCCCTGCCCGGCGCCTATGTCTTCGCCCGGCTCGACATCCCCGGCAAACGCCTGCTGCACGCCGCCGTGACCGTGCCCTTCGTGCTGCCCACGGTGGTGACCGGCGCCGCCTTCCTGGCCCTGCTGGGCCGCGGCGGGCTGCTGGAGGAGCTGTGGGGCGTCCGCCTGGACACCACGGTGTGGGCCATCCTGCTGGCCCATGTGTTCTTCAACTACGCGGTGGTCGTCCGCACCGTGGGTGGTCTGTGGGCGCAACTCGACCCCGGCCAGGAGGAGGCGGCACGCGTGCTGGGGGCGAGCCGCGCGGCGGCCTGGCGACGCGTCACCCTCCCGGCGCTGGCCCCCTCGGTGGCCTCCGCCGCACTGATGGTCTTCCTGTTCACCTTCACCTCCTTCGGGGTGGTGCAGATCCTCGGTGGCCCTCGTTACGCCACGCTGGAGGTGGAGATCTACCGGCAGACCGCGCAGTTGCTGGATCTGCCCACCGCCGCGGTGCTCACCCTGCTCCAGTTCGCCGCAGTCGGCGCGTTGCTGCTGCTGCACGCGCGCACGGTGCGCCGCGCCGAGTCCGCCCTGCGGCTGGTGGACGCCGGATCCGCCGCGCACCGGCCGCGCGGCGCCGCGCAGTGGGCGCTGCTGGGCGGAGTCCTGATCTCCATCGCGCTGCTGCTCCTGCTGCCGCTCTCGGTCCTCGTCGAACGCTCCCTGTCCGGTCCCGAAGGCTATGGCCTCACCTACTACCGGGCGTTGACCAGCACCGACAGCGGCACCTTTGTGGTGGCGCCGTGGGAGGCGATAGGGCACTCCCTGGCCTACGGGGCGGTGGCCACCGTGATCGCGCTGACCGTGGGCGGACTGGCCGCCGCCGCGCTCACCCGGCGGGCCGGCCGCTTCACCCGGGGCTTCGATGCCCTGCTGATGCTGCCGCTGGGCACCTCCGCCGTCACCGTGGGCTTCGGCTTCCTGATCGCGCTGGACGAACCACCGCTGGACCTGCGCGCCTCATGGATTCTGGTGCCGCTGGCTCAGGCACTGGTCGGGGTGCCCTTCGTGGTACGGGTGCTGCTGCCGGTGCTGCGCGCCGTCGACGACCGGCTGCGGCAGGCGGCGGCGGTCCTGGGTGCCTCCCCGCTACGGGTGTGGCGTGAGGTCGATCTGCCGCTGGTTCGCCGGGCCGTGCTGGTCGCGGCGGGGTTCGCGTTCGCCGTGTCGCTGGGGGAGTTCGGGGCCACCGTCTTCATCGCCCGCGCCGACACCCCCACACTGCCGGTCGCGGTGGCCCGGCTGCTGGGGCGCGCCGGGCAGCTCAACTACGGGCAGGCGATGGCCCTGTCCACCATTCTCATGCTGGTGTGTGCCGCCACGCTGCTGATCCTGGAGCGGCTGCGCCCCGGCCGCACGGGAGAGCTGTGAAGGGAAGAGACTCGATGGCCCTGCTGCGTCTGGACGGGTTGACCGTACGTTTCGGCGCGCACCTCGCGCTGGACGCCGTGGATCTCTCCGTCGCCGAACGGGAGATCGTCTGCGTGCTGGGTCCCAGCGGCAGCGGCAAGTCCACCCTGCTGCGCGCGGTCGCCGGGCTGCGGTCCGCCGACGCCGGCACGGTCATGCTCGGCGGCGAGGACCAGTCCGCGGTACCCACCCACCGCCGCGGCGTTGGGCTGATGTTCCAGGACCACCAGCTCTTCCCGCAGCGGGATGTCGGCGGGAACATCGCCTTCGGGCTGCGGATGCGCGGCGTGCCGCGCCGCGCCGCGGCGGCGCGGGTGGCCGAACTGCTCGACCTGGTGGGTCTGCCGGACGCCGCCGGCCGGGCGGTGGGTTCGCTGTCCGGCGGCGAGCAGCAGCGGGTGGCGCTTGCGCGCGCGCTGGCGCCGAGCCCCCGGCTGCTGATGCTGGACGAACCGCTGGGCCAGCTGGACCGGGGACTGCGGGAGCGGCTGGTGGTGGAGCTGCGGCAGTTGTTCCGGGCGCTGGGCACCACGGTGCTGGCCGTCACCCATGACCAGGGTGAGGCGTTCGCGCTGGCCGACCGGGTGCTGGTGATGCGGGCGGGCCGGATCGCGCAGAGCGGCAGTCCGGCCGAGGTGTGGCAGCGCCCGGCCTCGGAGTTCGTCGCGCGCTTTCTGGGCTTCCGTAATGTGATCGGGGCGACGGTACGGGGCCAGGTGGCGCAGACTTCCTGGGGCGCGGTGCCGGTGCCGGCCGGCACCCCCGAGGGGGCGGTCCGGCTGCTGATCCGGCCCTCCGGGGTGGGCTTCTCGGGCGGCGGTGGGGGCGGCGACGGATCCGGTTCCGATGGCGGTGCCGGGCCGCGCTGCACCGTGGCGTCGCGTACCTTCCGGGGCGAGCGGGTTGCCCTGTTGCTGGACCCCGAGCGTGGCCCGCAGCTTGAGGCCTCCGTACCGCTGCGCTCGGCCCCTGCGGAAGGCGAGCGGGTGACGGTGGTGTTCGATCCGCGCGAGGTGGTGCCCCTGGCCGCCGGCGACAGTGCCGAGGAGGAATGAAAGTTTTCATCTGTACGTAGGCCAAGTGGCGAAGTAAATTGTCGGCCGTCCCGTCAACCACCCCTGGAGGGGCCGTATGAGACGGATCGTCGCCACCTGGCTCGTCGCGCTGAGTCTGCTGCTGGGCAGCGTCGCGCTGGCCGGCCCCGCCCGCGCGGAGCAGGACGTCCCCGAACAGTGGCGCAGCTACTGGGTCGACGCTTTCAATGACGGCATCTACACCCCGGATCAGGTCAGCACCCTGATCGAAGACGCCCGCGCCGTCAACGCCAACGTCCTCATCGTGCAGACCGCCCGCCGCTACGACTGTTTCTGCAACAGGGCGCTGTATCCACGAACCGACGCCGCCATCGCCGCCGCCCCGTACGACCCGCTGGACGAGGTCATCGCCCAGGCACACGCCGCCGGCCTCCAGGTGCATGCCTGGGTCAACGTCAACACGCTGTGGAACAGCGCCACCCCGCCGCGCTCCGCCGACCACGCCTTCAACCGCCACGGCCCCACCGCTCAGGGCCGGGACCGCTGGCTGAACAAGAAGGCGGACGGCACCGAACTCCAGGGGGTCAACGCCTACATCGATCCCGGGCACCCGGACGCCGCCGCGTACATCGTGGCCGCCATCCGCTCCATCGTGCGCCAGTACGACGTGGACGGCATCAATCTCGACTACATCCGCTACCCCGACGGCAGCTCCACCACCACGCACAGCGACTGGGGGTACAACGAGGTCGCGCTGGAACGCTTCCGGCAGGCCACCGGCCGTACCGGCACCCCCGCGCCCGACGACGCGCTGTGGAGCGAGTGGCGCCGCGACCAGATCACCTCCCTGGTACGACGGATCTACCTCGGCATGTGGGAGGAGGACCCGGCGGCGCGGCTGTCCGTCAACGCCATCACCTACGGCTTCGGCCCGCAGTCGGTGGGCGGCTGGGAGGCCACCCGTACCTATGCCGAGGTGCTCCAGGACTGGGCCGGCTGGCTGGCGGAGGGCATCACCGACACGGTGGTCACCATGAACTACAAGCGGGACTGGAACCCCGACCAGGCGCGGATGTACAGCGAATGGACGGAGTTCCTGGCCGATTCGCAGGCAGAACGGCAAGGGGTTACCGGGCCCGCGCTCTACCTCAACCCGGTGGAGGGCAGCGTTGCCCAGGTACGGGAGGCCCTGGCCCCGACCGCCGCGGGGAATGTGGCGGTGGGTTGGAGCGGCTACTCCTACGCCAGCCCCAGCATGGACGTGGCGGCGAACGGTCTCGCAGCGGAACGGGAGCGGCTGTCCGCCGCGCTCACCACCGGTCCGGACGCACCGTTCGCCGAGCCCGCCGCCGTACCGGACATGGCGTGGAAATCCGCGCCCCGGGACGGCCATGTGACCGGCGAACTGGCGCTGCGCGACGGTACGCCGCTGGATCGGGCCGGGGTCACCTTGCGGCCACTCGGCCCGGACGGCGGCTCCCCGCCGCAGACAGTGCGCACGGTTACGGACGGTTCCGGCTGGTTCGGTTTCGCGCACACCGCCCCGGGGCGCTACCTGTTGACGGTGGATCTGCCCTCGGGCGTGGTGGGCGTCCCGGTGAGCACCGTCGTGGTGCGTGAGGGCCGCATCAGCCAGGCGCCGTTCGCCCCGTTCCGGCCACTGCCCTGATCCGTTCCCCCCGCCCGCCGGCCGCGGCCCACGCCGCGGCCGGCTAGGCGCGGATCGGCAGTACCAGCGTCTGGAACACCAGCCATGTCAGCGGGGCGAAGACCAGCAGCAGCGCCGCCACCCGCAGCAGCGCCGCGCGGCGGATCAGGGCGCGCGGCGCGCCAAGCCGCAGCAGTGAGGTGGTCGCCGGAGCCCGGGTGGCGCGGGTCTCATGGACCGTCGCCACGATGGTGCCCAGCGCACTGACCAGCACGATGCCGGTGCCCAGCGCGCTGAGCGGGCCGAACAGCCGGGGCCCGTCGAGGTCGAGCGCCGCCAGCGCCGCCGCGACGGCCACGCACAGCGCCCCCAGCGGATGCCCGAGCCGCTCCGCCTCGCTTTGCAGCACCCGGCCCGCCAGCAACCGCAGTGCCCTCGGCCGGCCGGCGGCCAGCACCCGGCCGCACAGATGGGTGAGGGACGGCGCCGCCACGATGACGCCGGTGGCGATCAGCAGCCAGCCGGCCACGACGCCGGGAGTCAGTCCGCTGAGCGCGCCCGGCAGGGTCAGCGCCCCCTCGGTGTTGCTGGGGGGCCGCTCCGTGAAGCCCGCGTACCCGCTGAACGCGATGCCCGCCCCGGTCAGTGCGGCACCCCATGGCAGCCCGGTGGGGACCTGGACCGGCTCCTCGGCGGCCGACCCGTGTGCCGCGGCGCCGGGCGTGACAGGAGGCGGCGTGGGGGGCGGCGCCGGCAGCAGCGCAGAGGACTGCCGTACCGGCGCCACCCGGCCACGCAGCGCGAGCGCACTGGCGACCGCAGCCGCCACCGGGACGATCGTCAGCAGCGTCAGCGCGGCCGGCAGCGGCAGTGGCCGATCGGCGGCCAGCAGTCCCGCCGCCGCCCCGTCGAACGGCAACCCCGAGATGTCCCCGCGCAGATGCAGGAAGACCAGCAGCGCCAGTGCACTGCCCAGCAGCGCGGCGACCGCCGTGGACACCGCCGCCAGCATCGGCAGCCGCGCCGGGCCGAGACCCGCCGTGTCGAGCCCAGAGCGGGGCCGGCCCGCAGGATCGGCGCGGGCGACCGCCACGGCCAGCTGGACTGTCGCGGCGATCGGCAGGACGCACCACGCCAGCCGCAGGACCGCCTGGTCGCCGTCGCCGGGGTGGGCGCTGGCCCAGCCCAGACCACTGAGCAGCAAGAACCCCACCCCGCCGGCCGCGCCCGCCAGCAGCAGCCGGCGGGCCAGCGCCGGCGGCCGGGAGCCGCGGGCTAGGCGGAGAGCGAGCATGCCGGCTCGGCCGTCGAGTCGGGCTGGCGGCCGTCGAGCAGGGTGAGGGTACGGTCGGCGAGCGTGGCGACCTCCGGGTCATGGGTGGCGAGCAGCACGGTGATGCCGTGGGAGCGGCCGGCGCTGGTGAGGGTGCGCAGCGCCTGGGCGCGGTCGGCCTGATGCAGCGGCGCGGTGGGTTCGTCCGCGAAGACCACATCCGGTTTGTGCACCAGCGCGCGGGCGATGGCGATGCGCTGACGCTGCGATTGGAGCAGCGCCGCGGGGCGTTTGCGGGCGCAGTCGATCACGTCGAGCCGTTCCAGCCAGTCCAGCGCGGCACGCTTGGCGGCGCGGTGGCCGGTGCCGGTGAGCAGCAGCGGCAGGGCGGCGTTCTCCCAGGCGGTCAGCTCGGGAACCAGATGCGGGCGGTCGCCCACCCAGCCGAACTTGTCGCGGCGCAGCCGCTCGCGGGAGGTGGGGGTGAGGGTGTGGACGGGCATGCCGCTGAACCAGACCTCGCCGCCGCTGGGCACCAGTTGCCCGGACAGGCAGCCCAGAAGCGTGGTCTTGCCGCAGCCCCGGGGGCCGGTGACGGCCACGATCTCGCCTTCCTGGACGCCCAGGGAGACTCCGAGCAGTGCCGGGGAGCCGCCGTGGGAGTAGTGCACGTCGCGCGCCCACAGCACATCGTCGTCGGGTGGGGCCATGCTTGCCGGGACCTCCGCTCATGGGGTCGGGGTTCCCCCGGCCGGGTGAATGAGTCGCCGGGGTAGTCGGTCACAGGGGATGCTGCCGCCGGAGCGGCGATGCTAACAACGGGAGGCGGCGAATCGGCACATAGTCGAGCAAGTCGGCGAGGCGCGCGCTGGGGTGTACGGGAGGGAACCCTGGCGGAAGCCGATGGCGGCCGGACGGGGGAACGCGAGGCAAGACATCCGTAAGATCTCCCTCGATCACGCCGTGCAGTCGCTGTTCTTCCCGATATCGAGCAGATAAGGATGCGGATTTCTCGACAGTGGCGGTGTTGCCACAGGGGCGTGCGGGCATAGGGTGAGGTGTCCCGCCCTCCCCAGGACAGTGAGCAGGAGGCTGTTGTGACCACCGAACCGCGTCGGCTGCGCAACTACATCGGCGGTACGTTCCGCGACGCCCACGACGGGCGCACCACCGAGGTGGTCGATCCCACGACAGGTGACGCGTACGCCCTGGCCCCGCTCTCCGGGCCGGCCGATGTGGACGAGGCGATGGCCGCCGCCGAGGCGGCGTTCCCCGCCTGGCGGGACGCCACCCCCGCCACCCGGCAACTGGCGCTGCTGAAGATCGCCGACGCCTTCGAGCGGCACGCCGACGAACTGCTCGCCGTCGAGTGCGAGAACACCGGCAAACCGCTGGAGCTGACCCGGCAGGAAGAACTGCCGATGATGCTGGAGCAGATCCGCTTCTTCGCCGGGGCCGCGCGCATGCTGGAGGGCAAGTCCGCCGGGGAGTACATGGCCGGCATGACCTCCTTCGTCCGCCGCGAGCCGGTCGGGGTGTGTGCCCAGGTGGCCCCCTGGAACTACCCGATCATGATGGCGGTGTGGAAGTTCGCCCCTGCCCTGGCGGCGGGCAACACCGTGGTCCTCAAGCCGTCCGACACCACGCCCGCCTCCACGGTGTACGCCGCCGGTCTGATGGGCGAGATCCTGCCGCCCGGCGTCTTCAACGTGGTGTGCGGCGACCGCGACACCGGCCGGCTGATGGTCGATCACCCCACCCCCGCCATGGTGTCCATCACCGGCTCGGTACGGGCCGGCGGCGAGGTCGCGGCAGGCGCCGCGGCCGGCCTCAAGCGCGTGCACCTGGAGCTGGGCGGCAAGGCGCCCTGCCTCGTCTTCGAGGACGCCGACCTCCAGGCAGCGGTGGCCGGCATCCGCGACGCCGGCTTCTTCAACGCCGGCCAGGACTGTACGGCGGCCACCCGGGTTCTGGTGCACGAGTCACTGCACGACGACTTCGTCGCCGCCCTCACCAAGGCGACGCAGGAGGTCAGGACCGGCGATCCGACCGACCCCGACTGTTTCTACGGCCCGCTCAACAGCGCCGCCCATCTGGCGAAGGTGACCGGCTTCATCGAGCGGCTGCCCGCCCACGCGAAGGTCGAGACCGGCGGCAGGCGGGTCGGCGAGCGCGGGTACTTCTACGCACCGACCGTGATCAGCGGACTGCACCAGGACGACGAGATCATCCAGCAGGAGGTCTTCGGCCCGGTCATCACCGTGCAGAGGTTCACGGACGAGGCCGAGGGCGTGCGGTGGGCCAACGACGTGGAGTACGGCCTGGCCTCATCGGTGTGGACGAAGGACCACTCGCGGGCGATGCGGCTGTCCAAGGAGCTGGAGTTCGGCTGCGTGTGGATCAACACCCACATTCCACTGGTGGGCGAGATGCCGCACGGCGGCTTCAAGAAGTCCGGGTACGGCAAGGACCTCTCCGCGTACGGCCTGGAGGACTACACCCGGATCAAGCATGTGATGACGGCACTGTGAGGCGGTGACGCGCCGCCGGCCGCCGGCCGCCGACCCTGCACCGGGCGACCCGGTGCGCGGCGGAGCGCGGTCGGCGGCGCGTCACCGCGCCGGATTCAGCTGTCCTCGGCCAGGACGTCCCGCAGCCGGCGGGCCTCCGCCAGGAGCCTGGTGGAGCCCGGCCGTGCGGCGTACTCCGCCAAGGCCGGTATCTTCCCGCCCGCGCCGGCCCAGGCGGCGCACTCGGTGCCCAGCGCCACCAGGTCCGCCATCCGGTGCGGGGGGTCGGCCAGCAGTTTGGGCAGGGCCACCGCCACCGCGTCCCAGATCTCCCGGTACGCGCCGGACCCCGCCGCTTCCCGCAGGGCCGGGACGACCCGGCTGAGCTTGACCTCACCCTGCCCGGCGCGGGCCGCCAACTCCGCGCCCAGCCTCGCGCCGTCCAGCCGCCGCCCCGCCGCCAGGACCAGCAGCGCGTCCACCGCCACCGCCCGGTCCTCGGCACGGGCCGCGCTCAGGGTCAACGTGGTGGCGAGCAGCAGGACCGGGCCACCGGACCCGGGGCTTTCGGCCAGCTGAGTGATCATCCCGGAGCCCTCGTTCGACGTGTTGTCCACCAGAGCGGGCAGCCCGGGCACCACGGCCGCCGCCAGCAGCTCCGGCTGGGCGGGCCACAGCGCGGGCCAGCAACTGGCCAGCTGCGCCCTCGGGTAGAGCTGGCGCCGCGGGTTGGGTGGCGTGGTGAGCATCGAGAGCAGCGCGTCGTTCCCCGCTGCCGGGACACCGGTACGGGCGGGCACGGCGACCGACCGCAGCGCGATGGCGCGCAGGCCCCTGGGCCGTTCCACCGTCGCCCCCGCGGCGCCGAAGCTCAGCCAGTCCGCCAGCCGGTCCCCGGCCTCGGTGCCGATCGCGTTGGCGCGCTGCGCGAGCTGGGGTTCCGGATCCGGCGGCAGCCGCAGCAGCGCCAGCTGGAGGTCGTACTCCCAGGGCGTCCAGCCCTCGCGCGCCGCCCGCTCCAGACGCTCCGTCAGCCGCGGCGCGGCCAGTGTGCCGTCCGGCTCCGTGGGCGTCGCCACCAGCAGCGGCACCGGGGCGTGTGCTGCCAGGCCGAGACTGATCTCCCGCAACCGGTGGAGGATTACCTGTACCGGGCCGGGGGACCGGTCCGCCTCGGTACGCCACTGCCGCAGGCGGACACCGAAATGGCGGTCCGGATCGGGCGACCGGCCTTCCACCGCCGCCCCCAGGTGGAACAGCCGGAGCCTGCTGCCCGGCCCTGCCACCGCGCCGGTCGCCGCGCCCAGCAGATCGCGGAACTCGCCGAGCGGGTCGCAGTACGAGCGCAGGTACGACTCGCTCTCCCCGAGACCGATGCCATGCCGGTCGAGCACCGGGGTCAGCGCCGCGATCAGCCCCGGCCGGTCCTCATACGCGGCGGACACCACGGCCGCCAGCACGCGCTCCAGCGCCGACGGATCGACCTCGGCGCCGTGGGAGAACGGTACGCCGCCGGTCATCACCGACAGCAGCTGCGCCGTCTCCTCCGCCAGCTCCGCGAGCGAGCCGATCGGGACGGGTGCGCTCCGCACGGGTGGGGCGGGTGGGGGCGGCGGCGGAGCGCCGTCCGGCGCGCTGACCTCGATCCCCAGCGCCGGACCCAGTTGCTTGCGCAGATCCGCGGGCAGGGATTCGGCCCGCACCGACAGTTCCTCCGCGGCGCCCGGAGGCAGCGCGGACGCGTGCCGCACCACCAGCCGGGCGGCGCGCTCGGCCACCTCGGAGGAGCCATGGGCGAAGGCGGTGGCCGCCGCCGTCAGCAGCGCCGCCGTGTGCTCCCGGTGCCGGGGAACGGCCTTGGCCAGCCAGGACAGCTGAGCGGTCGGCGACTTCCGCTCCGGGCGGAACAGCACCGCCTCGGTGACCTCGCACAGCTCGCTCGCCGTCAGCAGCCCCGCCTCGTCCAGGCGACGCAGCTCCGCCTGCGCCGCGGCGGCCACCGCGGACGGCGCGTCGGGCAGCAGCAGTGCCAGCTCCCGCTTGCGCGCCGCCGCCTCCTGCGTCGTCACCTCCAACAGCGCGTACAGCCGCAGATAACCGCGCAGATCGCCCGGCCGGCCGCCGCGCAGCAGCCGGCGCAGTGTGCCGTCCAGCAGTCCGGTCCGGTCCGGCCTGCCGTCCCGGCCGTCCGCAGCGGCCACCAGACGCGGTGCGAACTGCCCTTTCTCCAACAGCTCCCCCACGCCGTCCACCGAGAACAGCAGCGGCACCATCGCCCTGAGCAGCGGATCCTTCCCCAAGCCCGCGGCGGCGTAGTCCCGGTGGTACGAGCGGCGCACCCACGACTGCACCAGCTCGGCGCGCGGCGGCGGCGTCACGCCGGTCTCGGCGAGCAGATCGAGAGCGGCCCGTTGGCATTCGTCCCGGGCGGAGTCGTCCACCCGCAGCACCAGCCGCTCGGTCAGCTCCCGCAGCCACGCGGCGTCCCGTTCCCGGAGCACCTCCAGCTCCGCCGCGAAACCCTCCCGGAAGGGGCCCTGGAAGAACCGCCAATCGGTCAGCCAGCGGGCCAGCTCCTCCGGGCCCCGCAACACCCCGGTGCAGGCCAGCCGCAGCGCGGGGCCGCGCTCGTACACCAGCTGACGGCTCGCCCGGGTCGCGCGTCGTCCCCGCGATCCGCGGCCCCACAGCGACCGATCGCTCTCGTCCCACTCCCGCTCCCACCGTCGGCGGTAGGCGCGCAGCGGCTTGACCAGGGCCCGCCGCTCGCGGTCGGTCAGGCCCGAGACCGCCGCGCGTACCGCCGCGTGGTCGGCCGCCTCCAGCGCCTTCTCCAGAGGGCCGAACACTTCATCCGTCATGATCCCGCGCTCCCCAGCCGCTCCCGGTCGTTCGCTCCGCCGCTCCGCGCCGCGAGCTGTGCCGCCAGCGCGTGCTTGCACTTGCCACGCGTCCCCCGGTACCGCGACCACCAGGGGCAGGTGCAGCCCAACGCCGCACCGTCCGAGGACAGCCGAACCCGGTGGACGTGGTCCGGCACCGCGATGGTGGCCGTGGCGCCGCCTTCCGCCAGCCGCACCACGCCCGCCGCCAGCAGCGAGCGCGCGCCGCGCAGCCGCGGGTTCAGCCGCTCGGCGCGGGCGGCGTCGTAGGGCAGCTCGCGGTGGAAGTACGCGGCCTCCGCCACGTCGTACCCGACCCGGCCGGCCGTTCCCAGCAGCCCCAGCGCCGCTTTCACCCGGGGCAGCGGCAGCCCGGACAGCCGCGCCAGCTCTCCGGTGTCGACGGCAGGCTCGAAGTCCATCAGCGCGCCGATGAGTTCGGCGTCAGCCTCCACCTCGTCGGCCGCCAGCGCGTCCAGCACCGCGCCCTCGCCGGAGAAGCCACGCGTCACCTCGGGGGACAGTGTCAGCATCACGCGCATCCACGGCAGTTCCAGCTCCCATGCCGATGCCGCGGGGAGTGCCCCGGCCGTCACCGGCGGGCCGTACACCCGCAGGGCCCGGGCGAAACGCAGCAGCGGGGCCAGTACCTCAAGACGCCGCGCCCCGGCGAGTGTCACCGCACCGGGCACCGGTCGTGCCGAGCGGCGCAGCGTACGCCCGGCGGGCACCATCCACAGCGGCTCCGTACCGGCCGGCAGCGACCGCAGCAGCCGGACCGCCTCCGCCGCCGACAGTTCGGCCCGTAGGTCGAACGGCGCGGATATCACCTGAAGTTCGGCGAAGCTTCGCAACCAGCGCTCGGGCAGCGGAACCTTCTTCTCCACCACCGCGCCGTCCCCCGTGGTCACCGCCAGCTCATCGGCGCCGACCGACAGATGCAGCGGGTCGCCGCCGCGCACCCGGGCCAGCGCCTCACGCAGCGGATCGTTCACATCGACATTGGTGGTGCCCCGGTCGATGACCTCGCCGTCCAGCCCGCCCGCCAGGACATCAAGCCGGGCGTGTACCCCGCAGCACGCCGAGAACGACTCGAAGCGCAGCCGCTGCCCGTCGCAGGTCACCACCGGATCACGCAGCGCGGCCAGATCTGGCTGGAAGTAGCGGGTACGGGCCACCACCGCGATCGCCAGCAGGCCGCGCGCCGCCGGCTCGGGCCGGGTCAGCACCCCGCTGAAGAAGCGGGGATGGGGCGGCGTACCGCGCGCTGTCCTGCCGCCCGATGTCGCGAGCCCGACTCTGCCCTTGGGCACATCGGCCGCAGAGGGCCGTAGATACCGATAAGAATGCGTCATCGCCACCATGCACCGAACCGTAGAGCCGACCACTGACAATCCGGCCCGGTGCAGGGATGGTTGGGCTCAGCGGTGGGACAACGAGTCCACGATGCGACGCAGTTCGGTGACACGGTTGCTGGTGATGGCGTCCACGCCCATGGCCAGCAGGCGGCGCATGACGCGCGGCGAATCCACCGTCCAGGCCATCACCCGCAGCCCCTGTGCGTGGGCGCCGTCCACCAGCGCATGGTCCAGCAGGCCGAAGCGGTACGTCAGCCAGGAGGGGCGCAGTTCGCGCAGCACGGCGGGGCGCGGCGGACCCGTACGTTTCCAGGTGAGACTGATCTCCGCCGCTCCGTCCGCCGCCCGCACCGCCTTGACCGCCGCCGGATCGCCGCAGTAACTCACCCGGTCACCCGCGCCCGCCTCCCGTACCGCCGCGACCGCCGCGCGGGCCGGCGCCGCGGCGCGCATCGGCAGATCGATCAGGGTGCGCACCGGCGCCGTGACCGCCAGGACCTCGGCGAGGGTCGGCACTCCGCCGGCGGACAGCCCCCGTACCTCCTGGGCGGTCAGCTCCGCCACCGGGCGGTCGTGCCCCCACAGCCGTTTCAGGGTCGGATCGTGCAGCACCACCGGCATCCCGTCCCGGGTCAGCCGGACATCCAGCTCGACCATGTCCGCGCCCGCGGCGATCGCCGAGCGGAAGGAGGCGACGGTGTTCTCCCGGGCGCGGTACGGGTCGCCCCGGTGGGCCACCGCGAGGACCTTCCTCATGCGGGCCACGCCGCCAGATGCGCGTCGATCTCCGCCGTCAGCGCCGCCTTGCCGGCCGGGTCGAGGAAGGAGGCCGTCACGGCGTTCTTCGCCAGCGCCGCCACGCCCGCGGCGTCCAGGCCCAGCAGCTGCGCGGCGATTGCGTACTCCGTACTCAGATCGGTGCCGAACATCGGCGGGTCGTCGGAGTTGATGGTGACGGTGACCCCGGCGTCGACCAGCTGCGGGAGCGGGTGTTCGGGCATGGAGGACACCGACCGGGTGGCGACCTCGGAGGTGGGGCAGATCTCCAGGGGAATGCCGGTCTCCGCGAGATGCGCCAGCAGGGCGGGGTCGTGGACGGCGTTGTTCCCGTGCCCGATCCGCTCGGCGCGCAACTCGGTCAGTGCGTCCCAGACGGTCTGCGGCCCGGTGCTCTCCCCGGCGTGCGGGACGCTGTGCAGCCCGGCGGCGATCGCCCGGTCGAAGGCCGGCTTGAACAGTCCACGCGGCCAGCCCTTCTCCGGGCCGCCGAGACCGAAGGACACCAGGCCGTCCGGCGGCAGTTCCGTCGCCAGCCGGGCCGTCTCCTCGGCAGCCGGCAGTCCCAGCTCACCGGGGATGTCGAAGCACCAGCGCAGCACGACGCCCAGGTCGCGCTCCGCGGTGACCCTCGCGTCCTCGACGGCCTCCATGTACGCGGGAGCCGGGATGTCACGGATGACGGAGGAGTACGGCGTGAGTGTCAGCTCCGCGTAGCGGATCTGCTGGGCCGCCATGTCCCGGGCGACCTCGTACGTCAGCAGCCGGATGTCCTCGGCGTCGCGGATCAGATCGACGACGGAGATGTACACCTCGACGAAGTGCGCGAAGTCCCGGAAGGTGAAGTACTCGGCCAGCTGCTCCGGATCCTTGGGGACCGACGAGTCGGGGTGCCGGGCGGCCAGCTCCGCGACGATGCGCGGGGAGGCCGAGCCGACATGGTGAACATGCAGCTCAGCCTTGGGAAGTCGGGCGATGAATGCGGTCAGGTCGGACAAGGCTGCCTCCGGGACGGGCTGGCTGGGCCCGTTCATGGTAGGCAAGGGCCGCGCCGCTCGCGGCGGCCCATAGGGTATGGGGACTCAGGGGAGGAAAGGTGACGTCGATGGAGGAGCCCAATCCGTTCCGGGCGCCGGAGGAGAACGGGGCCAAGGGACAGGGATCGGGCTGGGAACCGCCGGGCGGCGCGGGCACGATGCCCCCGCCGGTCACGCCGCCCACGGCGCCGCCGCAGCAGCAACCTGCGCCTGGCGGCGTACCGGGGCCCGTACCCGTACCCGCGCCCCTGCTCGCGCCGACGCCCGTACCGCATCAGCTGCCGTACGGCCCGCCGGCGTACATGATGAACTCGCCGTACGGCGCCCCCTATCCGATCATGGCGCCCGGCCCGCCACGCAACGGTCTCGGCACCGCATCGCTGGTACTCGGCGTGATCGCCGCCGCCGTGTGCTGGACCTTCTATCTCAGCCCGCTGGCCGTGGTCCTGGGCGTGCTTGCCCTGGTGTTCGGCGCCGTGGGGGCCGGCCGCGCGCGGCGCGGCGCCGCCACCAACCGCGGCGCGGCGCTGGGCGGACTGTGGTCGGGGGCGGGCGCGGCGGCGATCGGCGCGGTGCTCTCGATGCTGCTGGCCGGCTCGCTGCTCCAGGTCATCGAGGTGCAATCGCAGGCAGGGTCCGACCAACTGGCCGGTGCCGAGGTGGCCGTCCGCTTCGAGGACGGGCTGACCGTGACCATGCCCGAGCCGGAACTGTCCGCCAGCGGGGCGATCGCCACCGTGGAGGTACGGCTGCGCAACGAGGGCAGCGGCAAGGCCCGCCTCGGCGGCGCAGAGCTGTACGTCCTGGTCGGTGACCGCGACCTGCCGGGCCGCGACGTGCGACTGGAGACCCCCGCTCCCGGCAGCCTGGACCCGGGCCAGAGCTGGACGGCGCGGTACACCGTCACCGTGCCCTCCGGTGCGACCGAGTTCGGCGTGGACTACGCTCCGGGCCGGGACTACGCGTTCGGCTACTGGCGGCTGCCGCTGCCCGGGGTTGCCGACCGCGGCGACGACCGGGAGCGGGAGCGGGACCGGGACAACGGCGACACCGCCGACGTCTGATCCGAGCGCCCGTGCCCGGCGCCGCGCGCCGCCGCACCGCGTATCGAACCCTTCGGACGATGTGAGGCACACCACGCGAAACCCCGGCGAAACGGTGTAAGGATCCGTCCGCCCGCCGCTCTCACCGGATGATCCGCACAGCCCCCGACCGGGGACCGGCGGAGCATCAGGAAGGAGAGAACGGTGAGCGGCACAGTCGGGGTGAGGTCCGCGATGCGATGGCTGGCATCGGCGGCGCACGAACCGGAGACCTGCCGATGGGAGTGGGAGCGCCATCCGCTGGGGGTGGCGCTGCTGCCGGCCGGCCGGGTGTGGGATGTGCTGATTCTGGACGGCGCGCTGGGCCACCCCACGCTGGAAGTGCTCACCCGGCTGCTGGACCGGCCGGGCCCGGTGCTGGCGGACGCCGGCGACGCCCGGATCGGCTTCTTCGTGCCGCCGGGCACCGCTGGGCGCTGGATCGGCACCGGGGTGCGCGGCGCGGGGCGCGGCAGTTGGGTCGCGATCCCGCACCCGGGGCGTACCGGGCCGGGTCTGCGCTGGCTGGTCCCGCCGGACGGTTCGGGGACGCTGACCGACCCCGCGGTGCTGGAACTGGCGATGCACGAGGCGGCGGCGTTGACGGCGCGGCCCCCGGCGGGGAGTGATTGACCGGCCGCACGCCCCGGGGGGTGTGGGGCGGGCGGAACCGGTCCCAAGAAGGCGGGAGTCGATGGCTCACCACCGCTGTGAACGGTACGACAGCGGGTGCGTCCACACGCCCCGCGCCGCCGGATCCGCATCACATCCCCCCAGCTTCTCCATGCGGCGACGCCGGGTGCACACCCCCCTGCCGGTTCCTCCCGCCCTGCGCCCCGGGCGCGGCGGTGCGGCGGCGCGGCGGCGTCACTGCTCGGCGAGGGCTTCCTCCAGGATGTCCAGCCCCTCCGTCAGCAAGTCCTCGCCGATGACCAGGGGCGGCAGAAAGCGCAGCACATTGCCATAGGTCCCGGCGGTGAGCACCAGCAGCCCGGCCCGGTGGCACGCCGCCGCCACCGCGGCCGTCGCGTCGGCGGCCGGCTCCTTGGTACCCGGCCGCACCAGCTCGATCGCCAGCATCGCGCCCCGCCCCCGTACCTCCCCGATCAGCTCGAACCGATCGGCCATCGCGCGCAGCCGGGGCTTCATGATCTCCTCGATGCGCCGCGCCCGCGCCGGCAGGTCCAGCTCCCGCATGGTCTCGATCGCGCCGAGCGCCGCGGCGCAGGCGACCGGGTTCCCGCCGTAGGTGCCGCCCAGACCGCCGGTGTGCGCGGCGTCCATCAGCTCGGCGCGGCCGGTGACCGCCGCCAGCGGCAGCCCGCCGGCGATGCCCTTGGCGGTGGTGATCAGATCGGGCACCAGGCCCTCGTCCTCGCTGGCGAACCACTGCCCGGTGCGGCAGAACCCGGACTGGATCTCATCGGCGATGAAGACGATGCCGTGCTCCTTGGCGAAGTCCGCCATGCGTGGCAGGAACCCCTTCGCCGGCTCGATGAACCCACCCTCGCCCTGGAGCGGTTCGATGAGGATCGCCGCGACGTTCCGCGCGCCGATGTCCTTGCTGATCAGATCGATGGCCTGGGCGGCGGCCTCCTCGGCGCAGCGCTCGGGGCCGGTCAGCCAGCGGTACGGGTACGCCACCGGCACCCGGTAGATCTCCGGGGCGAACGGCCCGAAGCCCTGCTTGTAGGGCATGTTCTTCGCGGTCAGCGCCATCGTGAGGTTGGTGCGGCCGTGGTAGCCGTGCTCGAAGACCACCACGGCCTGCCGCCCGGTGGCGTAGCGGGCGATCTTCACGGCGTTCTCCACCGCCTCCGCGCCGGAGTTGAACAGCGCCGACTTCTTCGGGTGGTCGCCGGGGGTGAGCCGTGCCAGCTCCTCGCACACCTCCACGTAGCCCTCGTACGGAGTGACCATCGCGCAGGTGTGGGTGAAGCGGGTGAGCTGCTCGGTGGCGCGGCGTACCACCGCCTCCGCGCTGTTCCCCACCGAGACCACCGCGATCCCGGAGCCGAAGTCGATCAGGGCGTTGCCGTCGACGTCCTCCACGATGGCGCCGCCGGCCCGCCGCACGAACACCGGGAGTACGGCGCCCACGCCGTTGGCGACCGCCGCCTGCTTGCGGGCCAGCAGCTCCCGCGATTTCGGCCCGGGGATCTCGGTGACCACGCGCCGCTCCTGACGCAGGGCGGGGCCGCCGGACAGTTCGGTCAAGCTGCTCATGTGCGCACTCCTCGGTACGAAGGGGCTGCTTTCTCGCTCTGCTGTGCAGGCTAGGGCCAGCCGCGGGGACCGGGCATGCACCGCCACGTAGCAGTTGCCCCGATCAGTTGGCCGCGATGGACAGCGAGGGCCGGGGGGCGTGCCCGGCCGCGGATCCACTGCGCGAACGGCGTTCCCGGCGATCACCGTGCTCGATTAGATTGAGGACGACGCACAGTCAGCCATCGGGCCGGTCAGGGGGCTTGGGACAGATGACTACGGACGGCCCGGGGCGGGCGGCGGGAGACGGCGTACGGCGTACGCCCGCCGTGCCGCCGCAGTACGGCGCCCCGCCGCTGCCCCGGCAGGAGCCCGCACCGGAGCCGGCCGCCCCGTCGCTGGTGCGCTGGGCGCACACGCCGCGCCCCGCCGCCGGAGCGGGCATCTGGCGGCTCGGCCATGTGCCGAAGCCGCCGCAGGACCCGGACCGGCTCGGCGATCGCGAACTGCACGGCACCGCGCTGCTGGCGCTGCTGGCTGGCTGGCTGGTGTGGTCGCTGTACGACAACCGCTATCTGCGCGTGGTGGACTGGCCGCTGGACTGGGCGGGCGCCGGGTCCTGGGGCCCGAGCACCGCCGGGATCAGCGTGATCCACACCTACCAGGTGCTGTTCATCTGCGTGCTGGCCTACGTGTTCGGCCGGCTCGGCCACGCCCCGGCGCTGTGGCGGCGCCACCGGCCCGCGGTGCTGCGGTTGCTGGGGCTGCCGGCCGGCACCGAGCCGCTGGAGCACGCCGCGGCGCTGCGCGCGACGGGGGCGGCGGTCGCCGCTTATGTGGTGTGGACGCTGAGCTTCCGCGGCATATGGACGTTCTGGCTGGAGCCGCTGTACGCGGTGGTGCCCGACTCGTGGTGGGAGAACGGCGACAGCACCGCGTACACCGTCGCGTACAACGTCCACTACGTGCTCTACGCGCTGCTGCTGGCGCTGGTCCTCGGCCGGGCCGGCGGCTGGGGGGCGGCGTGGCGGCGTTACCGGCCGGCGTGGCTGGGCGGGGGCGGCGCCGGGGCGGTGCAGGACCGGGCGCGCGAGCGGCTGGCCGAGTGGAGCGAACTGCGCGCGGCCGGCGCGGCGCCGGCCGCGGACCGGCTCGCCGCCGAGATGCGCTCGGGCGCCATGAGCGACCTCGACTACGCCCGGATCGAACACGCCTGGCGCGCGGTACGGGCCCGGCCCACCGCGCTGGAACAGTTCGCCCGGTCCGCGCTCAGCGACGGGGCCGGTGCCTTCGCCCATCCCTCGGGACGCCGCGATCTGACGGTGCGCACGGCCCGGCACGATCTGCTGACCCGGCAGGTACGCATCGGCAGCGCCGTTGACGAGGAACGCAATCCCTACGAGCACCGCGGCGAGGAGATCGCCCTTGACCCCGCCGTGCTGGGCACCTCGCTGCTGGCCGTGGGGCCGCCGGGGTCCGGGAAGACGGGGCGGGTGATCCGGCCGGTCACCGAGGCACTGTGCCTGCACGCGCTCACCGGGCAGGCCGCGGTGGTCGCGGTCGGCACCGCGCGCAGCGCACTGGGCCCCGACGACGCGTTCGACATCATCGTCCGGGTCGGCGACGCGCGATCCACCCATGTGCTCGACCCCTACGGTGGCGCCGCCGACACCGACGAGGCCGCGGCGTTGCTGGCGGAGGCGCTGCTCGGCGGCGGCGACAGCGATCCGCGTACCGCCGCCGCGGCGCTGGCCCAGCTGATCGGCCCCTTCCACGCGGCATACGGGCACTTCCCCGGCATACCGGAACTGCGCGCCATGCTGGACGGCGCCCCCGCGCTGCTGGCCACGCTGCGCGAGGACCTGGGCCACGCCGCGGCGTGGGATCAGCAGCGGGAACTGGACGCCCGCGCGCGGCAGGCCCAGCGGCCCGACGACATCGGGCCCCGGCTGGCCGATCAGCTGGCGCTGCTGGACCGGGCCGGCTTCTCACAGGGCGAGGCGGAACGCCGCACCCGGCCGTTCTCGCTCAGCTCGCTGGAGCACCCGCTGCGGGTGCGGATCGATCTGCCGGCCACCGGGCACGCGGAGGCGGGCCGGGTCATCACCCGGCTGCTGCTGGCGCAGTTCACGGCCGCGGTCACCGCGCGCCCGGACCGCACGCTGTTCGCCGCCCTGGTGCTGGACGACGCGACCGCGGCCATTACCCCCGGCACGGTGCGCGGGCTGACCCATCTGCGACCGGCGAACGCCGGCGCGGTCCTCGCCCTGCGCACCCTGGACGATGTGCCCGCGGCGCTGCGCAGCGGGCTGCTGGGCGCGGTGGGCTGCCGGATGGCGTTCTCCGGGATCACCACCTGGGACGCCGAGCACTTCGCGCGGGCGTGGGGCACGGCCTGGACGGAGGACCGCGATGTCACCAGCACCCCGGACCGCAGCGGCGGCGTGGTGCGGCGCTTCACGCGCGGGGTGCGCAAGCTGTTCACGGGGCGGGACGCGACCACCGAGTCGGTCACGGTGCGCCGGGTGGAGCGGGAGCGCTGGTCGGCCTCGGAGCTGGCGCATAGGGTGCCGCCGCGGCACGCGGTGCTGTCGCTGACCACTGTCGCCGGGGAGGCCGGTCCGCCGGTGCTGGTGCGGCTGGGCTGAAGGCACCACCGCGCCGCGGCGTGGGGGAGCAGGAGCGAAGGCCGGTTGCGGGCCCGGGCGGGCGTCGTCGCCACCCGGGCCGGCTGTGACCGTGGGTTGGTGGCGGCGGTGTGCGGAGGCCGGGGCCCGGCGTGAGCCCGGCCATGGTGCGCGGTGCGGTGGTGCGCGGTGCGGCGCGGTGGTGCCGTACGGTGCGGCGCGGTGCGCCCGCCGCACGGCTCGCGCGGGGTGGTCGGCCGGGCCCGGGCGGGATGGCCGAAGGTATCCCTGGCGCATATGACAAGCGCTGTACCGTGATGTCGGCGCGTGTCGTTCCCCCGGTCATCCAGATGGTCTCCCAAGGTGGTCCATGTACCCGACGCTTTCCTCGCTCGTTCAGCACACGGCGCTCAAATTGGGCGTGCTCACGGGGGAGGACCGGCTGGATACCCCGGTCCGCTGGGCACACGCCAGCGAGCTGGCCGATCCGGCGCCCTATCTCGACGGCGGCGAGCTGCTGCTGACCACCGGGTTGAAGCTGGACATCGACGACGCGGCGCAGATGACCGCGTACATCCGCCGGCTGAGCGCCGCCGGCGTGGTGGGTCTGGGCTTCGGCGTGGGCGTGCACCATCCGGCGGTCAGCCCACAGCTGCTGGCCGCCGTGCGGGAGGCGCGGATGCCGCTGCTTGAGGTGCCGCGGCGCACCCCGTTCATCGCGATCGGCAAGTTCGTCTCCGCCGCCATCGCCGCCGAGCAGTACCGGGCGGTCACCGCGGGGTTCGCCGCGCAGCGGGAGCTGACCCGGGCGGCGCTGGCGCCCGGCGGGCGGCAGGCGCTGCTGGACAAGCTGGCCGCACAGCTGGACGGCTGGGCCGCGCTGTACGACGTGGCCGGCGCCGTCACCGCCGTCGCCCCGGCGTGGGCCGCCCGGCGCGCGGCGCGGCTCACGCCGGAGGTTGTCCGGCTGCGAGACCGCCCGGCGCCGGCCAGCGTGGTGTGCTCCTGCGCGCCGGAGAGCGGCGCCGACGCCGCGGGCAGCGCGGGTGGCGCGGGTGGCGCGGGCGGTGGCGCGGCGGCGGGGGAGGACCGGGTGGAGTTGCAGTCGGTGGGCTCGGGCCGCAGTGCGCGGGCGGTGCTGGCCGTGGGCACCGCCACGCCGCCGGGTACCGCCGAGCGCTACGCGGTGCAGTCGGCCGTCGCCGTCCTGACGCTGATCACTGAGCGGTCGCAGGCGTACCAGGCCGCCGAGGCGCGGCTGGGCGGCGCGGTGCTGCGGATGCTGCTCAGCGGTGAGCCGGACCATGCGCGGGCGGTGGCCGGCGATCTGTACGGCGGGCTGCTGGACGCCCCGCTGCGGCTGCTGGCCGCCGAAGCGGGCGCCGAGCCGGAGGCGCTGACCGAGCTGGGCGCGGCCGTCGAGTCCGCCGCCGCCCGCGCGGGCGAGGCCGTCCTCGCGCTGGCCGACGGGCAGCAGCTGGTGGTGCTGGCGGCGGACGGCGGCGCCGCGGTCGCGGCGGGGGCGGCGTTCGCCCGCGCCGAGCAGCCTCCGCCGCCGGGACCGGGGCCCGCGGTGATCCTGGGGGTGTCCGCGCCCACCGGCCCCGCCACCGTGGACAGCGCCTATCAGCAGGCCCGGGCGGCGCTGGTGGTGGCCCGGCGGCGTGGCCGCCCGTTGGTGGAGCACGACGACGTGGCGGCCGGCTCCGTACTGCCGCTGCTGGCGGACGACGCGGTACTTGCCTTCGCGGAGGGGCGGCTGCGGGCGCTGCGCGCGCATGACGCGCAGGGCCGCGGCGATCTGGTCGCGTCGCTGCGGGCCTGGTTGTCCCGGCATGGCCAGTGGGACGCGGCGGCCGGCGATCTGGGGGTGCACCGGCACACGCTGCGTTACCGGATGCGGCGGGTGGAGGAGATTCTGGACCGCTCCCTGGATGATCCGGATGTCCGGATGGAGCTGTGGCTGGCACTGAAGGCCACCGGGGCCTGAGCAGCTACGCAACCCGTTGATCCTCCTCAGCCGGAGGGTCCCGGTCTCCCCGTGGAAGACCGGGACCCACCCATCAGATCCGGTCAGAATTCCATAGAACCCGATCGTTTAATTTCGGCTTCTGATCGACCTTCGATCGATCACGAGCAGTACTGTGCTTCCTTCCCGATCGAGCGGTACATGCAGTCCGCGTTCTCCAGCAGGATCAGCACAGCCTCCCGGTTACGGGCGGTCTCCCGGTCGATCACGCTGCCCGGCGGGTAGAAGCCACCACCGCTGGCGCTGCGCGGATACATTTCGAACGTGTACGAGAAGATCCCTTGAGCGGCCCACATCCAGTCATCGATGGAGCCGTCGGTGATGTAGAGATCGCTGGCCTGCTGCGCGGTGTAGCCGTTGCTGGCGGCCATCTGGCGCCCCACCGCGACGAAGGCGGCCCGGTCGTCCACCGTCAGCCCCGGTGCGGTGTCGGCGTAGGTGTAGCCGTACGGCCACAGGATCAGTTCGCCGTAGGTGTGGAAGTCGATGTGCGCGGTGATCTGCTGCTCGCCGCCGACCACCCGGCTGCGGACGAAGTCGGCGACCACCCGGGTCTCGGGGCCGGACTCGGGCGAGGCGCCCCGGTAGGTCTCGCTGCCCGCGCTGCCCGAGGAGCCGCCGCAGCAGCCCCACATGTAGTTCCAGTTGCGGTTGAGGTCGGTGCCGATAGAACTGGAGCCGGAGTTGGGCTGGCGGTTCTTGCGCCAGGAGCGGAACGCCCCGGACACGGTGTCGTAGTGCTTGCCGTCCGGATTGACGGTGGGGATCAGCCAGATCTCCCGAGTGTCCAGCAGCCGGGTGACCCGGGCGTCGCGGCCGTACTGGGAGGTCAGCTCGTTCAGCGTGTAGAGCGCCATCTCGACGGTGAGGTGTTCGCGGGCGTGCTGGTTGTGGGTGAACAGGATCTCCGGCTCGTCCTCGTCGACGGCCACATTGGCGCTGACCTTGACGGCGATGATGTCGCGGCCCTCGTGGCTGCGGCCGATGACCCGGCTGCTGACCAGGCCGGGATAGCGCGCCACGGTGTCGTTGACGACCGCCGTCATCGACTCGTACGTGTGGTAGTCGGAGGGTGCGGCGGCCTGGAAGTCGGCGCCCCCGGAGCCGGCGGGCAGCGGGGCCAGGTCGTAGCCCAGCTTCCGCAGCCGCGCCGCCTCGGCGGCGTCGGCGGTGATCAGCACCGAACTGTGCAGCACCTCGTCGATGGCTGTGCCGGTGCCGACCAGCGCGGTACGGTCCTGCGCCGTGCGCAGTCCGGCCACCTCGTACTGCCGCAGCTCCGGGGCGGCGCTGCCCGGCGTGCCGCCCGGCGGGTCGGAGGGGCCGGGTACGGCGGTGGCCTGGGCGCCGAGGGTGAGGGCGAGGGCGAGGGACAGTACGGCGGCGCCGGCGGCGCCGTACCGACGGGTCCGCCGGGTGCGGCGGGGGGTGTGCGGTGCCTGTGGTGCACGCGGTGTGCGCATCGCAGCTCCTGGGTTCTCCAGTGCGACGGGTGGGGGCCGCGCCATGGTCGCGAAAATGGCATGCTCCCGTCAATAGCGCCCTTCGATTATCACCGCGCCAAGGCGTAAGAATGGAAACAGGTACCACTACGCGCCGTACAAGTAGGCAACCGTGTCCTACGCCCTACGGTGGAGCCCGAACACCCATTTCCATCCCTTTCGGAAGGGCGGGACCCGCGATGACGACAGCGACTGCCACCCAGGCGTTCTGGCTGGCCGGGCAGCAGGCGACCGGTTCGGACACCCTGGAGGTCACCTCCCCCTGGGACGGCCGGCACCTGGCGACGGTGAGCGTGCCCACGCACGAACAGACCGAGGCCGCCGTGGCCGCCGCAGCCGCCGTGGCCGACGAATTCGCCGCCACCCCCGCGCACGTACGCGCCGCGGCCCTCGACCACGTCGGCGCCCGGCTCGCCGAACGCGCCGAGGAGATCGCGCGGCTCATCAGCGCCGAGAACGGCAAGCCCATCAAATGGGCCAGGACCGAGGTCGCCCGCTGCCGCTCCGTCTTCCGCTGGGCCGCCGACGAGGCGCGGCGCTTCAACGGCGGCACTGCCCAGCGGCTGGACGCCGACGCGGGCGGCGAGGGCCGGCTCGCGCTCACCCGCCGCATCCCGTACGGTCCCGTGCTCGGCATCGCGCCCTTCAACTTCCCGCTGAACCTGTGTGCCCACAAGGTCGCCCCCGCGATCGCCGCCGGCGCACCGATCATCCTCAAGCCCGCCCCCGCCACCCCGCTGTCCGGCCTGCTGCTCGGCGAACTCCTCGCCGAGACCCAGCTGCCCGCCGGCGCCTTCAGCGTGCTGCCGGTACCCAACGACGCCATGCCGGACCTGGTGCGCGACGAACGGCTGCCGATCATCTCCTTCACCGGCTCCGCGCCGGTGGGCTGGTCCATCCGCGACTCCGTACCGCGCAAGCGCGTCACCCTGGAACTGGGCGGCAACGGCGCGGCCATCGTCCTCGGCGACTACTCCTCCGACGCCGACCTGGACTGGGCCGCGCAGCGCATCGCCACCTTCTCCAACTACCAGGGCGGCCAGTCCTGCATCTCCGTGCAGCGCGTCATCGTCGACGCCGCACTCCACGACCGGCTGCTGCCCCGGCTGATCGCCGCCGTGCAGAACCTGGTCACCGGCGACCCCGCCGACGACGCCACCGAGGTCGGCCCGCTCGTCAGCGAGGACGCCGCACGCCGCGTGGAGACCTGGGTGAACGAGGCCAGGGACGCCGGTGCCACCGTGCTGACCGGCGGTACCCGGGACGGCGCCAGCTACGCGCCCACCGTGCTCGCCGACGCCCCCGCCGACGCCCTGGTGAGCCACGAGGAGATCTTCGGCCCCGTCATGACCATCACCACCGTCGACAGCGAGGACGCCGCGTACGCCGCCGCCAACGACTCGCGCTACGGACTCCAGGCGGGCCTGTTCACCCACGATCTGCGCGCCGCCTTCCGGGCCCACCGCGCGCTGCGGGTCGGCGGCGTGATCGTCGGCGACGTGCCCTCCTACCGCGCGGACCAGATGCCCTACGGCGGCGTCAAGGACTCCGGCGTCGGCCGCGAGGGTGTGCGCTACGCCATGGAGGACTACACGTACGAGCGGGTGATGGTACTCACCGGCATCGAGCTGTAACAGGGAGCCGGCGCTGGGTCAGGCAGTCTTCCGGGCCACGATCAGATCCCGGGTGATGGCCTGGTCCACCCGGTGCTCGAAGCCCAGATGCGGCTCCGAGTCCCGTACCTCGAAGCCGGACTCCGCCAGCAGCCCCGCCAGCTCCGCGCGGGTGGCGCCATAGGTGTTCCACGAGATGCCGATGGCGCCACCCGTACGCAGCAGCCGCGTCCACACCGGCACCGCCTCGCTCAGCAGCGGCAGCGGGGAACGCGTCAGCCCGCCGCCCTCGCCCCGGGTGCGGCTGCCGTACCGCACCCCGTACGGCAGGTCCGTCACGATCAGATCGAACGAGCCGGCCCGGAAGAACTGATCGCTCGCCACCGTGTCCGCCTGCACCACGGTCAGCTCGATCGACCGGCCCTTCTTGTACAGCTCCTTGGTCTCGCCGATCTCCACCGACAGCCGCCGCCCCAGCGTCCGCTTGTCGCGGCGCACCGGTCCGGACTCCGCGCGGTGCTTGAGCCGTCCGGCCTTCAGCCAGTGCCGCAGGAAGTTCTCGTACGCCTCGACGCTGCGCGCGTCCTGCTCCACCCCGGCGGAGTGCAGCCCGTACATGAGTGCCTGGTTGAGCGTGGTGCCGCGCCCGCACAGCGGATCGAGGACCCGCAGCCCCCCGCTCAGCAGCCGCTGCGGGGCGTCGCACGCCATCGCCGTCACATTCAGCAGCAGCTTGGTGAAGTCCTCATTGGTCTTCCCCGGGTACTTTTGGATGGTGATCAGATCGCTGGGGAACCGGTCCAGACGCTCCACCGGCATCGGCCGCAGCGACGGCGCGGCGGGCTCCCCCTCGATCAGGAACAGCGCGTACAACGAGGACAGGTTCGCCACGTGGCGCAGTTGCTCCGGGGTCAGCTCCGGCGCGCGGAACGTCACGTACGGCACCCCGCCCAGCTCCGCCGCCGCCACCTCGTCCACCACGCCGCCCAGCACCGCCTCACTGAGCACCAGCAGTTCGGCGCGGGCGAGGTCGGTGGCGCCGGCCGCGTACAGACGGTTGTGGGAGGGCAGCAGGAGAAAGCCGTACGTGTTCATCGCGCCGGAGTCTAGCCGCCGCGGCGTCAGGCGAATTCCAGCCGGTCCACCCGTACGCCGCCGCCCACGGTCAGCTCCAGGTCGGCCACCCCGGTCAGCGGGCGCGGCAGCTCCGCGCGCAGCGTGGTGTACGCGTACCGGTCGCCCGTCGAGGGCACCGTCAGCGTCAGCTCGACGCCGCCGGCCTCCGGGACCCGCAGCGTGAGCGTGCCCTCGCCCGGGGCCTCCCTGGCCACCCGCAGCGTCACCGCAGTCGTACCCGAACTCGTACCCGTGCCCGAACTCGTACCGAAGTCACAGTGCCGGAAGACCAGCTCCCCGGCGCCGCCCGGCGCGGCGGTCACCGCGTCACCCGCCGCCCGGGAGAGATCCGTGATCTCGATGCCCCGGGCGTCGTCGAAGTCGGCCGCCGCCAGACCCGCTGTACGCACCGGGCGCGGCGCCACCGGCGCGCCGTCCAGGGTCAGCCGGGCCCGCTCGCGGATGTCCCGGCTGGAGGCGCCGAAGTGCAGCTCGTAGCCGCCCGGCTCGACCGTCCACCGCCCGTGTGCGACGTCCCAGAAGCCCAGCGCCTCCGCCAGCGGCACCTCGAACGTCAGCCGCCGCGCCTCGCCCGCCGCAAGCCCGACCCGCCGGTGGGCGATCAGCGCGCGGTGCGGGCGCGGCACGCTCGGCGCGGTGGCCACTGCGTACAACTGTACCACTTCCTCGCCGGCCACCGTGCCGATGTTCCGGACGGCGACCTCGGCGGTGAGGGTGTCCCCGTCGTGCCGTACGGCGGCCTCCGCGTAGCCGAAGGTCGTGTACGACAGGCCGTGCCCGAACGGGTAGAGCGGCGTGCCGTCGTAGTAGAGGTAGGTGGCGCGCGAGCCGATCAGGTCATAGTCCAGCAGATCGGGCAACTCGGCGTCCGCCGCGTACCAGGTCTGCGGCAGCCGCCCTGCGGGGGAGACCTCGCCCAGCAGCACCCGGGCCAGCGCGGTGCCCGCCGCCTGCCCGCCGTGCGCCGTCCACAGCAGGGCCGGCAGCGCGGCGTCCGCGGCGTCGACCGCGTAGGGGTAGGACGAGGACAGCACCAGCACCGTGCGCTCATTGGCGGCGTGCGCGGCCCGCCACAGCGCCTCCTGCTGCGCGGGCAGCGCCAGCGAAGGCCGGTCCTCGGTCTCCCGGCCGTTCAGATGCGGATCGTTGCCCGCCACCACGATCACCACATCGGCGTCCGCGGCGGCCCGGGCCACCGTCTCCACGCCCCGGTACACGGTCTCCACGGTGAACACCGCGCCGTCCCCGGCGTTCTCCGCGACGCTCAGGCCGGCATCGGTCACGGCGACCAGCCGCCCGGTGCCCCGGTGCCGCAGCCGCTGCCCGTCGGCGTGCGGCTCCAGCGCGAACGCCTCCTGGATCACCCAGCCGCCGGGCTGCGCCGCCGACGCGCGCAGCAGCCCGTCCTCGGCGACCGACACATACAGGCCGTCCGCGGCGCGCAGCGTCAGCACTCCCTCGCCCCAGTCGACCAGATCCAGCACGGAGGCTTCCGCGGCGTCGGCCGCCACCGTCAGCGGCGCCAGGTCGGTGCGGCCCGCGATCAGCGCCGGGTCCAGCGCCCCCGCCGCCGCCCGGTCCCCGACCGCCACCGCCGGGTCGGTGGCCGGTACCCGTACCCAGCCCGCCGCCGTACGCAGCCGGATGCCGTCGGTGCCCTCGGCGAAGGTCACCGAGCCGACCGCGGGGTGCTCGCGCAGCGCGGCCAGCGGGCTGACCGCGCGCAGCAGGGTGCCGCTGTACCAGTCCAGCTTGACCTCGTCGGCCAGCAGCCCGACCACCGCGAGCCGCAGCCCCGGGCGCAGCGGCAACAGCCCGTCGTTCTTCAGCAGCACGATCGCCTGCTCGGCGGCCTCCAGCGCCAGCGCCCGGTGCTCGGGGGTGTCGAACGCCGCCTCCGCCACGAACGGGTCGAGCTCCGGGTCGAAGTCGCCCAGCCGGAAGCGCATGTCCAGCAGCCTGCGCACCGCGGCGTCGACGTCGTCCTGGCCGATCAGCCCGCGTTCCAGGGCGGCGGTCAGCCGGGCCACCGACGGCACGGAGTCCTCGCCGTGATCCGTGAAGCTGTCCACCCCGGCGCGCAGCGCGGCGCCCAGGCCCTCCTCGTGGCTGGGGTAGTACGCCTCGGAGTCGGCGATGTTGCTGGGCGCCCCGGCGTCCGAGCAGACCACCAGCGGCTGCTCGCTCCAGGTGCGCAAATGCTCCGCCAGCAGTGGGGAGAGGTGGTTGGGCCGCCCGTTGACCAGGTTGTAGGCGGGCATCACGCCGGCCACCGAGCCGGCCCGCACCGGGCCGCGGAAAGCGGGCAGTTCGTACTCGTGCAGCACCCGGGCGCGCAGCGACGTGGAGGCGGTGTCCCGGTCCCGCTCGTGATTGTGCGCCAGCCAGTGCTTGAGCACCGGCGCGGTGCGCCAGTACAGCGGGTGCTCGCCGCGCAGGCCGCGGGTGTACGCCACGGCGATCGCCGAGGTCAGCCGCGGGTCCTCCGCGTACCCCTCCTCACCGCGTCCCCACAGCGGGTGGCGCAGCAGGTTGACGGTGGGGGACCAGACATTGAGGCCGACTCGCGGGTCCTCCGCCCGCATGGCGCGCACTTCGCGGCCCACCGCCTCGCCGACGCGCCGCACCAGCTCCGGGTTCCACGTGGCGCCGAGCCCGACCGCCTGCGGGAAGACCGTCGCCGGGCCCATCCAGGCGACGCCGTGCAGTGCCTCCTGGCCGGTGCGGAAGGCCGGAACCCCCAGGCGTTCGACGGCGGGCGCGTACTGATGGAGCATCGCGATCCGCTCGGCCGGGGTCAGCCGGCCCAGCAGATCGGTGACCCGTTCGGCGACGCTCAGCTGGGGGTTGCGGAAGGCCGGCTGATGGGCTGTCACAGGTGGTTCCCTTTGGGACGGCGGTTTCGGTGTGGCGCCGCGGCCGATACGGTAACGCGGTAGCGGGCGGCTCGACCTCGTTCGAAGCGCTTCGATGCTGGGTTTCCGACAGGTCTCCTGTCAAGACACGGCTTGGCAACGACTCTTGAACTTCAAGAAGATACCGGCTCCTCAGCCCATCGAAATACAGTCGAACTTTCTTGGAAGCAGGGGTTGTGCCCTTGAGCTGACGGGTCTTAATGTCGGCGCCACATCGAAGCGCTTCGACCACCTCGCACCACGGTCGTGTGATGGCACAGAGCCACGAAGGGTTGACGAATGCCTAACTCAAGCTCCGCTCCAAGTCGGAGAAAATTCCTCGCTTCCACGGCGGTGGCCGCGGCGGCGACGGTGGGAGGCGTGCCGCTGCTGGCGGCGTGCGGCTCCGACGGAGGCGGTGGCGGAGGCGAGGGCCGGTCCTCCGAGGAGGAGCTGAAGAGCATACTTCCGACATATCGGCAGTCGGATACGGCGGTTGAGCCGGACATTCCGAGTGAAAATGGTTCGAGCCCCGGTTACACGACCTATATTCCGACTCAGGAC
The DNA here is from genome assembly GCF_059510435.1 of Streptomyces sp. NTD107. Classification (NCBI taxonomy): domain Bacteria; kingdom Bacillati; phylum Actinomycetota; class Actinomycetes; order Kitasatosporales; family Streptomycetaceae; genus Streptomyces; species Streptomyces sp. NTD107. Next base: position 43,092 of record NZ_JCAJZV010000015.1, on the reverse strand, counting down.
CTCGGAGTTTCGGTTCCCACTCCGCGCGGTAACGGCGGTACGTACACCGCCATGACCCCACTCTGGGGCACTCCGCCCAAGAGCGGAAATGCCTACTGGACGGCGATGGACGAGGCCATCGGCGTCAAAATGAACTGGCAGACACAGGACGGACAGAGCTACGGCGAAAAGCTCGGCGCCGTTCTGGCCAGCAATGACATACCCGACCTGGTGTGTGTGCCGCAGTGGGAGCTGGGTGGCCAGATACCGCAGGCCATTTCCAGCCGCTTCGCCGACCTGGGGCCCTACCTCGGCGGCGACAAGGTCTTCGACTACCCCAACCTCGCGGCCATCCCCACCGACGCCTGGAAGGCATCCGTCTTCGGCGGCGCGCTGCGCGGCCTGCCGATGCCCGTCGCCCCCATCGGCGGCGTGGTGCCCTACTACCGCGAGGACATCTTCGAGGAGAACGGCTGGACCCCGCCCACCAGCCCCGAGGAGTTCCTGGACTTCGCCAAGGACATCACGGACGCCAAGAACCGGGTGTGGGCCTGCGAGGACATGAAGTGGTCCTCCTTCGTCATCTTCGGCGTGCTGCCCGAGAAGCCCCGGTACTGGCACGTGGTCGACGGCAAGCTCGTCAACCGCTACGAGACCGACGAGTTCCTCGAAGCGCTGGAGTGGACCCGTAAGCTCTTCGACGCCGGAGTGGTCCACCCCGACGCCGTCGCCGTCCAGGGCGACTCCAACAACCGCTTCACCGCCGGTGAGTCCCTGATGTACAACCAGGGCGACGGCAACTGGCACGGCACGCTCAGCGAGCAGCTGGCCGCCAACCCCGACTTCCGGATGAACGCCTTCGACTACTTCGGCGCCGGTGGGAACGACCCGGTGCTCTACAAGGCCAACGGTTCCGGCATCTGGACGTTCGTCAACAAGAACCTCCCCGAGGACCGCATCCGGGAGGCGCTGGAGATCGCCAACTTCTGCGCCGCGCCGTACGGCACGGCAGAGCAGCGGCTGCGGGACTTCGGCGTCGAGGACGTGCACTACACCGTCCAGGACGGGCAGCAGGTGCGCACCGAACAGGGCACCGAGGAGGCCGAGCCGGCGACGTACGTCTTCATCGCCTCCAGCGGCAACGTCGTCGCCTACCCGGACACCCCGCAGATGGTCGAGGGCCTCACCGGCTGGCAGAAGCGGATGCTGCCCTACGCCAAGGAGCCGATGTTCTTCGGCCGGCAGGTGCAGGAGCCGGACCGCCACGCCAACCTGGCCGACCGCTTCGAGGCGCTGGAGGACGACGTTGTCCGCGGAAACAAGTCGATCAGCGACATGCAGGACGCGGCTGCCGAGTGGCGGCGCAACGGCGGCGACGAACTCCGCGACTGGTACCAGGAGCTGCTGGACACCGAGGGCGGCGCCTGACGCCGCGGGCGGCGGGGGCAGCGCCCCCGCCGCGGTAACACCACCCCCGACCCAACTACCACCACTCCCAACCACATAAGCAGGCGGCCACCCGGCCGGGCGCATCATGCCCGGCCGGGCCGGTCGCGTGAAACAAGGAGAATGCCGTGTCACAGAGCACGGTCCCGCGTTCCCCCAAACCGCGGGAGGGCGGCGGAGCATCGCCGCCGCCACCGAAGCACCGAAAGCCCGGCGCACTGCGCGCCGGCGCCGGCCGCCGCGACGGCCCGCCGCAGGCCCGCGGCGGCACCGAGGCGTGGCGGCACCGGCTGCGCCGCGACTATCCGCTGATTCTGATGACGCTGCCGGTCATCGGCCTGCTGGCGGTCTTCGCGTACATCCCGATCGCCGGGAACGTGATCGCGTTCCAGTTCTTCAGCCCGTACGCCGGCGACGGCTTCTTCTCCTCCATGGCGAACAGCGCGTGGGTGGGGTACGAGCACTTCCAGACGATGATGAACGACCGCTACTTCTGGGAAGCGGTCGAGAACACGCTGGTCTTCTCCGCACTCCAACTGCTCTTCTACTTCCCCGTTCCCATCGCGCTGGCGATCCTGATCAACAGCATCCTGCACAACAAGGTGCGGGCCTGGGCCCAGGCGGTGCTGTACCTGCCGCACTTCTTCTCCTGGGTGCTGGTGATCACCGTCTTCCAGCAGATCTTCGGCGGCGCGGGCCTGATCGCCCAGCTCATGCGCGACAACGACTGGGGCAACGGCTTCGACCTGATGACCGACCCCGGCTTCTTCAAATGGCTGATCACCTTCCAGGTGATCTGGAAGGACGCCGGCTGGGGCATCATCGTCTTCCTGGCGGCGCTGTCCATGGTCAATCAGGAGCTGTACGAGTCGGCCGCGGTCGACGGCGCGAACCGCTGGCGCCGCATCTGGCACATCACCCTCCCCGCGCTGCGACCGGTGATCGCACTGCTGCTGGTCCTCCAGGTCGGCAACATGCTCACCGTGGGCATGGAGCAGTTCCTGATCCAGCGCACGGCGGTCGGGGTCAGCGCCTCCGAGGTCCTGGACACCTATGTGTGGGACCGGGGCATCGCCAACCATCAGTTCAGCTACGCTGCCGCCGTCGGCATCGTCAAGGGACTCTTCTCCCTGGCGCTGGTCCTGGCAGCCAACCGGGTCGCCCACGCGATGGGCGAGCAGGGGGTGTACAAGAAGCAATGAGTGACGCCAGTGTTCTCGTCGAGGACGACGAAGAGACCAAGGGGAAGCGCAGCAGGCCGGCATGGGAGGAGCCACCGACTCAGCTCGGTCTGGCGGCCAAGGGCGTCATCCTTGCCATCGCCCTGCTCGCCATCCTGTTCCCCCTGTGGATCGTGCTCGCCACCAGCCTGTCCGACGCAGAAACGATTTCCCGCACCGGTGGGCTGGTAATCATTCCGGACGGCATCACCTTCGATGCCTACCGCGAACTCCTCAGCGGCGGCCAGGTCGCCAACGCCATGTGGATCTCGATCTGCATCACCCTCATCGGCACGCTGTTCTCCATGACGATCTCGGTGCTCGCCGCCTACGGCCTGTCCCGGATGAACTCGCTGTGGCACCGGCCCCTGCTGATGACCCTGCTGCTGACCATGTTCTTCGGCGGCGCCGGGCTCATCCCCTCCTACCTGCTCATCCAGACCCTGGGCCTGATGAACAGCTATGCGGCGATCATCCTGCCGATGGCGGTCAATGTCTTCAACATCCTGGTGCTGCGCGCGTTCTTCATGAACATCGGCACCGAGCTGATCGACAGCGCCCGCATCGACGGAGCCGGTGAGTTCCGCATCCTGTGGCAGATCGTGCTGCCGCTGTCGCGCGCCGTCCTGGCCGTGATCGCGCTGTTCTACGCGGTCGGCTACTGGGGCAACTACTTCGCCGCCTTCATCTACATCACCGACCAGGAGAAGTTGCCGCTGCAGAACGTCTTGCAGCAGATCGTTGTCAAGGGAGAACGTCCCGTGGGGATGTCACAGGCCATCGGTACCGGCCAGATCCCGAGCATCGCGGTGCAGACCGCCGTGATGGTGCTGGCGCTGATCCCGGTGGCGGTGCTGTCCCCGTTCGTTCAGAAGCACTTCAAGAAGGGCATGCTCATCGGCGCCGTCAAGGGCTGAGCCCGAGACGAGGTGATGGCTGGGCATTTTTTTGTGTCGTGAGGAGAATCGATTCGATGGCAGGACTGAACGACGCCACCCGGGGCCGGCTGCTGTTCGGGGGCGACTACAACCCCGAGCAGTGGACCCCCGACGTCTGGCGTGAGGACATCCGGCTGATGAAGGCGGCCGGCGTCAACCTCGCCACCGTCGGCGTCTTCTCCTGGGCGACACTGGAACCCCGCCCGGGGGCGCGGAACTTCGGATGGCTGGACGAGGTACTCGACCTCCTCCACGACGCCGGCATCGGCGTCGCGCTGGCCACCCCGACCGCGTCCCCGCCCCCGTGGCTGGGCGCCCGGCACCCCGAGACACTGCCGCGCGACGAGAACGGAGCCACCGTCTGGTACGGCTCCCGCAACCAGTTCTGCGCCTCCGCACCCCTGTACCGCGAGTACGCGCAGCGCATCACCACCGACCTCGCCCGCCGCTACGGCCACCACCCGGCGCTGCGCGTGTGGCACATCAACAACGAGTACGGCACCCACTGCTGGTGCGACGAGACGGCGCGGCACTTCCGCCGCTGGCTGCGCGACCGCTACCAGTCGCTGGACGCCCTGAACACGGCGTGGGGCACCGCCTTCTGGAGCCAGCGCTACGACTCCTGGGAGGAGCTGATTCCGCCGCGCCGCGCCCAGTACCTCATCAACCCCACCCAGCAGCTCGACTTCCGCCGCTTCACCAGCGACGCGCTGCTGGAGTGCTTCACCGCCGAACGCGACATCGTCGCCGCTCACAGCCCGCCCGGAATCCCGGTCACCACCAACTTCATGCCACTGTTCGGCGGCCTGGACGGCTGGCGCTGGGCCGAGGAGGAAGACGTCGTCTCGGTCGACATCTACCCGGACCCCGCCGCCGACCGGGAGAACCCGGCGGGCCCGGCGCACGGCGCGCTCGTATCGGATCTCACCCGCTCCCAGGCCCGCGGTCCGTGGATGCTGATGGAACAGGCCAACTCCGCCGTCAACTTCCGCAGCGTCAACAAGCCGAAGGGCGAGGGCCTGACGCGGCTGTGGTCGCTCCAGGCGGTGGCGCGCGGCGCGGACTCCCTGTGTTTCTTCCAGTGGCGCGCCTCGCGGCAGGGCAGCGAGAAGTTCCACTCCGCGATGCTGCCGCACGCCGGGGAGACCTCGCGCGCGTTCCGCCGGATCCGCGACCTGGGGACGGAGCTGGAGCGGCTGGCCGGCGTCACCGGTACGGGGGTGACCGCCGAGATCGCGATCCTGCACGACTGGCCCGCGTGGTGGGCGTCCGGCCAGTCCGGCCGCCCCTCCGCAGAGCTGGACTACCCGGCGATCCTCGCCGCCTGGCACCACGCCCTGTGGGCCCAGAACCTCACCGCCGACCTCGCCCACCCCGAGGCCGATCTCAGTGGCTACAAGCTGATCGTCATCCCGCAGCTGTATCTGCTCTCGGACGCCGCGCTGGACGGCCTGGCGGCGTACGTACGCGGCGGCGGACACCTGGTGTGCGGGTTCTTCACCGGCGTCGCCGATCCCGACGACCGGATCCGGGAGGGCGGCACCGACGCCCGGCTGCGCGACGTCCTGGGGCTGGCCACCATCGAGGAGTGGTGGCCGCTGGCGGCGGGGGAGACCGTCGCGCTGGACGACGGCAGCACCGGCAGCCTGTGGAGCGAGGACCTGACCGTGGCGGGTGCGGCGCCCGAGGCGTGGTACGCCGCCGGCGAGCTGGCCGGCCGCCCCGCACTGACCCGGCACGCCTACGGCGCGGGCACCGCGCGGTACGTGTCCACGCTGCCCGAACCCGCCGCACTGCGCACGCTGCTGGCCCGCGCCGCCGCCGCGGCCGGCGCCGCACCCGCGCTGCGCGGCGCACCAGAAGGAGTGGAAGCGGTACGCCGCGGCGAGCTGCTGTTCCTCCTCAACCACACACGTGAACAGATCACCGTGCCCCTGGACGATCCGCACACCGATCTGCTCACCGGTCACTCCCACCGCGCCGAGATCCGGCTGGAGCGGTACGGAGTGGCCGTGCTTTCCCCCACAACAAGACAAGGGAGCCGCACATGCACCACGCAAGGAGAGCCCGCACCTTAGTCCTGGCACCGCTGGTCGCGTTTCTGACCTTCTTCGGCCACGGCGCCGCCACGGCGCAGGCCGCCGCCGTCTGGGAGTCCTGCGACCAGTGGGGCAACTGGACGACGCCGAACGGCTACATCGTCTACAACAACATCTGGGGCTCGGGAGCCGGCAGCCAGTGCGTCGCCGCCGACTCCGCCTCCAGCTGGACCGTGACCGCCAACCACCCCAACACCGGCGGCATCAAGTCCTACCCGAACGCCAAGCGGATCGTGAACCGCCCGCTCAACCAGCTGAACTCACTGAACAGCACCTTCAATGTGACGGTCCCGCAGGCGGGCGCGTACAACACCGCCTACGACATCTGGGACCAGAACTACAACCACGAGATCATGCTGTGGACCAACTGGTACGGCCCGGTGGGTCCGCTGGGCGCCTACCAGTCCCGGGTGAGTGTGGGCGGCCACACCTGGGACGTGTACCGGGGCAGCAACGGGCACAACAACGTGTACTCGTTCCTGCGCACCGGCAACACCAGCTCCGGCACGGTGGACATCCTGCCGATCCTGCGCTGGATCGCGAACCAGGGCTGGATCAGCCAGAGCGAGATCATCGGTGATGTGCAGTTCGGCTACGAGATCACCTCGTCGTCGGGCGGCCTGACCTTCCGCACCAACCAGTTCGGCGTCAACTACAGCTGACCGGCGCGGTACGCATGACGGCCGGGCGGCGGCCCCGCGTGGGCCCGCCGCCCGGCCGGCCGACTGCGAACAAGGTACGCGGTACGCCGTACGCAGGGGCTGCCGGCGTCCGGGATCTCTGCGTACAACGTACGCGGTACGGTGTACGCAGTGACGCCGCACGGCGGCGTGGGTGCGTACGGCGTACGCAACGGGCCCGCCGCCGGTGCGGGTCAGCGCACCAGCCGCGGGGCCGGGCCCGTACTGGCGCGGGTGGTCAGGCGGGGGGCCAGCAGCCGCACCACCGTCTCGCGCGCCGTGCCGCCGCGCGCCGTGCCGCCGCCCGCCGTGCCGCCGCCCGCCGTGCCGCCGGCGGCCACGCCGACCGTGCCGACCGCGCCGCTCCGCCCGGCGCCGAGCTTGGCCATCACCAGCTCCACCGCCCGCCGCCCCATCTCATGCGCGGGAATCGCCACCGAGGTCAGTGCCACCGACGTCTGCGTCGCCACCTGATCGGGACAGATCGCCACCACCGAGATGTCCTCCGGCACCGCCTTGCCCTGCTGCCGCAGCAGCGACAGCAGCGGCCCCACCGCGCTCTCGTTCTGGACGATGATCCCCGTCGTCCCCGGCCGCTCGTCGAAGATCCTGGCCAACGCCCCGGCCATCGACTCGAAGCTCCCCTCGCACGGCCGGTGCAGCATCCGCAGCCCCAGCTCGGCCACCCGCTCCCGTACCCCGTTGATCGTCCGCTCCGCGAAGCCGGTGTGCCGCTCGTACACCGCCGCGGCCTCCCCGATCACTGCCAGCTCCTGATGGCCCAGCGCCGCCAGATGCTCCACACACAGCCGCCCGGTCGCCGCGAAGTCCAGATCGACGCAGGTCAGCCCCGCCGTATCGGCCGGCAGTCCGATCAGTACGGCCGGCCGTGGCGACTCGTGCACCAGCGGCAGCCGTTCGTCCTCCAACTCCACATCCATCAGGATCATCGCGTCGGCGAGCCCGCTGCCGATCACCCGCCGCACCGCCTCCGGCCCCTCCTGATCGGTCAGCAGCAGCACGTCCCGCCCGTGCTCGCGCGCTGTCGTGGCCACCGCCATGGCGATCTCCATCATCACCGGCACATACATGTCGGTACGCAGCGGCATCATCAGCGCGATGATGTCGGACCGGCTGCTGGCCAGCGCCCGCGCCCCGGCGTTGGGGTGGTAGCCGAGCTCCCGGATGCTGCGTTCCACCCGGTCCCTGGTGGGGGCCGAAATGGTCCGCTTGCCGCTGAGCACATAGCTCACGGTGCTGGCCGATACTCCGGCGTGCCGGGCGACCTCGGCGAGAGTGACCATAGACGGGCCTCCGTGGAAACCTGGGTGAAGCGCTTCGATCGTCCGTTCGCAGGGCTGATTCGAACGCTCCAAACGATGGAACCGCGTTGACCTTAGACCGGGCAATGGTTCGTGTCCATAGATGTATCGAAGCGCTTCGATGGAGCTTTCGTGGCCGCCCGCCGAGTGGTACGTGCCCACCGAATCGGGTACGTACGTAACAGCAGGTCTCGATCCCTCATGTCCTGACGGCGAGGTGAGCGGAGATGACCGCACCCGACGATCCCTCGGACGCGGAACGGGAGGCCAGACGCCTGGCGGAGGCAGCCCGCGGCGCCGGGGCCCGGAGCCCCGGCTTCGCCGGCGAGCTCTTCCTGGGCCGCTTCCGGCTCGGCCTGATCCACCCCCGCCCGGAGCCCGATGCCGAGGCGGTACGGATCGGGGAGCGCTTTCTGACCCGGCTGCGGGAGTTCTGCGCCGAGCACATCGACGCTTCGCTGATCGAACGCGAGGCGCGCATCCCCGACGAGGTGGTCCGGGGCCTGCGCGAGCTGGGCGCGTTCGGGATGAACATCGCCGCGGAGTACGGCGGCCTCGGCCTGAACCACGTGTACTACAACCGCGCCCTCGCCGTCCTCACCTCCGCCAGCCCGGCGGTCGGCGCGCTGCTCTCCGCCCATCAGTCGATCGGCGTACCGCAGCCGATCGCCCTCTTCGGCACCGACGAGCAGAAACAGACCTACCTGCCGCGCTGCGCGCGCGGCGCCATCTCCGCGTTCCTGCTCACCGAACCGGACGTCGGCTCCGACCCGGCGCGGCTGGGCGCCACCGCCGAGCCGGTCGGCGACGACTATCTTCTCGACGGTGTCAAGCTGTGGACCACCAACGGGGTGATCGCCGAACTCCTGGTGGTGATGGCCAAGGTTCCGGGCAGCGGCGACCACCCCGGCGGCATCACGGCGTTCGTCGTCGAGGCCGACTCGCCCGGCATCACCGTCGAGCATCGCAACGCCTTCATGGGGCTGCGCGGCATCGAGAACGGCGTCACCCGGCTGCACCGGGTACGGGTCCCGGGCAGCCAGCGGATCGGCGCCGAGGGCGCCGGTCTCAAGATCGCCCTGACCACGTTGAACACCGGCCGGCTCGCCGTCCCGGCGGTCGCGGTCGGCGCCGGCAAGTGGTGTCTGCGGATCGCCCGCCAATGGTCGGCGGCGCGGGTGCAGTGGGGCAAGCCGATCGGCGAGCACGAGGCGATCGGCTCGAAGCTCTCCTACATCGCCGCCTCCACCTTCGCCATGGAGGCCTTGCTGGAGGTGTTCAGCGAGATGGCGGACGAGGGGCGGCACGACATCCGCCTCGAAGCCGCCGTCGCCAAGCTGCTGGGGAGCGAGTTCGCCGGCCGGATGGCGGACGAACTCGTCCAACTGCGCGGCGGGCGCGGCTACGAGACCGCCCAGTCACTGGCGGCGCGCGGCGAGCGCGGCGTGCCGGCGGAGCAACTCCTGCGCGACATGCGGATCAACCGGATCTTCGAGGGATCGACGGAGATCATGAAGCTCATGATCGCCCGGGAGGCGGTCGACACCCACCTGAAGGTCGCGGGCGCGCTGGTCGACCCGGAGCAGAACTTCACCGCCAAGCGCAAGGCGGCCGTGGCGGCGAGCGGCTTCTACGCGCACTGGCTCCCCTCCCTGACGGCGGGCCGCGGCCAGCTGCCGCTGTCGTACGGCGACTTCCGGGTGCCGGGCCACCGCGACCTGTCGGCGCAGCTGCGGTACGTCGAACGCACCGCACGCCGCCTGGCGCGCGCGACGTTCTCGGGGATGGCGCGGTGGCAGGGCCGGCTGGAGAGCAAACAGGGCTATCTCGGCCGGCTGGTGGACATCGGCGCCGAACTGTGCGCGATGAGCGCCGCCTGCGTCCACGCGGAGCGGCTGCGCACCCGCGGGCACCGCGACAACGGCAAGGAGGCGTACGAACTGGCGTACGTGTTCTGCCGCCAGGCCCGCACTCGCGTCGAGGACCTCTTCACCCACCTGCACCACCCGACGGACGCGGCGGACCGCACGCTGGCACGGGGCGTGCTGGACGGCGCGTACACCTGGCTGGAAGAGGGCGTCCTCGACCCCTCCACCGACGGCCCCTGGATCGCCGAAACACCCCCCGGCCCCTCCCGGCGCCCCAACCTCCACCGCCCCATCCCCTGACCGCGGCGCAGACCGCCCCTGCGGCGCGCGCGGGCGGTCTGCGCCGTATTCAGAGTGGCGATCACCCCCAGACAAGCCGTACGCCACCGCCGGTCAGCATCCGGTACGACGCCTCGGCCCGCGCCGAGCAGCTTCAGGGCGGCGGGCAACGGGAAGGCGGCCTGTCTGATGTCGTGGTCCTCCGGCGCGACTTCTCCCGAACACGCGTCGACCTCAAGGCGACGGCCATCGCCGACGGATACCGCTCGGAGTCGATGTGCATGAGGAACGCGGCCCGCACGGGGTTGTCCACCAGCAGTCCGGTCTCCTCCCGCAGTTCGCGGCGGAGGGCCTCGCACAGGAGTTCACCGTCCTCGACCCCGCCATGCCGGAAGGGGCCAGAGAAGCCCGCCCCTGGCGCCGAGGTGCTCTCGCACGAGCAGGATCTCGTTGCCGCGGCGGATGATGCCGATGACCAGTCATACCCGGGGTTTGGGGGACTTCGAAACCTCTGTCGTCATGCCACAGACCGTACGGGAGGGCGCGCCCACGGCGCCTCCTCAGGTTGTCCGTCCGAGTCGTCGAGGCTCTTGAGCCCCGCCGGACCCCCGCCCCGCTCGACGGCTTGCTCGTCGGCCTCTGACCGCCGCGCGCTCACGGAAGGAGGGCGAGCCCGTACCGTACGGCGGCGGCATTCTCCTCCAACTCGGCGCGCTCGCGCACGTACCAGTCGGCGTTGATCCGGAAGCCGTCCCCGGCGTATCTGGGGAAGACGTGCAGGTGTGTGTGGAAGACCTCCTGGAAGGCGGCTGCCCCGTCCGCCAGGAAGAGGTTCACCCCCTCGCAGGGCAGCTCCGAGCGGCGCAGTGCGCGGGCGAACCGGTGGGCGATTTTCCACATGTGGGTGCCGGTGCCCTCCGGCAGGTCCTCCAGGCCCGTCGTGTGGTCCTTCGGAATGACCTGCAGATGGCCAGGGGTGACGGGCTGGAGATCCATGAAGGCGATCACCACGTCGTCCTCGTACACGACGCTGGCCTCTGCCTCACCCCGTGCTATGGCGCAGAAGATACATCCGGACTCGGTCATACTTCCTCCCCGCTCGGGTGCCCTACTCCATCAACCCGGGTGCCGTCGTGCGAGTCAATAAGCCGCCCTCCCCCGGAACATCTGATTGCCGATCAGTGGGAGCACTGTGACGGTTGCGGGCGTGATGACCGCCGAAGCACCGGACTTCGTGATGGTGACGGGGAAGCCGGGGGCCGGGAAGGCGACCGTGACGCGGCTGCTGGCCGAGCGGTTTCCCCGTTCCGCCTCCGGCACTGAGCCGGACAACCACTGCGTGGAGCTTGCCACCCGCTCCCATGGCCTGCTCCTCCGGGAGAGCGACGACCCGACCGCAGCCGAGTGCGTACCCGGCTCTCCTCCACCGACAGGACACTCTCCCCCAACTACAGCTTGTGTTCGACTCCATGGCCCAGCGTAGCAATCGGTGCCTCGGGGCTGAGGAGAGCACAATCGCCGGACCTCTCTGTCCCGCCGATCGTACGGAGGCCAAGTCGGTCATGTCTCGAACTGATGCGCGTCGAACTGTGTTGGCAAATGCGGCCCGGGGACGCGGTGATCCGGGGAGCGGACACAATGGGGGGATGACCGAGAGTTTCGGGGTCCTCGCTGATCCGCGTCTGCGTTATTCCGCCGCACCGTCCGAGGGGGTGCGCGAGGTGGTCATCCTGGGGTCGACCGGGTCGATCGGGACCCAGGCCATCGATGTGGTGCTGGCCCATCCCGGCCGGTTCCGGGTGACCGGGCTCTCCGCCGCCGGGGGCCGCGTGGAACTGCTGGCCATGCAGGCGCACCGCCTCCAGGTGCGCACCGTGGCGATCGCCCAGGAGGAGAAGGCCACCGAGCTGCGCGAGGCACTGCGTACGCGGTACGGGGTGGGGGAGCCGCTGCCGGAGATCCTCGCCGGGCCGGACGCCGCGGCGCAGCTGGCCGGCAGTCCGTGTCACACGGTGCTCAACGGGATCACCGGATCGATCGGGCTCGCGCCCACCCTCGCCGCGCTGCGGGCCGGCCGGGTGCTCGCGCTGGCCAACAAGGAGTCGCTGATCGTCGGGGGCCCGCTGGTGGCGGCGCTGGCCGAGCCCGGGCAGATCATCCCGGTGGACTCCGAGCACTCCGCTCTCTTCCAGGCGCTGCTCGGCGGCACCCGCGCCGAGATCGGCCGGCTGATCGTCACGGCCAGCGGCGGGCCTTTCCGGGGCCGTACCCGTGCGGAGCTGGCCGGCGTCACCCGCGAGCAGGCGCTGAACCACCCCACCTGGGACATGGGCCCGGTCATCACCATCAACTCGGCGACCCTGATGAACAAGGGCCTTGAGGTGATCGAGGCCCATCTGCTGTACGGAATTCCGTTCGACCGGATTGAGGTCGTCGTCCACCCACAGTCGTATATTCATTCAATGGTTGAGTTCACGGATGGCTCCACCCTCGCCCAGCTCTCCCCGCCCGACATGCGCCTGCCCATCGCGCTCGGCCTCGGCTGGCCCGACCGCCTCCCGCAGGTCGCCCCCACCGTCGACTGGACCCGCGCCCACACCTGGGAGTTCTTCCCGCTGGACACCGACGCCTTCCCCTCGGTGCCGCTCGCGTGCCATGTGGGTAGCCTCGGCGGTACCGCGCCCGCCGTGTACAACGCGGCCAACGAGGAGTGCGTCGATGCCTTCCTCGCCGGCCTGCTGCCGTTCACCGGGATCGTGGACACTGTGGCCAAGGTGGTCGAGGAACAGGGCGACGCCTGCGCCGGAACCTCCCTCACCCTCCCCGGCGTCCTCGAAGCGGAGACCCGGGCGCGCATCCGCGCCCGCGAGCTGGCCGGGCTGCCGCAGGCGGCACCCGTGGCGAATGGAGAAACGACGGTATGACGGGCTTGATGTTCCTGATCGGGATACTTGTCTTCGTCTTCGGACTGCTGTTCTCCATCGCCTGGCACGAGCTCGGGCATTTCAGCACGGCGAAGCTGTTCGGCGTCCGGGTTCCGCAATTCATGGTGGGCTTCGGCCCCACCATCTGGTCGCGGAAGAAGGGCGAGACCGAGTACGGCGTGAAGGCCATCCCCATGGGTGGCTATATCCGCATGATCGGCATGTTCCCGCCCGGTGACGACGGGAGCATCAGAAAACGCTCCACCTCGCCGTTCCGCGGCATGATCGAGGACGCCCGCGCCGCCTCCTTCGAGGAACTGGAGCCCGGTGACGAGAAGCGGCTGCTCTACACCCGCAAGCCGTGGCAGCGCATGGTCGTCTTCTTCGCCGGCCCCGCCATGAACCTCATCCTCGCCGTGACGATCTTCCTCGGCGTCCTGATGTTCTTCGGCATCAACACCCAGACCACCACCGTCGCCTCCGTCTCCGAGTGCGTCATCTCGCAGAGCGAGGAGCAGCGCGACTGCCGCGCCGACGATCCGCTGGCCCCCGCCAACGCCGCCGGCCTGAGGACCGGCGACAAGATCGTCGCCTTCAACGACGAGCCGGTCAGCGACTGGGGCACTCTCCAGCAGCGCATCCGCGACACCATCGGCCCCGCCACCATCACCGTCGAGCGGGACGGCAGCACCCATGTCCTGCACGCCGACCTCATCGAGAACCAGGTCGCCAAGACCGACGGCAGCGGCGGCTACGTGGAGGGCCAGTACGTCAGCGCCGGATTCCTCGGCTTCTCGCCGGCGTCCGGCATCGTCAAGCAGGACTTCCCGCAGGCCGTGGACCGGATGGGCGACATCATGACCACCGGCGTACAGGCCCTGGTCAACATCCCCTCCAAGGTCCCCGACCTGTGGAACGCCGCGCTCGGCAACGGCGAGCGCGCCCCCGACTCCCCGATGGGTGTCGTCGGCGCCGCCCGCGTCGGCGGCGAGATCTTCACCCTCGACATCCCGGCCAGCCAGCAGATCGCCACCGCGCTGTTCCTGGTCGCCGGCTTCAACCTCTCCCTCTTCCTCTTCAACATGCTGCCGCTGCTCCCGCTGGACGGCGGCCACATGGCGGGCGCGGCGTGGGAGAGCATGCGCCGGCACACCGCCAGGCTGCTCAAGCGCCCCGACCCGGGCCCGTTCGATGTGGCCAAACTGATGCCCGTGGCCTATGTGGTGGCGGGGGTCTTCATCTGCTTTACGCTGCTGGTTCTGGCGGCGGATATCGTCACACCGGTACGGCTTACCGGTTAACCGACCATCACCCGGGAAGGGTAATGTCAAGGGCCTGAGCCCGCCTTTCCCGGGACCTAGATCCGCACTGGGGTTGCACGAACATCATGAGCGCCATCTCGCTGGGAATTCCCTCCGTACCCATCAAGCTGGCTGATCGCCGCGTCAGCAAGAAGATCCAGGTCGGCTCCGTAGCGGTGGGTGGCGACGCCCCCGTGTCCGTGCAGTCGATGACCACCACCCGTACCTCCGACATCGGGGCCACCCTCCAGCAGATCGCGGAACTCACCGCGTCCGGCTGCCAGATCGTGCGCGTCGCCTGCCCCACCCAGGACGACGCCGACGCCCTGCCCGTCATCGCCCGGAAGTCGCAGATCCCCGTGATCGCCGACATCCACTTCCAGCCCAAGTACGTCTTCGCCGCCATCGACGCCGGCTGCGCGGCGGTCCGGGTCAACCCCGGCAACATCAAGAAGTTCGACGACCAGGTGAAGGAGATCGCCAAGGCGGCCTCCGACGCCGGCACCCCGATCCGGATCGGCGTCAACGCCGGCTCGCTGGACCGCCGGCTGCTCGCCAAGTACGGCAAGGCCACCCCCGAGGCGCTGGTGGAATCCGCGCTGTGGGAGTGCTCCCTGTTCGAGGAGCACGGCTTCACCGACCTCAAGATCTCCGTCAAGCACAACGACCCGGTCGTGATGGTCAACGCCTACCGTCAGCTCGCCGCCCAGTGCCAGTACCCGCTCCACCTGGGCGTCACCGAGGCCGGCCCGGCCTTCCAGGGCACCATCAAGTCCGCGGTCGCCTTCGGCGCGCTGCTGGCCGAGGGCATCGGCGACACCATCCGGGTCTCGCTGTCCGCCCCGCCCGCCGAGGAGATCAAGGTCGGCATCCAGATCCTGGAATCGCTGAACCTGCGCCAGCGCCGCCTGGAAATCGTCTCCTGCCCCTCCTGCGGACGCGCCCAGGTCGATGTCTACAAGCTCGCCGAGGAGGTCACCGCCGGCCTCGACGGCATGGAGGTGCCGCTGCGCGTCGCCGTCATGGGCTGCGTCGTCAACGGCCCCGGCGAGGCCCGCGAGGCCGACCTCGGGGTCGCCTCCGGCAACGGCAAGGGCCAGATCTTCGTCAAGGGCGAGGTCATCAAGACCGTCCCCGAGTCCAAGATCGTGGAGACCCTCATCGACGAGGCGATGAAGATCGCCGAACAGATGGAGAAGGACGGCATCGCCTCGGGCGAGCCCACCGTCTCCGTCGCCGGCTGACCCGCTCCGTACGCCGGGGGCACCCCCGCCGTACGGAGCCCCTTCCGCCGCCGCCCGCCCGCCCCGGACCACCGAGCCCGGGCGGGCGACGGCGGCGGCGCCGCGTACGCCGCCCGCGCCCCACCCCGCCCCCGCCGCCCCGGACGGTACAGTGCGCGGAACCCGCTCACCGCTCACCTCCAAGGCCCGCCCCGTGCTCACCACGCCCGCCACCCGACCGCTCGACCCCGGCGACCTCGGCGACGCCCTGGCTCTCCTCGCCCTCGACCCCCTCGCCAACGCCTTCGTCACCGCCCGCGTCATCGAATCCGGCCTCGACCCACGGCTGCTCGGCGGCGAACTGTGGGGCTGGTACCACCGCGGCCGGCTCCGTTCCCTGTGCTTCTCCGGAGCCAACCTCGTTCCCGTCGTCGCCCCGAACGCCGGCCCCGCCGCGCTCCGCGCCTTCGCCGAACGCGCCCTGCGCCAGGGCCGCCGCTGCACCTCCATCGTCGGCCCCGCCCCCGCCACCGCCGCCCTGTGGGCCCAACTGGAGCCGCACTGGGGCCCCGCCCGCGCCGTACGCGCCCACCAGCCACTCATGGCCACCAGCGCCGCGCCGCCGCCCGCCATCACACCCGACCCCCTGGTGCGCCCCATGCGCAAGGACGAGATGGACCTGGTGCTGCCCGCCGCCGTCGCCATGTTCACCGAGGAGGTCGGGATCTCACCCCTGACCGCCGAGGACGGCGGCCTCGCCTACCAGTCCCGGGTCGCCGAAACCGTCGGCACCGGCCGCTGCTTCGCCCGCGTCGAGGACGGCCGGATCGTCTTCAAGGCGGAGATCGGCGCCGTCACCCCGCACGCCTGCCAGCTCACCGGCGTATGGACCGCCCCCGACCGGCGCCGCGACGGCCTCGCCACCGCCGGCCTCGCCACCGTCGTCCGCCACGCCCTCACCCACTGCGCCCCCGTCGTCAGCCTCTACGTCAACGACTACAACGCCCCCGCGCTCGCCCTCTACCGCCGCCTGGGCTTCACCGGCGCGGGCGCACTGATGAGCGTGCTGTTCTGACCGATGCGCGTTAGCCTCCCCGGCATGACACCATCTGCCTCGGGAGCCGCGCCCGACGCCCCCCAGGACATCGCCGTGGGCCCCATCGACCTGGCGGCCAGGGTGGACGAGGCGCTCGCCGTCCAGGCCCAGGCGTTCGGGCTGACCCCCGAGGAGATCGCGGTCCGCCGGCACATCGTGCTGCGCCACCTCACCCACCCGGGCGCGCGGGCGCTGGGCGCCGTCAGCACCGCCACCGGCGCGCTGGCCGGCTTCGTCTACGGGATGCCCAACGACCGCGGCCAGTGGTGGTCCACCGTCGTCGAGCCGTACCTGCGCCGCGCCGGCCACGACGGCTGGCTCGACGACTCCTTCACCATCACCGAACTGCACGTCCTGCCCGCCCATCAGGGCCGCGGCATAGGCACCCGCCTCATCACCACCCTCACCGACGCCGCAGCCGAGCCTCGCTCGATCCTGTCCGCCATCGACATCGAGAGCCCGGCACGCCGCCTGTACCGCGCCCTCGGCTACCGCGATCTGGCCCGCCGCGTGCACTTTCCGTCCGCGCCGAGCCCCTACGCCGTGATGGGCGCGGAGCTGCCGCTGCGCCGCACGCCGCACTGACCCGACTCCGCTTGGCGTACGCGGCCGGTGACCGGCTACCCTCGGGCCCAATCGCTCATCCCACGCAGGAGTCACGAATCCCCATGGCAGCCCGAGTACAGCGCCTGTCCCAATCCATGCTCAAGACGCTGCGGGACGCCCCGGCCGACGCGGAGACGATCAACCACGCGCTGCTCGTACGCGCCGGGTACGTACGCCGCTCCGCCGCCGGCATCTGGAGCTGGCTGCCGCTGGGCAAGCAGGTCCTGGAGAACGTCTCCCGCGTGGTGCGCGAGGAGATGGACGCCATCGGCGCCCAGGAGGTGCTGCTGCCGGCGCTGCTGCCCAAGGAGCCGTACGAGGTCACCGGCCGCTACGAGGAGTACGGCGATCTGCTCTTCCGGCTGAAGGACCGCAAGGGCGCCGACTACGTCCTCGGGCCCACCCACGAGGAGATCTTCACGCAGCTGGTCCAGGACCAGTGCACCTCGTACAAGGATCTGCCGGTCATCCTGTACCAGATCCAGACGAAGTACCGCGACGAGGCCCGGCCCCGGGCCGGCATCCTGCGCGGGCGTGAGTTCACGATGAAGGACTCCTACTCCTTCAACGCCACCGACGAGGGGCTGGCCGAGTCCTACCGGCTGCACCGCGAGGCGTACATCAAGATCTTCACCCGCCTCGGCCTCGACTACCGCATCGTCTCCGCGATCTCCGGCGCGATGGGTGGCTCCGCGTCCGAGGAGTTCCTGGCCCCCGCGCCGGCCGGCGAGGACACCTTCGCCGACTGCCCGGCGTGCGGCTACGCCGCCAACACCGAGGCCGTCGGCTTCGCGCTGACGCCGGTGGAGGGCGACGCGCACCCCGGCATCGAGGAACTGGCCACCCCCGACACCCCCACCATCGAGACCCTTGCCGCCCATCTGGACGTGCCGGCCTCGGCCACCTTGAAGAACCTGCTGGTCACCATCGACGGCGAGATCGCGGCGGTCGGTGTGCCCGGCGACCGCGAGGTGGACCTCGGCAAGCTGTCCGAGGCGCTGGCCCCGGCGGTGGTGGAGCTGGTCACCGCCGAGCACTTCGCGCAGCGGCCCGATCTGGTACGGGGCTACGTCGGCCCGCAGGGCATGGCGGGCAAGGCGTTCCGTTACCTCGCCGACCCGCGCGTCGCGCCGGGCACCGCGTGGATCACCGGCGCCAACCAGCCCGGTACGCACGCCCGCAATGTGGTGGCCGGGCGGGACTTCGAGGTGGACCAGTACCTGGACGTGGTCGTCGTCGAGCCCGGCGACCCGTGCCCCGACTGCGGGGCGGGGCTGAACCTGGACCGCGCGATCGAGATCGGCCACATCTTCCAGCTGGGCCGCAAGTACGCGGACGCCTTCGGCCTGGAGGTGCTGGGGCGTGAGGGCAAGCCGGTGCGGGTGACGATGGGTTCGTACGGCGTCGGCGTCTCACGCGCGGTGGCGGCGCTGGCCGAGCAGACGGCGGACGAGCAGGGGCTGTGCTGGCCGCGGGAGATCGCGCCGGCCGATGTGCATGTGGTGGCGGCGGGCAAGGCCGTGCAGACGGAGCTGGCGCTGTCGATCGCCGAACGCCTCGGCGCGGCGGGCGTCCGGGTGCTGGCGGACGACCGGGCGGGCGTCTCGCCGGGCGTGAAGTTCACCGACGCGGAGCTGATCGGCATCCCCACGATCCTGATCGTGGGCCGTGGCGCGGCGGAGGGTCGCGTGGAGCTGAAGGACCGCCGCACCGGCGACCGCGAGGACCTGACGGTGGACGAGGCGATCGCCCGGCTGACCGAGCAGTCGGCCTGACGGACGGGCCCCGGCCACTGCGTACGCGGTACGCAGTGGCCGGGCGCTCGCGGCGTGCGGGCAGCAACAGCAACGGCGGGGCACCGCGTACGACGTACGCAGTGCCTCGCCGTTGCTGTTCCTACGCGTCCAGCCGGCCGAGGAAGGTTTCCATCGCCGCCACCGCCCGGTGCAGCACCAGCACCGAGCCGGCCGGGTCACCGGGGAGTTCGAGAGAGTGGTCCGCGCCGGGGATCTCCACCGCCTCGTGGGGCAGCGCCGCGGCGATCGCCGGATCCCACCAGCGCTCGTCGGCGGTGCCGCCGATCAGCAGCGCCGGGGCGGTGGCGTCGGCCAGCGCCCGTGCCACGGCGGGGTCCTTCAGCAGTGGGGTCAGCCAGATGGCCGGCATCCCCATGGCCGCCGCCTGCGCGGCGGCCATGGTGCCCAGCGACTTGCCCACCAGCAGCCCGCACGCGCCGTTCTCCGCGGCGATCGCCGCCCGGGTCTGCTCGCCCACCCACGGCGCCCATCGCTCGGAGGGCAGCCCTTGCGGCAACTGCCACCACAGCTCCTGAACCGTCCAGCCGGCCGTCACCAGCGCGGCGCGGGCGAAGTGCAGCAAGGGCCGCGCGGGCGAGTACCCCATCCCGGGCAACACCAGCGCGACCCGCCCGCCGGTGCCCTCGAAGCGGCTGGGAACAGGGAATCTCACGGGCTCGGACATGACAACACCCTAAGACGGCGCCACCCCCGTCCACCCACCCCCGCACGACCGCCGGCCCCCAGCGCACGCCCCGCCCGAAACCAACCCGCCGGGCACCTCGCGGTCACCCGCCCCCAGCGACCGGGCGACGGACCGCCAGGCGGCCGGGTGGCGGATTCCTCCGGACTCCGGCGCCCCCTGCGAAGTGATCCGGCCCCGCCGTACCCGAGCCCCGCCGTACCCGGGCCCCGCCGTACGCGGGCCCCACGTGGGCCGGTCACAGCCAGGTGGCGAATTCCAGCAGGGCCTCGGCGTCCGTGGTGCGGGACTCGGCGTGGGCGCGGGTGGCGGATTCCACCGCGCGGAACAGGGTCCAGCCGCGCAGCCGCTCCGGGTCGGCGTCCACCGACGCCGCCAGCTTCGTCATCCGGCGGCGGGTGATCGCCGGGGCGCCGGCCGAGGCGGTCAGGTCGTGCAGCCGGTCGCGGGACAGCCGGGCCAGATCGTAGGCCCGCTCGCCCACCACCGGGTCGGGTCCGACCGCCAGCCACGGCGCCCGCCCCGTGTCGGCGGCGAGCACCGCGCCCTGCCGGAAGTCCCCGTGCAGCAGGACCTCCTCCGGCGGGTCCGCCAGCAGCTCCGCGCGGGCCGCCAGGGCCTCGGCGATCAGCGGACCCGCCCCGCCCGGCAGCGCCGCGTCCGCCGACAGGCCCGCCGTACGCTCCGCCACCGTCGGGAACGGATGGCCCTCGCCCGGCGGCACCCACAGCCGGTGCACCGCCGACACCGCCTCCAGCATCGCCTTGGTCTCCGGCAGCGACCGCAGCGAGGTCTCCCCGTGCAGCCGCTCCAGCAGCAGCGCCCCGGCCTCCGGCGCCGCCGCCAGCGCCCGTACCGCGCCACGGCCGTCCCAGCGCGCCAGCGCCGCGGCCTCCCGCGCGGCGGAGTGGCCCGGGGCGCACAGCTTCAGCGCCGCCGGGGTGCCGTCCGCCCGGCGTACCAGCACCGTCATACTGGTACGTCCGCCCGGCGCGGCGACCCGCTCCACGGTCAGCTCCCACTGTCTGCTGAGCCGCACCACCAGCTCGGGCAGCGCCGCCAGCCACGCGTCCGCCCCCGCCGGCTGGGCGCGGGTGAGCCGGCGCGGGGGAGCCAGATCGGGCGCCGCCGTCATGCGCCGCCGCCCGCGTGCTCGGTCAGCCCCGGGAACGCCGTACCCGTACCGCTCCACCGTGCCGCCCGTACCGCGCTCTCGCGCAGCGCCGCGGCGGCGTCGCGGCGCAGCGCGCCGGTGGCGGCCAGCACCAGGTCCGCGTACGCCCCGGCCAGCCGCGCCTCCAGGTCGGCGGCCAGCGCCTGCGCCGTGCCGGGGTCCGTCACCTCGAACGGCAGGGCGTACGCCGCGGCTGCCGCTTCCGGCGTCGCGCCCAGATCCAGCACCGTACGCCGCAGCGCGTCGCGGCGCGCCCGGTGGCCGGTGTACGCCTCGCGCGCTTCCGCGTCCCGCTCGGCGCCGATCCGCGCGCCGACCACGCCGTAGCCGTACACCGCGGCGTGTTCGGCGGCGAGCGCCGCCTGGGTGGCGCGCAGCGCCGGGGTGTCGGGCGCCTCGGCGGGGTCCGCCGCGCGCCGCGATGCCGTCCACCGCGTCGTCCACCGTGTCGTCCGCTGTGTCATGCGCGGGCCTCTCCCAGCAGATAGACGTGGACCGAGCCGGCCGCCGACAGCGAGGCGAGCAGCCGGGCCAGCTCGGGCGGGGCGTCGGTGAGGGTACGCAGCCGTTCGTCGGCGAGGGAGCGTTCGGCCTCGGTGAGTTCACCCAGCGCGTCACCGGGGTCGGCGGGGACCGCGGGGGCCGAGCCCGGCGCCGGGGCGCCGTCCTCCCCCTGAAGCACCGTCAGCTGGGTGGCGACGGCCTCCCGCAGCGGGGTGAGCCGCCCGGCGAGGTCCGGGTGGGCGGCGGTGGTGGCGTCGTAGCGGGCGAGCAGCTTGGCGTTGTCCCGGGCGGCGCGCCGCCGCAGCCCCTCGGGGGTGGCGGCGGCCTCGCCGGTACGTTCCGGGCCGGCCTCGTCCGCCGCCGAGCAGCCGCTGAGCACGCCGGTCAGGGCGGCGAGGGCGCCGCCGGTGAGCAGAAGGGTACGTCTGGGCAGCTCGATGGGCGGGCCGCTGGACATGGCTTCCCCGTACTTCCCGCGAGTGAGTTCATCTGATGATGCGTCAGCGGTATCTCCTGTGGAGATCACCGCAGGGTGAGCGTACCCGTGCAGTCAGCTCATCGGCCCGCGACCCCGGCTTCGCGGCGTGCCAGGACCGCAGGACAACGCGGTCGGCGTACCGTGCCACAGACGATAGGCTGTGGCGGCAGGCGAGAGCCCCCGTATCCCCACAACAGCAGACGCGGCCGAGGAGTCATCCGGATGAGCACGACCCAGATCGACAGGCTGCGGGAACTGCTGGAGCCGCTGGCGGCGGAGCGGGGCATGGACCTCGAAGACGTGCGGCTCACCCCGGCCGGCAAGCGTCGCGTGCTGCGGATCGTGGTGGACACCGACGAGGGCGTTGAACTCGAAGCCTGCGCCGAGCTGAGCCGCGCCGCCTCCGCCGTCCTCGACGCCGCGGATGTGCTCGGGCCGACCCCGTACGTTCTGGAGGTCTCCTCGCCCGGCGCCGACCGGCCGCTGACCGAGCACCGCCACTACCGGCGGGCGAGCGGCCGGCTCATCAAGGCCACGCTGCACGACGGCGGCGAGCTCACCGCCCGGATCACCGGCGTGGACGAGAGCGGCCTGGACCTGGAAGTGCCCGGCGTCAAGGGGCGCCGGCCGACCCCGCGCCGGGTGGAGTTCGCGGAGATCGCCGCCGCCCGGGTGGAGATCGAGTTCAACCGCAAGAGCGCGGATGACGCCGCGGATGACAGCGCTGACGACAGCAACGATGACGAGAGCCAGAAGGAGGCGTAGCCGTGGACATCGATATGAGTGCCCTGCGGGGACTGGTGCGGGAGAAGGAGATCTCCTTCGATCTGCTCGTGGAGGCGATCGAATCGGCTCTCCTCATTGCGTACCACCGCACCGAGGGCAGCAGCCGCCGCGCACGGGTGGTGCTGGACCGCGCCACCGGCCATGTGACGGTGTGGGCCAAGGAGGACCCCGCCGATCTTGAGGTGGACGAGGACGGCGAGCGGCCCGAGCCGCGCGAGTTCGACGACACCCCCGACGGCTTCGGCCGGATCGCGGCGACCACCGCCAAGCAGGTCATCCTCCAGCGGCTGCGCGACGCGGAGGGCGACATCACCTTCGGCGAGTACGCCGGGCGCGAGGGCGACGTGGTGGCCGGCGTGGTCCAGCAGGGCCGCGATCCGCGCAGCGTGCTGGTCGACATCGGCAAGATGGAGGCCGTGCTCCCGCCGCAGGAGCAGGTGCCGGGCGAGTCGTACACCCACGGCTCGCGGCTGCGCTGCTACGTGGTGCGGGTCGCCAAGGGGATGCGCGGCCCGTCCGTCACGCTGTCGCGTACACACCCCAGCCTGGTGAAGAAGCTGTTCGAGCTGGAGGTCCCCGAGATCGCCGACGGCTCGGTGGAGATCGCCGCGATCGCCCGCGAGGCCGGGCACCGTACCAAGATCGCGGTGCGCTCCACGCGCTCCGGGCTGAACGCCAAGGGCGCCTGCATCGGACCGATGGGCGGCCGGGTCCGCAATGTGATGGCCGAGCTGCACGGCGAGAAGATCGACATCGTCGACTGGTCCGACGATCCGGCCGACATGGTGGCCAACGCCCTGTCCCCGGCCCGGGTGAGCCGGGTCGAGGTGGTGGACGAGGCGGCCCGCTCCGCGCGGGTGACCGTCCCCGACTACCAGCTGTCGCTCGCGATCGGCAAGGAAGGCCAGAACGCCCGGCTGGCGGCCCGGCTGACCGGCTGGCGCATCGATATCCGTCCCGACACCGAGCAGCGTCAGCCGGACGCCGCGCGGGAGCCCCGGGAGGCCCGTGACAGCGGGGAATGAGCGCGGCGGCGACGCCGTTGTGCTTTTGGAGGCGTCCCGTACGACGGGACGGCGATCGTGCCCACCCTGGTGGGGGAGCGGTACGTACGGGGAGGTAGAATCCACTGTGTCTGGCCGGACACGTGTCCAGGCGTGCCCGGAGCGGACGTGCATTGGCTGCAGGAAACGCTCAGCCCGGCATGATCTGCTGCGTGCGGTGTTGATCGAGGGACGGTGTGTCCCTGATCCACGCGGTACGCTGCCCGGTCGGGGCGCCTATGTGCATCCCGTACCGGCCTGCCTCGATCTGGCGGTCCGCCGTCGGGCGTTCCCCCGGGCCTATCGGACCCAGGGGCCGCTTGACACCGGAGAGCTGGCGCGACTGGTCGGCCAGGTGGAATCGCACGAAACGCACCAAACGTAAGAAGCGCCGCGTGGTGGTCACCACGCGGTCCAGGTACCTCGCGAGTCGGAAGTAGGTCGAGATTGCGATGAGCACTCGATGAGTACGCGATGAGTACGCCCGTGAAATAGCGAAGGTCCGAGGGACGACCCACCCCGGACCGTAAGGAGCGAAGTGGCTAAGGTCCGGGTATACGAGCTCGCCAAGGAGCTTGGAGTCGAAAGCAAGGTCGTCATGGCCAAGCTCCAAGATCTCGGTGAATTCGTCCGTTCGGCGTCCTCGACGATCGAGGCGCCGGTTGTCCGTAAACTGACTGACGCGCTCAGTGCCGGTTCCGGCGCTGCCAAGAAGTCCGCGAAGCCCGGTGCGCCGGGCAAGAGCGCCCCCAAGCCGGGTGCCGCGCCCAAGCCGGGTGCGCCCGGCCCGCGTCCGGGTCCTGCCGCGCCCAAGCCGGGTGCGGCGGCCCCCAAGCCGGGCGGTGCGCCGCGGCCGGGTCCCACCCCGCCGCCGGCCGCGCCCAAGCCGGCGACGAAGCCGGGCCCCGCGGCACCCGAGTTCACCGCGCCGCCGAGCCCCGAGCCGGCGCCGCGTCCCGCTGCCGCCCAGCGCCCCGGCCCCGCTGCCGGTGCTGGTGCTGGTTCCGGTGCTGCCGGGGCTCCCCGCCCGGGTGGCCGGCCGGCCCCCAAGCCGGGTGCCGCCGCGCCGAAGCCCGCGGGCGCCAAGCCCGCCGGTGAGGCCCGCAAGCCGGGTGGCCCCAAGCCGGGCGGTGCCCGTCCGGCGGGTCCGCGCCCCGGCAACAACCCCTTCACGACCAGTGGCTCCACGGGCATGGCCCGCCCCCAGGCCCCTCGTCCCGGTGGCGCGCCGCGCCCCGGTGGCCAGGGCCAGGGCGGTCCGCGTCCCGGTGGCGGCCAGGCGGGTGCGGCCGGTCCGCGTCCGCAGGCGCCCGGTGGCGGTCGCGCCACTCCGGGCAACATGCCCCGTCCGCAGGGTGCGGGCCCCGGTGGCCCGCGTCCCGGTGGCGGTAACCGTCCGAACCCCGGCATGATGCCGCAGCGTCCGGCGGCCGGTGGCCGTCCCGGCGGCGGTCCCGGTGGCCCCGGCGGCCGTGGCCAGGGCGGTCCCCGCCCCGGCGGCGCCGGCGCTGGCGGCGGCTTCCGCGGTGGCGGCGGTGCCCGTCCGGGCGGCGCGGGTCGTCCCGGCGGCGGTGGCGGCGGGTTCGCCGGCCGTCCCGGTGGTCCCGGTGGTGGCGGCGGTGCCGGTGGCGGCGGCGGGTTCGCCGGCCGTCCGGGCTTCGGTGGCCGTCCCGGCGGTCCCGGTGGCCGTGGTGGTACGCAGGGCGCCTTCGGTCGTCCCGGCGGCCCGGCGCGGCGTGGCCGCAAGTCGAAGCGGCAGCGGCGCCAGGAGTACGAGGCCATGCAGGCCCCGTCGATCGGCGGCGTGATGCTGCCGCGCGGCAAGGGTGAGGCCATCCGGCTGTCGCGCGGTGCGTCCCTGACCGACTTCGCGGAGAAGATCAACGCCAACCCGGCGTCGCTGGTCCAGGTGATGTTCAACCTGGGCGAGATGGTCACCGCGACCCAGTCGGTCTCCGACGAGACGCTCCAGCTCCTCGGCGACGAGATGAACTACACCGTTCAGATCGTCAGCCCGGAGGAGGAGGACCGCGAGCTGCTCGGGTCCTTCGACATCGAGTTCGGTGAGGACGAGGGCGGCGAAGAGGCCCTGGTCAAGCGTCCGCCGGTGGTGACCGTCATGGGTCACGTCGACCACGGCAAGACGCGTCTGCTGGACGCGATCCGCAAGACCAACGTCATCGAGGGCGAGGCCGGCGGCATCACCCAGCACATCGGTGCCTACCAGGTCTCCACCGAGGTCAACGGCGACGAGCGGAAGATCACCTTCATCGACACCCCGGGTCACGAGGCGTTCACCGCCATGCGTGCCCGTGGTGCGAAGTCGACCGACATCGCCATCCTGGTGGTCGCGGCCAACGACGGTGTGATGCCGCAGACGGTCGAGGCGCTCAACCACGCCAAGGCCGCCGACGTCCCGATCGTCGTCGCGGTCAACAAGATCGACGTCGAGGGCGCCGACCCGACCAAGGTGCGCGGTCAGCTGACCGAGTACGGCCTGGTGGCGGAGGAGTACGGCGGCGAGACCATGTTCGTCGACATCTCGGCCAAGCAGGGCACCAACATCGAGGGGCTGCTGGAGGCCGTGATCCTCACGGCGGACGCCGCCCTCGACCTGCGGGCCAACCCCACCCAGGACGCCCAGGGCATCGCCATCGAGGCCCACCTGGACCGCGGTCGCGGTGCGGTGGCCACGGTGCTCGTCCAGCGCGGCACGCTGCGCGTCGGCGACACCATGGTGGCGGGCGACGCGCACGGCCGCGTGCGGGCGATGCTGGACGACTCCGGCAAGAACGTCTACGAGGCCGGTCCTTCCACGCCCGTCCTGGTGCAGGGTCTGACCAATGTGCCCGGCGCCGGCGACAACTTCCTGGTGGTCGGCGAGGACCGTACCGCCCGGCAGATCGCCGAGAAGCGGGCGGCGCGGGAGCGCAACGCGGCCTTCGCCAAGCGCGTCCGCCGGGTCTCGCTGGAGGACCTCGACCGGGTCCTCAAGGAAGGCGAGTTCCAGCAGCTCAACCTCATCATCAAGGGCGACGCGTCCGGTTCGGTCGAGGCCCTGGAGTCCTCGCTGCTCCAGCTGGATGTCGGCGAGGGTGTGGACCTGCGGGTTCTGCACCGCGGGGTGGGTGCGGTCACCGAGACCGACATCGACCTGGCGGCCGGCTCCGACGCCATCATCATCGGCTTCAACGTGCGCGCCGAGGGGCGTGCCACGCAGGCGGCCGAGCGTGAGGGTGTGGACGTCCGGTACTACTCGGTCATCTACCAGGCGATCGAGGAGATCGAGGCGGCCCTGAAGGGTCTGCTGAAGCCGGAGTACGAAGAGGTCGAGCTGGGCACCGCGGAGATCCGCGAGGTCTTCCGCTCCTCCAAGCTGGGCAACATCGCGGGTGTGCTCATCCGCTCCGGCGAGGTCAAGCGGAACACCAAGGCACGACTGCTGCGCGACGGCCGGGTCGTGGCGGAGAACCTCAACATCGAGGGTCTGCGCCGCTTCAAGGACGACGTCACCGAGATCCGCGAAGGCTTCGAGGGTGGTATCAACCTCGGGAACTTCAACGACATCAAGGTCGACGACGTCATCGCGACGTACGAGATGCGGGAGAAGCCGCGCGTCTAGCGCGGTGGGCCGGGGCCGGTCGGCGGAGCTGAGAAACTCCGTCGATCGGCCCCGGCCGTTCCCGTTACGATCATCAGCATGTATACCGGGACGTTGTCCTTTGACCTGCTGCTGGGGGACGTGCACTCCCTCAAGCAGAAGCGCTCCGTGGTCCGGCCCATCGTGGCGGAGCTACAGCGCAAGTACGGGGTCTCCGCCGCCGAGGTCGGCGACCAGGACCTCCACCGCCGGGCCGAAATCGGCCTGGCCGCGGTCTCCGGGGAGCACGGACATCTGTCCGGCCTCCTGGACGACTGCGAGCGGCTGGTGGCCGCCCGCCCCGAGGTGGAACTGCTGTCCGTACGGCGGCGGATCCACGGCGATCACGACGAATAGCAAGAGTGGCAAGGAGAAGGACCAGTGGCCGACAAGGCGCGCGCGAAGCGGCTGGCGGACCTCATCCGCGAGGTGATCGCCCAGAAACTCCAGCGGGGTATCAAAGACCCGAGGCTCGGGACCAGGGTCACCATCACCGACACCCGGGTGACCGGCGATCTGCGGGAAGCGACCGTCTTCTACACGGTGTACGGCGACGAGAGCGCCCGCGAGGAGGTCGCCGCCGGACTGAACAGCGCCAAGGGCATGCTGCGCTCGGCGGTGGGCGCGGCGGCCGGGGTCAAGCACACCCCGAGCCTGGAGTTCGTCCCCGACGCGCTGCCGGAGACCGCCCGTAACCTTGAGCACCTGTTCGACCAGGCGCGGGAGCGGGACGAGGAGGTACGCCGTACCTCCGCCGGCGCCCAGTACGCAGGGGAGGCCGACCCGTACAAGGCCGAGGCCGAGGGCGAGAGCGACGAGGACGGCGCGGACAACGCGGACAACGCGGGCGGCGCGGACAACGCGGACAGCACCGAGGACCGTACCGACCGATGAGCAGAGCCAGCGGTGGCCCGGAGGGCATCGTCGTCGTCGACAAGCCCGCCGGGCACACCTCGCACGACGTGGTGGCCCAGCTGCGCGGCATCGCCCGTACCCGCCGTGTCGGGCACGCCGGGACGCTGGACCCGATGGCCACCGGGGTTCTGGTGCTGGGCCTGGGCCAGGCCACCAAGCTGCTGGGGCATCTTGCGCTCACGGAGAAGGAGTACCTGGGCGTCATCCGGCTCGGCCAGACCACCGTCACCGACGACGCGGAGGGCGAGTTCACCGGCGGCGCAGGGGCGTCCGGCGTGGACCGCGCCGCCCTGGACGCCGCGGTGGCGGCGCTGACCGGCGACATCCTCCAGGTACCGGCCAGCGTCAGCGCCATCAAGGTGGACGGCAAGCGGTCCTACAAGCGGGTACGGGACGGCGAGGACGTCGAACTCCCCGCCCGGCCGGTCACGGTGCGCTCCTTCGACGTGCACCAGGTGACCGGGACGGCGGCGGCGGACGGCACCCCCGTCACCGATGTGACGGTGGGCGTGGTGTGCTCCTCCGGGACCTACATCCGGGCGCTGGCCCGCGACGTCGGCGCGGCGCTGGGCACCGGCGGACATCTGACGGCGCTGCGCCGTACCCGGGTCGGCCCGTACGGGCTCGGTGGCCCGGGCGGCGCCCGTACGCTCGACGAGTTGCGTGCCGAACTGACCCCGCTGCCGCTGGCGGACGCCGCGGCGGCGGCGTTCCCGCGCTGGGACGTGGACGAGCGGCAGGCCCGGCTGATCGGCAACGGGGTGCGCGTCGCGGCGCCGCCGGAGCTGCCGGCCGGTCCGGTAGCGGTGTTCGGCCCACAGCGGCGGCTGATCGCCCTGGTCGACACGGCCGGCGACGCGCGGGCCAAGAGCCTGGCGGTCTTCGCCGCCCCCGCACCATCCCCGTCGTGACGGCCCCGGTCGGGGGCCGGGTACCTTGGAGCCGCGGTGGGCCACCGTACCGGCCCAGTGGAACCCGCAAGGAATCAGCGAGGAGCGAGAACGGTGCAGCGCTGGCGTGGCATGGCGGAGATCCCCGGTGACTGGGGGCGCAGCGTCGTCACCATCGGGTCGTACGACGGCGTGCACCTCGGTCATCAGCTGATCATCGGCAAGGCGGTGGAACGGGCCAGGGAGCTGGGCGTTCCGGCGGTGGTGATCACCTTCGACCCGCATCCGATGGAGGTGATCCGGCCGGGCAGCCAGCCGGCGCTGCTGGCCCCGCACGGGCGGCGCGCCGAGCTGATGGAGCGGCTGGGGGTGGACGCGGTGCTGGTGCTGCCGTTCACGAAGGAGCTGTCGCGGCTGTCGCCCGCGGAGTTCGTGGTGAAGGTGCTGGTGGAGAAGTTGCACGCGCTGTCCGTGGTGGAAGGGCCGAACTTCCGCTTCGGGCACCGCGCGGCCGGCACGGTCGCGACGCTGGAGGAGCTGGGGCGCGAGCACGGCTTCGAGGTCCGGGTCATCGATCTGTACGTGCGCGGCGCGGTGGGGGAGGGCGAGCCGTTCTCCTCCTCGCTGGCGCGCCGGCTGATCGCCGAGGGCGACGTGGCGGGCGCGGCGGCGGTGCTGGGGCGTCCGCACCGGCTGGAGGGGGAAGTGGTGCACGGCGCGGCGCGCGGCCGTGACCTGGGCATCCCGACGGCGAACCTGGATGTGGTGCCGGGCTCGGCGATCCCGGCGGACGGGGTGTACGCGGGATGGCTGACGGCGGGGCAGGAGCGCTGGCCGGCGGCGATCTCGATCGGGACCAACCCGCAGTTCGACGGCACCGTGCGCTCGGTGGAGGCGCACGCGGTGGACCGCACCGATCTGGAGCTGTACGGGCGGTGGGTGGCCGTGGACTTCCACTCCTATGTGCGCGGGCAGGAGACCTTCGCCAGCCTGGACGACTTCATGGCCCGGCTGGAGGAGGACAAGCAGCGGGTGCGTGAGCTGCGGGACTGACGGGCCGACACGATGACGGCCGCCGCCGACCTCGGGGAGGTCGGCGGCGGCCGTCGTGCGTGAGCTGCGGTCAGCGCTGGGGCGGCGGGGGCGCTCCCCAGCCGCCCGGCTGCTGCGGGAAGCCGTACCCGGGGTGCTGCGGTTGCTGCGGAGGCTGCTGGTGGGGGTATCCGTATCCCGGCGGCGGCTGCTGGTGCGGCGGCGGGTAACCGTACCCCTGCGGCGGCTGGCCGGGCACCTGGCCCTGCGGGTGTCCCTGGCCGGGCAGCGGCGGCGCCATGTGCGGCGGCAGCCCGCCGTCCTGGGTCCACAGCCCCTGCTGCTGCTGGGCGCGGGCGAAGTCCTCGGCGATCAGCGCGGCGAGATCGAAGTACGCCTGCCGGGTCTTGGGCCGGATCAGATCCAGATCCAGCTCGGCGCCGGCCGCCAGATGCTCGTCGAACGGGGCGACGATCACGCCGCGGCAACGGGTCTGGAAGTGCGCCACGATGTCCTCGACCTTCACCAGCCGGCCGGTCTCCCGCACCCCGGAGATCACGGTGACGCTGCGCTGCACCAGCTCGCCGTAGCCGTGCGCGGACAGCCAGTCGAGGGTGGTGCTGGCGCTACTGGCACCGTCCACCGAGGGCGTGGAGACGATGATCAGCTGATCGGCGAGGTCCAGGACGCCGCGCATCGCGCTGTAGAGCAGGCCGGTGCCCGAGTCGGTGAGGATGATCGGGTACTGCTTGCCGAGCACGTCGATGACGCGCCGGTAGTCCTCGTCGTTGAAGGTCGTCGAGATCGCCGGATCCACGTCATTGGCGAGGATCTCCAGACCCGAGGGCGCCTGCGAGGTGAACCGGCGGATGTCCATGTAGCTGTTGAGATACGGGATCGCGCCGACCAGATCGCGGATGGTGGCACCCGTCTCGCGGCGCACCCGGCGGCCGAGGGTGCCGGCGTCCGGGTTGGCATCGATCGCGATCACCTTGTCCTGCCGCTCACTGGCGAGCGTGGCGCCCAGCGCGGTCGTCGTGGTGGTCTTGCCGACGCCGCCCTTGAGACTGATGACGGCGATCCGGTAGCAGGACAGCACGGGGGTACGGATCACGTCCAGCTTGCGCTGCCGCTCCGCCTCCGCCGCCTTGCCACCGAGCCGGAACCGCGAGCCCGCCTTGGAGGCCGGCTGGGAACGCTGCTTGTTGCGGCGTTTGTCCTGGAGCAGCCGGTCCGAGGACAGCTCCACGGAGGCGGTGTAGCCGAGCGCGCCGGGCTGGGCGCCCTCGTACGGCTGCGTGCCGGGCCAGCCGCCGGTGGCCCGGGGGTCCGGTGCGGGCTGCGCGGGGGCGGGCGGGGCGGGGGCTCCGGGCTGGGCCTGGGCCTGGGCGAACTGCGGCCCGGCGGGCCGGCCGTACGGGAGCAGCCCGGGACGGTCACTCTGATCGTCCTGGCCCGGCTGAGCCGGCTGCTGCTGCGGGTGCGGATAGGGGGCGCCGGGCTGGTGCTGCTGTTGCTGCGGCGGCTGGGGGTAGCCGCCGGGCTGACCGGGCTGCTGATACGGCGCGATGCCGCCCGGGGGCTGGGGCACGGGCTGCGGGTACGGGGCGAGGCCCCCGCCGGCAGCGGGCTGCTGGTGCGGCGCGTGAGCGGGGTCGGGCTGAACGGGCCCCGGGACGCCCGGGTACGGAGCCACCGCCGCACCGGGACCGGGCTGACCCGGCTGGGCGAACGGCGCGCCGGGCTGCTGCCCCGGCTGCGGGTACGGCGCGAGGGCGCCGTCCGCTCCGGGCTGCGGAATGGGCGGCGTACCACCCTGATGCGGCGGCTGAGGCAGCGGCGGCGTGGTGGGCGCGGGGGCCGCGCCCTGCTCCGGCGGGGTGTACGGGGTGAGCGGGCTGATCGGCCCGGGCTGCGGGGCGGGGGGCTGGGCCTTCTGCTCCGCGGCCTCGGCCGCCGCCTGCTGGAGGAAGGCCGGGGGAATGGCGTCCTGCGGCTCTTCCTGCTCCGCGATCCCCGCGGCCGGTTCCGGCTCCTCCTCCACGGGGATCGGCGTTTCCGGCTCCGCGCGGGCGAACTCGACCCGTACGGGCGGCTGATCCTGCGCGGCGTCCGGCGCACTCTTCGGGGTGAAGACAAACGTGGCGTCCGGCGGCGCCCCGGCGGCGCCCATCATCTCCGGCGCGGCGTCGGCGGACTCCGCCGGCGCCCCGGCGGTGGCTGCCTCGGGCACCGCCGGCACGGCCGGCGGTGCCTCGGCCGGGACCGGGGGCTTGATCTGGAAGTC
The DNA here is from genome assembly GCF_059510435.1 of Streptomyces sp. NTD107. NCBI lineage: Bacteria > Bacillati > Actinomycetota > Actinomycetes > Kitasatosporales > Streptomycetaceae > Streptomyces > Streptomyces sp. NTD107. The sequence goes on along the minus strand of NZ_JCAJZV010000015.1, from coordinate 10,863 downwards.
CGGCGGCAGCGGCGGCAGTCCGCCGGGCGGCACGGCCGGCGGCACCGGCGGTACGGGGCCCGGCCCGGCGGCCGGTGCGGGATGCTGCGGCGGGCGCTGCTCCCCGATGGCCTTGCGCACAGCGGCGGCGGAGAACTGGAGCGTCGTGTTGTTCTGCTGCTCACCCTCGCCGTGCGGAGCAGGTGGTTCCGGCGCGGGTGCGGGCACCGACACATCCTGCGGATGCAGCTCCGGGACCGGCCCCCGGTCAACGGGGGCCGGCGCGGGTGCGGGCGTCGGAGCGGGCGGCGGTACGGCAGCCGGCGGGGAAGCGCTCACCGGCGGCGGCACGGCCGCCGCTTCGCTCCCCGTCACGCCGCCCGAATACCAGGCGGGTGGGGTGTAGTCGATGGTGAACTGCCCGGTGTTCTCCGGCCCCTCGTCGAGGAGCTCATCATCGGGCCGTTCGTCAGGGGCGGAGATCTCCTCCCCGGTGCGAACCTTGTCCCGATCGGTGTTCACGACGCCTCCCGCTGCTGATATTGCTTTCTGGCCCGGGCATCATGGGACCGTTACGCGGATGACGGACCTGAGCCCCCGTGCGGTTCCCTCGGCATGGACCGGGGTGAATGTCCCGGCGGCGCTGGGTCGCCGCGACCACTCTCAGCCTAATCATCACAGCCAGGGGCCTCGTACCGCTCCCCACGACCGCGCGACGCGCATCACAGCGGAAACCGGTGCGAGGCGGACAGCGGAGGAAGCCGGCCCGCCGGCCTCGTGATCAACCAGCGTTGTAGTACCGGACACTGCCCACGATCTGCTCAATGGTCTCATCGGAAAGCTCGTCCTCATACCCGGTGTCGGCCATCAGCCCCCACCCCACAAGGTCGTTGTCGGGGCTGAGATAGGAGATCCCGATCACCAGACCGTCCCGTACGGGCCCCGGACACCTTGAGTCGACCTTCTCCGGCAGCCCCGTCACCGTCGCGGTCGTGATGTGACCGGTGATGCCGTGCTCGTTGAAGAACGGTTCCGCCTCGGTCACCTGGATGTCGCCCTCCCCCTTCTGATCAAAGTTCGCCCGCAGGAGATCGACCGCGAGGAGTCGGCTCGCTTCCTCGGTGCCGGTCGCCCCCTGGACATTCGTGGTTCCGGCGGCAGCCCGTGTGTCCAGCAGAGCCTCGGCGCCATCAGCTTCCGCTTCGGCCTGTGCCTCATCGCTCCAGTCGTCGCAGGAATCCTCCCAGAGCACCGCTGGATTGGAGAGAGAGATCGTGATGGCTTCCTGGTCGTCCTCCGTTGTGTCGTTCCACCAGATCACGCTCCCCTCCGGCGCCACCCCCCAGTCGGGCGGGACGTCGAAGGCCGTATACCACATGGCACTGGTCACCAACAGCCAGTCGTCGGCGACCACCGGGTCGGCCTGCTCCGCCATTGGTGCGCGCGGGTCGTCGGGATGACGGGGACGGGAACCGTCCCCACCGCCGGGGCTCTCCGTATCCCCGGCCACCGGCTCGTCCGCCCCACGCGCCGTGCGGCCCGGATCGGTCAGCAGCAGCACGGCGGTGATTGTGGTGAAGGTCAGTGCGGTTGCGCCCAGACCAAGCGCCAGAGCCCGTACCCCGCTCTTCGGATCGCGCCTGCTGCCCTCCTCCTTCACCGGGACCGACCGCAGATAGGCCGGGTCCTGGTAAGGGTTTTGCCAAGGCGGCTGTCCACCGGACGTCATCTGTTCAACCCCTGTATCCGTACTGGTGACACCGCCAACGGTCAGCTGCTGGGATCCAGTCGGCTGGCATGCCCGAGCAGCCCGGCCTCCCCGTCGGTGGGCACCAGCCGCACCAACTGCCGGGCCCGCCGCGTGCACCAGACCGTGGCGTCCTCCGCCAGCGTCGACAGCGCCTCCGTCTGCTGCGCCGGCAACCCCATCAGCGGGCCGATGCGCCCGGCCTCCTCCGGCGACACCCGCTGCACCCCCACCAGAGCGGCGTGCTCGGCCAGCCGGGGCGCGACCGGGCTCAGATAGGGCAGCAGCGTCAGCACCGGCTGCCACGGGGCCGACACCACCCGCCCGCGCGGCGGACGGACACCGCAGTCGCGGACCACCAGCACCGGGCTCCCCAGCGTCGCGCCCAGCGGCGGCACCTTGCCCACCTCGTGCAGCGTCATCAAGTCCATGCCGCCGTCGGCCGCCTGCGCCAGCCGGGTCCACAGCCACGGCCGCCCGGTCTCCACCGCCACCCGGGTCCCGGTGCCCACCGCGCGCAGCGCCAGCACCTGCGCCGTCCACACGCCGCCGATCAGCACGATCTCGTACGGCACCGGGTGATGTATCCCGAGCACCGCCGGCCGCCCCCGGACGTCGACGCCGATCACCACGCCGTCGTCCCCGACCGGCAGCGCCAGCCCGGCCAGTTCGTCCGCCGCCAGCACATGCCCGCCGCCCCGGCCCATCAGTGCCCACCTCCCAGCGGCAGGGTGGCCCGCACCCCGCGCAGCTGCTCGTGATCCATCCGGGTCAGCCCGACCCGTACCCCCCGCGCCGCATGCTGCAACGCGGCGCCGGCTGCCCGCAGATGCTCCTCGCCGCGCCCGGTGACCCGTATGTGCCCGGCTACCGACACCGAGTCCGGGGCGTGCCGGCGCAGCGTCAGCGCGAAGGTGGTGGCGAAGGCCGGCCCGGAGGTCAGCAGCGCCACCAGGCCCGACAGTGGGGCCGCCGTGGCGCCCAGCGCCGGCCAGCGGGTCACCTCGAACGTCGAGTGCCAGCGGTCGTCGCACCGCCACACCCGCGAACTCTCCGCCGTACGACGCGGCCTGGGGCCGTCCCCCTGCCCGATCAGCGTGGTGGTCGCCGGGTTGGAACTGGTGCAGGCGGCCACCGCCGACAGCAACTCCGCCTCCGACAGCACCGTGGCACGGAACCCCGCTCCGGTCAGCCGGCTCGCCAGCTGATCGGCGGCCCGGGTCAGCGCGCGCTGCGCGCCCTTCAACCCGCCACCGCGCTCGGCCACCGCCTCCTGGCAGCGCTCCGGATCCAGCCGCAGTGCCACCCAGGTGAGCCGCAGCCCCGGCGCCATCGCGTGGCCGCCCTGCGCTCCGGCATCCAGCAACTGGGCGTAGTTCCGCCCGGCGATCGCCTGCTCGGGCAACTGCGGCGCCGGCGCCGGCTGGGTGTGCTGCACGCACTGCACCGAATCCAGGAGTATGCCGTCCGTCTCCAGCGCGTCCGCCAGCAGCGTCAGCGGCAACGGGCTGCCCTCCCGCCCGGGTTGCAGCGGGGAACGCGGCGCCTCCACCCGCAGGACGGCCGTCAGCCGACTGCCGTCACCGGCCATGCCCACATCACCGGCCCAGCCCGAGGCGGCACTTCCGGCCGCGCCGCCCTGGCGTGACCGCTGCACCGCGTAACTGCGCAGACCGGGCTCGCACTCGGCGGCCAGCGACAGCAGCGGATCGACCCCGGGGGGCAGCGGGCCCATGGCCTGCCGCCGGCGGCGGCGCAGCGCCCACGCCGCGCCCGCCCACACCGGCAGCGGCTGCCCGCGCCGCCTGGCCACCGCGATCAGCACCAGCACCCCGGCCGGCAGCACCGACGCCGCCAGCAGTGCCCAGCTGTCCGCCGCCCAGCCGCCCAACAGCAGCGCCACTGCCGCCTGTACACAGATCAGCGGCCACACCGCGAACCCCGCACCGGCCGCCGCCGCCCCCGCACCACTGCCCGAGGGCGCCCGCGTACTCCTGGGCACCACGGGCCGATCCCGCTCCGGCGTCGCCGCCGTCACCGTGCTCGTCATCGTCAACGCCCCCCTCCTCCCGGTGATCAGACCGTCACCCGGCATAGTAGATGTCCACTCCGGCAGTCGGCACAGCCGACCCGGACAGTTGACGCAGCTGAACCAGTGCCGCATGGGGGAGGAGCGCCCGGCCATGGCCTCGCGCAAGGACGAGCTGAACGCGTACACCTACGCCAAGAAACGGAGGGTCGCCGCCTTTGTGCAGCCTTCTCCCAGCGGCAGCGACGAGGGCGCCCCGCGCCCGCTGCGCGCCGTCGTGCCCGGCATGGTGGTCGGCGCGCTGGTGCTGGCGGGCTTCGGCGCCTGGGGGATGTTCAAGCCGGCCGTCCCCGCACAGTGGGACAAACCCAACAAGAACGTCATCATCGGCAGCGAATCCACCACCCGGTATGTGGTGCTGACCACCGACGGACGTGACCAACTGCACCCGGTCCTCAACCTCTCCTCCGCGCGGCTGCTGCTGGACCCCGACTCCTTCGACATCGTCAGCGTGGACGAACGCGAGCTGGACAACGGCCGCATCCCGCACGGCGCCACGCTCGGCATCCCGTACGCCCCGGACCGGCTGCCGTCCGCCGCCGACGCCGGGACCGCCAAGCGGTGGGCGGTGTGCCAGCGGCCCAGCGGCGAGGGCGGCAGCGTGCAGCAGGCGGTGTTCGTCCTTGCCGAACGCGACGCCGACCGGGTCGAGGGACGGCAGCGGCTGCGTGACGGGCAGGTGCTGTACGTCACCTCCACCCGCGACGAGGCCCGCTACCTGGTGGACGGAACGGGCACCAAGTACCTCATCGGCGGCCCCGACTGGGCCGGGATGGCCGCGGACGAGACGGAACTGCTGCACCGTTCACTCGTCGGGAGCGAGCACGATCCGCAGCCCGTCACCGAGGACTGGCTGGCCACCTTGAACGACGGCAGCCCCATCGTCTTTCCGCAACTGGACGGTGTCATCGGCGAACCGGCGGGCGTCCCGGGCCTGGTCGCCTCGGCGGACCGGGTGGGGATGGTGCTGCTGGCCCCGACGGGCGCCGGGCCGCAGCACTATGTGGTGCTGCCGGGGAAGGTGGTGCCGATCTCGGAGTTCACCGCCCGGCTGCTGCTGTACAGCCCGGACGCCCGCACACTGGACCAGGTGAGCGGCGCGATGGAGGTCGGCGCGCAGACCTTCACGCCGGCCCCGGCGGCCGACAGCATCGACCGCGACCACCACTGGCCGGCCCACGCCGCCGAGCAGGTCAACGCCCTCGCGGAGGACGACAATCCGCGCGAGACCGTCTGCTCCGTACTGCGCGCGGTGGACGAGGACGACGGCAGCACCGAACTCAGCACCTGGGCCGGCACCGGCTACCCGGCCACCATCGTGAACGAGGCGAGCAGCGCGTACGTCACCCCCGGCTCCGGGTTGCTCTACCGCCAGGTGCAGGGCGAACAGGCCGAGGCCGGCGGGCTGTTCCTGGTCACCGACACCGGGCTGCGGTACGCGGTGGCGGCCGGCGCCACCGCCGAGCAGAGCGCCGACGACGCGCAGATCCGGCTGGGCTACCGGGACGTCACCCCGGTGCCGGTACCGGCCCACTGGTCGCAGTTGCTGCCCGTCGGTCCGCGACTGGCCCGCGACAGCGCGCAGCAGCCGCAGGGCTCATGAGCGGGGGAGCGCGGATGAGACCACTGAACGCACTGGCAGCCGTCACGCTGGCGGCCGGCGTCCTGTACGTACCGTACGGCCCGGCGGGTACGGCCCGGGCCGACGACCGGCGCTGCACCTTCCCGTCCGACCCGATCGGGGAACAGCCCTGGTCGTTGCAGCGGGTGCTGCTCGACCGGCTGTGGCAGGACACCCGGGGCGAGGGCGTACGGGTGGCCGTGATCGACAGCGGCGTGGACGTGGCCAACCCGCAGCTCGCGCAGGCCGTCGACCGGGCGGCGGGCGCGGACTTCACCCCACCCGACCCGCGCGAGGACGACAAACCCACCCGGGAGAGCCACGGGGACGGCACCACGGACACCGTGGGCCACGGCACCAAGGTCGCCGGCATCATCGCGGCCCGGCCCGACGACGCCAGCGGCTTCGTGGGGCTGGCCCCGGGCGCCGTCATCATTCCGGTGCGGCAGAACGACGAGTACGGCAACGGCACCGTCGAATCCCTGGCCTGGTCGATCGACCACGCGGTCGCGCAGGGCGCGCAGATCATCAACATCTCGCAGGACAGCGAGGAGCAACTGCCCGACGACTCCGCCCTGAAGCAGGCGATAGACGGGGCCCTGGCGCGAGAGATCGTGGTCATCGCGTCGGTGGGCAACGACGGCGCGGACGGCGAGCTGAGGGAGACCTTCCCGGCGGCGTACGAGGGCGTCCTGGCGGTGGCGGCCTCGGACCGCAACAACGAGCGGGCCTTCTTCTCCCAGGCCGGCGACTTCGTCGGGATAGCCGCCCCCGGCGTGGACATGGTCTCCACCGTCCCGGGCGGCGGCCAGTGCGTGGACAACGGCACCAGCTTCGCCGCCCCGTACGTCGCGGGCGTCGCCGCGCTGCTGCGCGCCAAACACCCGGACTGGAGCGCGGCGCAGATCGTCGCCCACCTCCAGCAGACGGCGGAGCGCGGGATCCCCGGGCCCGATCCGTACGTCGGCTGGGGCGTGGTGGACCCGGTCCGCGCCCTGACGGACCCCACCGCCCCCGGCGACATCCCGGTCCCGGACGAGCCGGCCCCGCCCGCCCCGGCCCCCGACATACCGGAACTCCAACTGGGCGAGTCCTACGCCGCGCGTGCCGAACGCCTGGGCACGTACGTCCTGCTCACCGGCACCGTGGTGACCGCCTCGGTGGCCGGCACGGCCCTGATCCTCCGCGACCGCCGCCGCCGTCACCACACCCCGAAGCCCTGACCGCTCCGCCCGGGAGAAACACCGCACATGCCCCACCCCCACGGCACCTTCGGCCCACCCATCCCGCCACGACCCGCCCCCACCGGCCACCCCCGCTGGGCTGCCGCCCTGCTGATCGCCCTGTCCCTGGCAGTGCTGGCATCAGCAGGCGGCCTGGTGTGGGCGCTCGAACAGCGGCGCGGCCCGGAACAGACGGCGACCGTCCCGGCGGAACCACCTCCCCTCGTCCCTCTGCCGACGGAGCTGATCGAGGCGACAATGGCCTGGGAGACACCCGCACCTGACTTGAGTTCCTTCAACGAAATGGTGCGCGAAGGCGGAGTCTGGTTGTACGGGGATACGGTGGTGCGGGTCATGCCCGAGGCCCTGGTGTCCTACGCATTGTCCGATGGCGGTGAACGGTGGAGCATGCCTCTGGCGGCAGGACGGGACAGCTGCACGGCCTCCCCTCAGATCAATGCGGGCCGGATCGCTGTCCTCGCGGGAATGGGCTGTGAATATCTGATCGTGGTCGATCTCACAACTGGCGAGGAGCAGATCACCATCCCGTTGACCCCCGCGCGGCTGAACTCGCCATACCGGGAACCGACGATCCTGGGCGACACCGTCGCGGTGGGTTCTCCCAGTGGGGGCGCCGGATTCCGGATCAGTGATGGCGAGCAGCTTTGGTGGACCGAGCCGCAGCAACGTTGTGCCGAGACGGGTTTCACGACGCTGGATGACGCCTTCATTTCCCAGCTGAACTGCGGGACCGGATGCAATGGTCTCGGCGGTTGTGGCTACGGCTACGACGGCACCGGGTTGCGCGCGACAACGGAGGACGGGCAGGAGCTGTGGCGATGGGAATTCGATTATGAGGTAGAAGGATCGGAACTGGAGATCGTGGGCGTGATCTCCGTCGAACCGCTGGTCATCCACGCCCGTCTGGACGGGATGTTCGGCGGTGTCGATCGGGTATTCGTGGTGGAGGACACCAGGAACTCCGAGCTCAGGGAGGTGGAGTACCTGAAGGGCCGGCAAACGTATCCATGCAGTGTGCTGTCCCGTTGGTCGTGCGGGGAGGCCGTCGTCGGCGGGGACTATCTCGCCATCAAGGGGCTGGACACGATCGGGATGTCCATTTTCGACCTGAGGACGGGCGAGCTGGTGGGCGACATCCCCTCCAACAGAAGGCCGATGCGGCCGATCGCCATGGTGGAGGGGGAGTTCCTTGTCTACCGGCCGGAGTTCGACGAAAGCCCGGGAACGTTGCTGGCGATCGACCCCGAAACGCTGGCGGAGCGCACTATCATGACCCTGGATCCGGATGCCGCCCCGGAGAGCGGCATGTGGGGGTTCCTGGGCCTCGGCGTGCGAGTGGTGTGGGACCCGAATACCGAGACCCTGGTCATGGCCGCCACCGACTTCTATACGGACGCCCGCCAACCGGAGACGGCCCTGCTGGCCTACCGGTGACCTTGGGACTGTCGAGTTCTACTCGATGTCGAACTCGCCGTCCCGCGCACCGAGGACGAATGCCTCCCACTCCGCAGCGGTGTACCGCAGCACGGTGTCCGGGTCACTGGAGTTGCGCATGCCCACGCCACCGCCCGGGAGATACGCGATCTCGACGCGCTCCTCCTCGGGGCTGCCGGGGGCGCTGAGCCACTCCACCCCGGAGATGTCCAGCGCGTACAGCTCGTTCTTCTCCCGCTCCTTGCGAGCGGCGATCTCGGCCTCGGTCTCCGTCCCGGACATCGGCGGAGGCTCCCTTCTGCATCCCTCAACGCTGCGGTCTGCGAGCGATCGTAACGCAGCGCACCGGCGCGTGGACTATCGGCTGCGCAACAGCCACTCGGCGGCCAGCACGAGGACGAAGCCGGCCACCAGCACCGCCATCCCCAGCCGGGTCCGCCCGCGGCGGCTCATCTCGATGACGGCGCCCGACAGTACGAAGGCGGCGCCGTACAGACCGAGCGACACCAAGGAGGAGCCGTCACCGAGCTGGATGACGAGCACCACCGCCATCGCGGCCATCGCCGCCGCGGCGATGCCCATGCGCAGCCGTCTGGCCTGCCGTGGGGTCAGCCCCTGTGGTGTCGAAGTCACGTCAAGAGCATAGACGTTCGGTGTGCCTCGGTACTCAGCACCATGGATGAGTATCTGTACGGATGTCCGGTGCGGGAACCGTCACTAGCCTCACTCGCGTGGTTACCCACATGTCTGCCCGATGTAGCCACCGCATAAGATGAGCTACGAACGGCGATCGAGGGGGCACGGGGGGTAGAGAACGATGGGGGTGGGGTATGCCTGACGAAACCGGCCCGTCAGCGGACCTGGTCGTATCCACGGAGGCTCTGGGCCAGTTCCGCGGCCGACTGGACGATTTGCTGACCACCACGCAGACGGCGGGCCTGACGCCTTCACTGATGGCCGCCCTGCGGATGGATCAGTCCAACTACGGCGGGCTCATTCCCGGGATGACACAGATCTCCCACGAGTTCGGCCACGCGGTGGGCCGGCTGGAAGCATTCGTACGGATCCAGCAGGACCTGATCGAAGCCCTGGCCATTGCGACGCTGATCTCGCAACAGGGCTACGAGAACGTCGAGGCGGAGAACTTGGAACGTCTCCAGCAGATCATGGCCCATCTGGCGGAGGACTACACACCACCACCGCCGGTCACTGACGTGGACCTGTACGGCCCACCGGGAATCACGCCCCTGTCGTAGGGGAACCTGCACAGAAGATTGACGGACAGAAGGAGGAGACGTTATGGCTGATGCCAACGCCAGCGGAAACCATCTTGTCGTTGACAGCGCCCTGATCGAAGGACTGTTGTCGGCGCTCGAAGAGGCTCGCGGGATCGTCGACCAGCAGAAGAACAGCTCCGGCGGAGCGCAGGATGCCGTGATGGCGGGATGGTCCGGCGAGAGCGCCAACCAGTTCAACCGAGGGCAGACCGAGGTGAACGTTGACTTCGGCAGACTCTCCACCTCCTTGGAGAAGCTGGCTGACCTCGTCAGGATGAGCAAGGACGGCTTCAGCGCCGAGGAAGAGGAGCTTATCGCCCAGTTCAAGGCGGTCACGGCCACGCAGGTCCAAGGCAATGCCAACATCATGAGTCTCTGAACGAAATCGAGCGACGAGGAGAGCGCAACATGCGATTGACAGCGAACTACAGTTCTCTGACAGAAGGCTCTGAGAACTTCAGGGGAGTTACCGGACGGCTGGAGCGGCTGCTTGAGGACATCCAGTCCTCGATGCGCGCCGTTTCTGCGGGATGGACCGGTGTCTCCAAGGACGCCCTTGACCAGCACATGGCGATTCTGAGTGAGGAAGTGGCCAACCTGAAGGGCGTGTCCTCGGCGACCTCGGTGGCGCTTGGGAACACTGGTCCGGCCTATCAGCGGATGGATCAGCGGGCTGCCAACAACCTGCACTACCCGGCCTGAACATCAGAACTCAGATCTTCGGGGCACCGGGAGTGACCGGTGCCCCGAAGACTGCTTTCAACCAGGGGAGGGTCCGCAGCAATGGGATTCGACGAGGAGTGGGCTCAGGCCCAGACGGACGCGCGAGAGGAGATTGCTCGTACTCAGCTCAATGGCAGCCCGGTATCCTCTGGCGGGGCAGGGCAACTCGTTGTCCATGGTGAGGACATCGGTCCCATAGGAGAGCAGGCCGATGAGCTGGCCACCGCACTTCAGGAACATGGACTGGTGGCTGACAACCCAACGCGAGTGGCGGGAATTCTCCTGCGGACACCCGGATTTGATACCGGCCCAGCCTTGATGGATGTGGCAGAGGCGTGGCAGTCCCAGGTGGAGACGTTGCGGGAGGCCTGCCTTGGGATCTCACAGCATCTCCAGTACACCGTGGTGTCACACGCGGGCGGCGAACTGGAGATTCAGGCTGAGATGGTCAGAACTCAGACATCCGATACCGCTCGCTACATCAGCAGCTTGGCCTGAGGAGAAGCCAGCATGGCCGGTGGGGATCGCCTGGGATTCGAAGACCTTTTCAACGCGTCGCTGGACAAGCTGCACCAGGCGAGACAAAGCTGGGAGGAACAGGTTCAGCGCCTTGCTGAGATGCAGGAGCCAGCGGAAAGCATGGCCGACCGGGCGCGATCGGCAAGCTGGGAGGGCGAGAACGCGGCGGTGACCGTGCCGCACGTATTCGCCCAGGCCGGACAGTTCGAGGCGGCGTTGCAGCAAGCCAC
>NZ_JCAJZV010000014.1:0-151712 GCF_059510435.1 Streptomyces sp. NTD107 | reverse complement strand
GCGGTGTGCCCGAATGTGTCGCCTCCCGGCCACGGGGTATCGCCCGTGGCGTCAGTGGGCGGGTCGGACATGCTGCTGTCGTAGCGGTCATGGACACTCGAAAGAGTTTCGACCGCCATCAACAGTTCCTCGGCGTCTTCCATGCGCAACCTCCTTCCTGAATCATCCGACTTACGATCGGTTGTCACAGAGTGGCCACCTGTGACCACTGTTCTCCGAACTCAGGCACACCCGCAAGGGCGCGGGGGATCGGGGGTGGGAGTCAGTGGGCCGCCCACCAGGCGTTGGTGAGGCTGGCCAGCATCGCGGTCATGCCCAGCAGGGTGATGGAGGCGAAGGCCCAGCCGGTGGTGGTCGGGGCGGCCGTTGTGGGGGTGGGCGGGCGGGCCTCGCCGGTGCCCTGCCGGGTCGGGCCGCACGGGCCCCGCGCCTCGCCGCGTACGAAGTCCGCCAGCAACCGCAGACAGGCGGCGCAGGCCCGGACGGCCCTGGCCCGCCCGTACGCCACGACGGATCCGGCCCACACCAGCGGTACGTCCTCGGCCCGGCACATCGAGCAGCTGCCGGATCGCGTGACCCACGTGGTGAATTCGTCGGCGTGCAGCCAGGCGAGCGGGGTGGGGGCGGTCATGTGATCTCCTCGGGCCCGACCGTCCGGGTCGCCCGCAGGATCCTGCCGGTGCTCAGCGTGAGTCGCCCGCCGCGCAGGAAATGGATCCGGCGCCCGTTGTGGAGCGCGGTCACCGACTCGACTCGCTCCGGCCGGCCGCCGATGTCGATCCAGTCCCAGGGCTCCACCAGGCTGACCGACACGTCGAGCGTCACCGTCACCAGCGCCGGCCCACCGCCGCCCTCGTCACTCATGGCTGCCGCCCACCCGGGCGGCCAGGTCGTAGACCCGCATCAACGCGGTGGCCAGGACGAGCTTCTCCTCGGATGTCCAGTCGTCCGGGGCGACCCACTCCTCACCGCCGTCCGGCAGTCGTACGTACCGCACCCTGGACGCCACCACCGCCGCGTCCAGGCCGTCCCGGGCCTGTGCGACCAGCCGCAACAACTCCCGTGCGTCACCAGTCGGTCGGGTCATCGCTCTCCTCCGTTCAGGTCGCACGCGAACCAGACGATTTTTCCGTCGCGGTGGCGGGTGCGCTCGTACCCGAAGTGCGACGCCATCTCGCGCAACATCCAGAGACCTCTTCCGTTCTCCGCGTCCCAGTCCGGGACTTCGCCGACGACCGGCAATGTGAGGGAACGGTCGAAGACCTGCACCGTCACCTCGCTGCCGATCAGCACCATCCGCAGATAGCAACGGTGTTCGGCGACATGTCTGCTGATGTTGGACAGCAACTCGCTGACTCCCAGCCGCACCAGCTCCACCGTGGCCGCCGACCCACCCCACGCCCGCACCACGTCTGCGGCTTCCCGCCGCCACCATTCGATGCGCTGGGGGTCGGCCGTTAAGGACTGCCCGTACACGTTCTGGCCGTGGGCGACTTGTGCGGAACTCGGCATGGCTCCTCCAGACATTCAGGCGACGCATGTCTGCGGGCACGTCGCGCCACTGACTGTCACAGCTTCGACGCCGTCCGTGTCCATTGGCAGCATGGCATCACGGATGCATTCATGGCAAGAGACGCGAGAATTTTCACCCTTGCTTTCAAGCAGGCGGCGTTCAGGGTGATTTGGGATGTGTAGAGTGCGATCCGAAAGGCGGTGATCGCATGGCGGAAGCGCGTCCCAATCTCATGCGGAGACGACTCGGGTTGGCTCTGCGCACTTTGCGGAAGCGAGCCGGCCTGTCCCTTCAGGAAGGTGCGGCCCGCGCGGGCACCTCGGTCCCCACCCTGAGCCGTGTTGAGCTGGGCAAACAACGCGTGACCAGTGCTGCCCTGGGGAAGTATCTGGCCGTCTACGATGTCCCGAAGGCCAAGGCGGAGGAGATCAAGAAGCTCGCCAGCCTCACGTCGTCCGGGCGGCGTCGCAACCTTCTCAACGCTTACTCAGATGCGATCGACAACCTGTTTGAGGGCTACCTGGAGTTGGAGCAGGTCGCCAGCCACTTGGACATGTACACGGTCCAGGTGGTGCCAGGACTCCTGCAAACCGAGGAGTACGCCCGGGCGTTGATCAGCTCCGGCATCATGCGGAGGAGCGATCGACAGGTCGACACGCTCGTTGAACTGCGGATGGAACGGCGTGAGGTCCTGCGAGGGACTGACCCGCTGGCGTTGTGGGCAGTCGTGGAGGAGGCGGCGCTGCGGCGGCCGGTCGGGGGCCGCGATGTGCTCCGCCGTCAACTCATCGCCATGCGCGATGCCATAGACGAACTGCCGAACGTCCACTTGCAGGTGCTGCCAACCGATGCCGGAGCGCACTGTGGGGTGGACGGAGCGTATGCCCTCTTCCGCTTCGATGCGGGCGGTCCCGTCGTAGCCGTTACGTCCATGACCAGCGTCCTGTACCTGGAAGAGGACGGCGACGTAGGCCACTACGCCACCGGCTTCGACTACCTCCAGGCCAACGCGCTTGACCCGGCCAAGTCGCGCGATCTGATCGATGAGATCATCAGCGAGTTGAGTGGTGGTGGCGCGTAGTCGCTCATGCGGCCGAAGACGTGCCCCTCGCTGAGGACGAGTGCGTACACCAGAGCTATTACGGGCATCTACCGCACGGACCTTAGGGGTCAAGCCTCACTCTGGCTGGCCACCACCACATACCGTACGGTCTGAGACGAAGGAAACGCACATGATCAGGAAGGTTGACTTCTCCGCCGCCATTTGGGTCAAGAGTGATCTGAGTGACGGGACGACCAACTGCCTGGAAGTCGCCTTTGTCGATGGTGTCGTGGCCCTCCGGGACTCCAAGGACGTGGGCGACCCGGACGCTCAGATCCTGGTGATCTCCGAGGACGACTACCGAGCCTTCGTTGGTGGCGTCAGGCAGGGGCAGGCGAGTCTTCTGCTCTGATCTCCCCAGGAAACAAGACTTCTCGTTGGGGAAGGACAGGACATGGAGACAAGCGATCTGTATGCCTTCGACCTCGGTGGCGCCGCTTGGTTCACGTCGTCGTTCAGTGCCGGCGGGGAGCAGTGTGTCGAGGTCGCCGGTCTGCCGGGCGGCATCGCTGTCCGGGACTCGAAGGACCCGGCCAAGGGCATCCTGCGCTGCCCGGCAGGCCAGTGGGGCTCCTTCTGCCAAACCATGAACGACGGTGCGCTGTAGGCGAATTCCGGCGTGTGTGGGGCCCTTCTCGGTGACGAGGAGGGCCCCGTCGTATGTCCGCTCCGGCGCTACGTGTCGGGCAGGTCGCGGGGCGGCGGGCCGTGGTAGGTGGGGAGGAGGGGGCGCGGGAGGGGGCCCTTGATGCGGGTGCCGGTTTCGGTTTCCTCCCAGGCGTGGGCCAGGATGCCGACGCTGCGGGAGAGGACGAACAGGCCGCGGCCCAGTTCGGGGGGGAAGCCGAGTTCGGCGTAGATGATGGCGGTGGCGCCGTCGATGTTCATCGGGACGGGGCGGGTGCGGCCCTCGGCCAGGGCGTCCTCCAGGGCGAGGCCGGCGGCCAGCGCGTGGCCGGGCACCTCGCCGTTCTTGACCGCCTCCGTCACCAGGGCGAGCAGTGGGTCGCGGCGCGGGTCGCGGGGGTGGAAGCGGTGGCCGAAGCCCGGCAGGTACGCGCGGTTCGCGCGGTGTTCGGCGACGATCGTGCGGGCGTCCTCGCCCGCCGTGATCCGGGCCAGCACCTCCATGCACTGCTGTCCTGCCCCGCCGTGCACGTCGCCGAGCAGTCCGGTGCCGGTGGCGACCGCGCTGTTGAGGCCGACGCCGCAGGTGGCGGCCATCCGGGCGGCGGCGATCGAGGGGGCCTGCGGGCCGTGGTCGACGGCGGCGACCAGGGCGGCCTCCAGCAGCCGGCCCTGGGCGGCGGTGGGGCGTTCGCCGCGCAGCATCAGCCAGATCTGTTCGGCGAAGGTGAGCCGGCCGATGAGCTGCTCGACGGGGTAGCCGCGCAGCAGGATCTCGCCGGGGCGGATGCGGCTGACCGCCGTCGACCAGTAGTCGGTGACCGCTGTTTCGGTGGAGTCGGTCATATCGCGCCCCGTTCCCGCAGTGCGGTGATCTGTGCCGCGTCGTAGCCGAGTTCGGCCAGTACGGCGTGCGTGTGTTCGCCCAGCAGCGGTGGGCGGGCGGGTGGTGCCGGGGGTTGGCCGTCCACCCGCAGCGGGCCGCCGAGCACCCGCAGTGGCCGGTCGCGCCCGCCGGGGAACGGCAGCTCGTGGATGAAGTCCCGGGCGGCCAGCTGTTCCAGGTCCAGCGCGTCGGGGACGGACAGTACGCGGGCGGCCGGCACCCCGGCGGCGGACAGGATCTCCTCCCACTCGGCGGCCGGCCGGGCGGCCAGCGCGGCCTCCAGTTCGGCGCGCAGCTCCTCGCGGTGCGTCTTGCGGTCGGCGGGGTGGGCGAACCGCGGGTCCTCGATCAGGTCCTCGCGGCCGGTCAGCCGGCACAGGGTGGCGTACTGCTGCTGCCGGTTGGCGGCGATGTTGAGGTGGCCCTCGGCGGTGCGGAAGGTTCCGGAGGGGGCGGCGGTGACGTTCTCGTTGCCCATGGGGTGCGGTTCGCGGCCGGTGGTCAGGTAGTTGGAGGTCACCCAGCCCAGGGCGGTGAGCGCTGCCTCCAGCATCGAGACGTCGACGAACGCGCCGTCCCCCGTACGCCCGCGCCGTACCAGCGCGGCGGTGACGGCGTACGCGGCGGCCATGCCGCCCAGGGTGTCGGCGACCGGGAATCCGGCCCGCAGCGGCGCGGTGTCCGCCGTGCCGGTGACGCTCATCATGCCGCTGAGGCCCTGGATGATCTGGTCGTAGGCGGGCCGCTCGCGCAGCGGCCCGGTCTGGCCGAAGCCGGAGATGGCGCAGTAGACCAGCCCGGGGTTCTCGGCGCGCAGGGCGTCCCAGCCCAGGCCGAGCCGGTCCAGGACACCGGGGCGGAAGTTCTCCAGCAGTACGTCGGCGCCGCGCACGGCGCGCAGCAGCACCGCGCGGCCCTCGGGGTCCTTGAGGTTGAGGGTGAGGGAGCGCTTGCCGGCGTTCTGGGCGAGGAAGGAGGCGCCCAGCAGGTCCTCGGACAGGGCGCGGTCGGCGCCGAGTTGCCGGGCGAGGTCGCCGCTGCCCGGCAGCTCGACCTTGATGACGTCGGCGCCCTGGAGCGCCAGCTGGTAGCCGGCGAACGGTCCGGCCAGCACATTGGTGAGGTCCAGGACGCGGATGCCGTCCAGCAGGGGTGCGCTCTTCATCACTCGGCGCCTCCGATCGAGCCGAGGGCGGTCAGTGCCCGGGCGGTGTCCAGCAGGGCGGGTACGAAGCCGGTGACGGCCTCGTCGGTGAACCGGACGGTCGGGCCGCCGAGCGCGACGGCGGCGGTCAGCCGCCCGGCGGAGTCGAAGACGGGGGCGGCGGCGCCGGAGACTCCGGGTTCGCGTTCGCCGTGGCTGACCGACCAGCCCCGTACGGCGGCTCGCTGCGCGCGTTCCCACAGGGTGGTGGCCCAGTCGCGGTGCGGGCCGTGGACGGCGACGGCGGTGAGGTCGGCGCGGTCGGCGCGGGAGAGCAGGACGTGGGAGGCGGCGCCCGCCCACAGCGGCATCTCGGCTCCGACGCGCACGACATGGCGCAGGGTCTGGGTGCCCTCGTGGCGGGCGACGCACACCCGGCCGGCGCGCTGCCTGACGTACAGGCCGACGCTCTCGCCGCCGCTTGCCTCGCTGAGCCGGCGCAGCCGCAGCAGGGCCTCTTCGGGCAGTTGCCAGGTGGTGCGGGCGAGTTCGGCCCAGCGCAGCAGCCCGGGGCCCGGGACGGTGCGGCCGTCGCCTCGGGTCCACAGCAGCCCGCACTGCTGAAGGGTGTGGACGAGGCGGACCACGGTGGACTTGGGCAGTCCGGTGGCGGTGACCAGTTCGCGGATGGAGCGGCTGGGATGTTCGGCGTCGTAGAGGGCGAGGAGATCCACGGCGCGTTGCACGCTGCGGACGCCGCCCTGGTCGGTTTCCGGCATGGCGGCATCACACCACCGAACCGTGTACCGGCACAAGGGGTCCACCTGGTGGTACGGCTCAGCGGCGTACGGTGGCCAGCGTCGGGGTCAGCCGCAGATAGTGCGGGGTGGCCGGGTGCGGCGGCGGGAAGGCGGCTCGTTCGGCGGGCGAGGGCACCAGCGCGCGGGCGGTGCCGATCAGCTGGACCCCCCACGGGTGCAGGCCCTCGCCGGCGTCCCGGCTGTTGGTCTCGTACGCGACCACCGTGCCGTCGATCAGCCGTCCGCCGTCCAGCGCGCCGGCGGCGATCCGCAGCAGCACGCTCGCGCCGTCCGCGCCGAGCCGGTGGCAGGCGGGCACGATGTACGGCATGGCGTGCCGGGTCACGGCGGCCCGGCCGTACGGGGCGCGCGGCAGCAGCCGCAGGGCCTCGGCCAGTGGTTCATCGGGTGGGACGGCGTACATGTCTCCCACCCTGCCCGGCGGCGCGCCGGGCCCACACGGGGGGAAGGTCCCGGGGGCAGGGGGCGAACGGCCCTATTCCGCGCCGCGATCGCCACCGCCGCCGCGCCGGACCTCGCGTTCGGCCTGCCGGCGGGCGACGAACGCGGCGGCCTGCGACCGGCGTTCCATGCCGAGTTTGGACAGCAGGCTGGAGACATAGTTCTTGATGGTCTTCTCGGCCAGATGCAGCCGCTCACCGATCGCCCGGTTGGTGAGCCCCTCACCGATCAGCTCCAGGATCCGCCGCTCCTGGTCGGTCAGCCGGGCGGTGCGGTCATCGGGCTCCTCCTCCGCGCCCCCGCCGCGCAGCCGTTCCAGCACCCGCTGGGTGGCGACCGGGTCGAGCAGGGACTTGCCGGCGGCCACATCCCGTACCGCCGACAGCAGCTCCGTCCCCCGGATGGCCTTCAGGACATAGCCGGAGGCCCCCGCCATGATCGCGTCGAACAGCGCCTCGTCGTCCGCGTAGGAGGTGAGCATCAGGCAGGCGATGGACTCGTCGCGGGAGCGGACCTCGCGGCAGACCTCCACCCCGCTGCCGTCCGGGAGCCGTACGTCGAGCACCGCCACATCGGGGTGGGTGGCCGGGATCCGCACCAGGGCGTCGGCGGCCGTGCCGGCCTCGCCGACCACCTCGATGTCGGACTCCATCGACAGCAGCTCATGCACCCCACGCCGTACCACTTCGTGGTCATCAAGCAGGAATACGGTGATTTTTCCGTCTTCGGGCACGCCGTCAGTCTCACACAGCTCATCGAATGCCGCCCGCATCACTCTTCCGCTGCCCCGGGTGGCGGGGATAACGTGCGGATGTCCCAGGCAGTTGCGAGGCTGTGACCACGGTGTTTTCGGCGGATCTCCCCAGCCGCCCGCGATTTACTTGGATTTCCAGGTAAATCCGCAGGTCAGGGGTAGTTTCGCGGCTTGTGAGCACTATGGGTACCGTGCTTCTAGCGGGCCGCCGGACGGGACGTACCAGTACCGCTCGGATCCGTCCGCGCGCACCCAACCCCGTGCGCCGTACGGGGCCGGGCGAGCCGCACTGGCTGCCCGGACGACCCCGGGAGCCGGACCGACGGAGGAGCAAGTGACCGTGGAGAGCACCGCCGAACGCGGCACGCCGCGCCGTGCCACCGCTGCCAAGAAAACCGCCGCCAAGAAGACCGGCGCGGTGAAGAAGGCCGCGGCCGGGAAGCCGGCGCCGGCCAAGAAGAGCGCCGCGAAGAAGCCGGCCGCGAAGAAGACCACGGCGAAACGCGCGGCGGACCGTGCCCGGCCCGAGCCGGAGATGGTGCAGCTGCTCACCCCCGAGGGCGAACGCGTCGAGCACCCCGACTACGCGGTGGACATCGACGCCGAGGGGCTGCGCGGCCTCTACCGCGACATGGTGCTCACCCGCCGCTTCGACGCCGAGGCCACCTCCCTCCAGCGCCAGGGCGAGCTGGGCCTGTGGCCCTCGCTCCTGGGCCAGGAGGCCGCCCAGATCGGCTCGGGCCGCGCGCTGCACCCCGACGACTACGTCTTCCCCACCTACCGCGAGCACGGTGTCGCCTGGTGCCGGGGGGTGGACCCCACCCTGCTGCTGGGCATGTTCCGGGGCGTCAACCACGGCGGCTGGGACCCCAACAGCAACAACTTCCACCTCTACACGATCGTCATCGGCTCCCAGGCGCTGCACGCCACCGGCTACGCCATGGGGGTGGCCAAGGACGGCGCCGACTCCGCCGTGATCGCCTACTTCGGTGACGGCGCGTCCAGCCAGGGCGATGTGGCGGAAGCCTTCACCTTCTCGGCGGTGTACAACGCGCCGATCGTCTTCTTCTGCCAGAACAACCAGTGGGCGATCTCCGAGCCCACCGAACGCCAGACCCGGGTGCCGCTCTACCAGCGGGCGGCCGGCTACGGCTTCCCTGGCGTGCGGGTGGACGGCAACGACGTCCTGGCGGTGCTCGCCGTGACCCGCGCCGCCGTGGAGCGGGCCCGCGCCGGGGAGGGCCCGATGCTGGTCGAGGCGTTCACCTACCGGATGGGCGCCCACACCACCTCGGACGATCCCACCCGCTACCGCCCCGACGACGAGCTGGCCCAGTGGGAGGCCAAGGACCCGATCCTGCGGCTGCGCCGCCACCTGGACCGGACCGGCGGCGCGGACGACGCGTTCTACGCGGCGGTCGAGGAGGAGAGCGACACGCTGGGGCGCCGGGTGCGGGAGACCATCCGCACCATGCCGGACCCGGACAGCATGGCGATCTTCGAGCATGTGTACGCGGACGGCCACGCCCTGGTCGACGAGGAACGCGCCCAGTACGCCGCGTACCTCGCCTCGTTCGAGCAGGAGGAGAACTGACATGGCCGCCGCAGAAACAGCCGCCACGGCGGCGAAGCTGCCCATCGCCAAGGCGATCAACTCCGCCCTGCGCAAGGCGATGGAGACCGACCCCAAGGTCCTCGTCATGGGCGAGGACGTCGGCAAGCTCGGCGGGGTCTTCCGGGTCACCGACGGCCTCCAGAAGGACTTCGGCGAGGAGCGGGTCATCGACACCCCGCTCGCCGAGTCCGGCATCATCGGCACCGCGATCGGCCTCGCGCTGCGCGGCTACCGGCCGGTGGCGGAGATCCAGTTCGACGGCTTCGTCTTCCCCGCCTACGACCAGATCGTCACCCAGCTGGCCAAGATGCACGCCCGCGCGCTGGGCAAGGTCAAGCTGCCGGTCGTCATCCGCATCCCGTACGCGGGCGGCATCGGCGCGGTCGAGCACCACAGCGAGTCGCCCGAGGCGCTGTTCGCGCACGTCGCCGGGCTCAAGATCGTCTCCCCGTCGAACGCCGACGACGCCTACTGGATGCTGCGCCAGGCCATCGAGTGCGACGACCCGGTGATCTTCTTCGAGCCGAAGTCGCGCTACTGGGACAAGGGCGAGGTCAACCCGGCCGGCATCCCCGGGCCGCTGCACGCGGCCCGGGTGGTACGGCCCGGGTCCGATCTCACGCTGGTGGGGTACGGGCCGACCGTGCGCACCGCGCTCCAGGCGGCGGCGGTCGCGCAGGAGGAGGGGCGGTCGATCGAGGTCATCGATCTGCGGTCGATCTCGCCGATCGACTTCGACACGGTGCAGCGCTCCGTGGAGAAGACCGGGCGGCTGGTGACGGTGCACGAGGCCCCGGTGTTCTTCGGAGCCGGGGCGGAGGTGGCCGCCCGGATATCAGAACGGTGCTTCTACCATCTGGAGGCCCCGGTGCTGCGGGTGGGCGGTTTCCACTCCCCGTATCCGCCGGCCCGGCTTGAGGAGGAGTATCTTCCCGGGCTCGACAGGGTGCTGGACAGTGTCGACCGCTCGCTGGCGTACTGAGAGAGGCTGAGGAGAGTCGTGACGATGGCCGCTGTGACCCAGCGCTACCGCGAATTCAAGATGCCCGACGTGGGAGAGGGCCTCACCGAGGCCGAGATCCTCAAGTGGCACGTTCAGCCGGGCGACACCGTGACCGACGGCCAGGTGGTGGTGGAGGTCGAGACCGCCAAGGCCGCCGTGGAACTGCCCATCCCGTTCGACGGGGTGGTGCACGAGGTGCTGTGGGCGGAGGGTGACACGGTGGATGTCGGGTCGCCGATCATCACCGTGGACACCGCGCCCGGCGAGCCGGCGGCCGAGGCTGCTCAGCAGCCGAAGCCGGCCCCCGAGGCCGAGGCCGCCCCCGAGGCCGCCCCCGAGCCCGAGCCCGTACCCGAGCCCGCGCAGCCGCCGGCCCGGACGCCGGTGCTCGTCGGGTACGGGGTCTCCACCGCCGCCACCAAGCGCCGCCCGCGCAAGGCGCCGGCGGTGGCCGCGGTACCCGCACCCGCCGCCGCACCCGCCGTCGTACCCGCGCCCGTACCGGAGCAGCCCGCCGCCGCTCCGGCCGGCGGCCGGCCACTGGCCAAGCCGCCGGTGCGCAAGCTCGCCAAGGACCTGGGCATCGATCTGCGGGTGGTCCGGCCGACCGGCCCCGAGGGAACGATCACCCGCGAGGACGTCCAGGCCGCCGCCGTACCCGCGCCCGTACCCCAGGAGCGGGAGCAGCCGGCGCCGGCCCCGGCCGCCGAGCCCGCCGCCGCCGTCCCCGGCGAGCGCCGGGTCCCGGTCCGCGGCGTACGCAAGGCGACCGCCCAGGCCATGGTGGACAGCGCGTTCACCGCGCCGCACGTCACCGAGTTCATCACCGTCGACGTCACCCGCACCATGAAACTGGTGGCCCGGCTCAAGGAGGACCCGGACCTGGCCGGGCTGCGGATCAACCCGCTGCTGATCATCGCCAGGGCCCTGCTGCTCGCCCTGCGCCGCAACCCCGACGCGCACGCCGCCTGGGACGAGGCGAACCAGGAGATCGTCTACAAGGACACCGTCAACCTGGGCATCGCCGCCGCCACCCCGCGCGGGCTGCTCGTCCCCAACATCAAGGACGCGGGCCGCTTGACCCTCGCCGAGCTGGCCACCGCACTGAGCGAGCTGGTCGGCACGGCGCGCGAGGGCCGCACCACCCCGGCGGCCATGCAGGGCGGCACCGTCACCATCACCAATGTCGGGGTCTTCGGGATCGACAGCGGCACCCCGATCCTCAACCCCGGCGAATCGGCGATCCTGGCGGTCGGGGCGATCAAGGCCCAGCCGTGGGTGCACAAGGGCAAGATCAAGCCCCGGCAGGTCACCACCCTGGCGCTGTCCTTCGACCACCGGCTGATCGACGGCGAACTCGGCTCGCGGCTGCTCGCCGACGTGGCCGCCGTACTCGAACACCCCAGGCGCCTGCTCACCTGGGGCTGAGCACACGAAAGGCGCCGACCCCGGTGGGTCGGCGCCTTTGCGCTGTGCATGAGGTGTCAGAGGTACGGTCCCGAGCGCGCCGGGCCGTGCGGGTCGGTGGGGTGGTCACCCTCGTCGGGCAGCGCCCCGGGCGGCAGCGCCCGGCGCATCTGCTCCAGCTGCGCGCGGGCCGCCATCTGCTGCGCGAACAGCGCCGTCTGGATGCCGTGGAACAGCCCCTCCAGCCAGCCGACCAGCTGAGCCTGCGCGATCCGCAGCTCCGCCTCGGTGGGCAGCCGGTCGTCGGTGAACGGCAGCGAGAGCCGTTCCAGCTCCTCCACCAGCTCCGGCGCGAGGCCCTCCTCCAACTCCTTGACGGAGCTGGAGTGGATCTCCTTGAGCCGGTACCGGCTGGCCTCGTCCAGCGGGGCCGCCTTGACCTCCTCCAGCAGCTGCTTGATCATGCTGCCGATCCGCATGACCTTCGCCGGCTGCTCCACCATCTCCGTCACGGGAACCTCGGAGTGCTCCTCGCCCCCGCCCGTGCCTTCGCCCTCGCGGGGGGCGGGACCGGCGAGCGCCATGCCATCCGGCCCCACGACCAGGACCTGCGGGCGCTGGTCCTGGCTGTGGCCCTGGCCCTGGCTCTCCTGAGACGGTTCATTCCTCGGCTGAGTCATACCTCCATCATGCAACGTGGGTCACCCCGCGCGTCGGGCCAGGGTCACCCGCGAGCGGGTGAGCAGGGCGGCGAAGACCAGCGCGATGAGCGGCACGACCACGATGAGCTGGCCGAAGGTCTCCCACGGCAGCGCCAGGTGGAGCTCGGGGCGCTCACCGGGGTCCCAGCCCTCGGCGATCTCCTGGTTCCACCAGTCGAGCCGATCCTTGTGGTCGGACAGGATCAGGCCCACCGCCGGGATGAGCCCCGAGACACATCCCAGCACCACCCCCATCGCGGCGATCAGCCCGCACTGGAGTCCGGAGAGGGTACGCCGGATGCGGGGTGCCGCGCCGACCGCCGCGAGGGTGGCCAGGTCCGCCTCCGAGTCGGCCTGGGCCAGACCGGTGGCGATGCCGGCCGCGCCCAGCGCGATGACGGTGGCGGCGATGGCGATGATCATCAGCGCCATGGAGTTGTCGGCCTTGAAGCCGTTCTCGATCGACCAGTCGATGGAGCTGAGTGCCAGCTGGTCGATCTCACCGCGGAACGCCTGCTCCTCCGCGCTGGTGGGGATGTGCGAGGTGGCGTAGTAGGTGCCGGCGAAGATGGTGCGCAGGCCGGCCTGCTCGGCGGTCTCGGGGGAGATCAGCGTGTCCATGCCGTAGCCGTGGCTGTCCACGAGCAGGGCGGGGAGGGCGACGGACTGCTCCGGCTTGTCCTGCTCCCAGTCCGTGTACCCCTCGACGGTGACCTTGCCGTCGTCGCCGATGAGGTTGGAGTCGAAGACCAGGGCGCCGCCGTTCTCCAGCACCTCCCGGTACTCGGGCCGGTCGATGCCCAGGACCTTGAGAGCCGAGGCGTCGCCCACGCCCACCGAGCCGAGGTTGCTCAGCCCCCAGCCCTCGTTCCCGTTGAAGGCGCACCGCTCGTCCTGGCGCAGCTCGCGGAGCTCCTCGGCGGTCAGGGCGTCGCTCTCGTCCTCCCACAGCGGGCACAGCTTCTCGGGCGGGGTCGCCACCCTCACGTGGCACTCGGAGGAGTCGTTGCCCCATTCGTCGCGGACGCCCGGTGCGCAGCCGGGGAGCAGGGGAATGGCGGTCGCCAGGTCGGTGCGGTCGGTGACCGGCAGCGTCTTGTCGGCGGCAGCCCGCAGCGGGTCCAGCTGGGACTCGCTGCCGTTCCACACCGTGAGGGCGACGGTGCCGTCCGGCAGGTCGGGGATGTATCCGGCGCGCTGGTCGGCCTCGGCGCTGGAGA
Organism: Streptomyces sp. NTD107; assembly: GCF_059510435.1. Lineage (NCBI taxonomy): Bacteria > Bacillati > Actinomycetota > Actinomycetes > Kitasatosporales > Streptomycetaceae > Streptomyces > Streptomyces sp. NTD107. The sequence goes on along the minus strand of NZ_JCAJZV010000014.1, from coordinate 138,478 downwards.
CGATGGTGGCGATCGCGACGGCGCCGGCGGTGGCGGCGAGCACGGCGGCGACGGCCGGTGCCGTACGCCCCCGGTTGCGGGCGGCGTCGCGCATGGCGAGGCGCCCGGACAGCGGCAGGAAGCGGGCGAGCTTGCCGAAGCCGCCGACCAGCATCGGGGTGAGGGCCACCAGGCCGAGCTCGGCGATGACGGCGCCGGCGCCGACCATTTCGGCGCTGCTCATGGACAGGCCGCCGAGCAGGGCGATGGCGACGCCGCCGATGAGGGCGATGGTTCCGGCGATCGGCAGCGCCCGGCTGCCGCGGCGTACGCCCTTGGTGCCGGTGAGCGATTCCAGGACGGAGGAGCGGGACGCGTTGATCGCGGGGATCAGCGCGGCGAGGGTGCCGATGAACACGGCGAAGGCCGCGACGCCGAGCAGTTCCGTCCAGCGGAAGTCCCAGGCGCCGAACCGGGCGCCGTTCATGGTCTCCAGGAAGGGTCGGCCGAGGAGGACGGCGGCGATGCCCAGCGTGATGCCGGCCACGGCCGCCGCGGCGCCGAGCACGACACCGCTGGAGAGCATGATGGCGCGCAGCTGTGCCTGATCGCCGCCGTTGGAGCCGACCAGGCCGAGCTGGCGGCGGGAGCGGCGGGCGCCGACGGCGAAGGCGGGGCCGGCCAGCAGGCAGATCTCCAGGACGACCAGGGCGACGGCGACGCCGAGCACGGCGTACACCTCGCCGCCCATGTCGCCCGAGTTCCAGGGGTAGTAGTCCTCGCGCTGGACCAGGGGGATGTCGCTGTCCGGCGGCGGATTGAGGTGCACCTGGCGGGAGAGGACCGTCAGCCCGTGGGTGTTGGCCTCCATGACCGTGTCCCAGCTGACGCCGCCGTCGACGGCGACCAGGTAGCGGACGCTGGCGCCGTCCTCGCCGCGCGGCAGCAGCGGCAGCAGCGTGTCGTTGGGGGCCAGCAGTTCGGTGGCGCCGAGGGCGTTGGGCAGCTCGTAGGAGCCGGTGATGCGGACGGTCCGGTCGATCTCGGAGAGCTCGACGTCGTCGCCGACCTTCAGCCCGCTGTCCGTGAGGAACTGCCCGGTGGCGGCCACCTCACCGGGGCCGGCCGGCCACTCGCCGCTGAGCAGGGTGTACTTGCCCTGGGTGAGCGGGCTGCTGGGGTCGGTCTCCTTGATGTCGGCCCACATGATGCCGTAATCGGTGGTGATGTCGGCGTAGCCGGTGCGCTCGGGCAGCACGGTGGCGCCGTCGGGGAAGTGGTCCTCGGCGCGGAAGTCCGCGGGGCCGGCCGCGTCCTTGTCGTCGCTTCCCTCGCTGTCGTCGTCCTCCCACGAGGAGGACCACATCTCGTCGTTGGTCGGGTGCTGCATGATCGGGACGCCGGCCTCGTACACCTGGTACTCGGCGTCGGCGGTGCCGAGCTTGCGGGCCAGGCTCTCCTCGGCGGAGAGCTGGCTGGTGCGGACGGCCAGGTCGGCGCCGGCCACGCCCAGGATGGGCAGGGCGATCATGGCGACGACGAGGGCGCTGCGGCCCTTGGCGCGGATCGCGTCGCGGCGGGCTATGCGCAGCCCGAGCCGCCAGCGGGCGAGGGTACGGCTCACCGGTTCACCTCGCCGGTGAGCAGCGACTCGGCGGTGGGGGAGACGGTCTCGTCGACCATGGCGCCGTCGCGCAGGAAGACGACGCGGTCCGCCCAGGCCGCGTACCGGGACTCGTGGGTGACCATGATGCCGGCGGCGCCTTCGTCGCAGCGCCTGCGCAGCAGGGCGAGGACGGCCTCGCCGGTCTCGGAGTCGAGGGCGCCGGTGGGCTCGTCGGACAGGACGAGGCGGCGGTCGCCGACGAGGGCGCGGGCGATGGCGACGCGCTGCCGCTGGCCGCCGGACATCTCGTCGGGGAAGCGGTCGGCGACCTCGGGGAGATTGATCTCCTCCAGGGCGGCGAGGGCTTCCTTGCGCGCGGCGCGGGCGGACATGCCGTCGAGTTCGCGGGGCAGGGCGATGTTCTCGGCGGCGGTGAGGGCCGGGATGAGGTTGTAGTCCTGGAAGACGTAGCCGATGCTGGTGCGCCGGATCTTGGCGAGTTGGCTCTTGGTGAGGGTGCCGAGGTCGGTGCCCTCGATGAGGACCTGGCCGCTGGAGGCGGTGTCGAGGCCGCCGGCCAGGGTGAGGAGGGTGGACTTGCCGGATCCGGAGGGGCCCATGACGGCGACGAATTCGCCGGCCCGGACGGTCAGGTCGATGGAGTGCAGAGCTTGGACGGTGGCGACGCCGGTGCCGTGGACGCGGCTGAGGCCGCGCAGCTCAAGGATGGGTGCGCTGCTGGTGGTCATGTGGTGGTTCCCCCGATGATGTGGTGGTGGGTCGCGGGCTCGTCGTGTTCGTGTCCGGGCTCGTGTGCGGCCTCGTGGTCGGCGCCGTCATCCGGTGCGGTCCCGGTTACCGGCCTCGCGGGGCGCCGGGCGGCGAGGCGCAGGAGTCGGGACTCGCAGTGGTCCAGCCAGCGGGCTTCGGCTTCCGCGGAGAAGATCAGCTGTTCCAGGACCAGCAGCCAGGCGATTTCCTCGCCGGTCTCCGGGCCTTCGCCGGCCAGGGCCTGGGCCTTGAGGCGGGTGTAGTCCTGCATGGCCTTGAGGGTGTGGCGGCGCTGGGACTGGATGATGGCGGCGACGTCGATGCCCTCGGTGCCGACGGCCATGGCGAGCTTGATGGCGAGTTCGTCGCGGGAGGGGTGGGTGCGGTCGACGGGCTGTCGGTACCATTCGGCGAGTTCGCGGCGGCCGGCCTCGGTGATGCGGTAGCGCTGCTGCTTCCCGTCGCGTTCGCCGGCGGGCTCGATGAGCGCGTCACGTTCGAGGCGGCCGAGGGTCGTATAGACCTGGCCGATGTTGAGCGGCCAGGTGGCGCCGGTTCGGGACTCGAACTCGGTGCGCAGCTGGGAGCCGTACTTGGGCCCGTAGTCGAGCAGGGCCAGCAGGCCGTAGCGGATGGACATACCGCGTATGTATACCGAGTATGGTGGGCCCCTCGCAACTTGCCGGGTGCGCTGTTACGGGTTAGATACGCCGCAGTCGCAGAGCGAGGACACCCAGGCCGGCGCCGAGGCAGGCGAGCCCGGCCCCGAGCGGCAGTACGGGCAGCATCTCGCCGCCCCGTACCACCGGATCGGCCTCGCGGTACGGGGCGGGCTCGCTTCGCTGCCGGCCGGCGCTGTGGTCGGCGGCCTCATCGGCGCGGGCCGCCGGGGCGACCAGGAGAGCCGCCAGAAGAAGAAGGGTGGCGAGCGCCGCCATGATCATGATGACTTCCGTCCACACCCACACCCTCACGGCGCTCGATCCTCCGTAGACCGTCCGATGATGTAACCAGCGTCACATATGCGAAGGAAACGGGCATCTTGAACACGGGGAAAAGTTCAGGGTGTCAGGATGATCTTCCCGGTGTGGCCGCTGCGTTCCAGGATCCGGTGCGCCTGCGCGGCCTCGCTCATCGGCAGCTCGCGGTCCACCACGGGACGCACCCGCCCCTCCTCGATCAACGGCCACGCCCCCTCCCGTACCGCCGCCACGATCGCCGCCTTCCCGGCCGCCGGACGGGCCCGCAGCGAAGTGGCGGTGACGGTGCCGCGCTTGGCGAGCAACGCTCCGAGATTCAACTCCCCCTTGCGCCCGCCCTGAAGCCCGATGACGGCGATCCGGCCCCCCGTCGCGAGGGCGCGGAGATTCCGGTCCAGATACTGGGCACCCACGATGTCCAGAATGAGATCGCAGGAGTCCCGCAGCACGTCCGCGAAGTCAACATCCCGGTAATTGATCAGCACCTCGGCCCCCAACTCCCGGCAGACCGCCAGCTTCTCCGCGCTCCCGGCGGTCACCGCGACCCGGGCCCCCAGGGCGGCGGCCAACTGGACCGCCATCGTCCCGATCCCGCTGCCCCCGCCGTGCACCAGCAGCGTCTGCCCCGCGCGCAGCCCGCCGTCCCCCATGAACACGTTCGACCACACCGTGCACACCACCTCGGGCAGCGCGGCGGCGGCCACCAGCGACACCCCGCGCGGCACCGGCAGCAACTGCCCGGCCGGCACCACCACCCGCTGCGCGTACCCGCCGCCGGCGAGCAGCGCACACACCTGCTGTCCGACCTCCCAGCCCGCCACCCCGGGGCCCAGCGCGGCCACGGTGCCCGAACACTCAAGCCCCGGATAGGGCGAGGCCCCCGGCGGCGGATCGTAGAACCCCTGCCGCTGGAGCACATCGGCCCGATTGACCCCGGCGGCGGCCACCTCGACGAGGACCTCCCCCTCCCCGGGCGGCGCCGGCTCCGCCACCTCCGCCCAGCGCAGCACATCGGCACTGCCGGGACCCGTGATCGTGATCGCTCTCATACCGCCCGACGCTATCGCCGATCGGCCCCCTCCCGCCGGGGGGAAGGGGCCGATCGGCCGGGATCAGCTACGGATCAGCTGCGGATCAGCTGTGGTCCGGCTGCGGTCCGGCTGCGGTCCGGGTGCGGTCCGGGTGCGGTCCGGTCGCGGATCACATGTGGATCACCGGGGCGGCGTCCGGGTCCTCCTCGACCCGGCCACGGCGGTAGAGCACGGCGCACACCACCAGTCCGGCGACGAAGAAGCCCGCCGACCACACATAGGCGGTCGAGTAGCTCTCCAGCTGGGCCTGGGCGAGCACGGCCGGATCGCCGGGGTCCCGGCCGGTCAGATAGCTGGTGGCCGCGCTGGAGGCGAGGGTGTTGAGCAGGGCGGTACCGATGGAACCGCCGATCTGCTGCATGGTGTTGACCGTGGCGGAGGCCACCCCGGCGTCCTCGCTCCCCACCCCCGACGTGGCCAGGCTCATCGCCGGCGCCATGACCATGCCCAGCCCCAGGCCGGTGATGATCAGCGGCGGCAGCACGTGGGCCGCGTACGTGCTGGTCAGGTCGAGCCCGGTCATCCAGGCCATGCCGGCGGCGGCGATGCCCATGCCGAGCGGGATGACCGGCTTGGGGCCCAGGCGCGGGATGAGCACGCTGGTGGACAGGGTCGCGGTGATCATCAGCCCGGCGACCATGGGCAGGAAGGCCAGCCCGGTCTCGATGGGCGTGTAGCGCAGGCTTGCCTGGAGGTAGTAGGTGAGGAAGAGGAAGACACCGAACATGCCGGCACCACTGACCAGGACCGCGACGAACGAGGCGCCACGGTTGCGGTCCAGCAGGACGCGCAGCGGCAGCAGGGGGTTCGTGGCCCGGGTCTGCCACCAGGTGAAGGCGGTCAGCAGCAGCACGCCGGCCAGCAGGAAGCCCCAGGTGGCCACGGAGCCCCAGTCGTGGTGCTCGGCGTTGGCGAACCCGTAGACCAGGGCGAACAATCCGGTGGACACCATCAGGGTGCCGGGAACGTCCAGGGTCGCGGTACGGTCCCGGGCCGCGCGCTGGAGCAGCAGCGCCCCACCGATGAACGCGGCGACGGCGAAGAACAGATTGACGTACAGGGTCCAGCGCCAGTTGAGGGTCTCGGTGAGCACCCCGCCCAGCAGCAGACCGACCGCGCCGCCGGCCCCGGCGATGGCGCCGTAGACCCCGAACGCCTTGGCGCGCTCCTTGGCGTCGGTGAAGGTGGTGGTCAGCAGGGACAGCGCGGCGGGTGCCAGCAGCGCGCCGAAGACGCCCTGGAGGGCGCGGGCGGCGACCAGGACCTCGAAGCTGCCGGCCGCGCCGCCGAGCGCGGAGGCGCCGGCGAAGCCGACGAGCCCGGTCAGGAAGGTGACCTTGCGGCCGAAGAGGTCGGCTATGCGACCGCCGAGCAGCAGCAGACTGCCGAAGGCCAGGGCGTAGGCGGTGACCACCCACTGGCGGTCGCCGTCGGTGAAGCCGAGGTCCTCCTGGGCGGAGGGCAGTGCGATGTTCACGATGGTGGCGTCGAGGACCACCATGAGCTGGGCGAGCCCGATGACGATCAGGATCCACCAGCGGTGCGGCACGGGCGCCGGCCGTGCGGCGGCGGGCGCGGCCTTGTCGGGGCCGGTGCCGGCACCGGCGGGGGCGGTGGCGGTGGTACGGGACATGGCGGAGAACTCCAGTGGAGGTGGACGGATGGCGGGGAGGGTTCGGCGGGGTGGGGCGGGGTGGGGTGGGGCGGTTCAGGTGGTGCGCAGGACCGGCAGCACCACCTGGTCGACGTAGCGGCTCAGGTAGGAGGGTTCGGCGGGGAGCCCGTCCAGCAGCGGGCGGGCGAACAGTGCCGAGAAGATCAGCGCCGGCACGAAGTCCATGGCCTCCGGTACGGCTGGCAGCTCGCCGCGCTCCACGGCCCGCACGGCCAGCGCCAGCAGCCGCTCGCGCTCGGGCGCGAACAGCGTCTCGCGCAGGGCCCGGCCCAGGTCGGGGTCGGTGAGCGCGATGTGCGCGAGCCCGGCGATCAGCGCGGTGTCCTTCTCGCCGCCGGCGGCGACCTCGGCCGCCAGGGCCAGCAGGTCGCCGCGCAGGGTGCCGGTGTTGATCTGGCCGAGGTCGAAGGGCCGGGTGGCGTACAGCGCGGCGGCCACCAGCTGTGGTTTGCCCTCCCACTGCCGGTACAGCGTGGCCTTGCTGCACCGGGCGCGGGCCGCGACGGCGTCCATGGTCAGCGCCTCGTAGCCGGTCTCCCGGAGTACGTCGATGGTGTTGAGCAGCAGTTCGTGTTCCCGCTCGGGCGTCATGCGCGGGCGGCGGACGGGCGGGGGCGCGGGCGTGGACGTGGACGTGGGCGCGGGGGGTTCGGCGGTCATGGGGGTCACTCCCTCACGGATCGAGTACGAAACGGTTCCGTACTAAAACTAGATCCGGATCGGGAGAAACGCAAACGTTCTTTTTTGTGCGGGCCGGGCTCAGCGGCGCGGGATGCGCCAGGAACCCGGGCCCTTCTGCGGCTTCCCCCGGTCCCGGTCCGGCGGCGCGGGCAGCGACTCGTCCGCCTCCCGGATGCGGTGGATGACCACCAGGCGGTCGGTCAGCTCCAGGGTGGCCGCGTCCGGGTGGTCGAAGGGCAGCAGCCGGTGACCCCGTATCACCGACACGACCAGGTCATCGACCTCGCGCGGCGAACGGCCCGCCTCCGCCTTCGTCACCGGGCGTTCGCGCAGCGACAGCCCCTTGCCCTGCTGGATCAGATCCTCCATCACCGCGCCGGACGACGGGCTGATCATCGAAAGACCCAGCAGCCGGCCGACCGCGCTGGCGCTGGTGATCACCGAGTCCGCGCCGGACTGCTTGAGCAGCGGAACGTTCTCCTCCTCCCGCACCGAGGCCACGATCTTGACGGTCTTGCTCAGCTGGCGCGCGGTGAGCGCCACCAGCACGGCGGTGTCATCGCGCTGGGTGGCGATCACGATCTGCCGGGCCCGATCGGCCCGCGCCCGTACCAGCACGTCACTGCGGGTCGCGTCACCGACCACCCCCGCGTAGCCGGCGGCGTTGGCGGCGGCCACCACGCCCTTGCTGGGGTCGACGACCACGATCTGGTCCTGGGAGAGCCCGGTGGACATCAGGGTCTCGGCGGCGCTGCGGCCCTTGGTGCCGAAGCCGACGATGACGGTGTGATCGCGCAAGATCTTCCTCCAGTGAGCCAGCCGCCACTGCTCGCGGGTGCGCTCGGTCAGGACCTCCAGTGTCGTACCGACCAGGATGATCAGAAACAGTATGCGCAGCGGGGTGATGAGGATCGTGGTCAGCAGCCGCGCCTTGTCGCTGACCGGCACGATGTCGCCGTAGCCGGTCGTGGAGAGCGAGACGGTGACGTAGTAGACGGAGTCGAGGAGGCCGACCGGCTGGCCGGTGATGTTGTCCTTGTAGCCGCCCCGGTCGAAGTAGACGATGACGACCGCGGTCGCCATCACCGCCAGGGCCATGAACAGCCGCCGCAGCACCTGGAGCAGCGGCCCGCCCACCGAGCGCGGCAGATGGACCCCGTGCGACTGGTCGTCGGCGTCGGACCGCTGCGGCGGCACGGTGGGGAGGGCGGCGAGATTCGGCAGTCTCATGCCGGCGGGAGCTCCAGAAGCTGGACCGGGTCCTCGGGGGCGACCCCGCCCGGTGGGATGACCGCCAGTGCGGACGCGGCGGCGATGCCGCGGAGCATGGCCGGGCCGGCGTAGCTCAGCGGTACGGCGACCGAGCCGTCGGCGGGGCACCGTACCGGCACGAGGTGGGTGTCGGTGCGGTGCCCGCCGAACGCCTCGCCCGCGGTGGCGGTCCTGGTGGCCGGGGGCATCCGGCCGGACAGCGCGTGCAGCAGCGGCGCGGCGAGGGTGAGCAGGCCGGCGACGGCGGCGAGCGGATTGCCGGGGAGACCGACCACGGGGGTGCCGCCGTCGGGGAGTTCGGCGAGCAGCATGGGGTGGCCGGGGCGGACGGTGACGCCGCTGATGAGGATGGTGGCGTCCAGGGCGCGCAGGGTGGCGCGCAGATGGTCGACGGGGCCCGCCGCCGTACCGCCGGTGGTGACGATGAGATCGGCGCGGCTGGTCTCGATCGCCTCGCGCAGCGCGTCGGCGTCGTCGCCGAGGCGGCGGGTGACGAGGACTTCGGCGCCCAGGGCGGCCAGCCAGGGGCCGGTCATCGGGCCGAGCGCGTCGCGGATGCGGCCGTCGTGGGGCAGGCCGTGGTGCAGGAGTTCGTCGCCGAGGACGAGGACTTCGGCGCGCGGGAGCGGGTGGACGGCCAGTTCGTCGTAGCCGGCGGCGGCGGCCAGGCCGAGGGCGGCGGGGGCGAGGCGGGTGCCGGAGGGGAGGAGTTCGGCGCCGGAGCGGCACTCCTGGGCGCGGGGGCGGATGTCGGCACCGAGGCGGGGAAGCCGGCCGCGCAGCGTGCCGCCGCGGGCGGTGGCGTTCTCGGCGCGGACGATGGCGGTGCTGCCCTCGGGGACCCGGGCGCCGGTGGCGATCCGGATGGCCTGGCCGTCGTCGAGGCGGGCGGGGCGGCCGGGGGCGCCGGCCAGGAGGCCGGGGCCCGGGCCGGGGGCGGTGATCAGCGTCCAGGGGCCGGGGCCGTTGACCGCCCAGCCGTCCATGGCGGAGGTGTCGAAGGCGGGCAGGTCGGTGAGCGCGGTCAGCGGGGCGGCCAGGGTGTGGCCGAGGGCGCGCTCCAGCGGGAGGCGGCGGGGGGTGAGCGGTACGGCGCTGCGGTACGCGACGGTGCGGGCCGACTCCCAGGTGTGCGGGGGTACGGGGCGCTCGTCGGGGGCCCGGGGCGGGTCGGGGATGACGGCGGTGGAGTGGGAGTGGCCCGGGAGGGAACCGGAGCGGGGATCGGGGTGCGGACCGGGGTGCGGACCGGGGTACGGACCGGGGTGGGCGTCGGAGTGGGCGTCGGAGTGGGGGCGGTAGCCGTTGGCGAGGGCGAGCGCGTCGTCGAACTCGTCGTGGTCCCTCATGCGGACTGCCCCTCCTTCCCTTCCTGCTGCTGCTCCTGCTGCCCCTCCGGCTTTCCTTCCGCCTCCCAGCGGAGGGCGAGCGCGGCGACCCGGCGGGCGGCCTCGGCGGGGGTGAGGCCGTGCTTGGCGGCGGCGTACCCGATGAGGAAGGTGGTGAGCGGCGCGGCCGGGCGGGCGACCGCGTGCGCGACATCGCGGGCGGCGTCGAGCAGCACGGCGCGGTCCAGACCCGGGTCGATGTCGAGTTCGGCGTTGACGGCGGCGATCCATTCGTCCAGCACGGTCCCATGCTCCTTGATCCGGACCCGGGCGGCGGCGATCTCGGCCCAGGTGTCGCAGTCGAACGTTGTGGTGCCCTCGGGGAGGCGGTGCAGGTGGAGGGCAGGAAGCAGCGTACGCAGCGGGGCGCCGTGCACGGCGGGCAGTGTGGCCAGGGCGCGCCGCAGCGGCGCGGTGCGGTAGACCGCGGTGAGCGGCTGGTCGCGGCCGGCGGCGTCCTGGAACAGCACGCCGTCGGCGTCCGGGGGGAGGGCGGCGAGGAGGGTGCGCGGGGTGGCCGGGGTGAGAAACGGCAGATCGGTGGCGAGGACGGCGACCAGCGGAGCGGTGACGTGGCCGGCCCCGGCGGCGAGCGCGGCGAGCGGGCCGCCGCCGGGCGGGTCCTCGCGTACCCAGTGGACGTCGCTCCGGGTGGTACGTGCCGGGCCGACGACGATGGTGCGGCGCGCGTCGCGGCAGGCGGCCAGCACCCGGTCGAGCAGCGTACGGGTGCCGACCGTCACGGCGGCCTTGTCCGTACCGCCGAGGCGGCGCGCGGCGCCGCCGGCGAGGACGATCGCGTCGAACATGGCAAGCAGCCTAACGAGGTGGCCGCTCGGCCGGACCATGGCGAGAAAAGGGGCGGGTTCACTCCGTAGGGTGATGACGGAAAGGATGCCAATGACTACTCTCAGTAGTTGTCGGGCCGGGGTGGAGTCGCTGCCCCGGGCGATGTTCTCGTGAGGAGTCACGCATCATGTTGTCTCGTTTCACCGCCGTGGCCGGCGCGGTGGCGCTCGCCCTGGGCCTGGGCACGGCCTTCGCCGCCCCGGCAGCCGCCGCCCATGGCGAACTGCGCGGCACCCACTGGTTCGTGCAGAACCCCACCGGCTGCGTCAACGTCCCCGAACGCCCCCTGAAGGTCTACAACTTCACCAACCAATACGCCCTCATCTACCAGCACCCGGACTGCACCGGCGCGATCACCGAGGTCGTCCCACCCGGCGGCACCTCGGGAGACTTCTCCGCCTCCCTCGGCCGCTCGGTCTGGGTCGACTGACCCGACCCCGACCCCGACCCTGACCCCGACCCCGCCCCCGCCCCTGGCCGCGCTGCCGCCGCCTCGACGACGAAGAACAGGAAGCAGGGTTTGGCGGACAGGCCGGGGAAGTCGTCGGGGAACAGTTCGCGGGCGGCCGGGTCGGGTTGCGGCTCGCTGATGACGGAGACCCGGAAACCGGCGGCGGCGAAGGCATCGGTCATCGCGTGCAACGGCCTGCGCCAGAACCTCATCGGGAAGGAGCGTCCACCGAAGGTCCAGTCGAACGAATAGGGGGTGGTCGCGAAGTAGTCGGGCCGGGGATCCTGGAACGTGTAGCCGACGAAAGGGTGATCCACCGAGGCGATCAGCCGGCCGCCGGGCCGCAGTACCCGGCGCAACTCGGCCAGGGGCGGCCCCCAGTCCTCCAGGTAATGCAGCACCAGCGAGGCGAGGACATCGTCGAACGCACCGTCCGGGAAGGGCAGCGGGTCGCGCAGGTCGGCGACATGCAGGGCCGCGTCGGCACCCAGCCGCCGCCGCGCCAGCGCCACCATCCCGGCGCTGGAGTCCATCCCGGTGACGAGGGCACCCTGCTCGCGCAGCGCGGCGAACAGGGGTCCGGCGCCGCAGCCGGCGTCCAGAATCCGGCGGCCTGCCACGTCCCCGGCCAGGGACAGCATCGCGGGCCGCTCGTAGTACGCGTTCACGAGGCTGGTCTCGCTCACGGCCGAGTAAGCCTCGGCGAAGCCGTCGTAGTCGTTCGCACGTTTCATCGTCGCAGCCTGGTGCATCAACGGGGGCGGATATCGAGCCCGTGGTGATCGATGCCCGCCCGGAGCCGGCCGAGCCATTCGGTGCCCAGCCGGCGTCCGTCGGGGAGTCGGTCGTCCCGGTCCCAGCGCCAGGTGGTGATCATCGCCAGTACGAGGAGGTAGCAGTTACGCAGGAGATCCCGGTCGATGCCCGGATAGTGCTCGCCGACCCCTTCGGGGGCGTGGGCGAGATCGAACTCGACGGGGCCGCGGCAGCACGTCTCCAGATCGATGAACAGCAGCCCGCCGCGCGTCGTGAGGAGGTTGCCCGGGTGTGGCTCGCCGTGCAGCAGTTGCCCGGGGCCGGCCTGCTCGCTGACCAACCGGCGCAGGGTCCGCAGCGCGTCGCCGAGCAGTCTCCGGTCCGGGGCGGCGAGTGCGGGAGTACGGCCGGGGTCCGCCACGAGGCGCTGTGCCTGCTCCACCCGATCCGTGAAGTGCGGTGTGGGGAAGTCGAGTTCGCGCATACCGGCGTGCAGTCGCGCCAGCGCGTGGGCGTAGTCGGCCGGTGCGACCTCGTGAGCCGTGACGGGTTCGTAGTAGGTCCACAGCGTGATGTCGAAGCCGTCACGCTGATGGACGCCGGGCTCCACCCGGGGGTCGAGAGCGGCCACCGGGCACCCGGCCCCGGCGAGCCGCTGGGCGAGATCGACCTCGAACTGTGCGACCTGGTGCGCCGCGGGTGCCACCCGGGCCAGGACGTCGCAGGGCAGCAGTCGGAGAGTGAGCTTGTTCGAGTTGTGCAGAACGACGACGTTGTCGACCGGCAGACCCAGAGAGGAGGCGACCGACCTGGCCGCCGCCACCGCACGCGGCGTCTGGAACAACTGCATTGCGGCCCGGCCCCTTTCCCTTGAGCACTGCTACGACTGCGCAACCTACCAAGTCGTCGGCTACAGGTCGGCGAGGAGCGAGAGGGGGGATTCGACCCGGTCGGCCACGTGGCGCAGGAAGCCGCCGGCCACGGCGCCGTCGCAGACCCGGTGGTCGAAGGTGAGGGACAGCTGGACGACCTGACGCAGCGCCAGTTCGCCCTGGTGGGCCCACGGCTTGGGGGTGATCCGGCCGACGCCGAGCATGGCCGCCTCCGGGTGGTTGAGGATCGGGGTGGAGCCATCGACGCCGAAGACACCGTAGTTGTTGAGGGTGAAGGTGGAGCCGGTGAGTTCGGCGGGGCGCAGGGTGCCGGCGCGGGCGGTGTCGGTGAGGCGGGTGAGTTCGGCGCCCAGTTCGCGGGTGGTACGGCGGTGGGCGTCGCGCAGTACCGGGACCAGCAGGCCGCGTTCGGTCTGGGCGGCGAAGCCGAGATGGATGGAGGGGAGGGTGACGATCGCGTTGCCGGCGGTGTCGAAGGTGGCGTTGAGCTGCGGATAGCGGGCCAGGGCGGCCACACAGATCCGGGCGAGGAGGGCGAGCAGGGGCAGTTCGGTGGCACGACGGGCGGCGAGGAGTTCGGTGGCGTCGGCGTCCACCCAGCAGGTGACGTCGGGGATCTCGGTCCTGCTGCGGCTGAGCTTGGCGGCTGCCGCCGCCGCGATACCGCGCAGCGGGGTTCGCTGTCCGGTGGCGGCCGGCGCCGGTTCGGGCGCGCGCGGTGCGGTGCGGGCCTCGACATCGGCCCGCAGGATCAGGCCGTCGGGCCCGGAGCCCCGTACGGTCCGCAGGTCGATGCCGCGCTCACGGGCCAGCCTGCGCACCAGCGGCGAGATCACCGCGACGGAGGAGGAGCGAGAGGGCGAGGGCAAGGGCGAGAGGGAGGGCGAGGGGGAAGGGGCGGGGGAGGGGAGGGGGGAGGGGGGCCCCTTGGTGGTGGTTGCGGTGGCCGTGGCGGTCGTCGTTCCGGTGCCGTAGCCGACCAGGACCTGGCCGGAGCCGCCGCCGGGCTGTCCGCCGTTCGCAGCGCCCGTGTCCGCAATCGCGCCCGGGTCCGTGCTCGTACGCGCGCCCGTACGCGCGACCGTACGCGCGACCGTGTCCGTACTCGTACCCGCTCCGGTACTCGTGGCCGTACTCGTACCTGCGGCCGGGGTCGCCCCGGGTGTGGTGCCCGGGGCCGCGTACGCCGCCGGGCCCGGGCCGCGCACGCTCACCAGGGGGGAGCCGACCGGGATTTCCTCGCCCTCCGCGCCGAAGCGTTCGGTGACCACGCCCGCGTATGGGCACGGCACCTCCACCATCGCCTTGGCCGTCTCGACCTCCACCACCGGCTGGTCGACGGTCACTTCCTCGCCGACGTTCACCAGCCAGCGGACGATCTCGGCGCCGGTCAGGCCCTCACCCAGATCGGGGAGGAGAAAGGTTTCGGCCATGGCGTTCACTCCTCCCACTGGAGGCGGGCGACCGCGTCCAGGATCCGGGCGGTGTCCGGCAGATGGTGCCGCTCCAGCAGCGGCGGCGGGTAGGGGATGTCGAAGCCGGTGACGCGCAGCACCGGCGCCGCCAGATGGTGGAAGCACCGTTCTGTGATCCGCGCGGCGATCTCGGCGCCCGGCCCGGCGAAGCCGGTCGCCTCGTGGACGACCACCGCCCGCCCGGTCCGCCGTACCGCCTCGCACACCGTCGCGTCGTCGAACGGGACCAGGGTGCGCAGGTCGATGACGCCCACGTCCCAGCCCCGGGTGCGGGCCGCCTCCTCCGCCGCCGCCAGGCACAGCGGCAGCGACGGGCCGTACGTGATGAGGGTGGCCGAGGCGCCGGTGCGGCGGACGGCGGCCCGGCCCAGTGGCGGGGCGGCGGGGGGCGCGTCCAGGTCCACGGTGTCCTTGGACCAGTACAGCCGCTTCGGCTCCAGGAACACCACCGGGTCGTCGGAGGCGATGGCCTGCCGCAGCAGTCCGTACGCGTCGGCGACCGTCGCCGGGGTGACCACGTGCAGCCCGGGGGTGGCCATGTAGTACGCCTCGGAGGAGTCGCTGTGGTGTTCGACGCCACCGATGCCGCCGCCGTACGGGATGCGGATGGTGAGCGGCAGCGGCATCGCGCCACGCGTACGGTTCCGCATCCGGGAGACGTGCGAGACCAGTTGTTCGAACGCCGGGTAGGCGAACGCGTCGAACTGCATCTCGACCACCGGCCGCAGCCCGTACATGGCCATCCCGGTGGCGGTGCCGAGGATGCCGGCCTCGGCCAGCGGCGTGTCGGCGCACCGCTCGGGCCCGAACTCCGCCGCCAGGCCGTCCGTGATGCGGAAGACGCCGCCCAGGGTGCCGATGTCCTCGCCCAGCAGGTGCACCGCCGGGTCGGCGGCCATCGCGTCGCGCAGGGCGCGGCGCAGTGCCTCCGCCAGTGATACGGGACGGGCGCCCGTGGTCGGTGTCGGTGTCGTGGTGGTCGTGGTGGTCGTCGTGGTCATCCCCTCGCCTCCTGCCGCAGTCGCTCGGCCTGTTCGGCGAGTTGGGTGGTGGGGCGGGCGTATACGTGGGTGAAGAGGTCGCCTGGGTCGAGTACCGGCTCGGCGTGCAGGTGTTCGCGCAGCCGGGCGGCCATGGTCTCGGCGGCGTCCTTCGCGGCGCGTTCGTCGTCCTCGCCGAGCAGTCCGTGCCGGCGCAGTGCCTCCGCCAGCAGCGGCAGCGGATCGTGCGTGCGCCAGGCGGCGACCTCCGACTCGGCGCGGTAGCGGGTGGCGTCGTCGGCGTTGGTGTGGGCGTCGAGCCGGTAGGTGAGCGCCTCGACGAGGGTCGGTCCGCCGCCGGCGCGGGCTCGTCGTACCGCTTCCGCCAGTACCTCGTACACGGCGGGCGCGTCGTTGCCGTCCACCAGTCGCCCGGGCATGCCGTAGCCGACGGCTTTGTGCGCGATGGTGGGGGCGGCGGTCTGCCGGGCGAGGGGTACGGAGATGGCGAAGCCGTTGTTCTGTACCAGGAAGACGACGGGGGCCTGCCAGACGGCGGCGAAGTTCAGGGCCTCGTGGAAATCGCCTTCGGAGGTGCCGCCGTCGCCGACCAGGGCGAGGGCGACGACGTCGTCGCCCTTGAGGCGGGCGGCGTGGGCGAGGCCGACCGCGTGGGGGAGTTGGGTGGCCAGCGGGGTGGCGAGCGGGGCGATGCGGTGGGCGGCGGGGTCGTACCCGGTGTGCCAGTCGCCGCGCAGCAGGCCGAGCGCGGCGACCGGGTCCAGGCCGCGGGCGACGGCGGCGAGGGTGTCGCGGTAGCTGGGGAAGAGCCAGTCCTGGTCGGCGAGTACCTGTGCGGCGGCGATCTGGCAGGCTTCCTGGCCGGTGGAGGAGGGGTAGACGGCGAGTCGGCCCTGCCGGGTGAGGGCGGTGGCCTGCTGGTTGTAGCGGCGGCCGAGGACGAGGCCGTGGTAGAGGGCGAGCCAGCGTTCGCGGTCGGTGTCGCCGGGGCGTTCGCGGGGGGTGCCGAGCAGGTGGTACGGCTCGGTCTCGGGGAGCAGTGGCGTGGGGTCGGTGCGGGGTGGGCGGCGCCAGGGCGGTGGTGGTACGGGCTGCTCGCGGTTGTCGGTGTCGGCGTCGGTGCGTGATGACGTCGGTGGTTCGTGCAGCACGGTCATGGTCCGCGTCTCCCCTCTCACGTCTCCCTACCGATTGTTCGGTTGATGAGGCAGGTTGGCCAGAGCCGGACGGGCGCTGTGGACTGCTGGCCCCGATTGGCGTGCTATGGGTGCAGGACGTCCAGAAAGGGAAGGCCGCTCCATATGCCGGAGGACCAGATGACTTCGAACCCCGCGAGACCCCTCGACTCCATTGACAGCGCGATACTGCTGCATCTGCGGGCGGACGGCCGGGCCTCGGTCCGTGAGGTCGCCCAGCGGGTGCACATCTCCCGGGCCAACGCGTACGCCCGTATCAACCGGATGCTGGCGGACGGGGTGATCCGCGGTTTCACGGCCCGGGTGGACCACGAGCGGGCCGGGCAGGGCGCGGCGGCGTACATCACGCTGAAGATCGTCCAGGACAGCTGGCGTACGGTACGGGCCCGGCTGGAGCGGCTGCCGGGGGCGGCGCACATCGCGCTGGTCAGCGGGGACTTCGATGTGCTGCTGCTGGTGCACACCCGGGACAACCGGGAGCTGCGGGAGCTGGTGCTGACCCGGATTCAGGCGATCCCGGAGGTGATCAGTACCCGCACGCTGCTGGTGTTCGAAGAAACGGATCTGCTGCCCGAACGGCGCCCGGGGCGGCCGGTGGAGAAGACACCGCCCGAACGCCGATGAGTTGCCGCCAGATCCCGGGTCCTCCCTGTGAGAGAACGAATTCCGGCGTACTTCGGCCTTCGTATTTCGTCAGCGGATCACCAGGAGCGATCGATGGGCACCCTCGTCACCTTGCAGACCTTCCTCACCCTCGACGGCGTCATGCAGGCCCCGGGCGGGCCGGAGGAGGACACCAGCAGCGGTTTCGAGCACGGCGGCTGGAGTGTGCCGTACGCGGACGAGGCGTTCGGCGAGGCGGTCGCCGGCTGGTTCCGGGCGGGTGAGGGCTATCTGCTGGGGCGCCGTACGTACGACATCTTCGCCGCGTACTGGCCGCATGTGGCCGATCCGCACGAGGCGCCGGTGGCGGAGAATCTGAACGGGCTGCCCAAGTACGTGGCCTCCCGCACCCCCGATCTGCGCCTGGAGTGGCAGAACTCGGCGCAGCTCGGCGCGGATGTGGTGGCTGAGGTGGCGGCGCTGAAGCGGCGCGAGCCGCAGCGGCCGGGCGGCGAGCTCCAGATCCATGGCAGCGGCGAGTTCGCGCAGACCTTGCACGCGGCGGGGCTGATCGATGAGTACCGGCTGTTCGTCTATCCGGTGGTGCTGGGGACCGGCAAGCGTCTCTTCCCGGAGGGCAGTACCCCGGCGGCCCTGGAATTGGTCAGCTCGGCGACGACCTCGACCGGGGTGACGATCCAGACCTACCGCCCGGCGGGCAGGCCGGCGTACGGCTCCTTCGACGACCCGGGTCAGTAGCCGGTGCCCCTCAGCCCAGATCCTTGGTGCCGATCTCGATGCCGAACGGCTCCGGCAGCTGAATGGGCGTCCCGAAGGGGTGCGGCCCGTCGACCCGGCTGTAGCCCAGCTCTCCCGGGTGGCTGAACAGCGAACAGGACCGCTCCTGCCGGTCCACCAGCAGATACAGCGGAGCACGGAACTCGGCGTACCGGCGTCGTTTGACCACGCGGTCGGTGTCGGCGTTGGAGTCGGAGGTGACCTCGACGATCAGCAGCGCCTGGTCCGGCAGCAGGGCCCCGGCGCCTGTTTACGTCATCCGGCCCATCCGCGGGGCCTGTGCCCGGGGTTTTTCGCTCGAACGAGTGTTCGCTTCGCTTGGCTCATTGACCCCAGGGTTCGAGGCCCGGGGTCTGGAGTCCGGGGCCCGGACCCCGGCTCCCCGGTCAGTAGGTGTCGTGGCGGACCGGGCACTTGCCTTCGCTCAGGGCTCGGGCCTCGTCGTCCAGGTAGAAATTGGGGCGGAGGTCGGCCTCGTCGTAGTAGCGGTGGAAGACCGGGGTGATGCCGCCGGAGACGGGGGGGACGATCCAGCTCCAGTCGGTGGGGACGATGCGGCCCGCCTCTTCCTCGCGGGCGAGGTGGGTGAGGAAGCGCTGGGATTCGGTGTGGTGGTCGGAGATCTTGACGCCGGCCTTGCCGAAGGAGTGCAGGACGGCGATGTTCAGCTCCACCAGCGCGCGGTCGCGCCACAGGGTGGTTTCGCGGCTGGTGTCCAGGTTGAGCAGCCGGGCGATGACGGGCAGGAGGTTGTAGCGGTCGGCGTCCACCAGGTTGCGGGCGCCGATCTCGGTGCCGAGATACCAGCCGTTGAACGGTGCCAGCGGGTAGTTGATGCCGCCGATGGACAGGCGCATGTGGGAGATCGCCGGGACGGCGTGCCAGCGCAGGCCCATTCTGGTGATCTGGGGGTACTCGGGGTGTTCGATGGGCACTTCGAGTACCAGGTGGGACGGCACGTCGAAGAGCTGCGGCTTGTCGCCGGGGGTCTGGATGACCAACGGCAGGAGGTCGAACCAGCCGCCCGGTGCCTGCCAGCCCATCTGCCGGACCTTTTCGGTGAACTCCACGTGCCCCGGGTCGCCGATCACCGAGCCGTCCGGGCCGCGATAGCCCGCGTACCGGATGAGCTGGCTGTTCCACACCCGCGGCGCCTCCCGGTAGGGGGTCTCGGGGGCGAAGATCGAGATGACCGGCCGTATCCGGCCTTCGTTGGTGGCGATCCGCAGGTGGTCGCAGAGGTGGTGGTAGATCTCTTCGGGGGTCTGGGCGGTGCGCCGGTCCAGGACGCGCAGGCTCTTCCAGTAGAGCCGGCCGATGCAGCGGCTGGAGTTGCGCCAGGCGACGCGGGCGCCGAAGGTGAGTTCGTCGGTGGAGTGCCGGTACGAGCCGGAGTGCTCGATGTGTTCGCGGACCTGGCGCAGCCGTAGGTTGAGGGGGAGCGCCTGTTCGGGGTGTTCGGTGTAGAAGAGGCGGATGAAGTCCTCGGCCTCGTTCCAGTCGGCCATGGCCGGGCTGCCCGCAGTGAGACGGTCGGTGTTCATGGACTCCCCGGGGGTATGCGTGCGCGGCTCGGACTGCGCCCCCGTCAAATAAGGTGGTTGGCCGATAACAGTAGTTGATGCGCGGCACATGCCGGACCCGTTTGCCACAGACATGTGCGGCAGGCGTCGGGCCGGGTGGTTCAGCGGTGCAGGCGCAGTCCCGCGAAGGCCGTGCTGACCACCGCGTCCACCACGGCCTCGTCCACCACCCCGTCCGCCACGCCGCCCGCCGCGCCGTCCCCGGGTGCGCCACCGGCCGCGCCGTCCGTGGGCGGCCGGTACCACTCCGCCACCGAGTTGATCATCCCGAACAGCAGCCGCGCCGCCAGCCGTACGTCCACCTCGGGCCGCAGGTCCCCCTCCGCCGCCGCCTGCCGCAGCAGGGCGGCCACCCGCTGGTCGAACTCCCGGCGGCGGGCCAGCGCCCAGCGCTCGGTGTCCGTGTTGCCGCGCACCCGCAGCAGCAGCGTCACATAGGGCAGCCGGCGCATCAGTACGGCGGTGGTGCGGCGGGTCACGTACTCCAGCCGGTCGATCGCGGGCCCCTGCCGGGCGCCGGGCTCCTCCAGTACGGCGGCGAGCCCGTCCAGCGCGTGGCTGACGGCGCGCCGCAGCAACTCCTCCTTGCTGCGCACATGGTGGTAGATGGAGGACTTGGAGATCCCGGCGGCCTGGGAGAGGTGTTCCATGGAGGTGCCGTCGTAGCCGCGCTCGTTGAACACCCCGACCGCGACCTCCAGCAGGGTCTCCGGGGTGTACGTGGCTCTCGCGCTCACTCGGTTCTCTCCTCCGCGGTCTTGCCCGACCGATCGTTCGGTAGCAGTATCGTTCATGCCCGACCCTGACCGCCGCCGACGAGGAGGACGAGGAGTTGGTCCCGGCCATGACATCTTCGCAGCGCCATCGCGCCACCCTGGACACGGCACTTGAGACTATCCGCACCCGTTCGTACTGGTCCCCGTACCCCGAACACCCCAAGGCGTACGGCGATGGCGCGGCCGGCGCCGCCGCCTTCGCCGCGCTGCGCGAACGCGGCACCTTCGAGGCCCCCGGCCAGCCCGGCACCGACGACTGGGTGGGCGCCGAGGTCTCCCCGTACGGCTTCCCGCTCGGCATCAGCTACCCGCACCCCGATCCCGACGTCCTCCTGCCCGCGATGCTCGCCGCCGTGCCCGCCTGGCGCGACGCGGGGCCCGAGCAGCGCGCCCTGCTCTGTCTGGAGATCCTCGCCCGGATCAACGCCCGCACCCCCGAGTTCGCGCAGGCCGTCATGCACACCACCGGCCAGGCGTACGTCATGGCGCTCCAGGCCGGCGGCCCGCACGCCCAGGACCGGGGGCTTGAGGCGGTGGCGCACGCGTACCAGGAGCAGACCCGCACGCCACCGCGCGCGCCGTGGGCCAAGGACCAGGGCCGGCGCGGCACCCTCCGCCTGACCAGCGAGTTCACCCCCGTACCGGTGGGCGTCTCGCTCCTCATCGGCTGCAACACCTTCCCCACCTGGAACGGCTTTCCCGGCCTCTTCGCCTCCCTCGCCACCGGCAATCCGGTGCTGGTCAAGCCGCACCCGCGCGCCGTACTGCCGCTCGCGCTCACCGTCCGCATCGCCCGCGAGACGCTGGCCGAGGCGGGCTTCGACCCCAACCTGGTCGCGCTCGCCGCCGAACGGGACGGCGAGGGCAGCGCCAGGACCCTCGCCCTGCGGCCCGAGGTGGCGCTGATCGACTACACCGGCTCGACCGAGTTCGGCGACTGGCTGGAACACCACGCCACCCAGGCCCGGGTGTTCACCGAGAAGGCGGGCGTCAACACCGTCGTCATCGACTCCACCGACGACTACCGGGGCATGCTCGCCAACCTCGCCTTCTCGCTCGCCCTCTACAGCGGCCAGATGTGCACCACCCCGCAGAACCTGCTGATCCCGGCCGCCGGCATCAGCGTTGAGAACGGCGGGCACCGCACCTACGACGAGGTCGTCGCCGACCTCGCGGGCGCCGTGGACCGGCTCCTCGGCGACGACGCGCGGGCCGCCGGACTGCTCGGCGCCATCGTCAACCCGGCCGTACTCGACCGGCTGGAGGCCGCCGCCGGCCTCGGCGAGGTCGCCCTGCCCTCGCGCGCCGTCAAACACCCCGAGCACCCCGAGGCGACCCTCCGCACCCCGCTGCTGGTCAAACGCGCCGAGCCCGTCGACGCCGAATACTTCGGCCCCATCGCCTTCGCCATCGCCACCGACTCCACCGCCGCCTCGCTTGAGGTGCTGCGCCGCACCGTCCGGACCCGGGGCGCCATGACCGTCGCCGGGCACACCACCTCCCCGGAGGTCGAACGCGCGCTGGTCGGCGTCTGCCTCGACGAACGCGCCCAGCTCTCCCTCAACCTCACCGGCGGCGTCTTCGTCAACCAGACCGCCGCCTTCGCCGACTTCCACGGCTCGGGCGGCAACCCGGCCGCCAACGCCGCCCTGGTGGACGCGGCCTTCGTCACCCCCAGGTTCCGTACGGTGCAGGTGCGCCGGCCTGGATAATCGACCCTATGGCCGTACCCGTACCCCACAAGGTGGCGGTGGTCGCCCTCGAAGGGGTCGTCCCGTCCGACCTGTCGAACCCCGTCGACGCCTTCGGCTGGGCCCGGCTGCCCGACGGGCGGCCCGCGTACGAGGTGCTGGTGTGCGGTACGTCGCCGGGCGCCGAGGTGGCCTCGGGCCCGTTCACCATCCGGGTCGCGCACGGCCTGGACGCGCTGGCCGACGCCGACACGGTGGTGCTCAGCGGCGTCGACGAGCCGGCCGACCCGCTGCCGCCGGGGGTACGGGAGGCGGTGCGCGCCGCGTACGACCGGGGCGCGCGGGTCGCGTCGATCTGCACCGGCGCGTTCCTGCTGGCCGCCACCGGCCTGCTCGACGGGCAGCGCGCCACCACGCACTGGATGGGCACCGGCCTGCTCGCCGCCCGCTACCCGGCGATCACCGTCGACCCCGATGTGCTGTACGTCGACAACGGCCGCACCCTCACCTCGGCGGGTGCCTCCGCCGGCCTCGATCTGTGCCTGCACATGATCCGGCGGGACTTCGGCGCGGCGGTCGCCGCCGACACGGCGCGCTGCGCCGTCAGTCCGCTGGAACGGGACGGCGGCCAGGCCCAGTTCATCAACCACGAGCCGCCCGCCCCGGACGGCGCCTCGCTGGAGCCGCTGCTGGGCTGGCTGCGCGAGAACGCCCACCGTGAACTCACCCTCGCCGACATCGCCGGCCGCGCCGCGATCTCGGTGCGCACCCTCAACCGGCGGTTCCGCGACCAGACCGGCACCACCCCGCTGCGCTGGCTGCACCGCACCCGCGTCCGGCAGGCGCAGTACCTGCTGGAGACCACCGACCGGCCGGTGGAACGGATCGCGGTGGATGTCGGCTGCGGCTCGCCGACCGCCTTCCGGGACAGCTTCAAACGCATCGTGGGCGTCAGCCCGCGCGCGTACCGCAGCGCCTTCCGCGCGAGGACGCCGGAGGGCGCGGCGCGGAACTGATCACACGCCCGTCGTGGATCCCGGCCGCACGATCATCAGCACCACCACCACCGCCCACAGCAGGTTGAAGATCCCCACCGTCATCCCCAGCTGCCGGCTCCCCTTGAGCGCGGTCTCCCCCTCCGGGGCCAGCAGCCGCTCCTGTACGGGCAGCACCCGCCCCAGCAGCAGCGCCGCGGCGGCGGCCGTCAGCACCATCGAGGTGATCAGCCAGGCATCGGTGAGCACCCCGAGGCCGATCGCGGTGGCCACCCCGAAGACCGGCACGGCGACGCCGACCGCCGCGTACCCCCGGCAGATCCGGTGCAGCAGCCCCAGCACGGCCGCCACCCGCTGATCGTCCGGATCGGCCACGGCCTTGCGCACGTACGGGGGGAACATGCTGGCCGCGACCGCCACCGGGCCGATCGCGAGAATGGCCGCCAGCACATGGACACTCAACAGAAACTTGTTCACCCCCCGACGCTATGAACCCACCCCCCACCCCCGGAACGGTGCTGCCTGCCACCTTCCGCCGGATTCGCGTCAGCGGGCGGCGGACGCCGAAGAAAGCAAAGACCTGTCCAAGTGACCGGGGTTCCACTACGGTGCGTAGATGAAAGAACGCACAGGGGGAGGAACCGGTGCTCCCGCACCAGAGGCAGTACGCGCACAGTAGATTCCGGATGGCAATGGCGACCAGCTCCGGCAATGAGTTCGAGAAGCTGTTCCATCGTCTGATGGAGCTGTGCCACGACGACTACATCCCGATCCGGACGGCCGGGCCTCTCGGTGATCTCGGAGGGGACGGCCTGCGCACGAGGACACGGACCCTGTACGCCTGTTACGCGCCCGAGAGCCTGGACGCGTCCTCCGTCCGGCAGAAGTTCCGCAAGGACGTGGCGAGCGCCGTCCGGCAGCGCTCCGGACAGTTCGAAACCTTCGTATTCGTCCACAACGACCAGCGAGGCGGCGTCCACCCCTTGGTCTCGGGGCTGCTCATGGACGCTGGCCGGGACCATCCGGGCATCTCCTTCCAGCAGGTGGGACCCCAGAAGCTGTGGCACGAGGCGATGTACCTCGATCTTCCCAAGATGGAGATGCTGCTTGACGAGACGATCCCCGTCGACCGGGTGGTATATCGCATCGGCATGGCCGAGATCGAGCCGCTTCTCCAACACCTTGCCGAGGGCCGGAGGGCCACCGGCGCACCATCACCCGTCGGATTGCCCACGACCTTCAAGATGGACTTCAACGCGCTCTCGGAGCCGGCCCGGGCAGTGCTCCAGGCGGGGCGGCCGTATGTCTATCTGGTCGAGCAGTACTACCAGGGGCTGATCGACCTGCGGGAGCGGGATGAGACGGCGGCCGGATTCAGCGCGTACTACGCTCGGATGCGCCACGAGTTCGGCGAGGACACGGACGAGATCCTGTGGCAGATGCAGCGCTACGTTCTGGGTCAGGAGGCTCCCCGGTGGGACCGGGACGAGGCGGCCAAGGCAGTCCTGGCGTACTTCTTCGACGAGTGCGACATCTTTGAGGTGCCACCGGCCGACTGGCGGCCGGCACCCGCGCTGGAGGGCGGAAACCCGTGATCACTCCCACCAAGGGAATCGCCCCTGATCGCGCCTTGCTGGCTGTTGGTGCTCAGGTCATCCTGTTGCTGGAACACCCTCTCACCGTGAGCCAGGCATGGACACGGCTGAAGGAGTGGCGGAGCCGCAACGGCCACCCCGCCCCCATCTCCTTCGGGTGGTTCGTTCTCGCGCTGGACGCCCTGCACGCACTCGGTCTTGTGCACCTCAAGGACGATCTGCTGATCAGGAGGGCTCTCGATGCTGCGCCGGCTGAGCGCTGACGATGAGCGGTTCAAGACGGTCAGCTTCAGGCCCGGACTGAACCTGCTCGTAGCCCGTACGACATCGGTGTCGCAGGAGACCGACAGCCGGAACGGCTCCGGAAAGTCGAGCCTGATCGAGCTGCTGCACTTCCTGCTGGGGGCAGACGGCAACAAGCATCTGGCCGCTCACCGGGCGCTGCGCCACACGACATTCACCCTGGGACTGGACTGGCCGGGCCTGGGGCGGGAGCTGAGTGTGGGCCGGTCCGGGAAGGACCCGAGACAGCTCACCCTTCGGCCGGCGCTCGCACACCAAGCCGCGTCCCAAGGGCTGTTCGCCCTGGCGGGCGAGGATGAGCAGACCGTGTCGCTCTCCGAGTGGCGGGTACTCATCGAGCGCCATCTCTTCGGCCTCACCGGAAAGCATCCCGGAGTCAGCGGGCGGATCCTGCTTGCTTTCCTGATGCGCAAGGTCGGGGATCACGGTTTCAACGAGGCGGTGCGCAGCCACTCCCGTCAGGCCGAGGCCAAGACGACCCCCAACCTCGCCTATCTGCTCGGCCTGGACTTCACTCTCGCCGCCCGGTATCAGGAGATCGCGGCGAAGAAGGCGACACGGGATCAGCTGAAGAGGGCCGTGGACGACCCGGTGTGGGGCAAGGTCATCGGCAAGACCGCCGACCTCCGGGGCGAGATCGCGGTGCGGAGTTCGAGGATCAACGAACTCCGGGGAAAGATCGGCGCGTTCCGGGTGGTACCGCAGTATGAAGAACTGAAGGACCAAGCCGACGAGCTGGCGCGCCGCATCCAGGAACTCGGCAGCCTCGATGTGATCGACCGGCGCAACCTCGACCACCTGGAGAAGGCGGTGGCGGAGGCGGTCGACCCTGAGGTGCGGTACCTGGAGCAGGCATACGGTGAACTCGGCGTCGCACTGCCGCAAGCCACCTTGCGGACGTTCGACGAGGTGCGGGCCTTCCACGCGGCCGTGGTCAGGAATCGGCGTACCTACCTTGGAGCGGAGATCGAGGCGGCTCGGCAGGGTCTGGCGGCCCGGAAGGACGAGCGGGCACGGCTGGACACGGAGCTGAGTACGGTGCTCAAGGAGCTGAGCGAGGGCGGGGCGCTGGACCGGCTGACCGCGATGCAGAAGCTGCTGGCGCAGGAGGAGGCCAAACTGGCCGCACTGCGGCACCGGCTTGAGGTCGCGCAGACGGTGGAGGACAGCAGCCGGGAGATCGATACGGCCCGGCTGGAGCTGGAACGGGAAGTCGAGACGGATCTGCGGGAGCGACAGCAGCAAGTCGACCGGGCCATCGTGCTTTTCAATGGGCTGGTGAGTCGGCTGTACGGCGATGACCGGTCATACCTGTACATCGGACCTGGAAAGAGCAGTCTGAAGATCGAGCCCAAGATCAGCAGCGATGCGAGCCATGGCATCCACAAGATGTCCATTCTCTGTTTCGACCTCACCATGGCGGTGATCGCTCATCGCGAGGAACGCGGCCCGGACTTCCTGGTGCATGACAGCCACATCTTTGACGGGGTGGATGAGCGCCAGCTGACGCGAGCGCTGGAGATGGCGGCGGAGATCACGGCGGAGGAGGGAATGCAGTACATCGTCACCATCAACGAGGACGACCTCGACAAGGCCCGGCGCTGTGGCTTTGCCGCCGACCCTTATGTGATCGAGCCGGTGATCGAGGACTCCTACGAGGAGGGCGGCCTGTTCGGCTTCCGCTTCGAGCGGTAGCCCGCCCTGCCCGCTGGAGAGAGGGTCAGGAGTCTCGGTACTGCCTGAGTACAGCCGCCAGGGCGCGGCGACGCAGCAGGGTCGCGGCGGTGGTGTGGAGGTGCTGCCAGGGGTGGGGAGGGCCGACCGCGTCGGACGGTGAGTCGGTGGGGGTGGAGCGGTGGGCGCTGGAGCGGGGGCCGGGGTGATCCGTACGTGCTCATCCCATCTCCGGTGGTCTGTTCTTCGTGGGTGGGGTGGCCTGTGCCGTGGGGTTGGCGGGGATCATCGGGCCGGTCAGGGGCCCGTGGGTTCCTCCAGGGTGAGGGTGGCCGTGTCGCTGTCGTAGTCGTACAGCTCGGCGTAGCGGCCCCAGTCGATGGCGATGCCCAGTTGGGTGCGGGCCTCTTCGGGGGTGAAGCCGCGGTGGAGGAGGTCCAGGAAGAGGTCCTCGCGCAGGGTGTGGCCGGGGGCGGCGCGCAGGGACTGGACGATCGCGTGGACCAGGGGTGCGCGGTCCAGGGCGTGCCGGGAGAAGAGTTCCTTGCCGCGCAGGATGCCGGCCGCGGTGAATTCGCGGCCCGCGTCGGTGAGTTCGATGCGGGCGCGGGCGGTACGGGCCAGGCCGAGGAGGACGGCGGCGTCCACCAGGGGCAGCAGGTCGTCGATCTCGAAGGTCAGGGCCTCGGCGATTTCGGCGAGGCCGTCCTCGCCGCCCCGCGCGCCGAGGATTTCCAGCAGGCCGGCCATGCCGCCGACCGAGGCGCGCGGCAGGGGGCTGCTGATGGGGGTGGGGGCGGGTGGCGGGGCGGCGGCGGGGCCGGGTTCTTCCTCGCGGCCGGTCAGTACGTCGTACACCGCGTCGACCAGTTCCTCGAAGCGTGCGCCGTGCCGGTCGCGCGGGCGCGGCAGGTCGACGGTGAACTCGGCCCGGATCCGCCCCGGGTTGTCGGACAGCACCAGGACCCGGTCGGCGAGCAGCACCGCTTCCTCGATGTTGTGGGTGACCAGCAGCACGGACCGTACGGGTGCCGTGTGGCCCTCCCACAGTGAGAGGAGTTCGCTGCGCAGGTTCTCGGCGGTGAGGACGTCCAGCGCCGAGAACGGTTCGTCCATCAGCAGTGCGTCCGGTTCCACCACCAGGGCGCGGGCGAAGCCGACCCGCTGCCGCATACCGCCGGAGAGTTCGCGTGGGTAGGCGCCCTCGAAGCCGTCCAGGCCGATCATGTCGATGGCGCGCAGGGCGCGTTCGCGCCGCTCGGCCGGCGGTACGCCCTGGGCCTGGAGGCCGAGTTCGACGTTCTGCTGCACGGTGAGCCACGGCAGCAGTGCGAAGGACTGGAACACCATGGCGACGGAGCCGCGCCGGCTGACCGTTCCCGAGGAGGGGGTGATCAGGCCGGCGGCGCAGCGCAGCAGGGTGGACTTGCCGGAGCCCGACTTGCCGAGGAGGGCGACGATTTCGCCGTCCGCGAGGTTGAAGCTCACTCCGTCGAGTACGGGCACGGCCCGGCCGCCGGGGGCGATGAAGGTCTGGGTGACGGAGTCCGCGGTCAGGATCGCGCCGGGTTCGCGCATGGCAGGGGCCTCACAGGCGGTAGCGGGTTTCGGCGAGCGCGTACAGCCTGCGCCACAGCAGGCGGTTGGCGGCGACGACGTACAGGGCCATCACGCTGATGCCGAGCAGGATCTTCGGGAAGTCGCCGGTGGCGGTGGCGTGGGTGATGTACGCGCCGAGGCCGGTCGCCGTCAGGGTGTGGCTGCCGTACTGCACGACCTCGCCGACGATGGAGGCGTTCCAGGCGCCGCCGGCCGCCGTGATGCCGCCGGTGACGTAGGAGGGGAAGACGGCGGGGAGGAGGAAGGCGCGCCAGCGGACGGTGCCGCGCACGCCCAGGCTGGTGGTGGCCTCGCGCAGGTCGGCGGGGATGGCGGCGGCGCCGGCGATGACGTTGAAGAGGATGTACCACTGGGCGCCGAGCGCCATGAGCGCGATCGCGCCGAGGTTGAGCGGGATGTGCCAGGCGAGGAAGAGGGCGGCGGCGAACGGGAAGAGGAGGTTGGCGGGGAACGCGGCGAGTACTTGGATGACGGGCTGGGCGAAGCGGGTGACGGACGGGTTCAGGCCGATCCAGATGCCGATCGGGACCCAGATGAGGGTGGCGAGGATCAGCAGGACGACGACCCGGGCGAAGGTCAGCGCGCCGAGGCCGAGCGCGTACCCGATCTCGCCGAGGCCGACGGTGTGGTGGAGGTAGGTCAGCGCGCGCCAGCCGCCGAGCGCCGCCAGCAGCGCCGCCGCGCCGGGCAGCAGGACGCGGCGGCGGCCGGGCCCGGTGGCGGTGGCCAGGGGGGTGCGGCCCAGGGGGTGGGTGGCGCGGTCGGCGGCGGTGGCGGCCGGGCGCAGCGGGCGGGCGAGGAGCGCGGGGAGGGTGGAGCGGCGCAGGATGTCCAGGACGAGGGAGCGGGAGCGGACGCGTTCGGCGGGCGGGATCTCATCGAGCCGGAAGCGTTCGGACCAGACGGTGAGCGGGCGCCAGAAGAGGGCGTTGACGCCGATCACGAGTACGGCCATCACGGCGATGGCGAGCCCGACCTGGTTGAGGTCGCCGGCGCCGATGGCGGTGGCGGCGTAGGAGCCGAGGCCGGGCAGCGCGTAGTGGTGGCCGAGGACGGAGATGGATTCGGAGGCGGCGAGGAAGAACCAGGCGCCGCCGAAGCTCATCATGCCGTTCCAGATCAGCGGGATCATGCCGCTGGGGACGTCCAGGCGCCAGAACCGCTGCCAGCGGGTGAGCCGCAGCAGCCGGGCCGCCGCGTCGAGGTCGGGGGGCTGGGAGACGAGGGAGGCGTAGAACGCGAAGGTCATGTTCCAGGCCATGGCGGTGAAGATCGCGAAGATGGCGGCGCATTCGAGGCCGAGGATCGAGCCGGGGAACAGGCGCAGGAAGGCGGTGACGGTGACGGAGAGGAAGCCGAGCACGGGGACGGACTGGAGGATGTCCAGGACCGGCAGCATGACGCGGTCGGCCCGGTGTACCCGGGCGGCGACCGTCGCGTAGGTGAGGGTGAAGAGCAGGGAGAGCAGCAGCGCGATGAACATCCGCAGCAGGGAGCGGGCCGCGTAGTAGGGGAGGTGGGCGGGGTCGGTGGAGACGGTGGAGGGCGCGGCGTCGGGGAGGAAGGGCGCGTTGAGGGCGGGTGCGAGGCGTAGCAGTCCGTAGAGCAGGCCGAGCAGGGCGGCGGCCACCAGGAGGTCGGTCCAGTGGAGGGCGGGGCGCCGCCACACGCCGTGGGTGGGGAAGCCGCGTACCCGCTGGCCGCTGCCGCCGCTGCCGCCGCCGTTCGCCGTCACGCGTCATAGCATCGCGGCGGGTGGGCTCAGTTCGGCGGATCGGGCGGGCCGGGGCGCGTCGCGGGCGTGGCGGTGGCGAGCCAGGAGTAGAGGGTCATGGCGACGCTGGTGGCCAGGTTGTAGCTGGAGACCTCGGGGCGCATGGGGAGCGCGATGAGGTGGGTGGCGCGGGCGCGGGTGGCGGGGGACAGGCCGTGGCGTTCGGAGCCGAAGGCGAGCAGGGCGTCCGGGGGGATGGGGGTGGTGAGGGTACGGATGTCGGTGCCGTCCGGGTCGAGCGCGTACAGCGGGCCCGGTGGCAGTTCGGCGGGGCCGGCGCGGCGGGTGACGGGGAGCGCGAAGTGCAGGCCGGCGGCGGCCCGGACCACCTGGGGGTGCCAGGGGTCGGTGGTGCCGGTGGTGATGACGCCGGTGGCGCCGGTGCCGGCGGCGAGGCGGATGACGGCGCCGATGTTGCCGAGGTGGCGGGGGTTGTCCAGGACGATGGTGGGGGCGGTGCGTCCGGTGTCGGGGAGGTGCTGGGTGGGGCGTACGGCGAGGGCGGCGACGCCGGTGGGGTGCGGGCGGGGGGTGAGGGTGGCCAGCCCGGCGGCGTCGGTTTCCGTCAGGAGGCCGGTCATGCGGGCGGTCAGGTCGGGGGCGAGTTGCCGGGTCAGCTCCAGGGCGGCGGCTTTGTCGGTGGTCAGGGCGCGGGTGATGTGGGCGTCGAACCGCAGGGCGTGTTTGAGGGCGTGGAAGCCGTCCAGCAGGACCGTGTCGGTCACGGCCGGTCCGCCCAGGCGGGGGTCTCGCGCGGGGTCTGCGGGGGGATCGGGGCCGGTACGTGCGTGGCGGGGGCCGGTTGCGGTGTCGGGGGGCGGCGCAGCACCTTGTCCCGTACGCGCCCGGTGCGCGAGCCCAGCCACAGCAGGAACGCGGTGGGCAGGAACACCGCGTCCATGGCGATCATGGCGAGTGAGAAGAAGGGCAGTCCCATCAGGACGGCGATCCCGATGTGTTCGCCGATCATCAGGAAGAGCAGGACGTTCTTGGCCCGCCGGTTCAGCAGGGCGAACAGGAACGCGATCTGTACGAAGACGGTGCCGTAGCTGAAGGCCATCACCATCAGCCCGCTGTTGCTGAGCAGGTCGGTGAGCGCCGGCCACGGGGTGAAGTAGTCGAGCTTCATCGGGTAGTAGACGGCGGTGCCGTCCTGCCAGCGGGAGCCCTGGATCTTGTACCAGCCGGCGGTGGCGTAGATCAGGCAGACCTGGAACATGATGACGAGGAGTGTCGCGTTGTGGATCAGGTTGCCGAGGATGTCGGCGACGGTGCGCGGCTCGCCGCCCGGCGCGTACCGCTCCAGCAGCCACCAGGCCCCGTACACCAGCCACAGCCCGGCCAGGAACAGTGACCAGATGGGGCTGGTGAGCTTGCCGGTGGCCAGGGCGGCCAGCAGGGCGGCGCCGGTGAGTGACCAGATGACGATGTCGGCGCGGTCGGCGCGGTGGGTGTGCTCCGGCAGTCGGCGGGCGCGGCGGCGGGCGTCCAGTGACCACACCTGGGCGCAGCGGGTCAGCACCAGATACATCGACATCAGATGGATGACGTTGTCGCCGCCGTCGCCCATGAAGATGCTGCGGTTCTGGAGGGAGAGCACCCCGAGCATGAAGAGCACGGTCGTCAGCCGGGTGCGCCAGCCCAGCAGCATGCCGACGCAGGCGGCGATCGCCGCGTGGTACACGAATTCGAACCAGAGGGTGGAGTCCGACCACATCAGTACGGTGAAGGCGCCGTTGTCGGCGAGCAGCCGCTGCGCCATGTCCCAGCCCCAGGGGCTGTCGGGGCCGTACAGCTCGGCGCGGTGCGGCCATTCGCGCAGCAGGAAGATCAGCCAGGTGGCGGCGAACCCGATCCGTACGACGGCGGTCTGGTACGGGCCGAGCGCGCGGCGGGTGATGTGGCCTATGCCGCGGCCGAGGGCGGCGTCGAACTTCTTGCCGAGGCCGGCGAAGGGGGAGGGGACGTCGTGGGTCGGTGTGCTCACTGGGTGTTCCTCCCGCCCGGCAGGTCCTCGGCGTTGACCGTGCGCCACTCCAGCTCCTGGTAGCCGGTGGTGGTGTCGATGTTCTCCTCGCTCCAGGCGGGTGCCTGGACGCGGGTGGTGGCCGAGCGCAGCTGGATGCGGTCCACGGTGGCGAGGTCGTAGCCGAGGTCCTGGCCGAGTCGCAGGAGCGCGATGCGGGTGACGTACTGCTCGGAGAGTTCGCCGCGCAGTCCGCGCGGGGCGCCGTCGTCGTCGTGGGTGGAGACGTAGAAGTCCCAGGCGCGGCGCAGTTCGTTCTGGGCGGTGTGGCTGGGGAGCGGCTGGTGCCGGATGTTGGCGATGTCGATGGCGGTGAGATCGATCCAGTCGGTGGTCTCGGTGCTGCCGGTCGCCGGGTCGGTCAGTTCGGCGCGTACCTCGACGGCGACATTGCGCTGGAGGGGGTTGGGCGCGAACAGTTTCCAGTTCTGTTCGAACTCCGGATAGATGTAGCCGCGGATGGCCGCCCCGTGGTCCTTGCTGACCGTATTGGCCGGGGCCACGAAGAGGAACGCCGCGAGGGCGTGCCAGGCGGCGAAGACCGCGAGGCCCCCGATGGCGAGCGCGATGACCAGCCGCGCGGGCAGCGACAGGCTGCTGAGCCGTACGGATTCGGTTGGATCTGCTTGATCGGTTGGCACCATGCCTCGCCGGCTCCCCCAGACTGCACATGCTTGACCCGTGCACGGTACCCGGCGGGAGGCCGCCTTGACACGTTCGTGCCCTCCGTCCACCATCAGACCGAACGATCGGTCGGCAGCGGGACTGACGGAGGGGAGACCGTTCCATGACGGACCCGGAAGCCTTTGAGCGGACGCTGGCCGCCGACGAACGCATCGAGCCGCGCGACTGGATGCCCGACCGGTACCGCGCCACCCTGGTGCGGCAGATCGCCCAGCACGCCCACTCCGAGATCATCGGCATGCAGCCCGAGGCCAACTGGATCACCCGCGCGCCCTCGCTGCGCCGCAAGGCGATCCTGATCGCCAAGGTGCAGGACGAGGCCGGGCACGGCCTGTATCTGTACGGCGCCGCCGAGACGCTGGGGGTGGCGCGCGCCGATCTGCTCGACGCGCTCCACGAGGGGCGGCAGCGCTACTCCTCGATCTTCAACTACCCCACCCTCACCTGGGCGGACGTCGGCGCGATCGGCTGGCTGGTGGACGGGGCGGCGATCACCAACCAGGTGCCGCTGTGCCGCTGCTCGTACGGTCCTTACGCGCGCGCGATGGTGCGGATCTGCAAGGAGGAGTCGTTCCATCAGCGGCAGGGGTACGAGCTGCTGCTGGCGCTGGCGAAGGGCACCGACGCGCAGCGGGAGATGGCGCAGGACGCCATCGACCGCTGGTGGTGGCCGTCCCTGATGATGTTCGGGCCGCCGGACGCCGAGTCGCCGCACACCCGGCAATCGATGGCCTGGAAGATCAAACGGCACTCCAATGATGAGCTTCGCCAACGATTTGTGGACATCTGCGTTCCGCAGGCGGCGAGTCTGGGCCTGACGCTGCCCGACCCCGCGCTGCGCTGGAACGAGGAGCGCGGGCACCACGACTACGGGCCGATCGACTGGGCCGAGTTCAAGGCGGTGCTGAGCGGGGCCGGTCCCTGCAACGAGCAGCGCATCGCGCAGCGGCGCCGGGCGCACGCCGAGGGCGCGTGGGTACGGGACGCCGCGGCGGCGTACGCGAGGAAGCGGGAGGTGGCAGCGTGAGCGGTACGGATACCGACTGGCCGTTGTGGGAGGTGTTCGTACGGGGCCGGCGCGGCCTGTCGCACACCCACGCCGGGAGCCTGCACGCCCCGGACGCCGCACTGGCGCTGCGCAACGCCCGCGACCTGTTCACCCGGCGCGGCGAGGGCATCTCCGTGTGGGTGGTGCCGGCGGCGGCGATCACCGCGTCGTCACCGGACGAGCAGGACCCGTTCTTCGCACCGGCCGCCGACAAGACGTACCGGCATCCGACCTTCTACACCATCCCGGACGGGGTGAAGCACCTGTGAGCGCGGGCGTGGACCGCGAGGAACTGCTCGGGCTCGGCGACGACGCGCTGATCCTCTCCCACCGGCTGGCCGAGTGGGCGGGCCACGCCCCGGTGCTGGAGGAGGAGGTGGCGCTGGCGAACATCGCGCTCGACCTGCTGGGGCAGGCCCGGGTGCTGCTGTCGCTGGCCGGCGACGAGGACGAACTGGCGTACCGGCGCGAGGAGCGCGGCTTCCGCAATGTGCAGCTGGTCGAGCAGCCCAACGGCGACTTCGCGCACACCATCGTGCGGCAGCTGTACTTCTCGGTGTGGCAGGAGCTGCGCTACGCGCAACTGGCGCCGGTGCTGCCGCTGGCCGCGAAAGCGGTGCGCGAGACGGCGTACCACCGGGACCACGCCGAGCACTGGACGCTGCGGCTCGGCGACGGCACGGCGGAAAGCCACGCGCGGACGCAGCGGGCGGTGGACGCGCTGTGGCCGTACGTCGCGGAGCTGGTCGCCTGCGGCGAGGGGCTGGCCGCGCCGTGGCTGGCGCGGGTCACCGCCACCCTGCGCGCCGCGACCCTGACCCCGCCCGCCGCCCTGCCGCCCCCGACCCCCTGGTCGGCGGGCGCCGGCCGGCAGGGCATCCACACCGAACCCTTCGGCCGCCTGCTGGCGGAAATGCAGCATCTGCACCGCAGTCACCCGGGGGCGAGATGGTGACCGAGATGGTGACCGAGGTGGTGACCGAGGGAGTGACCGAGGTGGTGACCGAGAGGGAGGCATACGCGGTGGCCGGGTCGGTGCCCGATCCGGAGCTGCCCGTGGTCACCCTCGCCGAGCTGGGCGTGTTGCGCGGCGTGCGGCTGACCGGCCCGGCCCGGGCCGAGGTGGAGTTGACGCCCACCTACACCGGGTGTCCCGCGGTGGAGACCATGGCCGAGGACATCCGCGCCGCACTGCGCGCGGTGGGCGTCACCGAGGTGACGGTGGTCACGGTGCTGACCCCACCGTGGTCCACCGACGACATCTCGGAGGACGGGCGGCACAAGCTGCGGGCGGCCGGCATCGCGCCGCCCCGGGCGGGCGGCGGCGGCGCCGTCCCGCTCTCCCTCGGGCTGCGCTGTCCACGCTGCGACGCGGTCGACACCGCCCTGATCAGCCGGTTCTCCGGCACCGCTTGCATGGAGCTGCGGCGCTGCGCGCACTGCCAGGAGCCGTTCGATCACATGAAGGAGATCTGAGGTGGCGGTCTTCCACGCGCTGCGGATCGCGCGCCGCGAGCAGCTGACCGACGACGCGGTGGCGCTCACCCTCGCCGTGCCCGAGCCGCTGGGCGAGCGGTTCCGGTACACCCCGGGCCAGCATCTGACGATCCGTCACCACGACCCGGCGGGCACCGAGCTGCGCCGCACGTACTCGGTCTCCTCCCCGGCCCCCGCCCCCGGCCGCCCGGTCCGCGAACTCACCATCGGCATCCGGCACATCCCCGGCGGCACCTTCTCCGGCCACGCGGTGCAGAACCTCGCCGAGGGGGACGCACTGCGGGTCCTCCCGCCGGCCGGCGGCTTCACCCTGCGCGCCGCCAGCGGCGGCGGAGCCGGGCACGCGGTCGCCATCACCGGCGGCTCCGGCATCACCCCGGTGCTGTCGATGGCCGCCACCGCCCTGGCCCGCGACCCGGCCGCCCGCTTCACGCTGCTGCGCAGCGAACGCACCGCCGCCGCCACGATGTTCCTGGACGCCACCGCCGAACTGAAGGACCGCTACCCCGGGCGGCTGCAACTCCTGTACGCCCTCACCCGCGAGGAGCGGCACACCGGCCCGGCCACCGGCCGCCTCGACCGGGACCGGCTGCGTACCCTGCTGCCCGCGCTGCTGCCGGTGGCGGAGGTGGCCGCCTGGTATCTGTGCGGCCCGCTCGGGCTGATCGAGGCGGCGCGTGAGGCGCTGCGCTCGCTCGGGGTGGCGCGCGCCCGAGTGCACGCTGAGCTGTTCCACGCCGGTACGGAGCCCACCGCGCCCTCGCCCGCCCCGGCGCCCGCGCCCACCCCCGGCGCACTGCTCACCGCCACCCTCGGCGGCCAGCGGGCCACCTGGCCACCCCACCCCGGCGAAACCGTGCTGGAGACGACGCTCCGCAACCGCGCCGACGCCCCGTACGCCTGCAAGGGCGGCGTCTGCGGCACCTGCCGCGCCCGGCTGCTGCGCGGCGAGGTGCGGATGGCCCGCAACTACGCCCTGGAGGAGGACGAACTGGCCGCCGGCTACATCCTCCCGTGCCAGTCGCACCCGGCCACGGCGACCGTCGAGGTCGACTACGACACCTAGGGCCTGTCTGAGGGATAGCGCCGGTTGGGCCCGCGGCGTCTGGTGCGGGGGGCACCTGCCGGCCATGGGGTATCCCCTGCTCGAAGAGCTTGGGGAGGGGCTACTTGGGCGTCTCGGCAGCTCTGCTTCCCAGGTGTCTCAAGAGAGCATGGACGGAGCGAAGCGGAGTGCGGCGAGGTTCCCCCAGGCCCTTGGGGGCCTGGGAGGTGCCCCCGGTGCCGGGCGGTGCGGGCCAGGCGGGACCATCGGACAGGCCCCAGGCTGCCTCCTCCGGACCTTCGTGGATCGGGCCTTGTCTCCCCCCAGCCCTCCCCAAGCTCTTCGAGCAGGGGATACCCCATGGCCGGGAGGTGCCGTCCGCAGCCGGCGGCGCGGCCCGCGGAGATCCGGCGGACAGGACCCGGCGACCGCGCGATCCGGGCCGCAGAAATCGGATGCTCCCGTTCCGGCCCGGCTGGCAGGATGCGGGGCATGCCGATCGCCGCCGTCTCCCCCGCACTCTCCCTCGCGTACGAGAGCTTCGGCGATCCCGGCGATCCACCGGTGCTGCTGGTGATGGGGTTCGGCGCCCAGATGATCGCCTGGCACGAGGACTTCTGCGGCGCGCTCGCCGCGCGTGGCCACCATGTGATCCGGTACGACAATCGCGACAGCGGCTTGTCCACCACGTTCGACGACCACCCCGTCGACATGGGGCGGTTCATGGCGACCGTCGGCGCGGGGGACATCGACGCCGCCCGCGCCATGGCCCCCTACCGGCTGCGCGACATGGCGGAGGACGGCCTGGGCCTGCTGACCGCGCTCGGCATCGGACGCGCCCATGTGGTGGGGGCGTCGATGGGCGGGATGATCGCCCAGACCATGGCCATCGACCACCCGGAGCGGGTGCTGACGCTGACCTCGATGATGTCCTCGACCGGCGAGAGCGGGTACGGGCAGTCCACCCCCGAGGCCCGGGCCGCGCTGTCCGCCCCGAAGCCGGCCGACCGCGCGGGGTACGTCGCGGCGGCGGACCGGGCGCTGGTGTGGTCCTCCCGGCGCTACGGCGACGCCGCCGAACTGCGGGACCTGGCCGCCCGGAGCTACGACCGCGCGTACCGCCCCGAGGAAGCGGGGCACCAGCTCGGCCGCCAGCTCGGCGCCATGATCCTGAGCGGACCCCGCGCGGACGCGCTCCGTACGCTCCGCGTGCCCACCCTGGTCATCCACGGCCTGGACGACACCCTGATCGACCCGAGTGGCGGCCGGCGCACCGCGGAGCTGGTCCCGGGCGCCGAACTGCTGCTGATCCCCGACATGGGGCACGACCGGCCGCGGGAGCTGTGGCCCGAAATCATCGGCGCGATCGCCACCCACACGCACGGCCACGAAGCCCGGTGACGCGCGACACGGAACGGATGACCCTGCGGCCCTTCACCGGGACCGCGTCCGACGCGGCACTGGTGCTCGCCCTCGACAACGACCCCGAGGTGATGCGGTACATCAACGGCGGCCGGCCGACGACCCCGGAGACGGTACGGTCCCGGACCCTGCCCCGGCTGGCCCGCCGCTATCCGTGCCTGGCCGGCCGCCCCGGTTTCTGGGCGGCGCACGACCGGGCGACGGGTACGTTCCTCGGCTGGTTCGAACTGCGGCCGGTGGACCCGGACCGGGCCGCCGTCGTCGAACTCGGCTACCGGCTGGCCCGTACCGCCTGGGGTCAGGGCTTTGCCACCGAGGGCGCCCGGGCGCTGGTCGCCGCCGCGTTCACCGGCTTCGGCGCCGAGCGGGTCACCGCCAACACCATGGCGGTCAACGCCGCCTCCCGCCGGGTCATGGAGAAGGCCGGACTGCGGCTGGTGCGCCGCTACTTCGGCGACTGGCCGGAGGCGATCCCGGGCTCCGAACACGGCGAGGTCGAGTACGAGCTGGTCAGCCGTCCCGCTCGGCGTCCGCGGTGTGCCGGGTCAGATTGGCCTCGACCCGCTTGAGCAGGGCGAGGAACTGGTCCTGTTCGGCGTCGCTGAGGCCACTGTTGGTGAACTGTTCCAGCTCGGCCCACAGGTCCTCGACCTGCCGGCACAGCGCGAGGCTGGCCGCGGTCGGCTCGACGAGGATGGAGCGCTTGTCGGTGGCGGAGGGCACCCGTCGTACGAAGCCGGCCTGCTCCAGGCGGCGCACCGTACGGGTCATGGTGGCGGCGTCGACGCCCAGGCGCTGGGCGAGGTCGACCTGGCGCATCCGGCCGTTCTCCCACACCTCCATCATGGCCAGCTCCTGGGCGGGGTGCAGGCCGACCCGGCGCAGCAGCTGGCCGGCCAGCATCCGGTGGGCGCGGGCGAGGCGGAAGACGGCGTGGCTGATCGGGCCGCGCCGGGCGGCGGAGGGTAGCTGTCCGTGATCGCTGCTCATGCTGGGTCCACTGTAGGCGGCCCCGTCCGCCCGCCGCCCGGCCGGGTTCAGCCCAGCGTCGGGTAGTCGGTGTAGCCGCGCTCGTCGCCGCCGAAGGCGGTGGCGGGGTCGGGGGTGTTGAACGGGCCGCCGGCGCGCAGCCGGGCCGGCAGGTCGGGGTTGGCCAGGAACAGGCCGCCGTATGCGATCAGGTCGGCGGTGTCGTCCTCGATCAGGGCCAGTTCGCCGGGGCCGGTCAGCTCCTGCCCGGTGAACGGGTTGAGGAGGTAGCTGCCGGGCCACTGCTTGCGCAGCCGCAGCGTCAGGTCGCGGATGCCGGGGGCCTCCATCTGGTGGAGGTAGGCGAGCCCGAGCGGTGCCAGGCCGGCCACCAGCGCGGTGTACGTGGTCTCGGTGTCGACCGGGTCGGTCTCCGCGAGGTCGTTGTAGGGGTTGGCGGGGGAGAGCCGGAAGCCGACCTTGTCCGGGCCGATGGCCTCGGCGACGGCCCGGGTGACCTCGATGGCGAACCGGGCGCGGCGTTCGGGGGTGCCGCCCCAGGTGTCGGTGCGCAGGTTGGAGTTGGGGGCGAGGAACTGGTGGATGAGGTAGCCGTTGGCGCCGTGGAGTTCCACGCCGTCGAAGCCGGCGGTGATGGCGTTGCGGGCGGCGGTGGCGAAGTCGGTGATGGTGTCGGCGATGCCGGCCCCGGTCAGCTCCACCGGGGTCACGAAGTCCTTGGGCCCCTCGGGTGTGTAGACCTGTCCGCGCGCGGCGACGGGGGAGGGGGCGACCGGGTTCAGGCCGTTGAGGGTGGGGTGGCCGATCCGGCCGGTGTGCATGAGCTGGAGGTGGATCATGCCGCCCGCGGCGTGTACGGAGTCGGTCACCTTGCGCCAGGCGGCGATCTGCTCGGCGGTGTGGATGCCGGGGGTGTCGGGGTAGCCCTGGCCGACGGCGGAGGGCTGGGTGCCCTCGGTGATGATCAGGCCGGCGGTCGCGCGCTGGGTGTAGTAGGTGGCCATGAGGTCCGTGGCGGTGTTGCCGGGGCCGTAGGCGCGGCTGCGGGTCATCGGGGCCATCACGATGCGGTTGGCCAGGCGGGTGCCGCCCAGGTGGTAGGGCTCGAATGCCTTGGGCATGGGGAGGTCTCCTCCGAGATCGTCGATCAGCGAGTTCTTGTCTGAACAAGTAAATACCGCCGGGCATTCCCCTGCCAAAACATCAGGCCCTCTCTCCCCTCGTCCCGCCGGTGACGTACGGGGGTGGCCGGGGTCGCAGGGCGCGGAAAGGTATTAGTTGTCCGGACAGGTTATGGTGAGGGTCGCGGCGGGCCACCACCCGGCACCGCAGCCGCACCGCCATGCCCCCGCCCCGGGGCGAACAAGGTTTCCTTCCCTTTGTCCCCCGGGTGGCACAGGATGGGACGATGCAGCATTCCGACTCGCCCACCCCCACCCCCCGCCGGATCGCCGACGGCTACGTCGACGCGCTCGTCGAGCTGAACCCGGTGATCGCCACCCAACTCGGCGTCACGCCCGGCGCGGACGACTTCCCCGACTACTCCCCGGACGGCCACGCCGCCCTCGCCGGGCTTGAGCGGACCACCCTCGCCGCGCTGGACACCGCCGAGGCGGACGACGCCGACGAGCGGCGCGCCGCCCGGCTGCTGCGCGAACGGCTCACCGCCTCGCTCGCCCTGGAGGACGCCGGCGAGAATCTGCGGCAGGTCAGCAACCTCTTCTCCCCGGTGCAGCAGCAGCGTTCCGTCTTCCTCCTGATGCCCACCGCCACCGACGAGGACTGGGCGGTCATCGGCCGCCGGCTCCGTAACGTACCGGCCGCGCTGCGCGGGTACGCCGCCTCCCTCCGGGCCGGCACCGCCCGTGGCCTGAACGCCGCGCCGCGCCAGGTGACCACCGTCATCGAACAGCTCGACACCTGGCTGGAGTCCGACTGGTACCGCACCTTCGCGGCCGGCGGCCCCGAGGCGCAGCGCGCCGAACTGGCCGCCGGCGCGGCGGCGGCCACCGCCGGGCTGGCAGATCTACGCGCATATCTCAGCGACGACTACCTGCCGGCCGTGGCCGGCACCCCGGACGCGGTGGGCCGCGAGCGCTACCTGCTCTCCGCCCGCCGCTGGACCGGCTCCGACCTCGACCTGGAGGACGCGTACGCCTACGGCTGGGAGGAGTTCCACCGCCTGGAGCGCGAGATGCGCGCGGTGGCGGCCGAGATCCTGCCGGGCGAGTCGACGTTCGCCGCGATGCACCACCTGGAGAAGAAGGGCCAGGCGATCGACGGCGAGGAGGAGATGCGGGTCTGGCTCCAGGAGCTGATGGAGCGGGCGATCCGCGACCTGGACGGTACGCACTTCGA
This sequence comes from Streptomyces sp. NTD107, assembly GCF_059510435.1. Taxonomy (NCBI): domain Bacteria; kingdom Bacillati; phylum Actinomycetota; class Actinomycetes; order Kitasatosporales; family Streptomycetaceae; genus Streptomyces; species Streptomyces sp. NTD107. Next base: position 97,932 of record NZ_JCAJZV010000014.1, on the reverse strand, counting down.
TCTGGCCGACCCGATCAAGCGGGTGGAGGCCCGGATCGCCCCGCCCGGCAGCGCCGCGGCCCCGTACTACACCCGCCCCTCCCTGGACTTCGCCCGCCCCGGTCGTACCTGGCTGCCGACGCTGGGCGAGACCCGGTTCCCGGTGTGGAACGTGGTCTCCACCTGGTACCACGAGGGCGTCCCCGGCCACCACCTCCAGCTGGCGCAGTGGGTGCTGGTGCAGGAGCGGCTCTCCCGCTACCAGGTGAGCGTCGGCTCGGTGAGCGCGGCGACCGAGGGCTGGGCGCTGTACGCGGAGCGGCTGATGGACGAGCTGGGCTATCTGACCGATCCGGCGCACCGGCTCGGCTACCTCTCGGGTCAGATGCTGCGCGCGGTGCGGGTGATCATCGACATCGGCATGCACCTGGGGCTGAAGGTCCCGGCGGGCGAGAGCTACCACCCGGGTGAGGTGTGGACGCCCGAGCTGGCCACCGAGTTCTTCATGACCCACACCGGTACGGAGCCGGAGTACACCCGCTCCGAGCTGACCCGCTACCTGGGCATGCCGGGCCAGGCGATCAGCTACAAGCTCGGCGAGCGCGCCTGGCTGGCCGGCCGTGAGGCGGCGCGTACGGCGGCGGGCGGCGCCTTCGATCTGAAGGCGTGGCACATGGCGGCCCTGTCGCTGGGCTCGCTGGGCCTGGACGATCTGGCGGACGAACTCGCCGCGCTGTGACGGGGCCCGGGTCCTGCCCGAGTTGGCCCGGTGCGGGGCCACTTGGGCAGGATGACGGGCTGGGTGGGCGAGGAGCGACCGTGGGAAGTGGAGTCGCCGTTGTCGGCGGGGGTCTCGCGGTGGGTGCACCGGCGCTCGGGGGGCCGCTGGGCGGGATGACGCCGGGTGCGGTGTCCGCGGCCGACGGTTACGCGCGTCTGATCAACGTGGCGACGCGGCGCCGCCTGGACTCCAACGGGGGCGGGAACGCGGACACGCCGGCCCGCAACGGCGGCAACGGCGGCAACGGCGGCAACGGCGGCGACTACCGGACGTTGCTCCCCGTCACCTGACCCGGGCCGGGTGCGAGCCCTTGACCCGCAGCTGTGCCAGCAACTGTTCGGTGGCGTGCGCGATGTCGTCCACCGCCGCCTCGAACACTTCCTTGTTGTGTGCCGCGGGTTCGTGGAAGCCGGACACCTTGCGTACGTACTGGCGTGCCGCCGCCCTGATGTCGTCCTCGGTGACCTCGGGCGTCATCGGGGCGCGGAGCGTTTTGATGCTTCTGCACATATGTCCAGTGTGCCTCGCCCGCGCCGCCGCATCACAACACAAGCGCGCAATAGTCCACAGGCGGCCCGTCATCGTCCACAGGGTTGCGCCCTAGCATCAAGGCATCGCACGTGTAGTGCCGAGCCGCGCGGCCCATCCCCCCACTCCATCCCACCCCCCACATCCGGACGGAGAATCGCATGCGCAGGACGAGCGCAAGGTTCAAGCTGGCCTCGATCGGGGCCATCGTGACCGCCGTGGCCACGCTGGGCGCGCTGACCGCCTCCAGCGGCAGCGCCGCCGAGGTGCCGCAGGACACCGTGTCGACCCTCGCCGTGGGCACCCCCACCGGCTTCGGGGCCGGCACCACCGGCGGCGCCGGCGGCACCACGGTCACCGTGACCAACGCCAGCCAGTTCATCGAGGCCGTGCAGCGCAGTGGCGCGGTCCAGGTGCAGGTCAACGGGAACATCCAGCTCAGCTCGATGACCAAGGTGGCCGCCAACAAGACGATCATCGGGGTCGGCACCAACGGCCGGATCACCGGCAGTGGCCTCAATGTCTCCCGGGTCTCCAACGTCATCATCCAGAACCTGACCTTCAGCGGTTCGAACGACGACGCGATCAACGTCGAGTATTCGACCCGGGTCTGGATCGACCACAACACGCTGTCGAACGCCTATGACGGCCTCATCGACATCAAGCGGGCCTCGGACAGCATCACCGTGTCGTGGAACCGGCTCTCCAACCACGACAAGACGCTGCTGCTCGGCCACGACGACGGCAACGCCGCCGAGGACCGGGGCAAGCTGCGGGTCAGCTACCACCACAACTGGTTCGACGGCACCAACCAGCGCAACCCCCGGGTGCGCTTCGGCAACCCCGTGCACGTCTACAACAACTACTACGGCGGGGTGACCAGTTACGGCGTCGCCTCCACCAAGGAAGCCGGCGTCCTGGTCGAGGGCAACTACTTCGAGAACACCAAGGACCCCTTCCACCTCGGTGAGGCCGCGTCCCCGGCCGGCACCCTCGTCGCCCGCAACAACCACTTCGTCAACTCGGGCTCCGGGCAGGCGGGCGGCTCGGTGAACAGCATTCCGTACGGCTACAGCCTCGACTCGGCGTCCAGCGTCAAGTCGATCGTCCAGTCGGGAGCGGGCGTCGGGAGGATCTGACCCCCGGCAGCCGACACCTGACACCTGACACCTGACACCTGACACCTGACACCTGACACCTGACGCCCGACACGTACGACGACCGTACCCGGACCGGCCGCGGCCTTGTCCGGGTACGGTCATGGGGTTATCTTCCTCTGCACGTTTCCCACGGCGGACGAGGAAGCCCTCCATGGCCATGGCACGACGTCAGCCCCGGCCCACGATCGGCCTCGTCACGGCCAACATCCACCTCGGCGTCGGCGCGACCCTGTGGGCGGGCGTCCTGGAGGCCGCCGAGCGCAATGACGTCAACCTTCTGTGCTTCCCCGGCGGCGCGATCCGCCCGGACGGCGCGGACGGCGCCGCCCGCAACGCCCTCTACCGGCTGATCTCCCCCGACCGCCTCGACGGCGCCATCTGCTGGACCTCCACCCTCGGCCTGCCCGCCGCCCCCGGCACCGCCCCGGCCGGCCGCCGGCTCACCGAACGCCTCGCCGCGCTCCCCGCCGTCGTCAGCCTCAACCGCGCCCTGGACGACCACGAGACGCTGCTGCTTGACAGCAACACCGGCATGCGCCGCGCGGTCGGCCATCTCACCGGGGAGCACGGCCGCCGCCGGCTCGCCTGCATCCGCGGACCGCTCGCCAACCCGGTGTCCGTGGACCGGTTCCGCGCCTATACGGACGCCCTCGCCCGGCACCGCGTCCCGTACGACCGTGCCCTGGTCGCCGCCTCCGTCGACTTCGCGCCGGGCGCCGGGGCCGCCGCCATGCGGGTGCTGCTCGATGTGCGCGGGCTGCGCCCGGGCCGCGACTTCGACGCCGTCATCGCGTGCAGCGACGCGCTCGCCGCCGACGCGCTGCGCTTCCTCACCCACCGGGGCATCCGGGTCCCCGAGGAGGTGGCGCTGATCAGCTTCAACGACTCCATCGAGGCGCAGATCAGCGATCCGCCGCTGACCTCCGTCGCGCTGCCGTTCGGCGAACTCGGCGCGCTCGCCGTGGACACCCTGCTGGCCCGGCTGCGCGGCACCGCGCCGCCCGCCCGGCGCGCCGTGCCCGGCACCCTGGTCACCCGCCGGTCCTGCGGCTGCCATTCGCCCCTGGTGGGTGAGGTGGAAACGGCCGGCGACCAGCGGCCGTACGAGCTGCCGGGTGCGCTCGCCGAGCTGTCCCCGGCGCTGGAGGAGGCCGGTGGTACGGCGTTCCTCGCCGGTCTGGAGCGGCTGATCTCCAGCCGCATCCACACCTATGAGCACGCCGCCGAGTGGGACCGCGCGCTGCTGGCGCTGCGCACGGCCGCCCCGTTCCCCGGCGGCGCGCGCCGCGAGCGGCTGCTGGGTCAGGCGCGGCTGATGGTGGCCGACAAGTCGCGGCGGCTGCTGGAGTACGAGCGCTGGACGAAGGAGCAGGAGGCCCGCCGGCTCCAGGAGCTGGCCACCGCTTTGACCACGGTGACCGGCATCGCCGCGCTGACCGCAGCCCTGGAGCGGCAACTGCCGCCGCTGGGCATCCCGGGCGGCCGGCTGCTGCTCGGCGAGGCGGCCCGTACGCTGCCGGTGCTGCCGCCGGTCCCGGGCGGCGGGCAGCAGCGCTGGACGGCGGTCCTCGAACCGCTGCACATCGGCGCCGAGCAGCTCGGTTACGCGCTCTTCGACGCCGGCCCGCGGCACGCCGCCGCCCGGCACGGGGCGCTGTTCCGGGCGCTGGGCGACCAGATCAGCGCCGCGCTCAAGGGGGTGCGGCTGTTCGAGGAGGTGCGCCGGGCCCGGGACGCCGCCGAGCGGGCGAGCCGTCGCAAGACCCGGCTGCTGGACAACGCCACCGACGAACTGCGGACCCCCGTCGAGGCGATCCTGCGGCATGTCCGGCCGGGCGACCCGGCGCACGCGGACGCCGCGCGGCTGCTGCTGCTGATCGACGATCTGCTGGATCTGTCCCGCTCCGAGATCGACGCGCTCGATCTCAATCGCCAGCTGATCGATCCACGACCGATCCTGATCGAGACGGGGGGTGCGGAGTGCACCGTACGGCTCCCCCGCCGGCTCCCCGCCATCGCCGCCGACCCGGCCAGACTGCGGCAGATCCTCGGCAATCTGCACCGCGCGGCGGCCGGTCCCGGCAGCCGGCTGACCGCCGACGTACGGCCCCCGTACCTCGTGCTGCGGCTCACCGCCCCCGCCCTGCCGCCGGTGCCGCCCGGCGAGGCGGACCAGCTCTTCCAGCCGTTCGCCGCGGGCCAGCCCGGATCCCGCCTCGGCCTGGCCATCGCCCGCCGGCTCGCCGTACTGCACGGCGGCGCGCTCGGCTTCGGCGCGGCCGACGGCGCGTTCGTCCTCGAACTCCCGCTGCCCGCCCCCGCCGCCGACCCCGCGCCCGGGCCGGGCCGCACCCTGCTGATCGCCGCCGCCACCCCCACCGCGCCGCCCGAACTCACCGCGCTCGCCCGCCGCCACGGCCTGCTGCCGCACCGCCTCCACCCCGACGACGACCTCGCCACCCTCACCGCCGCGCCGGGCCCCGCCGCCATCGCCTGGGACGCCGCCCACGCCCGCCCCCAGGAGTGGTCGATGATCAGCAGGCTGCACGACCACCCGGCGCTGCGGCACACCCCGTTCCTGCTGTACGGGGGCGACCCCGCCGCCCTCGGCGCGCCCGATCTGCACGCCACCCTCACCGCGCTGCGCCCGCCCGGGCTGACCCTGCCCGCGCTGATCGCCACCGCCGCCCCGGCCGGCCGCGAGTCGCTGCGCCGGCTGCTCACCGGCGTGCTGCCGGGCCGTACGGTACGGGCCGCGGCCGATGGCACCACCGCGCTCGCGCTGCTGGCCGAGGACGCCGGGCAGCCGCCCGCGCTGCTGATCACCGACCGGGTACTGCCCGACATGGACGGCTTCGACCTGGTCGATCAGGCCCGTGAACTGACCGGCGGGCCGGCCGCCACCCCGGTCCTGATGCTCAGCGACCACGGCTTCACGGCGGCCGATGTGCGGCGCGCCGAGCCGCATCCGGGGCTGGTGCTGCTGGGGCGCGAGGTGCTGACCGAGCCGGAGACCGCGGCCCTGCTGGCCGCCATGACCCAGCGCACCGAACCGGCGCCCGCGCCGGTGCGGGCGGCGCTCGCCTATCTGGAGTCGCACTACCGGCAGCGCGTCACCCGCTGGCAGGTGGCGCGGGCGGCGGGCATGAGCGAGGACCATCTGGGGCGGCTGTTCCACCGCGAGATCGGGCTGACCCTGTGGGACTACCTGACCCGGCTGCGGATTCGCCAGGCCAAGGCGCGGCTGCGGAACAGCGACGACAACATCCAGACCATCGCCCGCGCGGTCGGCTTCCGCGACCGCGCGTACTTCACCCGGGTCTTCCGCCGCCACACCGGCCACACCCCGCACGCCTACCGCGAGGCGGGGGACGGCTGAGCGGCCCGCCCCGCACCGCCGTGATCCGAGCGGCGCGTCGCTGTGAACGAATTGTTCAACGCTATTCGTTGACAACAGTTCATTGTCTTGCCAGGGTGGGAGCATGACGGACCACGACGACCCCTTCACGCCCCCCGACCCCGGCGCCGCCCGCGCGCAGCGCTCGCATGCCGCGCTGTTCCGGATCGCCGAGCGGCATGCCGCCGACGACGCGCAGCGGGCGCGGCAGACCCATCCGTACGTGCTCGCCCCGCACGAGGCCGTGCGGCTGGTGGCGTTCTTGCTCAGCGGCGCCGCGCTGGCCACCGAGGGGGAGCCGGAGGTGGATCACGCGGACATCACCGCCGCGCTCACCCTCGTGCCGCGCGCCCGGGCCGACCTGGAGGAGGTGGAGGCCGGGCTGATCGAGATGGCCAGGGGGCGCGGGCTCACCTGGCAGGAGATCGCCTTCGGCCTGGGGCTCGGTACGCCCCAGGCCGCCCGCCAGCGGCACGCCCGGCTCACCGAGCGGCTGCCCGAAGTGGCTGGTTAGCCCAGGTCGGCCGCCGGGAGTGAGCCGGGGGCCAGGCCGTCGCGGGCGAAGCGGTTCGCGGTGCGCTGGAGCAGTTCGTTCACCGGTGTCGCCACCCCGTGCAGCCGGCCCAGCTGCACGATCTCGCCGTTCAGATAGTCGGCCTCGATCGACCCCGCGCCGCGCCGCAGGCTCTGCCAGGACGAGCCGTGCGCGGGGTCGCCGCCCGGCACCGGCAGCAGCCGCATCCGGTCGCCGCGCAGCGCCGCCTGCTCCGCCTCGCTCGCGTACCCGATCCCCGCCGCCTCCAGCACGGCGACCCCCTCCGCCCGCGCCCGCGCCGCCAGTTCGGCCGAGTCCGGCTCGCTCGCCGAGCCGGTGATCGCCTCCACCGCGTTCGCCAGGTTCGACAGCAGCTTGGCGTACTTCCAGCGCATCACCTCCGGCGCCACCGGGGCCAGGAAATACGCCTGCTCCAGGTCCGCCGCGATCCGCTCCGCCATCTCGTCCGTACCGCCCGGGAACCGGCCGATGTGCAGCATCCCGGTGAGCGGCGCGCACGGCGCCGTGATGACGCCCGGCGCCAGGAACTGCGCCGGCAGCCACACGCACACCCCGTACACCTGCCGGAAGCGGCGCAGCGCCAGGCGCTCGTTCACCACCCCGTTCTGGGCGCACAGCAGCGGCAGCAGTTCGCCGGCCGTGCCGCCGCCCTCGACCGGGCGCCCGGCCCAGGCGTCCAGCGCGGCCACGCTGTCCTGCGTCTTGACGGCCAGGACCAGCACATCGCCCGGCCGCAGCGCGACCGCCTCCGGTCCGTCGGCGGCCGGTATGGGAAGGGTGAGGGAGGCGTCAGGGGTACGCAGCCGAAGTCCGCCGTCGCGCAGTTGCGCGTAGTGGGCACCGCGCGCCACGAGGACAACCTCGTGACCCGCCTCGTGCAACCGCCCGCCGATGGCTCCGCCGACCGCTCCCGCTCCGATGATGATGTAGCGCATACCCGTCATCATCACCCGTCCGGCGCCCTTGTGGCGCGGGCGGGTTGCGCGCGCCGCGCGCCGCCCGCAGCGTGGGAGGGTGCCCCTCCACCGCGTGACCCAGGAGCGTACGAACCAGGCCGACGATCTGTACGCGCTGCCCGGCAGCGGCCGGGCGCTGCCGCGCTACACGCTCCCCGAGGGGCCGATGCCCGCCCGCGAGGCGTACCAGCTGATCCGCGACGAGCTGGCCCTGGACGGCAACTCCCGGCAGAACCTGGCCACCTTCTGCACCACCTGGTCCGAGCCCGAGGTCCAGGCCCTCATGACGGACACCCTCGACAAGAACATGGTGGACAAGGACGAGTACCCGCAGACCGCCGAGCTGGAGTCGCGCTGCGTCCACATCCTGGCCGCGTTGTGGCACGCCCCGCACGGCGCCGCCGCCGTGGGCTGCTCCACCACCGGGTCGAGCGAGGCGGCGATGCTGGGCGGACTCGCCCTGCACCGCCGCTGGCGGGCCCGGCGCGCCGCCGCCGGGCTGCCCGCCGACCGGCCGAACCTGGTGTGCGGGCCGGTGCAGGTGTGCTGGGAGAAGTTCGCCCGCTACTTCGATGTCGAGCTGCGGCAGATCCCGCTGCTGCCGGGCCGTACCACCACCGACCCGGCGCAACTCGCCGCGTACTGCGACGAGAACACCATCGGGCTGGTCGCCACGCTCGGGGTCACCTTCACCGGCGCCTACGAGCCGGTGGCGGACCTCGCCGCCGCCCTGGACGCGCTCGCCGTACGGACCGGGGTGGACGTCCCGATCCATGTGGACGCGGCCAGCGGCGGCTTTGTCGCGCCGTTCCTCCAGCCCGGTCTGAAGTGGGACTTCCGGGTGCCGCGGGTGAAGTCCGTCAACTCCTCGGGCCACAAGTTCGGCCTCGCCCCGCTGGGGGTGGGCTGGGTGGTGTGGCGGGACGCCGAGGAACTGCCGGCCGAACTGGTCTTCCACGTGAACTATCTGGGCGGCGACATGCCGACCTTCGCGCTCAACTTCTCCCGGCCGGGCGGCGAGATCGTCGCGCAGTACTACAACCTGCTGCGGCTTGGCCGGGCCGGCTACCAGGCGGTGCAGCGCGCCTGCGCGGACACCGCCGTCGCGCTCGCGGACGGCATCGCCGCGCTGGGCCCGTTCCGGGTGCTGCACGACGGGCGGGCCGGGCTGCCGGTGGTGTGCTGGACGCTCGCGCCGGACCGTACGAGTTCGTGGACGCTGTACGACCTGGCCGAACGGCTGCGGCTGCGCGGCTGGCAGGTGCCCACCTATCCGCTGCCGGCCGGCCGCCAGGACACCGTGGTGCAACGGGTGGTGGTACGGCACGGGGTCAGCCGCGATCTGACCACGCTGCTGCTTCAGGACATGCGCGGGGCGCTGGCCGAGCTGGCCCGCCATCCGGCGGCCACAGCCGAGCAGCGCCCCGCTTTCCATCACTGAGCCGTGCTGGTGCTACGTCACCAGTGGACGATGACCTTGTCGCCCTCGCGCACCTCGTCGAAGAGGGTGGACAGCGCAGCCTCGTCCCGGACGTTCACGCAGCCGTAGGAGCCGCCGTTGTAGCCGTTGGCGGCGAAGTTCTCCGAGTAGTGCACGGCCTGGCCGCCGTCGAAGAACATCGCGTACGGCATCGGGGAGTCGTACAGCGTGGAGTGGTGGTTGCGGGACTTCCAGTAGACGTCGAACTGGCCCTCACGGGTGGGGTATTCCTCGGTGCCGAACCGTACGTCCATCGTCATCCGCACCGTGCCGTCGATGACCCAGGACAGCGTGCTGGTGGTCTTGGAGATGCACAGCGCGCGCCCGGTCATGCAGCGCTCGTCCAGGTTGGCGGGGGTCTCGACCTCCGGCACCTCGATCGGCGGGAACATGTCGTCCCGGGCCGGCTTGCTGGTCCGGTCCTTCAGCGCGGTCCAGGTGGCCTCGTCCACCTGGCCGGTCGCCTCGATGCCGGCCGCCGACTGGAAGGCGCGGACGGCGGCAGAGGTGACATCGCCGTAGTAGCCGGTGGGCTTCTCGTCGAAGTGGTCGAGCTGGATCAGCCGGGCCTGGAGCTCGCGCACCTGGTCGGTGTTGTCGCCGTAACCCATGACGATCTGCGGCGGGTACAGCTCCTGCTGGCTGGGGTCGGTGCTCAGCTCGGTGAGGGCGGCCCAGGTGCTCTCGAAGACGGTGCCCGAGACCTCCAGCTCCTGCGCCTCCTGGAAGCCGGCGACCGCGCCGACCGTCACATCGCCGTAGAAGCCGGTCGGATCGGCGGCGAAGTGCTCCAGCTGGGCGAGCCGCGCCTGCAACTCCCGTACCTGATCCGACTCGTCGCCGTAGTCGAGGACGACCTCCTCCTCGGGCTCGGTCTCCTCCTCGGGCTCGTCGTCGGCCGGCTTGTCGTCCACCTGGTCCGTCTCGGGAGCCGAGGTCGCGGGCGGATCGGCTGCCTTGTCGTCGGGCTTGCCCTGGCCACCGCATCCGGTCAGCAGCAGAGCCGCGGCGGCGAGGGCCGCGACGGCGACGGAAGATCTGTGCATGAGCGCGGAGCGCACCATGTCCCCCTGAAGGTTTCGTAGGTCTCAGTAGTAAAGATGCGCGGACCGGTCCCTTCGTTGCTGACCGGGCCATAACGATGGGGTCTCAGAGGTGTGTCGGGCCGGTTGGGCGCCCGGCGTGCGCTCCCGGCGTACAAGGCGTACGAGGTGTACGAGGGCGTATGGAGCGGAGCTACCCGCCGGTTTCACCGGCGGCGTAGCCGATAGGGCATGCCGAAGTTGGTCTGTCTTCGCGCGTTGCTGCTGGGCAGAATTGGCGGGTCTATTGTCATCCGCAGGGTGAGGCGATGGTATGCGAAGCGGAACGGCGGCATTTTTCGATGTCGATGAGACGGTCATCAGGACCAAGAGCATGTTCGCGTTTCTGCGTTTCTGGATGGCGCGGCACGGTGATTCCGGCGGTGCGTACGAGAAGACCATGGGTGAGCTGAGAGCGCTTGCCGAGACGGCCGACCGAAGTGAAGTGAACCGCGCTTACTACCGGTTGTTCCGGGGTATTGCGCAGGCCGATCTCGATGCGGCCGGGCGGGATTGGTACGCCGCGTACCGGGCCACCCCGGACGCTTTTGTGCCGGCCGTCACCGCGGAGCTGCGCCGGCACCGCGCCGCGGGGGCCGTGGTCGCGCTGGTCTCCGGTTCGTTCCGCCCCGTACTGGATCCACTGGCGGCGGAGTTGGGCGCGGAGCTGCTGCTGTGCACCGAGCCGGTGACCGACGCGGCCGGCCTGCTCACCGGCGAGGTGGTACGGCCGATGATCGGCCCGGCGAAGGGCGCGGCGGTGGCCGCCGCCATCGACCGGCTCGGGCTGGCCGCCGCCGACTGCTACGCGTACGGCGACCACTTGTCCGACCTGGGCATGCTGGCCCAGGTGGGCCACCCCCGGGTGGTGGCGGGCGCCGACCCGGCGTTGCTGGCGCACGCGGGACGGTTCGGCTGGACCGTCCTGCCCGAACTCCCCGCCGGGCCGCCGGCCGACCGCGCGACCCATTCCGTACCGCATTAATTGGCCGGGAGTTTCCTCGGTGCCCTTCGCGTAAACGCAACGTTATTTCCCGGGCGTTACGGATTGTTTGACTTCTCCGACAGAATTCCCGGTGACCCACGTCACATCCGAATATTTGGCCGGTACTTTTCCAACCCTTGGAGTAGCCTTGAAGGGTTGACCACAGACCGTGATGCGCCATCTCAAACGGACGGGGAGAACCGTGTTGGGTGTAAGGGGCAGTCAGAGCGAGAATCACCGAGAGCCCGAAAAAATCAACGCCCGTAGAGTCGTGATCGGCATCGGAAACGGCCTGCTCCGCTACGGCGTCGAACGCATGCTCCAACTGCCGCCCGCCGTCGAGCTGCGCACCGTACCGGGGCTCGGCGGCGCGCTGACCGCCGGGCTCGGCGCCGGCGATGTGCTGATCGCCCTGCTCGGCGAGGTCGAGGAGGCCACCGCCGCCGAGTTACGGCTGCGTGAGGAGCGCGGCGCGAAGATCATGCTGCTCATCGACGATGACGGCCTGGTGGAATTGCCCAAGGTGACAGGATTGCGAGCCGGCTTCATGAAGATCAGCAACGTGAATGAGACCACCCTCAACAAGGCCCTGGCCGCCGTCGCCCAGGGACAGGTCGCCATCCCCCCGGAGCTCGCCCACGATCTGCTGGTGCTGGCCACCCAGCGCACCGAGCCGGCCCGCGCCCAACTGCGGCTCACCCCGCGCGAGCAGCAGGCCCTGGTCCTCATGGTGGACGGCATGAGCAACAAGCAGATCGGGCGCCGGCTCCAGATCTCCGAGCACGGCGCCAAGCGGCTGGTCGCCAACATCCTGGCCAAGATGGACTGCAACAACCGCACCCTCGCCGTCTCCAGAGCGCTCAGAGAAGGGTTGTACGAGAGATACGCGCGCGCCATGTGAGGCGCGGCGGGGCGGGCGGGGCGGGCGGCGGCCGGGCGGCGGCCGGGGCAAGGGGACTCAGTCCAGCGGCACCGCGTACAGCGTGGCATCACCCCAGGTGGCGGTGGCCAGCCCGCCCGCCGCGTCCACCCCGAGCGCGACCGGGGAGTTCAGACCGGTCAGCACCGCCTCGGTGCTGCCGTCCGCGGCCACCCGCTTGATCGCGCCGGCCGCCCGGTCCACGGCATACAGCTCGTTGTCCCCGGCCACCACCAGACCGACCCCGAGGCCGTCGAAGTCCGTGGAGAAGGTCCGCACCGTGCCGTCCGGGTCGACCCGGGACATCTCGCCGCCCACATAGTTCGACACGAAGATCTCGCCGTCGGCGTTCTCTGCCACGCCCACCGGGGTGTGCAGCCCGCTCGCGATCACCTCGGCCGCGCCGTCCGGCGCCACCCGCACGATCTCATCGGTGGCCCGGTTGGTGACCAGCAGGTGGCCGCCCGCGTCGAAGCTGATCCCGGTGGGGGTGTGGAACCCGGCGGCGAACTCGCTCACCTCGCCCGGCGCGGTCACCCGGTGGATCACATCGCGGCTGTAGTCGGCGACGAACAGGTCGCCGGCCGCGTCCACGGCCAGCCCGGCGGGGGAGCCGAGACCATCGGCGTAGGTGGTACGGGTGCCGTCGGCGGCGATGCGTTCGACCGTGCCCGCCGACCAGTTGGAGACATACACCGAGCCGTCGGGGCCGAAGGCGATGCCGGTCGGCGAGGAGAAGCCGCTCTGCCCGTGCCAGACGTCCGACCCCGAGTCCGTACCGGCGTCGCCGTCTCCGTCGCCGTCACCGTCGCCGGGCGGCGCGGGCGGGGACGAGACGGCCGGCTCCGTACGGCTGTCGGCGTTCGTACCACCGCCGTCCGATCCGCCGCCGCACGCCGTCGCGCAGGTCACCAGCAGGCCGGCCACGACAAGGCGCGGAAGTAAGGGACGCATGACCACCTCGGGGCAGAAAGGAAGGGGACCGTAATCCCCGGTAGGTAAACAACATACAAAATGGAGTGCACTCCAGCGCAAGAGCGTACGGACCACGCTGTCCGTGAACGCCCCGCGCGCCGTTCCGGTTTCGTATACGGAACGCTCGCCGGCTCGGCTCAGCCGCGCGCCGCCGTCCCCGCCGACGCCTTTTCCAGCACCAGCCGCAGCAGCCCGGAAACGGTCAGCTCGGTGGAGAGTTCGTCCTCGTCGACGGGGGTGTCGAACGCCTTCTCCAGCGCCGTCGCCAGCTCCACGATGGTCAGCGAGTCGAAGGCCAGATCATCCAGCGTCGGATCGCGGTCGAGGGCCGCCGCATTCACCTCGAAATTATTCATGAGGATTCCCGTAACCTTCTCCCGCACAACCTGATCCATGCCGTTCACCTCTCGTATCTCCGTCATCTCTTGGACTTTCTCGCTCAGCCGGTGACCGGCGTGACATCCGGCCAGCGCAGCACCGTCGAACCCCAGGTCAGCCCGCCGCCGAACGCCGTCAGCAGCACCCGGTGCCCCGGCCGCAGCCCGCCGGCCCGCGCCGCGTCGGCCAGCGCGAGCGGGATCGAGGCGGCCGAGGTGTTGCCCACCCGCTCGATCTGGGAGACCACCCGCTCGCCCGGCACCCCGAGTTCGGCGGCGACCGCGTCCAGAATCCGCTGATTCGCCTGGTGCGCCACCACCCGGTCCACCTCCCCGACCGTCCACCCCGAGCGCTCAAGCACCTCCCGCGAGGACGCCGCCATCTGCGCCACCGCCCGCCGGAACACCTTCTGGCCCTGCATCCGGAAGTACCGGTCGCCGCCCTCCGGCTGCCGCGAGCCGCCGCCCGGCACGGTGATCAGATCGGCGAACGTGCCGTCACTGCCCAGGTCGAAGGGCCCCACGGCGCCCTCCTCGGCCGCCTCCCCGGCGCGCAGCACCACCGCGCCCGCCCCGTCCCCGAACACCGCCCGGGTGGTGCGGTCCGCCGGGTCGAGGATCGTGGAGTACGCGTCGGCGCCGATCAGCAGCACCCGCCGCGCCGAGCCGGCCGCGATCAGCCCGGCGGCCACCGCCAGCCCGTACACGAACCCGCTGCACACCGCCGACACATCGAAGGCCGGCACCGTGCCGAGCCCCAGCCGGGACGCCACCTCGGGCGCGGTCGCCGGGCACGGCCGGTCCGGGGTGGTGGTCGCCACCAGTACGGCGTCGGCCTCGGCCGCGCCCGCCGACTTCAGCGCCCGTACCCCGGCCTCCACCGCCAGATCCGAGGTGGCCATCCCGGCGTCGATCACATGCCGGGCGCCAATACCGGTGCGGGTACGGATCCACGCGTCGCTGGTATCGAGCTCGCCCGCCAATTCCTCATTCGTTATCACCCGGGGCGGCAGCCACGAGCCGATTCCGGCGAGCACCGCCGCCCGCTGCGTCAAGGCCATATCCGTCATCTCCTCCTGAGAATCCGGAAGCCATGGAAGCGCGGAATTCAAATCGGCGTCAACGTGCTCTCCAGCGACACCGGCTGCGGATATCGAGCGGTCTGCCCGAAGGGCTACCCCACTCTTCCCCGTTGTGGCCGGGGAAAGCGGAAAGGAGGATGATCGGCGGGCTTCCCGCGGGTTTCCCGCATTCAGGTTACAACGCTATTTCCAGGAGGGGAACGGGAAATGAGCACGCATGTCATGGTGGTCGCGGATCGCTTCAGCGGATTCGCCGGCCCCGGCGCGGTCCGTACCGTATCCGCGCTCGCCGCCGACATCGGCTCGGGCCGGTACGACACGGCGGAGAACGGCATCCGGCTGTACGAGGGGCAGGGCGTCGGCGATTTCGAACGCGCCTATCTCCAGGCCGCCATCGACCGCCGTGGCCTGGCCGGCCGCATCCGGTTCGCCGACGCCGGCCTGGAGCCGGTCGGCCGCGACATCGTCCACAAGCGCAGCGCCGACAACGTGCTGCTGGCCGGCCTGCGGCGCACCGGCGACCACACGTACACCGCCGGCATCCGGGTGCACGGCGACAACGAGCTGCTGCTGGACCACCAGACCGGCGAGCACGTCCAGGGCATGGTCATCGTGGAGGCCGCCCGCCAGCTGTTCCTCGGCGTCTTCGAGCACGGCTACCGCGACCGCTGGCCGCTGACCAGCTACTACATCGTGTGGAACTCGGTGCGGCTGGACTTCGCGAGCTTCCTCTTCCCGCTGCCCGCCGAGATCGGCGGCACCGTCCGCGAACTGAACCTGGAGCGCCCCGACCAGCAGCTGGAGTTCGCGCTGCGCGTCGAACTCGCCCAGGGCGGCAGGCCGGTGGCCGCCGGGGAGATCGGCTTCTCCGCGCTGCCCACCGACCGGATCGCCGCCATCGAACGCCGCAAGGCCGCCCGCGCGGTCAGCGGCGTCCTCGCCACCACCGCCCACTGACCGCACACCGAAGGAGACCCGCCATGTCCGCACCGCTGCTGCTCGTCACCGAAGTCCCGGTCGCCGCCGACGCGATCGACAAGGCCGTCGAGACCTGGACCGCCCACCCCACCACCCCCGACGCCGTCCTGTACCGCTCCCTGGACGACGACGGCCTGCTGGTCGAGCTGACCCCGCTCACCGGCACCGGGCAGATCGCCGAGCACGCCGCCGCCCACCGCGCCGCGGCCGACGCCCTCGCCCCGCTGCTGGCCGGCGACTTCCGCCGCCAGGTCGTCGAGTTCGTCGAGGCCCCGAAGGACACCGGGGACCCGCTGCCCGCCACCCCCTACCTCCAGCTGCGGCATGTCGAGGTCAAGCCCCCGGTGTACGACGGCTACCGCGCCTGGCGCGACCGCACCATCTTCGAGGTGGTACGGGAGAACGACGAGGTCGAGGTCTTCCTCGCCTACCACTCGCTGCTGTCCACCGAGCCCGGCGTGCTGTTCGTGTCCGGCTTCTCCGTCGCACCCGACGCCTACCAGGCGGTGTTCACCTCCCCCGCCTACCAGGAGATCGTCCGGCAGGCCGGCGACACCTACATCACCGACCGGGGCCTGTACACCCGGATCTACGCCCGCGTGACGGCGTGAGCGGGAGCGTGAGCGAGAAGGGAAGCAGCCCCATGACGGACAAGAACCCCGACATCGCGGTGATCTCCGGCGCCACCGGCGGCATCGGCGGCGCCATCGCCGAACGCCTCGCCCGGGACGGCGCCACCGTGGTCCTCCTGGGCCGCGACGCCGCCCGGCTGGACGCCGCCCGCAAGCAACTCGACGGGCCGGGCGAGGCGGTGCCCGTCGTCCTCGACATCAACGACCCCGCCTCGGTGACGGCCGGCGTCACCACCGTCCTGGACCGGTTCGGCCGCATCGACATCCTCGTCAACGCCGCCGGCGACGGCCCGGTCGCCCCGCTGCTGGAGACCACCGACGAACTGTGGGACACCACCATCGGCGGCAAGCTGCTCGGCGCGGTCCGGCTCACCCGTACGGTCGCCCGCGCCATGGTGGCGCGCGGCAGCGGCCGGATCGTCTTCATCAACGGCTCCTTCCGCCGCGAACCCGACCCGCTGTTCGTCATCAACGGCACCGTCAACGCCGGCCTCGGCGCCTTCGCCAAGGCCATCTCCCGCGACCTGGGCGGACACGGACTGCGCGTCAACACCGTGGACCCCGGCGCCACCGACACCCCGCTGTGGTCGCGCACCCTGGAGGACCTGGCGCGCCGTTTCGGCGGCACGGCCGAGGCGACCGGCGCGGACTTCGCCGCCAAGACCCCGTACGGGCGGCTGCCTTCGCCGGCCGATGTGGCGGCGGCGGTGGCGTTCCTCGTCTCGCCGGGCGCCGCCCAGATCAACGGCGCGTCGATCACCGTCGACGGCGGCGCCTCGGTGGCGGTGTGATGACGGCGCTCGCGGCGAGCACGACGGCGGCGCCCGCGCCGCCGGGCAGCGGGGTACGCGCCCCGCTGATCGCGGCGGCGGCCACCTGCTGCGCGGTGTCCACCGTGTATCTGACCCAGCCGGTCTTCCCCGAGATCGCCGCCTCGCTGGGCGGCGACGCGCAGCGCGTACGGCTGGCGTTCACCGTCACCAGCCTCGCCTACGCGCTGGCGTTCTTCGTGTTCGGGCCGCTGACCGACCGGGTGCGTACCACCGTGCTGGGCGGGACGGGCGCGCTGGCCGTCGCCGTCCTGCTCCCGGCGGCGGCCATGGCGCCGAACCTGCCGCTGTTCGCCGCGCTGCTCACGGTGGCGGGCATCGCGGCGGCGGCCGTACCGGCGGCGATGATCGCGCTGCTGCCCAGGATCGCGCCGCCGGGGCAGACCGGCCTGTACTTCGGACTGATCATCGGCGCGACGGTCGCGGGCATCACCCTGGGGCGGTCCTTCACCGGCGTGGTGGCCGGCTGGGCGGGCTGGCGGGAGGCGATGCTGCTGCTGGCGCTGCTGAACCTGGCAGCGGCGGCGGCGATCACCCGGCTGCCGGCCGCACCGGGCCAGGCGGGCAGCACCCAACCCCTGACCGGGGCCTACGCCGCGGCGGCCCGGATGCTGACCCACCCCCAGGTGCTGCGCCCGCTGGCGGTCGGCGCGCTGCTGTTCTTCGGCTACCTCGGCGTCATCACCTTCCTCACCTACCGGCTGCGCGGCGAACCCTTCGGGTACGGGGCGGGCGCGATCGGCGCCGTCAGCCTCGCCGGGCTGATCGGCGTGGCCGGCGCCCCGCTGGCCGGCCGGCTGAGCAACCGGATCGGCGCCCGGCGGATGGTGCTGCTCGGCCTGGGCCTGGTGGCGGCCGGTATCGCCGTACTGGGCGTGGCGACCGGCGCCGTACCGCTGACGGCCGGGGTACTCCTGGTCTTCCTCGGGGTGTTCTCCTGCCAGCCGGCCGTGCTGGTGCTGCTGGCCCGGGCCGCCCCGCCGGAGCGCAAGGGCGCCGCCTCCTCGCTCTACATGCTGGTGTGCCTGCTGGCCGGCTCGCTGTCCACCGCCGCGCTCGGCCCGGTGTGGTCGGCGGGTGGCTGGGCGGCGGTGACCGCCACCGGCGCCGCCGCCATCGCCGGGGCGCTGGCCCTCGCCCTCTTCGGCTTCCCACGAACGGAGCGGACCGCCCGATGACCACGTATCAACTGGACCTCACCACGCAGGGCCCGCCCTACCCGCCGAGCGAGATCATGAACGAGGACGGCGACTTCGTGGTCCTCGGCATGCTCAACCGCGAGGGCGGGGAACGCTCGTGGGGCGCGGCGATCGTGAGCGCCAAGAGCGAACTGCCGCCGTTCGGCGAGCAGGTGCCGTACACCATCGTCCGCGAGCTGGCGCCGGACGGCGCGGGCGATGAGGACATGGTGCTGTACACCCTTCCCCTCCCGCTGCCGTGCACCAACTACCCGATGGTCTTCGCCCCGGAGCAGCGGCCGGACGCGGCGCGGGAGGTGCGGCCCAGCTATCCGCTGCACCGCGCGCCGATTCCGGATCTGCGGGCGGCGGACGGCCCGAAAGTCACGGAACCGATCACTTATGGCCAATGGTTGCGGGCCCGGGGCGAGTTGGAGGTGACCCTGGCGGCGGACCGGCGCAGCGCCGACTTCCGTATGCGATGCACCGGCATGATCCCCAACAGCCTCTATACGGTGATGTCGCTGCGCGAACACGACCTCGACCCGGCCGGCCCCACCCGGCCAGGACCCCTGGGCATCCCCAACGTGTTCGTGACGGACCCCACCGGCGCCGCCACGTACGCCGCGACCCTGCCGGACCCGTTCCCGGTGACCCCCGGCGGCAACCGGATCATCAACGTCATCGTGCTGTGGATGAGCTACCAGACCAGCTACGGCGGCGCGATCGGCCGGTACGGGCTGGGCGGCGACATTCACGCGCAGTTGAAACTGCGGACCCCCGGATTTCACGAGTTCGCAACACAAGCATAGGAGCGATACATGCCCTTTATCACCGTGACGACCTGGCCGAATCAGACCGATGAGAAGTGTCAGGAGCTGATCGAGGAGATCACCAAAGCCACCCATAAGGTGACGGGCGCACCGCTGGACAAAATCGCGGTGGTGATTCAGGAGATCCCGCAGAATCGCTGGGGCGAGGGTGGGATCATGGCCACCCACCCGGAATTCCCCGAACTCAGCCGGCGGCGGAACTGACCGCACGCCGTACAAGGAGCGATTCGACCATGGCAGCGAACGACGGCGACCGCGACCGCTTCGGCGACGGCCTGAGCATCCTGCGCGAACTGGCCGGCGAGGAGCACCCGTCGGTGCTCGACAGCTTCTCCGACGTGGCCCCGGACCTGGGCAGGTTCACGGTCGAGTTCCCGTACGGCGACATCTACGCCCGCCCCACCCTGACGCTGCGGCAGCGCCAACTGGCCACCATCGGCGCCCTGACGGCGCTCGGCCACGCGCTGCCGCAGCTCAGATTCCACATCAACGGCGCCCTGAACGTGGGCTGCTCGCGCCGCGAGATCACCGAGGCGATCATGCACGTGGTGATCTACGCGGGCTTCCCGGCGACGATCAACGCCCTGACCGTGGCAAAGGAGATCTTCGAGGCGGCCGGCCCGGAAGAGCCCGCGGAGAACGCCGCGCAGCCCGAACCGCAAAGCACGGAATCCCGGTACGACAGGGGCTGGCAGGCCCTGGCGGAAATCGACGGCGAGGCGGGCGAAGCGGTCATCAAGAGTCTGGCGGACATCGCCCCCGATCTCGCCCGCTACATCATCGAATTCTCCTTCGGCGACATCTACCTCCGCCCCGGCCTCGACCTGCACGCCCGCGAAATCGTCACCATCGCGGCCTGCACCGCCCTGGGCACCGCCCGCCCCCAGCTGAAAGTCCATGTGAACGGCCTGCTGAATGTCGGCGGCACCGAGGAAGAAGTCGTGGAAACCATCCTCCAGATGGCCGTCTACGCCGGCTTCCCCGCCGCCATCAACGGCATCACCGCGGCCCGCGAGGTCTTCACCGAACGCACCACCCCCTGACCCGGCAGCCGCCCCGGCGGTGATCATTTTCCGTGAACCACCCCATCAACGTGCCCGAACCGGCATGATGGACGGTTCCGCCGGTACGGGAATCCCGCCCGCGCCGGCCGGCCGGGGCGATGGGTGTCGATGGAGGGGGTCCGGTGGCGGCGAGGCCGGGGGAGCACAGGCGCGCGGCGGACGTCGTACGGTTCTGGCGAGCGGTCGAGTTGTTCAGCCCCCAGAACGTGCCCGCCGTCAACCACGGCGAAAGAGTGGCCGCCGTCAGGCCGGGGCGGCCACTGCCCTGGGAGGAGCCCGGCTCGCTGCCGCCCCCTCGCGCCGGGCATGTCTGGCAGCACACCGTCTACTGCGGGGTCTTCGGCATCGAGCGGGTACGCGACGTGCTCGCGGACGTGTTTCCCGACACCGCCGCCGAAGACCGCGACGGCCGGCTGTCCGGCGACAGCGCTCTGCTGTCCTTCAGCGTCAGCCAGCACGGCCTGCTGCTGCGGGACTCCGTCGGTTTCTCGACCTGCGCCTGGGCGACCGGCCGCACCAGATCACCCGGTCCGGCCGACGCCCGATGGCTCGACGGCTTCCCCGACGAGGCCGAGTTCTGCGAGCGGCGCATGCTCGACCTCGGCGACGGAAAGCTCACGGTGGAAGGTGGCGGCTCCGGCTCCGGAGGCTTTCTGGCGACGGCGGGACGACTGGTCGGCGACGCGCTGAGCGGTGGACTGGTCTCGGGGGTGGGCGAACTCGCGCGCGGTGCGGTCGGCCAGGCCATAGGGGGTGTCGTCGGCCGGGCCGCGCAATCCGCCGCCGGAGAGGCCGCCGAGACGTTCACCCGCGGGGCCGTCGATCTCGTCCGTGGCGACGACTCCGGTAAAACGGACACCGGGGACGACGCCCCCTCCGGTGGGCAGGCGGCGCAGAACCTGGGCACCCACCCCGTAACGGTCCGGGCCATCGCGGCCTTCACCGCCTGGCTCGCCGAGCGGTTCGGAGTAACAGCGGATCTTGTTCCCGACGCCGCCCGGGTGAAGAGCGTACAAATCCGCGAGGACCGGGCGGACGAGTCCACCGGCACGGATTTCCTCAACAGCTTCATCGCCGATGACCTGGAGAAGGTCGGCGCCGAACTGCGGCAGGGAAGAGCCGGCCGAGCGCTGGCGACGTATCTGACCGAAGCCGACCGCATCGATGTCACGCGGCGCCTCGACGTACGCGAACACCCGGAAGAGATCCTGGCCGGGGTGGCCCCCGCGCGTATCCCCATGGGGCGGTGGCCGTCGGCGTCCGACCGGCCGCTGGTGCTCAGCCAGCAGTTCGCGGTCAACCGGATGCTCGGCGAACTCCTCCCCGCCGATGGTCTGTTCTCGGTGAACGGCCCACCGGGAACGGGCAAGACCACCATGCTGCGCGATGCCATCGCCGCCCTGGTCACCGAGCGCGCCCACGCCCTCGCCGGCCTGCGCGACCCCCGGGACGCCTTCGGGAAGACCCACAAGTGGCGGGGCCAGCAGTACTCCCGCTCCGTACGGGAGCTGAAATCACCCCTCACCGGCTTCGCCATGGTGGTGGCCTCGGCGAACAACGGCGCGGTGGAGAACATCACCGAGGAGATCCCCGCCCGGGACGCCATCGCCGAGGAATGGCACGAGGAGGCCGGCTACCTGGCCGAGCAGGCAAGCCTGATGCTGGACGGCGCCCCGGCATGGGGAGCCATCGCGGCCCGGCTCGGCAACCGCAAGAACCGCAACGACTTCGTGCAGAGCTTCTGGTGGGGCAACCTGCGGCAGAAGCGCCCCGGCCCCGGCGGCGGCACCCGAGCCACGCGTACGAAGCGGGGTCTGGTGCACGCCCTGACGGGACAGGACGAGAACCCGGCCGGCCCCATCGACTGGGCCGCCGCCGCCGGACGGTTCGCGGCGCAGTGGCGCACGGTCGAACGCCTGCGGGACGAACGGCAGCGGGTCGCCCAGGCACTCACCGAACTCGCCGCGGCCGAACGGGAGCTCGCGGACACCACCCGCCGGACCGAGCCGCTCAGGGCCGCGCTTCCCGGTCTGCGCCGCCGCGCCACGACGGCAAGGCACCAGGTCCAGCACCTGGAGGAGCGGGAGAGAGAACGCCGCTCGGAGCGTCATGACCACCAGGCGGGGCGGCCGGGCCTGCTGCACGGCCTGTTCACCGGCGGCCGTACCAACCGCGTCTGGCAGCAGGAGTACGAACGCCTCACCGCCGAAGTCCATACCGCCACCGAAGCGGCGTCCCTGGCCCGCGCCCACCACGACGCCCTGCACCGGGAGGCGGAAGCCGCCCAGCACGCGGTGGACACGTGGCAGGCTCAGCAGCACCGGGTCGCCACCATGGCGCGGCTCGTCCGCGACGCGAGGGAGCGCTGGGGCGCGCACGTCCCCGACCGCGCCGACTACCTGCCGGGCGCCGACCGGAGCACCATCGAACGCCGGGAGAAGAGCGCCCCCTGGGCCGACGAGGAGTTCACGGCGGCCCGCACCCGGCTGTTCCTGGAGGCGCTGCGGCTGCACCGGGCGTTTCTGGGCGCGGCGGGCGACATCATGGTCAAGAACCTGCGGGCGACCATGGACCTGGTCGGCGGGGACGCGCCGAAGGATCTGGACCCGGCGGCGGTGCGCGCCTGCTGGCAGAACCTGTTCTTGACGGTCCCCGTCGTCTCCACCACCTTCGCCTCGTGCGACCGGCTCTTCGCCGGCCTGGGCCGGGAGGACCTCGGGTGGCTGTTCATCGACGAGGCGGGACAGGCTTCCCCGCAAGCGCCGGTGGGGGCGCTGTGGCGCAGCAGCCGGGCCGTGCTGGTCGGCGACCCGCTGCAACTGGAGCCCGTCGTCGTCCTGCCCTGGACCGCGCAGCAGCGGCTGCGCGAACACCATCGGGTCGCTCAGGAGTGGGTGCCGTCCTGGACCTCGGCCCAGCAGGTCGCCGACCGCCTCGGGCGCTGGGGCACCACGCTGCCGGCGGCGCTCCCGGACGGTTCGACGCAGGTATGGGTGGGTTCCCCGCTGCGGGTCCACCGGCGCTGCGACGACCCGATGTTCACCATCAGCAATGAGATCGCCTACGACGGACTGATGGTCCACGGGGTCGGGGACCGCGGCGAGTTCCGTCCGCCCAAGGACAGCTTCTGGTGGGATGTGCGCTCCCAGGAAGCCGCCGGCAAGTGGATACCTGCCGAGGGCGCGGCACTGGTCGAAGCGGTCGCGGAGCTGCGGGAACGAGGGCTCAGCGCCGATCAGTTGTACGTCATCAGCCCGTTCCGCGAGGTGGCCCGGCAGGCGGCGGACCTCCTTCGGGACTCCGTGCCGCGCCGGCGCGTCGGCACCGTCCACACCGCGCAGGGCAAGGAGGCGGATGTGGTGATCGTGATCCTCGGTACCCACCCCGACGCGGCGGGATCGCGGCGCTGGGCCGCGTCCAAGCCCAACCTCCTCAACGTCGCCGTCAGTCGCGCGAAGCGCCGGCTGATCGTGATCGGCAACCACGCGTCCTGGTACGGCCAGCGGCACTTCTCCGTGCTGGCCCGCGAACTCCCGCTCGTCCGGCGCAGGCCGGGGAACGAACCGCCCCCCTGACCCGGCAGCCGCCCTGGCCCGGCGGAGGGGTGGCTCCGCCGGGCCGGGCGCGTGGGATGGTGCCGGGTCGGATCAGAACAGCGCGGCCACCAGCGTCCGCAGGCCCGCGCCGGCGCTCGCGCCGGTCGTCGTGGCTCCGGTCGCCGCGTGGTCCGCGTGCGCGCCGTGGTCCGTGTGGTCGGCGTGCCCCGGCGCGGAGACCGCGGCTGCCGCCTCGGCGGTGTCGGCCAGTTCGTTGATCTCCTCGGCGCTCAGCGTCTCGCCGGAGCCCATGGTGACCTGACCGTTGCCGCCGTCGAAGACGATGTCCGAGCAGGAGTAGAAGTTCTCCTGGCTGTCGGAACGGATCCAGTGCACGTACAGCATGTGCGTGCCGGTCCGCTGCGGCAGCTGGACGTTCCAGTAGTAGTGACCGCTCTCCGAGCCGACGTTGCCGCGCTGCGGCGGGTTGGTCACCGAGTTGATCTGCTCCAGGTCGCTCCAGCGCAGGGCGCCGCCGCCCCAGCCCTGCTTGGTGATGTACACGTTGAACGTCCCGGGGTGGTGCGCCCAGTTGCTGTGCCGCAGTTCGATGTTGGAGCCGGAGGTGAGGTGGGTGATCGGCCAGTCGGTGCGGACCGCGTCATAGGAGGAGAAGTTGAACGGCCCCCGGTTGCCGCCGCTGCACAGCTGCCCGTCCGGGATGTAGCCGGTGGTACGGCCGCCGCCGTTGGAGTCGAGGACGGCGAACCAGTTGTACAGCGGGGTGGTGCCGGTCGCCCGTACCGCCGCCGCACAGGCGGGGTTGGTGGGCATCTGGGTGCTCATGTTGCGCTGGAGGTCGAGGTAGCACAGGTACGTTCGCGCGCCCGGCATCATCGTCGAGCCGTGCGCCGACGCGGGGGAGGGGATCAGCGCGGCGACGAGGCCGAGGACCGCGGCGCCGAGGACCGCCAGGAGCCTGGCCCTGCGCGTGGTGGGGGGTTGAGTGGTCACGGTTCTCCTTGAAGGGGATGGACCGTGACGGGCAGGCGGCAGCACCGGCCCCGTAGGTCGTACGGGCCGGTGGTACCGACGGCCCGTCGCCGGTACTTCAGTCCGTGCACGTGCGTGGGAGCGCTCCCGCACAACAAAATAGCGCCCTCCACGGCTTTCCAGAACCCCCGGCGCACACACCGGCCCGGGACGTACGGCCACGTTGCCGTACGTCCCGGGCCGGTCCCGGCCGCGGCGCCCCGGGCGGTTACGCCCGCGCCGTGGCGGCCTCCGGCGTGGACGCCGGCGCGTTCACCGCGCCCGGGTCCGCGCCGGCCGCCGCCTTGCGGCCCGGGATGAAGGCGGCGATCGCCAGCGCCAGCAGCGCCGCCCCCGCCCCGATGGCCATGACCGTCTTGAACCCGTTCTCCGACGGGATCGCGTGACCGCCGAAGTCCATGGTCAGCTGCGCCAGCACGACGCCCGCGATGGCGCTGGCGGCCGAGGTCCCGATGGACCGCATCAGGGTGTTGAGGCTGTTGGCCGCGCCGGTCTGGGAGGCGGGCACCCCGCCCATGATCAGCGCGGGCATCGCCCCGTACGCGAAGCCGACGCCGGCGCCGATGACGCAGGACACCAGCACCAGGTGCCAGACCTGCGACATCAGGACGATGTTCAGGCTGTAGCCGGCGGCGACGATGGCGGCGCCGGTCATCAGGGTGATCTTCGGGCCCTTCGTCTTGGTGATGGCGGCCGAGACCGGTGCCATGGCCATCATGACCAGCCCCTGCGGGGCCATGACCAGGCCGACCGTCATCATCGACTTCCCCAGGCCGTACCCGGTGGCCTCCGGCAGCTGGAGCAGCTGCGGCAGCACCAGGGACATCGCGAACATCGAGAACCCGAAGGCCACCGAGGCGAGGTTGGTGAACAGCACCTGCGGGCGGGCGGTGGCGCGCAGATCCACCAGCGGCTGGGTCGCGCGCAGCTCGTACAGGCCCCACGCCAGCAGGACGAGGACGGCCGCAGCGCCGAGCCCCAGCGTCGTACCGCTGGTCCAGCCCCAGTCGCCGCCCTTGGAGATCGCGAGCAGCCCGGCGACCAGCGCGGCCGAGAGCCCGAGCGAGCCGAGGGCGTCGAACCGGCCCCCGGTGCGTACCTTCGACTCGGGCACGAAGGCCAGCACCAGGGCGAGGCCGATGACGCCGGCCACGGCCGAGGTCCAGAAGAGGACGTGCCAGTCGAAGTTGTCGGCCATGAACGCGGCGGCCGGCAGTCCGAGCGCGCCGCCGACCCCCAGTGAGGCGCTCATCAGCGCGGTGGAGCCGGCCAGCCGCTCCGCCGGGAGTTCGTCGCGCATGATGCTGATGCCGAGCGGGACGACGGCGGCGGCCAGGCCCTGGAGGGCGCGGCCGGCGATCATCGGGACGAGCGAGTCGCTCATGGCGCAGACCACCGAGCCGGCGATCAGGAGCACCAGGCTGACCAGCAGGACGCGCCGCTTGCCGAACATGTCGCCGAGCCGGCCGGCCACCGGGGTGGCGACGGCGGCGGCGAGCAGGGTGGCGGTGACCGCCCAGGCGGCGTCGGAGGCGGAGGCGTTCAGGAACCTGGGCAGCTCCGGGACGATCGGGATGACGAGGGTCTGCATGAGGGAGACGACGATGCCGGCGAGGGCCAGTACGGCGACGACGGCGTTGGGGTTCGGGGTGCGCCCGGCCGCGCCTCTCGCGGGCGGTTCGGTGAGGGTGGCGGACATGGCTGGACCTTCCGGGGGTGGCTGCCCATAGGGCTGGCTTGCTTGACTTACTCAAACATACTGCCTCGATTGATTGACTTAGGCAACTTAAGCCGAAGTCTCGCCCCGCCCCGCCCCGGTGATCCGGCCCATGCTCACGTCAGGTGCCGGCCGCTCCGCCCGAGTACGGTGATCACGGCCCGGCAAAACCTGGCAAAACCGGCAGCGGAGGGAGCGAGACCCCCATGACCACCGTCGACATCCCCACCCCGGACGGCACCGCCGACGCGTACCTCACCCACCCCGCCGACGGCCGCCCGCACCCCGCCGTCCTGATGTACATGGACGCCTTCGGCGTACGCCCCCGGCTGACGGCCATGGCCGACCGCCTCGCCGCCGGCGGCTACACCGTGCTGCTGCCCAATGTCACCTACCGCAGCGGCCGGGCGCCCGTCGTCGAACTGCCCGACTTCATCAGCCCGGCCGAACGCCCCGAGATCTTCGAACGGCTTGGCCCCGCCCGGCGCGCGCTCACCCCGCAGGCCGTGCTGCGCGACGCCGGCGCCTACCTCGACTGGCTGGCCGCCTCCCCGCTCACCACGGACGGGCCGGCCGGCGTCACCGGCTACTGCATGGGCGCCGGCCTCGCCCTGCGCACCGCCGCCGGCCACCCGGACCGGGTCGCCGCCATGGCCGGCTTCCACGGCGCGCACCTCGCCACCGAGGCACCCGACAGCCCGCACCGGGGCGCCGGCCGGATCACCGCCGAGCTGTACTTCGCCCACGCCGACCAGGACACCGGCAATCCGCCGGAGCAGATCGAACGCCTGGAGGCCGCCCTCAGTACGGCGGGGGTACGGCACCGGGCCGAGGTGTACGCCGGCGCCCGGCACGGCTTCACCCAGGCCGACACCGCCATGTACGACGAGGCGGCGGCCGAACGCCACTGGCGGGCCCTGCTGGACCTGCTGGGGCGCACGCTTAACCCGGCCTAGGAACGCCGCCGGCGCGCGCCCTTCGACGCTTTCGACGCCTTCGCCCCCTTCGCCGGCGCGGCCCCCTGCCCGCCCCCCTGCCCGCCCCCCTGCGCCGCCGCCCGCCGCTGGGCCTTCGCCTTCGCCTTCGCGCTTGCCTTCACCTTCGGCGCCGGCTCGCTCTGCCGCCCCCGCGAGCTGTTGGCCGTCCGCCCCCGGACGATCCCGATGAACTCCTCCACCAGCTCGGTCGTCCCGTCCTCCCGCCACGCCAGCCCCACCCGCGAGGCGGGCGCGTCCGTGACCGGACGGTAGGTGAGGTCCTTGCGGTGGTACAGCCGGGCCAGCGACTGCGGCACGACGAGCACCCCCACCCCCGCCGCCACCAGCTCGATCGCGTCCTCCGTGGCGCCCGGCCGCTCGACCGCCGGCCGGCCGGGCAGCCGCTCCCACTCCAGGGTGTCGTCCAGCGGGTGGAACACCACGTCATCGGCGAGATCCGCGACCGTCACCTCGTCGGCCGCCGCCACCACGTGGTCCTTCGGGACCACCACCACCGTGGTCTCGGTGTAGAGGGGAATCACGCTCAGCCCGGTGCGGTCGGCCACCGGCAGCCGCACAAACCCGGCGTCGGCCGCGCCGTCCCGCAGCAGACCGGGCGCCCGCGCGGCCGTCGCCGCGCCGAGCACCAGCGGCACACCGGGCAGCCGCTCGTTCCAGACCCGCACCCATTTGCCGGGCGTCACCCCCGGCACATAGGCGAGCCGAAAGGTGGTGGGGGCGGTGTCCGTGTCCGAGTCCGTCACATCATGAGGCTATCCGGTCATGGTCGGCGGTATCGCACGCGCTCGCTACCCTTGACCGCATGAGCTCGAACCGGACCGACCAGACGATGAAGCCCGCCACGGCGGCGAAGAAGCTGGGTGTGTACCTCCCGGCCACCCCCGCCGAGTTCCAGGAGGGCGTCGTCACCCGCAGCGAACTGAACGCGCTCCAGGTCGATCCGCCCCAGTGGCTGCGCACCCTGCGCGAGACCGGGCCGCACCCGCGCCCGGTGGTGGCGGCGAAGCTGGGCGTCTCCATCGCGGGCCTGGCCCGTGGCGGGGTCACGCAGGCGCTCACCACGGCGGAGATCGACGCCCTGAAGAGCGACGTGCCCGAGTGGCTGCGGCAGGAGCGCGCCACCCAGGCCGAGGTCCGCAAGGAAGCGGCCCGCATCAAGGAGAAGCAGGAGCAGGACGCGAAGGACGCCTCCGGCCCGCGCTCCTGACCCCTACCGGGTACGTACGCCGACCGCCGCCAGGATCTGGGCGGCGGCCCGGTCGGCCCCGGCCAGCAGCGGCGACGGGGACCCCGGGGTGGCCCCGATGGCCGACCCCGGCTGCACGCCCTCCGCCGGTATCCCCAGCACGATCACCCGCTCGTCCGCGCTCCCGTCCGCGGCCAGCAGCTGAAAGCCGTCCGGCGTCACATCCAGCGTGCCGCTGGACACCGGCGGACCCTGCTCGGACGGCCAGCGGTGCAGCCGCGCCCGCCCCCGCCGCAGCAGCGCGTCGAGCAGCGGGTCGTCCGTATCGGTCACGATCCCCTTCGACATCCGGGTCTCCACGAACGCCCGGGCCCGTACCGGCGCCGCCCGCCGCACCGCCGACCGGCCGCTGAAGGCGCCGTCCTCGTACATCACCGAGGAGTCCTCGCCCAGCAGTTCCAGCACCCCGGCGTCGATCAGGGCCAGCACCTGCGCCGTACGGTACGGGGGCGGCCCCGACGCCAGCGCGAGCCCGAGCGGGGTGAACCAGCCGTCGACGTCCCGCGCCACGCCGGCGCCGTCCAGCGCGCCGCCGGTCACCAGCTTCCGCACCGGGCCGCGCAGCGCCGCCATGGCGCGGTTGACGGTGTTGCGCGGGTGGGTGAGGGGGTCGTGCATCGCGTCGAGTTCGTCCTCGACATGCTCGCGCACCCAGCGCCGCCAGGTCTCCGGCTCCACCGGCCCCGGCGCGGGCGGCCGGTCGAGCCGCCCCACGGACAGCGCCCACCGGTCGGCCGCCACCGCGCCCGCGACCACCGCGTCCACCGCCGCGTCACTCCCGGCGGCGCGCAGCCGCGCCAGCACGTCCGCCTCGTCCCAGCCGGGCGCCAGGGCGCCGGGCCGGTGGGCGCGCAGCGTGGACAGGTGTGCCCAGGCGAACTCCCGGGCGAGCTGCGGCCACACATCGCGCCGGAAGTCCTGCCCGCGCCCGCCCGCCACCGCCGCGAACCACGCGCCGGTGGCCAGCCGGGGCACGTACCTCGGCGGGAACCCGTCCGGATACACCGCCTTGGACCGGTACGGCAGGCCGCGCCGCGAACCCGCCACCAGGTGCGGCTCGCGCCCGCCGGGCAGGTAGCGCAGCCGCGCCGGGCGGGCCGGGTCACCGGCCGGCTCGAAGCGTCCGCCGCGCCCCTCGGTGAGCAGCGCGACCACGTCGAAGAAGTTCGCGCCCAGGCCGGTGACCAGGACGGTCTCGCCGGCCGGCACCCG
This sequence comes from Streptomyces sp. NTD107, assembly GCF_059510435.1. Taxonomy (NCBI): domain Bacteria; kingdom Bacillati; phylum Actinomycetota; class Actinomycetes; order Kitasatosporales; family Streptomycetaceae; genus Streptomyces; species Streptomyces sp. NTD107. Next base: position 68,398 of record NZ_JCAJZV010000014.1, on the reverse strand, counting down.
CTCCCAGTCGCGTTCGGCGGGCATGCCGGGCTCGATGTAGACCAGCCCGTCCCGCCGGGCCGCCGCCACCAGGGACCGCACCCGCGCGGAGCGCTTCGCCTGCACCATGCCCTGGGCGAGCACCACGAACCGCCCGGTCAGCGCCCCGCCGTCGGCCAGCCGTACGGTACGGGCCGCCCCGCCGCCGGCCGGCTCCAGATCCACCGCCGTCCCGAGCACCCGGGTGACGGCGACCCGCCCGGTGCGCTCCGCCCGGGCCAGCTGCTCCCGGTAGTACACGCCCTGGATGCGGCGGCTCGGATAGGACCACGGGCGCAGCGCCGCCGCCTCGCCGGCCACCCACCCGGGGCGGTCCGGGGGCGGTGGGTCGCCCGCCCGCGCCCAGCCGATCAGATCGGGGCCGGGGACGACCGGGCCGGTCATCGGCGTCGAGTCGTCGGTGTAGATGGTGGTGTGGGCGCTGTAGGTGTTGTTCAGCAGCAGCGGCGACTGGTCGGTGCGCCAGGTGGCGCCGGCGCCGGCCTCGACCCGGTCCAGCAGGGCCACCCGTACCGGCGGCTCGGTGTCCGGGTGCCGGGCGGTCAGCCGCTCCACGACGGAGACGGCGCGCGGCCCGCCGCCGACCACGACCACGTCGAAGTCGGCGGTGGTCACTTCGCCTCCGTGATCGTCGCGGCGGCCGGCTCCAGCGCGGCCGGCCGTACCTCCACGCCGTGCGTGCCGCGCGTGACCAGCACGTCGAGCCCGTACACCTCGCTCAGCACGGCGGCGTCGAACGCCCGCTCCGGCGGCCCGTCCGCCACCACCCGGCCGCCGTTCAGCAGCACCGCCTGGTCGCAGAAGTGCGCGGCGTGGTTGAGGTCGTGGATGGCGATCAGCGCGGTGACGCCCTCCTCGCGGGTGATCGAGCGGACGATCTGGAGCGTCTCGATCTGGTAGCGCAGGTCCAGGGCCGAGGTGGGCTCGTCCAGCAGCAGCACCCGCGGCTGCTGGGCGAGCGCGCGGGCGATGAGCACCCGCTGCGCCTGGCCGCCGGAGAGCTGCGACATCGGGCGGTCGCGCAGCGCGGTGAGGCCGAGGCGGTCCACGGAGGTGTCCACGATCTCCCAGTCCCGCCGGGTGGGCCGCAGCCCGATGTGCGGGGTGCGGCCCAGGAGCACGGCCTCCCGTACGGTCTGCTCGAACGGGGCCGGCGCCGACTGCGGTACGTACGCGACGACCCGGGCGTGCTCGCGGCGCGGGGCGGCCAGCAGGTCCTGGCCGGCGAAGGAGACGGCGCCGGCCGCCGGGGTCAGCACCCGGGCGATGATCTTGGTAAGGGTGGACTTGCCGGACCCGTTCGGGCCCAGGAGGGCGCAGAAGCCGCCTTCCTCGACCCGCAGGTCGACGCCTTCCAGCACCGGGTTGCGCTTGTAGCCGAACCGGACCGCCGCGATATCGAGACTCACCGCGCCGCCTTCCTGGTCAGGATGAGGTTGATGAAGACGGGGGCACCGATGAAGGCGACGACGATGCCGACCGGGATGACGGACGGCGCCAGGATCGTACGTCCCACGGTGTCCGCGATCACCAGCAGCAGCCCGCCGGTGAGGAAGGAGAACGGCAGCAGATAGCGGTGGTCGGCGCCGATGGCGAGCCGCGCGATGTGCGGGCCGACCAGGCCGACGAAGCCGATGACGCCGCAGAACGACACCACGACGGCGGCCAGCACCACCGAGACGACGATGAGCCCGACCCGTACGGCGCCGACGTTGACGCCGAGGCTCTTGGCGGCGTCGTCCCCGGCGAAGGCGATGGCGTTGAGGTCGCGGCTGAACCACAGCAGCAGCGGCAGGGCGGCCAGCACGCAGGCCCCGACGATGACGACCTCGTGCCAGCCGGCGTCGTTCACCGAGCCGAAGGTCCAGCGCACGATGGCCTGGAGGGTGTTCTCGTCCGCCACGAACTGGAGGGCGGCGGTCATCGCCTCGAAGAGCTGGGTGAGCGCGATGCCCAGCAGCAGCAGGGTGGCGGTGGACATCGCCTTGGCGGAGGCCAGCCCCAGCACGAGGGCGGAGACCGCGAGCGCGGCGGCCAGCGCGCAGCCGATGACCAGCCACGAGCCGGAGCCGGCCGATCCGCCGGTGAGGAGGATCGCCAGCGCCGCGCCGAACGCGGCGGCCGGCGAGACCCCGAGGGTGAACGGGGAGACCAGCGGGTTGCGCAGCAGGCCCTGCATCACGACGCCGGCCATCGAGAGCGCGGCGCCGGCCACGAAGGCGAGCAGCACCCGGGGCAGCCGGAGGTTGATGATGATGGAGTACGTCCTGGCGAAGTCGTGCTCCAGCACCCCGCCGAAGACGGCGAGACGGATGGCGCGCCAGACGTCGGACAGCCCGGCGTCGGCCGTCCCGGCGGTGACGCACCAGGTGGTGACCAGCAGGGCCACCGCCACCCCGCTCCACAGCACGGCGGTGCGGCGCCGGTCGCCGGACGACGGGGGAGCGGTGGTGGCCTCGGTACTGGTGGAGACGGACAAGCGTCAGCCCGCCTTCTGGATGTACGCGTCGCCGCCCGGGAAGTCCGCGCCCTGGAACTCCTCGGCCCAGCGCGCCAGATAGTCGGCGGGGTCGACGTCGGCGAACGCGTCGGGGTGCAGCCAGGTGGCCAGGTAGAGCGCCCCGATGGCCTTGGAGAGCCCGCTGGTGGCCCAGCCGTTGGTCACGTACACCCGGCCGTCCCGTACCGCCGGGAGGTCCTGCCAGCCGGCCCGGCCGGTCAGTTCGGCGCCGATCGTGTCGAACCGCTCCTGGCCGGTCGGCTCGGCGGACGGCCCGAACTCGTGGACGACGACGGCCGGTTCGCGCTCCAGGATGGCGGCCGGGTCCACGGTGGTCTCGGACTGCTGATCCCCGCCGGTGTCGAGATCACCAAAAATGTTCTTACCCCCGGCGGCCACGATGATCTGGTCGAAGCCGGAGCCGGGCAGGCCGGTGAGGTAGGGCTCCTCGGTCTCCCAGTAGACGGGCACCGGCTCGGTGCCGGCCACCCGGTCGCTGACCAGACCGAAGATCTCGTCGTAGAACCCGGCGACCCGCTCGGCGCCTTCCGTTTCCCCGAACACCTCCCCGAGGAGTTCGACGGTCTCGTGGAAGACGTCGAAGTCCCAGGCGGTGGCGACGACCACGGGGATGCCGAAGGACTCCAGCTGCCGGCTGGCCTCCTGCCAGGCCCCGTTGCGGGGCAGGATGAACACGTCGGGGTCGAGTTCCGCGACCGCCTCGTAGTTGATCTCCTGAAGGTTCTCGCTGACGATCTCGTCGTCGGCGATGCCCAGGTACGGCAGCCGGCTCGCGGAGACCCGGTCGTAGCCCACGACCCGGTCCCCGGCGCCGATGGCCTGGGCGAACTCGTTGCCGTAGCTGTTGAGCACCACGGCCCGCTCGGCGGGACCGTTGAGCTCGACGGTGCGCCCGACATCGTCGACGACCGTGAGCGAACCCTTCTTGCCGTCGTCGTCCTTCTCCCCGGCCCCCTCGGTGGTGACGGTGCCGCACCCGGAGACGGCCAGCACGGCGGCGGTGGCGGCGAAGAGGGAAACCCGGCCCAGGCGTGATCTCATGAAACGTACCTTTCGACGTGTGGTGTGACGGGTGGTGTTCACTGGGCCTCGGGCCAGTAGGGATCCCCGAGGGAGAGCATCAGCCGGTTCGCCCAGCCGAAGAAGGCGGTGGCCGTCACCAGGTCCACCAGTTCGACATCGCTGAGCCCCTCGGCACGCAGCCGCTCCACATGGGCGGTGGTGGCACTGATGGGCGTGGTGGCGAGCGCACCGGCGAACTCGACGATGGCCGCCCACCGCGAGTCCTGCCCAACACCCAGCGGATCGGTGGCCGGCGGAACCCAGCGCTCGTCACGTTCGAGCGAAACCTGGAGCAACAGATCCACGTACCCCACCCGCTTGGACATCTGGGCGGCCTTGCGGGCATGGACGGACGCGCAGTACACGCAGTCCGTCACCTTGCTGGTCGCGGCGGCGGCCAGCTCCCGCTCGGCGCGCGGCAGCCCCTCGCGGGTCGCGAAGATCGCGGCATCCAGCGCCGTACGCGCGGCGAGCACGGCCGGCAGCCGGCACAGCAGCCGGAAGTACTCCCCATTGGTCTTCCCCCGGAAGGAGTCCTCCTGCTCGGGGGTCAGCTCCGGCACCGGTACGGGCGGCACCCAGGCCGTCCAGGACAGCAGCTCCCGGGTGTACTCGACCGGCCGCTCGCGCCCGTTGGACGCCGTCCGCGCATCGCTCTTGACCCGGCCGTGCCCGGGCGAGACCCGAGGCGGAACGACGGTGTGCGCGGGTTCGTCCCCCTGGATCAACCGGAACCCGTGAATGGCCCGCACCTGAAAAGCGGTGAACGCGGCGCTCTGCGCAATGCCGACGATCTCGTCGGGAGACCACCCCGCCTCGCTCAGCCGCGCCAGATCGGCCCGGGTGGCCAGCGCCGGAGAAACGGTGATGAGATCGACGTGCGCGGCGGCGGCCCGCAGCGCGGGGTCATCGGGCAGCTCATCCCCCCACAGCACCGGGTCGGCACCGCGCTCCGCGTGATGCCGGACCAGCTCGTCGACGCCGTGCCACCGCGCGGCCAGCGCGGCCAGCCCGCGCCGTACCGGCTGATCCCCGCCGAACAGCGCCTCCCCGGCCTCCTGCGCCCGCTGCGCCACCAACGGCTTCACCGCCCGGGCCGCCTCGACCCGCTCGTCGAGACCGGCCAGCCGTCCTATGTCGTCAGTGGTGCTCATGCAGTCCGCCTCATGCTGCTTGGTCAGGTGGTGACCGAGGCACCGGGCAAACGCGTCGAAAACGCCGTGGGGCGCAGACGAGGACTCAGGAGGAGCACGCTTGCCGCATCACCGCGGCCGGGTCCTTCCCGGGGGCACCCCACCGTGCAGGAGGGTTGCCGGCCAGCAAGCCGGGACTTGGCGCTGGCTCTCTTGACCTGAGCGAGAAGCTAACCGACGACAGCGGCAAAGCAAACCTATTGCCCGAAATATGAGACACAACCATCCACTATCCGAACAATCCCCCCGCCCACCCAACCCCCACCACCCCCGGGTGAAACGCGTCACACCACCCCATCCGGAAACCACGGCCCCGGCTGTCAGTGCCCGTCCCTGGGGTGACCCTCATGGCGAATTTCCGATCTGGCTTCACCTTGCGCCGCATGGTCGAGGAGGCGCGTGAGCTGACCGAGCAGCCAGAGTTACACCGTCGCATCGACGCGGTGCTGCGCATCATGGGAAGCGGCGTCGGTGGCGGGACAACATACGGCAAGGGCCGGCCGCTGGTGGACGCGCTGGAGGACGTCGCCCAGTACGCGATCCTTGTGGAGAACTTCGAGTTCGCCCAGCGATTTCAGCGCTTCGCCGCCTACGCCGGCGGGGAACTGTTTCTCGATGTCCTGGACATGTACTACGACCGCGAGGCGCAGCGGCGCGCCGAGGAGTTCATGCGCCGCCTGGTCGCCCAGGGGGCCGACCGGGCGGTCGCCGCCCTGGACGTCCTGCACCGCGACAACCCGGAGGCGACCCTCACCGACGCCCGTGACCTCTTCCGTGGGATTGCCCGGTCCGCCCCCCACCTGGGCCTCGGCAGCGGCGAGGGCGGTATCCGGCTGGCCGCCAAGGACGTGCGGCGCCTCCAGCGGTTCGGGCACATGGAAATCCTCGTCCGGAATCTGCCCCGGGCGGCTTCGGCCGAGACCGCGCAACTGGTGGCCGACGCACTGGCGGACGCCGACGCGGGACTGCTGGCACAACTGCTGGAGCTGAAGGCGCGGAAGGCCGGCCTTACCGCCCTGCGCGCCGCAGTGGACGACCCGGACAGCTCGGAGGGCGCGCTGCATTCCTGCCTGAAGAACCAGGAATGGATCTTCGGCGGGGCCTATGTCATGGAGTTGGCCCGACGCCAGTACACCCCGGACACGATTCTGGACATTCCACTCCTGCGTGGCGACGGATCCCTGCACGTGGTGGAACTCAAGCGTGCCAACATCCGCGACCTGGTGATCCGGCGAAGCCGTCACCTCATGCCGGGCGCCTCGGTGCATCACGCGGTGTCCCAGGCGCAGAACTACCTCCGGGTCATGGATGAGAACCGCCGCACGATCCTTGAGGAGCACGGCGTGGATACCCGCAGGGCCTCGGCAACCGTAGTCATCGGGCACCCGCGCTATGTGACCGGGAACGTCACGCCTCAGGAGATCGCTGAGACGCTGCGCACGTACAACACCCACGCGACCCGCATAGAGGTGATCACATACGAGACGCTGCTGGAGTCGGCGACCCGGATGCTCGCGCTCTCCTCGACACAGCAGGACCCCGACCCGACCGAGGAGCCCACCCCGTGAACGACACCCCGCCCCGGATCGAGCCCCTCCTGGCCCGCCTGTGCGGTGGCACGATCACCGACAAGGACTACGTCGGTTACTACAGGAACGAACACGGAGAAGAACTCGTCTTCGCCCAGCGCCGAGGCCAGAAGACCGCCCGCCTCTGGCACAGCGACGCGGATTGGCAGATGTACCAGGTCGACGACCACTCGATCCGTGTGGGCGGAGCGATGGACGGTGTGATCACCGTCGCTGACCTCATCATCGATCGGGCCGAGGCAACATGGCTGTCCTCCTGCCTGGCAGCATCCCGCCATCTGCGCTCGGGGCGTGCCTGACAACCCTTTTGCCTGCCGGACAACGACGACCACTCGGCGCATACCGTTCCGCCGACAGGTGCTGATCCAGGCGAGCCGGAGGGCCAGGAGGCCCTGATCGAGACCGACGACGAGAGGCCCGCCGGCCTCGACGACGGAGCAGACCTCACGACGCGGTGGCCGAGCCCTGGATGAGGCTGGGCACCCGATGCCGACCTTCTGGGAACGGGTCAGTCGGCCGGCGGGAGGTGGAGGGTGGCGAGGGCTCCGCCGTCGGGGGGGGTGGTGAAGGACAGTGACGCGCCGATGACCCGGGCCTGGCCGAGTGCGATCGTCAGACCCAGGCCGTGGCCCCGGCCCCGTTCGGACGTGCCGGTGCGGAACCGCCCGGGGCCCTCGGCGAGCAGTTCTCGGGGGAAGCCCGGTCCGTGGTCCCGTACGGTCACGCGGGTGCCCGCCACCTCGACCTGTATGGGTGCGCGGCCGTGCCGGTGGGCGTTGCCGACCAGGTTGGCGATGATCCTGTCGAGCCGCCGCGGGTCGGTGTCGGCGGACCGGGCGCCGGCCGTGGTGAGCCGGGTCGGCAGCCCGGTGCGGTGCACCGACTCGCCGACCACCGCGGCGAGCGGAACGGGTCTGAGGTCGGCCCGTTCCACGCCCGCGTCGAGCCGGGAGATCTCCAGCAGGGTTTCCACCAGGCTCCGCAGTACGCCCACCCGGTCCCTGACCAGCTCCGTGGCCTCCCCCTCGGGGAGCAACTCGCTCGCGGTGACCAGACCCGTCAGCGGGGTGCGCAACTCGTGCGCGACGTCGGCGGTGAAGCGCTGTTCGGCGTGGAGCCGTTCGAGCAGGCTGTCGGCCATCGCGTCGACAGTGGCCGCGATCTGCGCGATCTCGTCGCTGCCCCGGCCGGCCCCGGTCCGGGCCGCCAGGTCGCCGTCCGCGATACGGCGTGCGGTCCGCGCCACCCGTCGCAGCCTGCGGTGGGGCCATTCCGCGGCGAGCACCGACAGCGGTACGACGACGGCCAGCGCGACCAGGGAGTACTTCCACATGGACCGGTCCAGGGCGCGCCGGGTGAGCAGGTCGGGCGTCATGTCGACCTCCACGGCGACGGGGCCGCCTCCGTACCTCCGCGCCGCCCACATCGAGGGGTGGTCCCCGGGGCCGGCCTCCTCGTACCAGGTGGCATATCCGTCCCGCAGGGCCTGCGGCTCCCGGAGCCGGCGCAGCAGCTCGTCGGGTACGGTCCCGGGCGCCGTCCGCAGCGAGTGGGGCGGGGTGCCGTCCCGCTCGTAGTCCCGCAGGTCCAGGGACAGCTGGGTGACGGCCTTGGCCCGGCCGTCGTTCAGCGACCGCTCCAGGGTGCTGCGGTGGACCAGCAGCCCGACGGTCAGCGCGATGGCGCAGCAGGCGACGGCGACCAGCGCGGCGATCCGCCAGCGCAGCGAACGCCAGTTCAGCAGGTCACGCACGGTGTCCACGTCAGCGCCGCAGCTTGTAGCCGAACCCGCGGACCGTCTGGATCCGCCCGGCGCCGATCTTCCTGCGCAGCCGCTGGACGCACAGGTCGACGATGCGGCTGTCGCCGTCCCAGCCGTAGTCCCACACGTTGCGCAGCAGCAACTGCCGGTCCAGAACGACGCCGGGGTTCGCGGCGAACTCCAGCAGGAGCCGCAGCTCGGTGGGGGCCAGCGCGACCGGTTCGCCCGCCAGGAACACGTCGAGGCCGGCGGTGTCGATGGTCAGGTCGCCGAAGACCAGCGGGGCGCCTTCGCCGCCTTGGCGGCCGGAGTCCGCCGGGGGGTGGTGCGGCCCGGCCGGAGCGGCGCGGGTGAAGGTGGCCCGCCGCAGCAGCGAGCGGATCCGGGCCACCAGCACCGCGGTGTCGACGGGCTTGACCACGTAGTCGTCGGCGCCCGCCTCCAGCCCGGAGACCACGTCGAGCGCGTCGCCGCGCGCGGACATCATCAGGATCGGGTCCATGCTGGTCTCCCTGATCCGGCGGCACAGCCCGAGGCCGTCGAGGCCGGGCAGCATCACGTCCAGCAGCAGCAGGTCGTGGCGGCCTTCCCGGAACAGTTCGAGTCCGGTGAGGCCGTCGCCGGCGGAGGTGACACGGTAGCCGTACCGCTCCAGCGCCATGGTGATCGATCTGCGGATCACCTCGTCGTCCTCGACGAGCAGGATCGTCACGGGAACGGGCATCTTTCCTCATCGGACGCAGGCGCTGGAGGCCCATCATGCGCCAGGGGATGCCGCCCGGCCGAATTCGCCGGGTCAGGTGTCAGGTGGTGAGGGCACAGCCCCGGCGGGGCAGGTCCAGCCCGGATCCCTTGGTCAGACAGCCCGCGATCATGTGCACCTGCTGGCCGTAGCCACGGCCCTCCACGGTGGTCACGTCCCCGTCCCGGCCCACTTCGCAGGGGTTGTTGTCGGTGCACGGCTCGCCGCCGTTGTTGTGGGTGTTGTGGATTCCCACGACCGTGGTGCCGTCAGGGGCCAGCAGCGCCGAACCGGAATCGCCGTGCCAGGGGGCGCAGTCTTCGCCGGCGGCGTACCGGATCGAGTTGGTCATCAGGTAATCGCCCTCCCGCAGCCGCGGGGTGATGGCTTCGGCGGTGCAGGAGTGGCGGCTGCCGGCGGACGCCACGGTCAGCGGGTCACTCGCGCGCACGGGGTCGGAGGTGAGCCGGAAGATTTTCGCGCCTTCGGCCGTCAGCTGCGCGTAGCTCTTGTCCAGGCGGTAGAGCGCGATGTCGGTTCCGGTCATGGTCGCGTAGACCAGCCGGTTGGCACGGGCGGTGGTCTGGACGTACCCCTCGCGGTCGGCGATGGACACCTCGCGGTCGGCCGGCCGGTCGACGTCCGCGGTTCCGGGCGCGGGCCACTGTCCTTGTACGCAGTGGCCGTTGGTCAGCAACAGCGCCGGGTCCTGCGGCCGGGAGGCGGTGGTGCGGACCACCGAGCCCACGCAGCCGCCCAGGTCGGCCGTGCCCGCCAGGTCCGGGATCAGATCATCCGGGGGTACGTCGGCACCCGTGATGATGCCGTTGATCCAGTCGGCGTGCCGGGTGACATCGGTGTACAGCGTCTTGCCGGTCTCGTCGGGGCCACTGACCACACCGGCCACGGCCCACCGGTCGCCCTCGCGGATCAGCGCGGGCCCACCGGAGTCCATGTTCGACGCGGCGACGCTGCCGTCGGGGCTGCCGACGCACAACTCTCCGCGCGGCTCGGCCGAGGGACACGACGCGAGCGGCTGCACCACGGTGTCGGCCTCCCGCAGCCGGGTGGTGAAGCACGCCGCGTCGTCGGTGTCGTCGCAGGTCATGCCCCAGCCCATGATGCGTACGGGCGAGTTGTCCGGCGGCGTGCCGGCGGCGATGCCCACCGGCTCCGCCGCCACCGGGGTGCTCAGGTGCAGCAGCGCGAGGTCGCGGCCCCAGAACCCCTTCGTCGCGGTGGGTCGCCAGCCGGTAGTAGTGGTCGACCTCGGTGACCTCTCCGCCGGAGCCGGTGTCCAGCGATCCGACGCGGACCTGCCAGCCACGCGGAACACCGTTCTTCGCCCCGGCCGGGTTCCGGCCGGCGCAGTGACTGGCGGTCAGAACCCAGTGCGGGGCGAGGACCGTTACTCCACAGCCGTGTCCGTCCGGGTGCGGCGAGGCCGGGTGGGACGGCTGGAACGAGCCCATGAACGCGTACGCCTCGGTGGACTCGCTGCCACCCACGACGGCCTGCGCCGGCAGCGGGGCCACGAGGACGGCGGTGAGCGCGACCCCCGTCGTCAGGACGGCGGCCGCCTTGCGGCCCAGCGACATGTGCATGAAGGAGTCCCCTTTCGTCTGCGGCCGGCGGGGGGACAGCGGTCGGCTGACCCGTCCGGCCTCGAACGAGCCTGGACCCAGCGGTTCGCCGGGAGATCACCCCCGCGTATCGGGCGCGGCCCGGCAACCGCTCAGCTGTGTATCAACCCACCCGGACCGGCCGGGCGAAGGCGGTGCGGAAGCCTCGACAACCTCGAACACGACGAAGGCCCAGGTCCTGGACGGTGTCCGTGACCTGGGCCTTCGTTGCAAGAGCGGGCGACGAGAATCGAACTCGCGCTCTGAGCTTGGGAATCAACACGCTTACCAGAGTCACAACGCGGCCTGACCTGCTGAAATCGACACTCCTCGACGTTCAGCAGGCCCGTCGTCTGACCGGTGTTGACCGCTCATCCCCTCATGATCTGGCACGCATCTGGCATGCGTTGCCCCCGGGCCGAACGACGGGCGCGAAGCCGGTGCGTCTTGCTGAGGATGCTCTGTTGTCTACATGGGGTGGCCTCATAGGCTGTTATGGCTGTACTGCGCTGACCCGTCTTCAAGTCGTGGTCTGCTCAGATCCAGCTACCTGTCGGATGATCTGCAGTGGACCGCCACCCTGCACGCGCCGTTCCTCAATGAAGTTACGCAATTCACCGGGCGTGGGCCAGGGAGCTTTCCGGTGGATCATGCGATGGCAGTTCGCGCAGATGAGGGCGAGATCGCCTAGCTTCGTCGTTCCCTCGCCGGCTTCATGCAGGGGAACGACATGGTGACACTCGACATACCCGGCCCCTCTGTCTCCGTAGAACATTTCGAAATCGAAACCGCATGCCTCGCAGGCCAGCGTGCCGCCGCGCTGCAGGACAGACTGAATCTTTTTCTTCCTCAAGCCGCGGTTGCGCTCTCGCGCCCTGTGCTGGCGCATCAGCAGGCGGCCCTCTGGCGCCTCGTAGTCTTCCTCAATCTCCTCTTCCTCCGAAGCTGGCAGGGCTTGAAGTTGGCCTGATTCGAGTCCGAGACGGATCAGACGGGCAGCCTCGATCATCTGGTCCGGCCGGTCCAGAAATTCATGTAGGACCTCTACGTCCTTGGCGCCGCCGTTCGTTGCCTTGCCCTCATAGTCCGGGTGGCGTGTGGCGATGTCGAATGTCTTGCGAGCCACACCATTAGGGTTGCGGAACTTCTCATTGCGATCTGCTTCAGCGTGCAGTGGAAGCAGTTGGAGCAGACTAGACAATTCCACAACCCGGGGATCGCTGGAATCCAGTCCGCGCCACGCGTTCTTCATGACGAGATCACAGGCCAGAATGATCTCGTCCCTTGCCCAGTCGGGATTCTTGACCGCCTTGACCTGAAATCCTAGACGCTTGAGCCAGGCGGCAGCGTGTTCCTTTCCGCCGCTGAAATTACCTGCGTGGAGGACCTCTCCTTGGTCCCACTTGTGAGCAACGCCTGCGATGGCTTTCGAGTCATATTCACCATCCTCGTGCACGAGAATGTAGGACCTTGCCTTCTCGAATCCGTATGTGGAGAGGAAGGTTTCCCGTCCCATCGCATCGTGCTCTGCGATGGCCTTCAGCACAGACTCTCGTGAGATTGCTCCTCGCTTCATACCAGCAGGCTACGCGCTGCCACTGACAAGTACTGGCTGCAAGCACGTGCACCAACTTGGGGCCGTGCAGGGGCCTATCAGTGAGCCGGGACGATGCGGCAGATCAACGCAGGCCGGAGGAAGGCACCAGTGGTCCGGGTGTGGCTCTGCTGCCCCAGGCCGCCAGTCCGGTCAGCCGACCGGCTGTGATCGATCCGGGTCGTGGGTCTTGACATCCAACACCCCCATCCATCCTGCTCTGTTGACGGTATCTATCATTTCCTATGACGAGAGTGCCGACCGAGCGTTAAGCGACTTCTGAAGGATGGTTCAGTCATGGGGAGACTGAAGCTGCAGCCGTTGGGTGAGATGTGCCTGAACAAGGATTGCCGTTCCGAAAATAGGGTTCTAAGGGGCCCGGGGGAAGACTCTGAGCTTCAAAGCGTTCTTGGTGAGCTCAGGAAGCATGATCTAGCGAATGGTTTTACTGCAGCCATTCGGTCTTCCATAGACTACGTTCTTGATGGTTCGCGTACCGGGCGCTACAGCCTTCTCTCGAAGGATGTTCATCCGGGAGAGCGGGCCTCTGTCGGGGCAAAGCTGGAATACGAAGCGCAGCGGGTCTTCAAATGGAAGAAGGCCAAGCCACTTGACATCAACCTGGCTGGTATTCCGGTAGACCTGAAGAGCACAGTTGGAGATAATTGGGCAATCCCGAAGGAGGCTAATTGCCATCTTTGTATCTGCACGAAGATGCGCGTCAAGGGTAACGAGCACCGCAGTTGGCTGATTCGAGCGCACACTTCATGGCTATATCGAGGAAAGGGAAACAATGACGGAAAACGTGGGATTGCTGTTGATGCACTAAATCAGTGGGGCGTTCCCCTTTACGACTGGACTCGGCTTCCTCTAAATCCTCTAACTTTGCTCACTGAAGATCAGGCGCATCAGGTATTTGAAGATGGCAGGGGGCAAGAAGTGCGGCTGCTGAAGCTGTTCTCTTACCTGCCAAGGGTGCTTATCAATAGAAGTGTCATGCTCACGGTCTGCGCAGGTGCCCAAGATCCTATGCGTCGGGCTCGCGCTATGAAGAAGAAGGCTGCAGGGCGGGGAATTCAATTGCTGTGCGGAACGTGGGTCGATGACCGCGCTGCCGCTAAAGTGCACGGATTTGTGCTGGGGCCAGGAGATTGGGTAGCCATCCCGAGGGATTCTCCAGTTCAGACACAAGAGTCCACCGCAGGATTTTTATTCTGAGGCTCTGAAATAAATTGAAGATTTTGCCCTGATTGCGCCTTGAGGACTCCCGGATCCGGCGGTGCTCCAGTCCTTCGGCTGGAGCGCACCGAGCATCTGCCGCATGGCGTGAACTCTGCGCTCTGACGGGTGTCAGTGGCTGCGTCTAGCCTGCTCCTGTGGAGTGGACTGACGAAGAGATGGAGGAATGGCTCAGCACCCTGGGCGAGCCGTGCGAGCTGTGCTTAGACAACATGTGGCGGATCGATGCCGGACCCAAGGGCCGAAGGTGCCCACAGTGCCGTAACGCTGTGCGTCAGGCGCAGCGCCATGGCCTGACACGTGCCCAGGTCAATGCGATCCTCAGAGTCCAGGACGACACCTGTCCGCTGTGCGGATGCCTTGGTGGCGACGGCTCGATGGAAGGGCCGTCCTGGTGGCACATCGATCACGACCACGCCTGCTGTCCGGGATCAACTTCGTGCGGCAAATGTGTGAGAGGGCTGCTCTGCAGGGACTGCAACGTCCGCGGCTTGGTGTGGTACGAAAACCTCAGCGCTGACTTGCGCACACTGAGCCACGTCAACGCTTACCTGGCCGATCCACCGGCACGCCGACCGGAGGCAGCGGTCCTCTTCCATGGCGACCTTCAGGGCGTACGCTCCCGTGATGGCAGCTTTGCCGGTTGGCGTTCCAGCCGGCCCATCGTGAGTGTCCCCGCCCCCTCTGCTCATCAGCAAGCCTCGCTGAAGGTGCCCCGAGGTTGAGCAGCAGAGGGCGGTTGCCGTCGGCGCCGACTTCCGTTCGGGCGGCGCGGGGTTGTGCTCTTGGCGCGAATCTGGTGCCCAAGCTTTAGCGGATTCGAACACGACGAAGGCCCAGGTCCTGGACTATGTCCGTGACCTGGTCCTTTGCTTGAAGGGCTGGCGACGTGAATCGAGCTCGACCTCTGGGCTTGGGAATCCTGAGGCAGCGCCGCCCACCCGATCCCTGAGCTGCACCGGTGCATTGGATCAGGGCCTAGGTAGACGTGGCTTCTGACAGCGATTCACCGTGACTGACCGCGCTAGGTGGTGCGCACGTGGTGCGGCCGGTCACTCCAGAGCGGCGGTGATGTCTGCGATCGACGGGACTACCACGAGGGCCCCGGCATCGCTAAGCCTTCTGTCTTTTCCCGGCTTGTTGGCGTAGCCGATGGTCGGTACGCCCGCTGCATGCCCTGCCTCCACGTCCCGGACCGAGTCACCGAGGAACACGCAGGACGCCGGCGCCGCGGAGCCCATCGCATCCAGCAGCAGCTGCGGGCTCGGCTTCATGGAGGACGGATCACCTGGGGCCCGGCCGATCACGCCGTCAATGCGATTGGTCAGCCCGTGCTTGTCCAGGTAGGCATTAATGGCGGACCCGGCGTTATTGCTGACCACGATCACCGATCGCCCCGTGCGAGTGCAGGCATCAAGCATCGGTGCCATATCCGCGTTGGGGCGGGCAAGCTGAGCTGCCTCGATCTCCAGCTCCACCAGGATCGCGTCGGCGTCTGCCACCAGTTCCGGTGCCTCCTGGTCGAGGCGGTGCAGCAGGGCGAAGGGGTCGCTCTCATCGCGCCAACCTTCCCGCACCTTGTGCCCTGAAGCCGAAAGCCGCTCAACCAGCCGGGCCGCCACCTCATCAGCGTGCAGCCCAGCGAAGACCGCGCAGAACGGCCCGTCGAAGTCGGCCAGCACGTATCTCACTCCATGGAGGGCGGCAGTCAGCTGCCGCGCCTTGTCGCTCATGCCGACCGCTCAAAGGCGATGCTGCCCCACACACTGTCAAACCAGCGCTGGGACTGCTGAACGTACTGAGATCCGAGCGACATCTCATCGGCCCCGGCTGAGTGGTGGAAGAGCGTCGTGTCCTTACCCGTGATGTCGAAGAACGTCTTCGGCTCATCGGCGACTTCCATGGTCCGCTGGCGCAGGGGGTAGAAGCCGAAGAATGCTTCGGAGCCGTTCACGATGTACAGCTTGAACAATGCCGACGCCCGGTAGAACCGCGTCTCCACGTTGGCTGACTGCACCAGCCCCAGGTCGGCAAGCACTTCCACGGAGTGCTTGATGCCGCCGGCATGCGTCACCGCGAGGTGCCCGGCCCGCTGCCGCAGAGCGCTGTCGTCACGCAATCCGTCCACCAGCACCGGAACCGCCATGGGCGCTGTGCTGTCCGGCAGCAGCAACCGCACGGTGATGGACTGCGGGGTGAGGCGGCCGGACCGTACCTTGTCGAGCGGTTCCTGGATGGCGCTGTGAAGCGTCTCGCTGGAGAACCCGGCGAAGTCGATGGTCACCTGCTGCTCTTCGAACGCCGCTTCCAGGTGCGGGCGAAGCCCGATCGGCCGCTCTGTCCGCTGCCGGACGAACGACCCCTTGCCCTTGCGCGTCACGATCAGTCCTTCGTCGCGGAGCTGATCCAACGCCTTGGCAACGGTCGCCTTGGCGACCCCATAGCGACGAACCATGTCCGGCCCCGAGGGGAGCTGGTCACCGGGCCCGTACTTGCCGGTGCGGATTTCGGCCCGCAATGCGCTGCTGACCTGCTGAAAGGCGGGACGCGTGTCATCTGGGTCAAGGCTCATGGTTCCCATGGTAGCCAACCTCCCCATGATTCCCATGAAGGTCATCCCGGTCATCCTTCCTTACCTGGTTGACCTGCCTAGCCAGGCTGCGTATGTTGTTTCCATCGCACTGAGCGCAAGCGAAGTGGGACATCGGAGGGGCCTTCTTTGGGCTGCTTCCGACCAAGCGCCCTTCGGGGTGAGGGCACCGGAACCCTTGGCAGCCGGATGGCGAGACCGAAAGGTCGACGCGTTCCACGCCTACGAACGGGAGCACGCTCCCGAAGGGGACGCACCCTGCACAACCAAGTCTCATCAGCCGCTGGCGGTTGCCTCCCCCGCCCGGACTCGCGCCGGGCGGGGTCGAGGGGAGCCGGACAGCCCGTTCCCGCTTTCATGCCGCCGGTGCGGCGGGTTCCACACCACTGAACCCCCGCCGCCCGGCTCTACCCGCCCTTTGGAGGGCTTTGACATGCGTTCTTTCATCGGCACCCATGAGGTGCTGGACAACAGTGACTTCCTGGAGCTGGCGCTTGGTACGCCGGCCGAGCTGTGGCTCGGCAGCGCTGAGGAGTCCGCCGAGGCGCGGGCCGCGCGTATGGACGCGGCCGACGACATCTTGGCCGATGCCCCCGAGCTGGCCACGCCGGTCGCCATCCTGACGGCGCTGGCCATCGAGGAGCACATCCGCCAGATCGCCACCGCCCGCCGGGGCCGGACGGCGGTGGCGTCGTGACCACGAACCCGGACCTGACCCCCGCCGCCGACACCGCGCTGAACGGTGCCCTGTCTGAGGTTCAGTCGCAGATCGCCCGCACGGACACCAAGGCCGGTCTGCTGATGGCGGTGGTGACCGGCTCGCTCGCCGCGATCGGGGCCGCCGGTTCTGCGGTGACGCTGCCGCTGGTCGGCGCGATCGCCGCCGGCACCGGCGCCGCCGCGCTGGTGGTGGCCGCCGTGATGCTGCTGTCGGTCATCCGCCCGCGACTGGGAGGCAACGACCGCGCGTCCTTCCCGTACTGGGCCGGTCTGACCGGTGACCAGGTGCGGGAGTCGCTGACCGAGGACCGCCGCCACCACGCGATCGCGGTGCTGTCCCGGATCGCGGTGGCCAAGCACCGCGCGCTTCAGCGGGCCGTTGACGCCATCCGCACCGGCGGCGCGCTGCTGGTCATCGCCGCACTGACCCTGATCGGCGGTGCCCTGTGAACGACACACAGACGCAGGACACCCCGACCGCCGGCCGGTCGCTCAGCAAGGCACAGAAGGCCGTTCTGACGCTGGCGTTCGTGCCGATGCTCGGCACCGGTATCGCTGGCGGGATCGGCACCTACACGAACATCGCTGCCGAGTACGGGCAGGGAACGGCGGTCGGCGCTGTCGCGGCCGGTGAAGGCGCCACGGCGGTGCTCGCGCTGGTGCTGCTGGGGCTGACCATGCTGGGACAGTCCTCACCCGCCGTCGTCCGGATCGGGCTGTGGCTTCTTCCTGCCGCCGCGTCCGCGATGGCCGTCACCGCCGCCGACGACATCGGCCAGGGCGTCATCTACGCCGTCACCCCGATGGGCATGACCGTGGCCGCTGAAGGCATGGCCTTCCTCGCACGGCGGATCGTGGTGCACCAGAACGGCGGGCGGGATGTCGAAGCCGACGCCCGCGCCGCCGAACTGGTCCGGGAGCTGGCCTACCACCGCGCCCGCGCCACCTCCCACCCCGATGAGGGGAAGCGGAAGTCTTCCGAGCGCCGGTCGTGGCGGTTGGCCCGGAAGGTCGGGCACGGTGACCCGACTCTCGCCGGTGGACTGCTCACCATTCAGCGGACCCGACTCCAGTCCGGTGCCGACGCCGCGTTGGCCGACATGTTCGGTGGCGCCCCGACTGCACCGACCGGGCCGGTCGTGGTGGAAGATCCCACCCCCGCTCTGGTGAATGCGGAGGAATCCACACGGGACACCGTAAAGCGGTCGCCCTCTGACCTGCCCGAACAGCGGTCCGAGACCGCTGCCGAGTCGGCCCCGGCCGCCCCGGAAGTCGTGCCCGACTCCGACCCCGAACCCGCGCCGGTCGCCCCCGACCGGGCGCCCCGACCGGCGGTCGCGGCGGCCGACTCCCCCCGCCCGGCCCGGGTGAGCGCGCCGGTCCCCCCGGCCGCCCGCACAACCAACCGCAAGCGGACGTGGGACGAACTCCTCACCGAAGCCCGGACCGCTACGGCCGACTGGGACGACAGCCGACTGACCGCCAACAGCATCCGGCTCGCGGTCCGCACGTCCGCCGAGAACGCCCGCCGCCTGCGGGACGCCCTCAAGGCCGACCGGGCGGGGGTCGTGTCGTGAGGCGAGGGACGGTGCTGGATCTGTTCTGCTGCCAGGGCGGCGCCACCCGGGGGTATCAGCTCGCCGGCTACCGCGTGGTGGGGGTGGATATCTCCCCGCAGCCGCGTTACGTCGGCGACGCCTTCCACCAGGCGGATGCGCTGGTGTTCCTGCGGGAGAACGCGGACTGGATCCGCTCCGAGGTGGCGTTCGTCCACGCCTCGCCGCCATGCCAGGGATACAGCGTCACCCAGCAGCTTCAGGGCAACATGCACCCGGAGCTGATCGGCCCGGTGCGGGATGCGCTGGAGGCGATCGGGGTGCCGCGGGTCATCGAGAACGTGGAGGGCGCCCGCGGCCACATGCACGATCCGGTGGTGCTGTGCGGGGCCGCGTTCGGCCTCAAGACCTACCGCCACCGCCTGTTCGAGGCATCGTTCCCGCTCGGACAGCCACTGCATCCCCGGCACACGGCGCCGCTGGCCAAGATGGGCCGCCCCGCACGGCCGGGGGAGTTCCGGCAGTACGTCGGGAACTTCCCCGGCGTCGCCGACGCCCGCACCGACATGGGCATGCCCTGGGCCAACCGCGACGGACTGCGCGAAGCGATCCCCCCGGCCTACGCCCTGTGGATCGCCCGCCAGTACCTCACCGCCACGGCGGGCCGGGAGGTAGCCGCGTGAACGAGCCGATCGTCTGCGCATCGCTGTGGAGTGCGGTGATGCGGGCCGCCGGCTGGCGCTGCCAGTGCCGGGGCGCGTGCGGCCAGCCCCACAAGAAGGGCGACGGGCGCTGCACGCACGAGCACGGCAAGTACGCCAGTAAGCACCGCGCACCGGTCCGGCTGACCGCCGCCCCCGCCGACCCGGCCACCACCGGCATCACTGCCGCCCGCCTGCCGCGCGGGGAACTGGCCGCCTGGTGCTCCGGCTGTCTCGACCAAGCCCGACGCGCCGCCCGCAAGGCCGCCGCGTCGGCGCCGGACCCGGCCCAGTCCGGGCTGTTCGACCTCTAACCGTTCCCCCTGTGACCCGGCCGCACGGCCGACGAAAGGACACATCGTGTCTACCCCCCGCCTGTTCACCGCTGGTGAGAAGACCGCCCGGATCACCGCGCTCGCCAAGGACCTGATGGCCGGCAACAGCGGCAGTGACAAGCACCTGAACCGCATCGACGCCATCAACGCGCGCGGTGAGGAGCGCTACGCCCGCCAGTACGCCGCCTGGCTGGTGGAGCTGGAGGAAGCGAAGAACGCGGCGGCCGTGACGCGGACGGCTGAGCGGTGCGCGTCCCGCGCCGAGAAGTCCGACGCGAAGAAGGCCCGCAAGGACGCCGAGAACCGGCTGAAGCGGGTGGAGCGGGCCGAGCCGCGCGGATGATTTCGCCCCCGGGGACGGCTGCCCGCCTGGCAGCATCGCGGCTGTCCCCGGGGCCCCTGACCCATCTGGTGAGACAGGAGAGCCCCCAGCATGACCGACGTATCTGTGAACGGCACCGTCCGCCCGCCCAAACTCGCCACCCGGCCCGCCCCGGTGTCCCTGGCCAAGACCCGCAAGACCGAGACGCTGGCGCCGGTCGTTCCCCTCCACCCCAACGCGCCCGCCGCCGTACCGGCCGCTGTGGGGCCGCGTAAGAAGCGGCGGGTACTTAAGGCCGGGCGCGCGCTGCGGAAGGCTGTCACGGGTGAACACGCCCGCACCGCAGGGCGTTTGGCCGTGCGGCACAGCCTCTACATCGCCGGTGGCACCCGCGTGGTGGCCCGGCGGGCGTGGTCGGCCCGCACCGCCGCCCGGTACGAGCGGATGATGCAGGCCGCTGAAGCCGCTGGTCTGCAC
This sequence comes from Streptomyces sp. NTD107, assembly GCF_059510435.1. Classification (NCBI taxonomy): domain Bacteria; kingdom Bacillati; phylum Actinomycetota; class Actinomycetes; order Kitasatosporales; family Streptomycetaceae; genus Streptomyces; species Streptomyces sp. NTD107. The sequence goes on along the minus strand of NZ_JCAJZV010000014.1, from coordinate 48,334 downwards.
GATGTCGCGCGGGAGTGGGAGGAGCGCGGCCGTGCATGGCGGGCCGCCCGGCATCAGCGGCGCATGGATCTGCTGACCGCCCCGCAGAAGATCGCCCGGGGCGCCGTCGCCGGTGCCGCGACCGGCGCCGGTGTGCTGCTGGCGCTGGGGGGTGCGCTGGCGTGGTCCACCGGGTCGTGGGCGGATGTCCTCACCCCCACGATCGGCCTGATCGAGGGCATCCGCTGGGCTGCGGACTTCATCGCCATGGTGTGGGGCCCGGCCACGACCGCCGCACCGTGGCTCGCCGTCGCCGGGCTGTGGGCGGTCGGGCGGCACGCGCAGACCGCCCCGACGTGGGCCATGCCCGCCGCACAGCGCGCGGTCGGGACCGATGCGGGGGCGCCGATCACCCCGAGCATCGTGGTCACCGCGCTGCGGGATCTGGGGATCGCGCCGCTTCGGACGGCCATCAAGCGGATGGGCGACGCTGGCGCGCAGATGCTCGGCCCGATCGTGATCGCCGGGTGCGGCGTCGAAGTCGATGTGACGTTGCCGTCCGGTGTGTCCACGGATGAGGTGCAGAAGCGCCGGAAGAAGCTCGCCGAGAACCTCAGCAGGCATGAGCACGAGGTGTTCATCACCATTCCCCCGGCCGCCCGCACGGTGCGGCTGTGGATTGCCGACTCGGGCGCGCTGGATGAGCCGATCGGCCCGTCCCCGCTGGTCACCGACCCCGACACCGGCGCCGACTACAAGAGTGGCCGGGCCCCGTGGGGACAGGACCTTCGCGGTGATGCCGCCGCGATCAGCCTGTTCCAGCGGCACCTTCTCATCACGGGTCTGTCGAACCAGGGCAAGACCGCTTCACTGCGGGCGCTGGCGCTGTGGCTCGCGCTCGACCCCACCGTTGAATTCCGGCTCGCTGACCTGAAGGGCATCGGCGACTGGGGCATGTTCGACGGCTTGGCCACGGTGCTGATCGAGGGCCCGACCGATGAGCACGTGATCGAGGCCACCGAGATGGTGGAAGGTCTCGTTGCCGAGATGGAACGGCGCCTTCTCGCCCCGCGCGGCACGGTCTTCCCCCCGCTGGTCGGCATCGTGGACGAAGCGCAGGTCGCGTTCATGTGCCCGGCCATCGGGAAGGACAAGCGGCCCTACGGCGGGACCAAGGCGAACAGCCGGTACTTCAACGCCGTGCGGAAGATCCACAACCAGGGCCGGGCGGTGTCCGTGACGCTGTGGCAGGGGACGCAGGACCCCACCAACGACAACCTCCCCAAGCTCGTGCGGGAGGGCGCGCACATCCGCGCCTCGCTGGTTCTGGGCACGGAGTCTCAGGGCCGGATGGCGCTGGGGGACAAGGCGATCGACGGCGGGGCCGCCCCGCATCTGCTGCGGCAGGGACTCGACAAGGGCACCGTCGTGGTCGCCGGGGACGGCATCAAGGTCCCGGCCGGACAGAGCAGCATCACCGTGCGGACGCACTACGTCGATGACGCCGCCGCGAACGAGATCGCCGAGCGGGCCAAGGCAAGCCGCGGGGACGTCACCACCGCCACCAGCGCGGCGGACGACACCCCCGTCGATCACCTTGCCGACATCGCCGCCGTGCTCGGTGACGCCGACCGGATGCGCACGGACGAGGTGCGGCAGCGGCTCGCCGAACGCAACCCGCGCGAGTACCGCGAGTGGACCGCGTCCGACCTGACCCACCTCCTGAGCGAGGCCGGGGCCGCCCCCTACAAGAGCGGCGGCGTCATGGTCGTGGCCCGCGCTCGCGTCCGCGACGCCATCGCCAACCGGCGCGACGACACCGCCGAAAGTGACAGTGAGTGAAGGGAGGCGGCGAGGGAGGCGGGGAGAACTCCCCAACTGCCTCCCTCGCCCTACCTCCCCAGCCTGATCAGCGGCGATGACCTGCAAGCGAGGCAGGGAGGCGCCCCCAGGGACCGCCCCCAAGCCCCTGGAAACCGCGTCCCCGGGCACCCCTTGCCTCCCTCCCCGACACGCACAGTGAGGAACGTCATGGATCGCCTGCCCGACACCACTACCGCGCTCACCCCCACCACCATCACCCCCGGACCCCTCGAACCGGCCCCGGCGAGTGAGCCGATGGTGTGGGTGCCCGGCCCCGGAAACGGTTTCGTCGCCGTGCCCCGCTCGATCCTGCCCGCCGACTACTTCGACCCGCCCGCACCCGCACCGCAGCCCCCGGCCCGGGGTGGGTTCGGGGCGGGCATCGACCCCCGCGCTCAGGTCCTCGCCGCCGGCGGCATCGGGATCGGGGCGGCCGGATGGGGACTCGGACAGGTCCTCTCCGCGTTCGCCGGACTCGGCACCGCCGGTCTCGCCGCACTCGCGCTGGCCGCCGTTGTCGCCCGCATGCCCCGCCCCGGCATGACCGCCGCTGACAGCTCCACCCCGGGACCGACCACGGAAATCCACGTGCACCGGGGCGCCCGCGTCAAGGCACGCAACCTCAACATCCGCTGACATCCCCCGGGAGGAAGCTCGCGATGATCGACACCACCTACCGTGGCCGCATCTACCGTGACCCGGCTGGCCGCCACTGGGCACACAGCGGCGAGACCCGCCACGAGAAGACCCCCGGCCGCTGGCTGCACCGTCTGTACCCGGCAGTCCAGGACCCCGGCACCGGCCGGTGGGAACGCGGCACTGGCGACCCGATCGAAAGCACCCTGTGGGCGGAGCACCCTCCGTTTGTTGAGGTGTCGGCCGACCCGCTGGCCGACCCCCGCATCGCCCGACTCCACACCCTGCTCATGACACTGCTGGCCGACTACACCCAGCACACCGGCCACCCCCACCCCCAGGACGCTGAACTGCGAACGGCGATGGAAGACGTCGCGTTCCTGCCCGTCCAGGCCCGCCGCGCCCGCGTGCACGCCGCGCGCGTCGCCCGCCGCCGCTGACGGCTGCCCGATCCGCCGGACCCTCCCGGCGGTGAGGAGAGCCGGACAGATTCCGACTCCGAGAACGCCAAGGGCGGCGAGTTCCACACCAATGAACCCCCGCCGCCCCGGCTTCTACCCGCCCCGCTCAGAGAACGGAGCACTACAGCATGACACCTGACACTCTGCCCGCGCTGCACCGCGTGGCACTCGACCGCGCCGCGCACGGACTGCCGGTCCTGCCCCTGCGAGCCGGGAAGCTCCCGCTCGGCAACTGCGACGACTGCCGCAACGACAGCCGCCGCATCCCGCGCTGCGGCGGCCGGCCGAACATGCTGACCGCCGGGCCCTGCGTCTGCCCGCACCCCTGCCACGGCTGGGCCGCCGCCGCCACCGACCCCGCCGTCCTCAGCTCCCGTCCATGGGTCCGTGCCTGGCAGCAGGCCGCCGCGCTCGCCTACCACCCCGGCGGCGCGGGCGTCACCGTGGTGGACCTGGACAACCCGGCGGCGGTCGCCTGGGCCCAGTCCACCCTGCCGCCCACGGTCACGGTGCCCACGACCCGGGGCGAGCACTGGATCTACCGGGGTGTGATGCGGTCCCACAACGCGGTGCGGCCCGGCGTGGACATCAAGTCCTGGGGTGCGTATGCCCGGTGGCTGGGGCCCGGCACCGGCACCCTCGCCGTTCTTCCGGCCGCCGTTCGCGCGCTGCCGGTGAAGGAGGGCACCGCCGCGATCGGGCCGGTGGTGGTGGGTTCGGCCCGGTGGGATCGGACGGTGGCCACGGGTTGCCGTCACACCGCCCGGTACGTGCGTCACGGCCTGGACAAGGGCCTGTCCCTGGTCCGCTCGCGCACCGAGTCCGGTGCCGGGTCTCAGGCGTACGGCGTGGCGCGGTTCCTCGGTGCCCAGCACCGTGGTTGCCCGGGGCCGTGCGACCTGGAGGGCATCGGCGCGGACATCATCGGCGCCGCCGTCTCCGTCGGTGTCCCGCAGGACTACGCGGCCCGCGCGGTCGCCCGTGGGTTCGCCACGGCTGGGGTGGAGGTGGCGGCGGCGTGAGCGAGCCGGATGACAAGCAGTCGGCGCGCGAGCTGATCGCGAAGTACGCGCTGGAGCACTTCGAGTACTTCCGCACCCCGGACGGCACCCCCTATGCCCAGCGGGCCGGGCACCCGGTCGCCCGGCCGATGAAGAGTCAGGGCGTCGCCGGAAGCCACCGCCAGGAGCTGATGCTCGACATGTTCCACGAAGGGCTGGGGGTGTTCTCCGGCACGGCGATGAAGGAAGCGCTCGACCTGATCGAGGCCCTGACCCTGCGCGGTGAGCTGCGGGAAGTCAGTCTTCGCGTCGCCCGGTGTTCGGCGACCCCGGGTGTGACGTGGCTCGATCTGGGGCGGGATGACGGTCGGTCAGTCCGGATCGCCCCGGGCGGCTGGGAAGTCCGCACACCGAAGGTCGATGAGGTGGTGTGGCGGCGGACCCAGCTCACCGGAGAGCTGCCGATCCCCGAGTCCGGTCACGGCCTTGCCGGTATCGATCGGCTGTGGGGGCTGTGCAACTTCTCCGACGCCGAATCCTCCGCACTGGCGGTGGCGTGGCTGCTGGGGTGCCTTGACCCCACGGTGCCGGTGCCCGCCCCGTTCCTCACCGGCCCGCAAGGGGCGGGGAAGAGCACGTCGGCCCGGATGCTCACCCGCGTGATCGAGGGCATGAGCGCGGACCTGCGGCGTGCCCCGAAGGACGAGGACGGCCTGATCACGGCCGTGGCGGCGGGGTGGATCACCCCGCTCGACAACCTGAGCCATCTGTCGGCGGACATGTCCGACCTGATGTGCTGCATCGTGACCGGCGCCGAAACCCTCAAGCGCGCGCTGTACACCGACGGGGATGTGCACCGCTCCCGCTACCGCCGGCCGCTACTGCTGACCGGTATCGACGTCGGCGTCATCCGCCCGGACCTTGGTGAACGCCTCCTGCATCTCAAGCTTGAGCGGCCCGAGCGGCGGCGGCCGGAAGCTGATTTGTGGGCTGACTTCGCCGATGCGCTGCCCGCGATCCTCGGTGGCGTTCTCGACCTGGCGGCTGAGGCCCGGACGCAGCAGGTGGAGACGCCGACCGATCTGCGGATGGCGGACTTCGCCCACCTGTGCAGCCAGTTCGACCAGGTCCACCACCTGGGGGCGGTGAACGCCTACCGGGCCAGCCTGGATGACCTCACCGATGACGTGATCGAAGGCGACGTGTTGGCACAGACTGTTCTCCAGTACGCCGCCACCATGGGCACCGCCCCGGCTCAGCAGTCGTCGACGGCCTGGCTCGACGTCTTCACCCGGCTCTACTCCGGCAGCAGCGAGGACAGCGCCTACCGCCCCGTGCCGAAGGGCTGGCCGACCACCGGCAAGGTGCTCTCCGACCGGCTCAAGCGCCTGCAACCGACGCTGGCAGCGCGGGGCGTCATCGTCGAATGGGGCCGTCGCTCCCGACAGGAAGACCCCGGACGCTCCCGGTTCATCGAGATCACCAGCAAGCTAACGGCCGCCTGTAGTTCTCTTTGAAGCTCTCTCTGTCCTAAGAAGGGGAACCCTGCGTCCCCCTGCGGGACACGGCCTCTGAAAGGGCCCCTGAGCTGGGCTTTCGAGGGGGGGACGCAGACTCGCGCTCTGCGTCCCCCCGTGCGTCCCCCTGTGGACCACAGCGGGCGTTCTGCGTCCCCCTTCCTGTGGTCCTGCGTCCCCCCTGCGTCCCCCCGGTTTCCGCAGCTCAGAGCGCGTCCCGGGCCGCAGGACCGCAGGGGGACGCAGATTCCGGAACCTAAGACATTCACCGGCCGCCCTGTCTGCCGACCGTGCCCGGAAGAGGCCACCCGCGTCGCGGCGAGGTGGCCTCTTTCTGTCCTTAAGGCATGGTCCACCGGCGACTGTGGCCGCCCTCTGACATCTGAACCGCCCCCGCCTTCGCCTGCTGGGAGAGACCGTGAGCACCACACCCAAAGCACCGGCCGCCGCGCCTGACCGCTATCTGTCCGTAAGCGAGGTAGCAGCGCGTCTCGGAACGACGGAGCGCTTTCCTCGCCGCCTCATTGCTGAGCGCCGTATTACGTTCGTGAAGCTTGGGAGGCATGTGCGTATCCCCGAGAGCGCCTTGGGCGCCTACCTGGAAGCCAACACCGTGCGTCCCGTCCAGCGGCGGCGGACGCGGTTCGGGCGGGTGGCCTGAGATGGCGAACAAGAAGGGGAAGCGACGTACTTTCGGCGCCATCCGGAAGCTCCCATCGGGCCGCTTTCAAGCGCGTTATCCAGGGCCGGATGGAGTGATGCGCCCCGCTGACCGTACGTTCGAGAGCAAGACGGAAGCGGACGATTGGCTTGCTGAGAAGCAGACCGAAGTACGGGGCGGTGATTGGCGCGACCCGGACGCCGGGGCCGTGAGCTTCGGTACGTACGCCGCTGAGTGGGTGGAGGAGAGGGAAATCTCCCCCACGACGGAAGAACTGTACCGGCGGCTGCTGCGGTTGCACCTCTTGCCGACTTTCGGCGAAACGGATCTGGACCAGATCACCGCACCGAAGGTCCGTGCCTGGCGTACGGAGCGCAAGAAGGCCACCGGGGCAACGACCGTTGCCAAGTCGTATCGGCTACTGAAGGCCATCCTGGAGACAGCCACCGATGACGAGTTGATCCGCAGGAACCCGTGCCGGATCAAGGGTGCCGGGGCGGAGAAGCCGGCGGAGCGGCCGACCGCCACCGTCGCTCAGATCGACGCCATGGCGGATGCCATGGGGCCGCGCTGGCGGCTGTTCGTCCTCCTGGGCACGTACGGGCCGATGCGTCCTGAGGAACTGGCGGAACTGCGGCGCTCGGACGTGGCCATGACCGCCGAGGAAGCAGAGGAGCTGTTCGGGCCGGAAGAGGAGCCGGGGGATGAGCCGCTGCTCGGTGTGTGGGTGCGGCGGGCCGCCCCGGAGCTGACCACCGGCCGGCGGGTGCTTGGTGACCCGAAGTCGAAGGCGGGGAAGCGGTTCATCGTGTTGCCTGCGTTCCTGGAGAAGGACCTTCGGCGGCATCTCGACTGGTACGCGCAGAAGGGGCCGGACGGGCTGTTGTTCGTGGGGGAGCGTGGTGCGCCTTTCCGGCGGTCCACCTTCGGGCGGAAGTGGCGCCGGGCCCTGGCCGTCGCCGGGCTCCCGAAGGGCTTCCGGTACTACGACACCCGGCACACCGGCCACAACGTCTCGACCCGCAGCGGGGCGACCCTCAAGGACACGATGGTTCGCGCCGGGCAGTCCTCGGAGAAGGCCGCCATGGTCTACCAGCACTCCGACGTTGAGCGGCAGCGCGAAGTGGCGGCGAAGATCGACGCAGCCGTACGGAAGAGGCGGAACACGGCTGCCGGGAAGCAAGCATCTGGCACGAATCTGGCACGCGGCTCCTGACAGATTCGAACACGACGAAGGCCCAGTTCGGGGAGTGTGTCCCTGACCTGGGCCTTCGTTGCAAGAGCGGGCGACGAGAATCGAACTCGCGCTCTGAGCTTGGGAAGCTCATGTTCTACCATTAAACTACGCCCGCCGGGAGCTGGAACCAGTTTAGCGTATCCCGGGAGTGGCTGGGGACGGGTGTCGGGGGCATCGCCTAGGGTGGCGGCGTTGTCGGCGTCTGGAGGGGTCTGTTTTGCAGGTCACCGTTGTCCGTTGTGCCGAGGGGCATGTGTTTGCCACCCCGCGTTTTCCCTTGCAGCAGTTGCGCAGTGACCGGATCGGTCCCGCGCGGTTGCTGAGGTGTCCGCGGTGCGCCCGGTTGCGCAGTGCCGTGCGGGTATCAGACCTGGGTGCGGTGGAAGTTCAGGTATGACCGGGACGGGGTCGGCCCGCGCTGGTTCTGGTAGCGGGAGCCGACCCCGCTCGATCCGTAGGGGTGTTCGGCCGGCGAGGTCAGCCGGAACATGCACAGCTGGCCGATCTTCATGCCGGGCCAGAGTTTGATCGGGAGCGTGGCCACGTTCGACAGCTCCAGCGTCACATGGCCCGAGAACCCCGGGTCGATGAAGCCGGCCGTCGAGTGGGTCAGCAGGCCGAGGCGGCCCAGTGAGCTCTTGCCCTCCAGCCGGGAGGCCACATCCTCGGGGAGCGTGATCACCTCGTACGTGGAGGCGAGGACGAACTCCCCGGGGTGCAGGATGAACGGCTCGTCGCCCGCCGGTTCGATCACCCGGGTCAGATCCGGCTGTTCGACCGAGGGGTCGATGTGCGGGTAGCGGTGGTTCTCGAACACCCGGAAGAATCGGTCGAGGCGTACGTCGATGCTGGAGGGCTGCACCATCGACGGATCGAAGGGGTCGATCCGTACCCGCCCGGCGTCGATTTCGGCCCGGATGTCCTTGTCTGAGAGAAGCACCCGAGAAGGCTACAGCGTCACAGCGTGCCGAGCTTCACCAGCATCAGCAGCGACAGCAGCTGGATCGCCGACGCCGCCAGGGCGCGCGGCCACGGGAGTTCGTGCGAGCGGGCCACCATCATCGTGAACAGCGCGCCTGCGAAGAGCCAGGTCGCCCAGCCCAGTATCTGCACCACCGGGGTGGCCCCGCCGAGGAAGATCGCCACCACCAGGCGCGGTACGTCGGTGAGTGCCATGATCAGCATCGCCAGGCCGGTGGTCGGCGCCCACAGTCCGTTGCCGCCGAACTGCCGGGCCAGGTTGTGGGTGACGGTGGACAGCAGCAGCGAGCCGAGCACCATCGCCACCCCGGTGATCAGCAGGTAGATCACCGCGTTGGAGACCGTGGTGTTGAGTATGTCCTCGCGCGCCTTGTCCAGGCCGAAGACCGCCACCGAGCCGTACAGGAAGGTGACGATCAGCGCCGGGCCCCACACCGGGTAGTCCCGCATCCGCCAGAAGGTCGGGCCGGGCCGGAAGAGGATGGCCGGCAGCAGTTCCTTCCAGTGGAGCGGGGGCTCGGGGGGCTGCTGCGGCGGTTCCGTCAGGTCCGCCGCCGGGTATCCGTAGCCGCCGTCCGCAGCCGCCGCCCCGTAGCCGTCGTCGTAGTACGGCTCGGCGGGGTACGGCTGCGGGTAGGGCTGCTGCGGATCTTGCTCGCGCTTCCTTCGTTGTCCGGGCACAAGTACGAACGTACCCTCTTCCGGCGGTCTTCCGATCCCGGTCCGTGTCAGCTGACGGGGTCTTCCACGGTGCTGTGCGGCTCGGCCGCCGCCTCAGGTGTTTTCACCGAGCTCAGCAGCAGCTGCGCCACGTCCACCACCTGGAGGTTCTCCTTCGCCGCCCCGCTCTCCTTCTTCCCGTTGACCGAGTCGGTCAGCATCACGAGGCAGAAGGGGCAGGCGGTGGAGACGATGTCCGGGTTGAGGGAGAGGGCCTCGTCGACGCGCTCGTCGTTGACGCGCTTGCCGATCCGCTCCTCCATCCACATCCGCGCCCCGCCCGCGCCGCAGCAGAAGCCGCGCTCCTTGTGCCGGTGCATCTCCTCGTTGCGCAGCCCGGGCACCCGGCCGATGATCTCGCGCGGCGGGGTGTACACCTTGTTGTGCCGGCCCAGGTAGCAGGGGTCGTGGTACGTGATCAGGCCCTCGACCGGGGTGACCGGCACCAGTCGGCCGGTGTCGATGAGGTGCTGGAGCAGCTGGGTGTGGTGGATGACCTCGTACCGGCCGCCGAGCTGCGGGTACTCGTTGGCGAGGGTGTTGAAGCAGTGCGGGCAGGTGGCCACGATCCGCTTGACCGGGATGGAGCCGAACGCCTCGTTCAGCGTTTCCACGTTCTGCTGCCCGAGCTGCTGGTACAGGAACTCGTTGCCGAGCCGCCGCGCCGAGTCGCCGGTGCAGGTCTCCTCGCCGCCCATGATCGCGAACTTCACCCCGGCCGTGTGGAGGAGTTCCGCGAAGGCTTTGGTGGTCTTCTTGGCGCGGTCCTCCAGAGCGCCGGCACAGCCCACCCAGTACAGGTAGTCGACCTCGGTGAGGTCCGCCACGTCCTGGCCGACGACCGGCACCTCGAAGTCGACCTCCTTCGTCCACTCCAGGCGCTTCTTCTTGGCGAGGCCCCACGGGTTGCCCTTGCGCTCCAGGTTCTTCAGCATCGTGCCGGCCTCGCTGGGGAACGCCGATTCGATCATCACCTGATAGCGGCGCATGTCGACGATGTGGTCGACGTGCTCGATGTCCACCGGGCACTGTTCGACGCACGCGCCGCAGGTGGTGCACGACCACAGCACGTCCGGGTCGATGACCCCGCCCTCCGCCTCGGTGCCGATCAGCGGGCGCTCCGGGGCCTGCGGCGCGCCCTCGCCGGCCGCCAGCAGGTACGGGGCCTTGGCGTGCGCGTGGTCGCGCAGCGACATCACCAGGAGCTTCGGGGACAGCGGCTTGCCGGTGTTCCAGGCCGGGCACTGCGACTGGCAGCGTCCGCACTCGGTGCAGGTGGAGAAGTCCAGCAGGCCCTTCCACGAGAAGTGTTCGATCTGCGAGACGCCGAACTGGGCGTCCTCCGCGGGGTCCTCGAAGTCGATCGGCTTGCCGCCGGAGGTCATCGGCTGGAGCGCGCCCAGCGCCGTACCGCCGTCCGCCTCCCGCTTGAACCAGATGTTGGGGAAGGCCAGGAAGCGGTGCCAGGCGACGCCCATGGAGGTGTTCAGCGCCACCGTGATGGCCCACACCATCGAGACGCCGATCTTGATGAGGACGACCAGGTAGACGAGGTTCTGGAGGGTGCCGATGCTGAGCCCGTCGAAGAGGGTGACCAGCGGGTACGAGACGAAGTAGGCCGCCTGGTAGCCGCTCACGTGGTGCAGGGCGCCCTCCAGGCCGCGCAGCAGCAGGATGGCCACGCCGATGGTGAGGATGACGTACTCCACGAAGTACGCCTGCCAGGCCGTCGAGCCGGTGAAGCGGGATTTGCGGCCGGCCCTGGACGGCAGGTTCAGCAGCCGGATGGCGATCAGGACGAGGATGCCGACGGTGGTGCCGGCGGCGAAGAACTCCGTCCACATCTCGAAGGGGGTGAAGCCGCCGATCACCGGGAGCAGCCAGTCGGCCGAGAAGAGCTGCCCGTACGCCTGGAGGAGGGTGGGGACCAGGGTGAGGAAGCCGAGTGCGACCAGCCAGTGGGCGACGCCGACGATGCCCCAGCGGTTCATCCGGGTGTGGCCGAGGAATTCCTTGACCAGGGTGAGGGTGCGCGCCCCGGGGTCGCCGGTGCGGGCGCCCTCGGGCACGGGTTGGCCCAGGCGCAGGAAGCGGACGATCTCCACGATCGCCCGGCTGAACAGTGCTACGGCGACAGCGGTGAGCACCAGCGAGACAACGATGGCGGCCAGTTGCATGTCAGCTCCTGTCGGTCTTACTGGGCGGTAACTTAACGGCTTCGTCTGAGGGTACCCACTTCATCGGCCATCCCGGAAACATCTTGGAGGACAGCCATGACAACCCGGCCCGACATCCAGGTGCGCAGGGTGTACGACCCACCGGACAAAGCGGACGGCACCCGGGTGCTCATCGACCGGATCTGGCCGCGCGGCATCACCAGGGCGGCGGCCCGCGTCGACGCGTGGCCCAAGGACATCACCCCCTCCACCGCGCTGCGCCGCTGGTTCCACGGGCCGCAGGGCTCGTACGCGGAGTTCCGCCGCCGCTATCTGGCCGAGCTGAAGGCCCCCGAACGGGCCGACGAGATCGAACGGCTGCGCGCCGAGGCCCGTACCCGTACCGTCACCCTGCTGACCTCGGTCAGGGAGCCGGAGCACAGCCACGCCGCGGTGCTCGCCGAACGGCTGCGGGCCCGCTGAGGCGGGGTCGGCCGACGTGCGCGCCCCCGGGGGCCGTGGTCCGATATGCCCATGATCGTGACCATCGTCGGCGCCGGCAGCATGGCCCGGGGCATCGGCACCCGCGCCCTGGCCGGCGGGCACAGCGTCCGGCTCATCGACCACTCCGCCGACAAGGCGCGCGCCCTGGCCGACGAACTGCGCCAGGCGGCCCCGGCCGGCCACGTACAGTCCTCCGACGCCATCGGGGTCGAGGACGCCGACATCGTGGTGCTCGCCGTGCCCCACCCCGCCGGCCGCGACCTGGTCGCCGACTACGGCACCGCGCTCACCGGCTCGGTGGTCGTGGACATCTGCAACCCCGTCGACTTCGCCACCTTCGACTCCCTCGTGGTCCCGCCCGGCAGCTCCGCCGCCGAGCAGATCGCCGCCGAGGCCGCGCCCGGCGTCCCCGTCGTCAAAGCCTTCAACACCACCTTCGCCAGCACCCTCATGGCCGGCGAGGTGGCAGGCCAGCGGCTGGACGTGTTCCTCGCCGGCGACGACGAGGGCGCCAAGGCCACCGTCGCCGAACTCGTCTCCTCCGGCGGACTGCGCCCGCTGGACGTCGGGCCGCTGCGCCGGGCGCGCGAGCTGGAGGGGTTCCAGTTCCTGCTGATGACGGTCCAGGACCGGCTCGGCTTCGACTGGGCCGGCGCGCTCAAGATCATCTCTTAGGGGCGGGGTGAGCGTGAGGCAGCCGACCGACATCACCACCGCAGCCGCCGGACCGCGGCGCCGCTGGGCGCTGGCCGCCGCCGTGCTGCCGCTCGCCCTCCTGGTCACCTGGGACGGCGCCCCCGGTGCCGGCGGGGCCGGCGCCCGCGGCACCCGCCCCGACGGCGCCCCGGCCGTCACCCAGCACGCCATCGCCCGGCCGGACCGGATCATCACCCGCCGGCAGTGGGGCGCGGACGAGTCGCTGCGCTCCGGGCCGACCACGTACACCGGCTCCGTCAAGGCCGTCTTCCTGCACCACACCGCGCACCCCGACGACTACGACTGCGCCGAGGCGCCCGAGCTGCTGCGCGAGATGTACGCCTACCACGTCAGCCGCCGGGGCTGGGACGACCTCGGCTACAACTTCATGGTCGACAAGTGCGGCACCATCTACGAGGGACGGGCCGGCGGCCTGGACCGCAACGCCTACGGCGCGCACACCGAGGGCTTCAACAGCGACACGGTGGGGATCGCCGTCCTGGGCACCTACGATCAGCTGCCGCCGCCCCAGGAGGTGCTCGACGCGATCGCCAGGATCGCCGCCTGGAAGCTGCGCACCGGCGTGGATCCGCGCGAGCGCACCCGCCTGGTCTCCACCAACAACGACAGCCGTTTCGGCGAGGGCGAGGCCGTGGATGTCGAGGTGATCTCCGGGCATCGCGACACCTCGTACACCGACTGCCCGGGCGAGGCCCTGTACGCGGCCCTGCCCGCCATTCGTACCGAGGCGGCCCGACTGCGGGCCGATGGGGCACAGACCGTGACCTCGGGCCGGGGTGGTGGTCACGTTCCGCGTCCTTGAGCGTAAGGATGAGATAAGAGTTGAGCCTGGCCCACTCAGGTCATTTGACGCCGGTCGCGGCCTGCGGCACTCTTGAGTCAGATTCACTCAACAGTGCTGGAGGAAACCGAAATGGCACGAGCGGTCGGCATCGACCTGGGCACGACGAACTCCGTCGTCAGTGTTCTCGAAGGCGGTGAGCCCACCGTCATCACCAACGCCGAGGGCGCCCGGACCACGCCGTCCGTCGTCGCCTTCGCGAAGAACGGTGAGGTGCTCGTCGGCGAGGTCGCCAAGCGCCAGGCCGTCACCAACGTGGACCGGACCATCCGCTCGGTCAAGCGTCACATGGGCACCGACTGGAAGGTGCACCTGGACGGCAAGGACTTCAACCCGCAGCAGATGTCCGCGTTCATTCTCCAGAAGCTGAAGCGCGACGCCGAGGCATACCTGGGCGAGAAGGTCGTCGACGCGGTGATCACCGTCCCGGCGTACTTCAACGACCACGAGCGGCAGGCCACCAAGGAGGCCGGCGAGATCGCCGGCCTGAACGTGCTGCGGATCGTCAACGAGCCGACCGCCGCCGCCCTCGCCTACGGCCTGGAGAAGGACGACCAGACCATCCTGGTCTTCGACCTCGGTGGCGGTACGTTCGACGTCTCGCTGCTGGAGATCGGCGACGGTGTCGTCGAGGTCAAGGCCACCAACGGTGACAACAACCTCGGTGGTGACGACTGGGACCAGCGGGTCGTGGACCACCTGGTGCGGCAGTTCGCCTCCGCGCACGGCGTGGACCTCAGCAAGGACAAGATGGCCCTCCAGCGGCTGCGCGAGTCCGCCGAGAAGGCGAAGATCGAGCTGTCCTCGTCCACCGAGACCACGATCAACCTGCCCTACATCACGGCGTCCGCCGAGGGCCCGCTGCACATGGACGAGAAGCTCACCCGGGCGCAGTTCCAGCAGCTGACCGCGGATCTGCTGGAGCGCTGCAAGACCCCGTTCCACAACGTCATCAAGGACGCCGGCATCCAGCTGTCCGAGATCGACCACGTGGTGCTGGTCGGCGGCTCCACCCGGATGCCCGCCGTCGCCGAGCTGGTGCGCGAGCTGACCGGTGGCAAGGACGCCAACAAGGGCGTCAACCCGGACGAGGTCGTCGCCATCGGCGCCAGCCTCCAGGCCGGTGTGCTCAAGGGTGAGGTCAAGGACGTCCTGCTGCTGGACGTCACCCCGCTGTCCCTCGGTATCGAGACCAAGGGCGGCATCATGACCAAGCTGATCGAGCGCAACACCACGATCCCGACCAAGCGTTCCGAGATCTTCACCACGGCCGAGGACAACCAGCCGTCCGTGCAGATCCAGGTCTACCAGGGCGAGCGCGAGATCGCGGCGTACAACAAGAAGCTCGGGATGTTCGAGCTGACCGGTCTGCCGCCGGCGCCGCGCGGCGTGCCGCAGATCGAGGTCACCTTCGACATCGACGCCAACGGCATCATGCATGTCTCCGCCAAGGACCTCGGTACCGGCAAGGAGCAGCGGATGACCGTCACCGGTGGCTCCGCGCTGCCGAAGGACGACATCGAGCGCATGATGCGCGACGCCGAGCAGTACGCGGACGAGGACCACCGCCGCCGGGAGGCCGCAGAGACCCGTAACCAGGCCGAGCAGCTGGTCTACACCACGGAGAACTTCCTCAAGGAGAACGCCGAGAAGGTTCCCGGCGAGGTGAAGACCGAGGTCGAGGCCGCGGTCGCCGACCTCAAGGAGAAGCTGAAGGGCGAGGACACCGCGGCGATCCGCGAGGCGTCCGAGACGGTCGCCTCCACCAGCCAGAAGCTGGGCCAGGCGATGTACGCGGACGCGCAGGGCGCCCAGGCGGCCGGTGCGGGCGCGGGCGGCGCGGGTGCGGCCGGCGGTGCGCAGGGCGCCGGCGGCGGCGCCGAGGACGACGTCGTCGACGCCGAGATCGTGGACGACGACAAGCCGAAGGGTGGTGCGGCGTGACCCAGGACCCGCAGGGCTTCGACAAGGAGCCCGAGGTCCCCGACGCCGAGGCCGCGCAGTCCGACGCCACCCCCGCCGATCCGGAGCACCCGGACGGCGGGGGGGCGCCGGCCCCCGGTGACGGGGGCGGGCCGGGCGCGGGCGGTGCGGGCGGTGCGGGCGGCGACGCCGGGCAGCCCTCCGTCGAGGTGGCGCTGACCGCGCAGCTCGACCAGACCCGCTCGGCGCTCACCGAGCGCACCCAGGACCTTCAGCGGCTCCAGGCGGAGTTCCAGAACTACCGCCGCCGGGTGGAGCGCGACCGGATCGCCGTCAAGGAGATCGCGATCGCCAATCTGCTCACCGAACTGCTGCCGGTGCTGGACGACATCGGCCGGGCCCGGGACCACGGCGAGCTGGTCGGCGGCTTCAAGCAGGTGGCCGAGTCGCTGGAGACGGTGGCGGCCAAGATGGGCCTGGCGCAGTTCGGCAAGGAGGGCGAGCCCTTCGACCCGATGGTCCACGAGGCGCTCATGCACAGCTACTCGCCGGATGTCACCGAGACGACGTGCGTGCAGATCCTTCAGCCCGGGTATCGGATCGGCGACCGGACGATCCGCCCCGCGCGGGTCGGGGTCGCCGAGCCGCAGCCGGGCGCCCAGCCCGCGGCGGCCCCGGCGGCATCGGACGGGGACCGGCCGGCCGAGCAGAAGCAGCAGGAGGACGGTGCGGCAGGGTCGGCGCCGTCCGAGCAGGAGAACGGAACCGGCGGTGGCAGCGGCGATGCCGCCGCCCCCGACGAGGGCTGAGGCTGAGGGAATGCGGCTGACCGGTCAGGCCGGAAAGGAGGGACGTCGGGGATGAGCACCAAGGACTTCATCGAGAAGGACTACTACAAGGTCCTCGGCGTCCCGCGCGACGCCACCGAGGCGGAGATCAAGAAGGCGTACCGGAAGCTCGCCCGCGAGAATCACCCGGACGCCAACAAGGGCGACTCCCGCGCCGAGGAGCGGTTCAAGAACGTCTCCGAGGCGTACGACGTGCTCGGCGACGTGAAGCGCCGCAAGGAGTACGACGAGGCGCGCGCCCTCTTCGGCGGCGGTGGCTTCCGGCCCGGTCCCGGTGCGGGCGGCCAGCAGTTCAACTTCGACCTGGGTGACCTCTTCGGGGGCACCCAGGGCGGTCCCGGGGCCCCGGGCGGGCCCGGCGGCCCGGCCGGCGGCTTCGGCGGCGGCAGCGGAGGCATCGGCGATGTCTTCGGCGGACTGTTCAACCGGGGCGGCGCGGGCACCCGTACCACCGCCCCGCGCCGCGGGCAGGACGTGGAGTCCGAGGTGACGCTGAGCTTCACCGAGGCGGTCTCGGGCGCCACGGTGCCGCTGCGGATGTCCTCCAGCGCGGCGTGCAAGGCGTGTTCGGGCACCGGTGACAAGAACGGCACCCCCCGGGTGTGCCCGACCTGCGTCGGCACCGGGCAGGTCAGCCGGGGCGGCGGGGGCGGGTTCTCGCTCACCGACCCGTGCGTGGACTGCAAGGGCCGGGGCCTGATCGCCCAGGACCCGTGCTCCGTGTGCCGGGGCAGTGGCCGGGCGACCAGCTCGCGCACCATGCAGGTTCGCATTCCGGCGGGTGTCGGCGACGGGCAGCGGATCCGGCTGCGCGGCAAGGGCGCCCCGGGCGAACGGGGCGGCCCGGCCGGTGATCTGTATGTGGTGGTCCATGTGGACGACCACCCGGTCTTCGGCCGCCGTGGTGACAATCTGACCATCACGGTGCCGGTGAGCTTCCCCGAGGCGGCCCTCGGCGGCGAGATCTCCGTACCCACCCTGGGCGGCCCGCCCGTCACCCTCAAGCTGCCGCCCGGCACCCCCGGCGGGCGCACCATGCGCGCCCGGGGCAAGGGCGCGGTGCGCAAGGACGGTTCGCTGGGCGATCTGCTGGTCACGATAGAGGTAGTGGTCCCGCGCGATCTGACCGATCCGGCGCGCAAGGCCCTGGAGGAGTACCGCCTGGCCGCCGGGGACGACGACCCGCGGGCAGCGCTGTTCGAGGCCGCGAAGGGAGAGTGACGAGATGGACAGCTGGAACCCACCCGGATCCGGGCCCCGCTCACCAGGTGGAGGCCACGGTCCGGGCCCCGGGCCCGGCCCGCTGACCGTCGACACCCCCGTGTACGTCATCTCGGTCGCGGCCCAGCTGTCCGGACTCCACCCGCAGACCCTGCGCCAGTACGACCGTCTCGGCCTGGTCTGCCCGGACCGTACGGCCGGACGCGGGCGCCGTTACTCCGCCCGCGACATCCAGCTGCTGCGCGAGGTGCAGCGGCTGAGCCAGGACGAGGGCATCAACCTGGCCGGGATCAAGCGCATCATCGAGCTGGAACACCAGGTGGCCGTGTTGCGCGCCCAGGTCGCCGAGATGCAGCAGGCGCTGGAGGGCGCGGAGCTGGCCATGCGGCAGCGCGAGGCCCAGGTGCACGCCTCCTACCGGCGGGACCTGGTGCCGTACCAGGACGTCACCCACCAGGGCGCCGTCGTGGTGTGGCGCCCCGACCGGCGCGCCTGAGCGGTGCGGCTGGGCGGGCTCCCGGGCGGGCTCCCGGGCGGCGCGGGCATCCGGCGGCTTCCGACCGGGAACTAGGCTGCCGTACATGCGATGGACGGGACCCGGACTGGACTCCGGCGGCGACGGTATACCCCTGCTCGCCCTGCACGGCAGCTTCGGCCGGGGCGCGATCTTCGAGCGGCTTGCCGCCGACCTCGGCCCCGCGTTCCGGGTCATCGCCCCCGACCAGCGCGGTCACGGCCACTGCGAGCCGCGCCCCGGCGGCTTCGGGATCGAACGGTTCGCCGATGACGCCGAAAAGCTGCTGACCGACCTCGCCCCGGACGGCCGGCCCGTCGCGGTGTTCGGCCACTCACTGGGCGGGATGATCGCCTACCATCTCGCGGCCCGCCGCCCCGACCTGGTGTCCGCGCTGATCGTCGAGGATGTCGGCCCCCTGATGCGGCAGCCGGAGATCGCCCACCCCGTACTGGACGTACGCGGCTGGCCGGCCACCGCTCCCACCCGCGAGGCGCTCGCCCACGCCATCGAGACCACCGCCGGGATACCCGACGCCTCGTACTTCATGAAGAGCGCCGTCCCCGACGAGGAGCGCGACGGCTGGCGGCTGCTGTTCGACTGGGACACCATGACGGAGATCCAGGCCGGCGGGGTCGGCGACTGGTGGCCGCAGTGGCTCGGCTCCGACTGCCCCGCGCTGGTGCTGCGCGGCGAACACAGCACGCTGCTGCCCGCCGCGCTGGCCACCGAGATGATCGAACGCCGCCCCGGCAGCCGGCTGCTGGAGTTCCCCGGCGCCGGGCACTGGATCCACGACGATGACCCGGTGGGCGTGGCGGACGCCGTCCGGGCGTTCCTCACGTGAGCGGCGGCACACCGGGGTCGCTGTCGCTGCCGCTGCTCGCCCTGCGGGACGTCAGTCACTTCTACGGGGACACCCCGGTGCTGCGCTCGGTCTCGCTGGAGGTGGCGGCGGGGGAGTGCGTGGTGCTGCTCGGGCCGAACGGTTCTGGCAAGTCGACGCTGCTGCACCTCGCTACCGGGCGGCTGCGGCCGACCGAGGGCGAGGTGCGCTTCGACGGTCGCCCGCTGGACGAGAACGACCCCGGCACCCGGGCCCGTATCGCCACGGCGCTCGACCCCGGCGCGTACTACCCGGACCTCACGGTCCGCGAACACCTCACCCTGGTGGCCCTCGCCCACGGCCTCGGCCCGGCGGCGGACGCGGCGGTGACGGAGCAGCTCGCCGAACACCGGCTGACGGACCGGGCCGACGCCCTCCCCAGCGCGCTGTCCTCCGGCCAGACCCAGGCGATGCTGCTGGCCGCCGCGCTGGTCCGGCCGCACGAGCTGCTGGTCCTGGACGAACCGGAACAACGCCTGGACGCCCGCGCCCGCGCCTCGCTCGGCTCCCGCCTGGCCACCCGCAAACGGACCACGGGCACCACGATCCTGCTGGCCACCCACGACGCGACCCTGGCCGGCGAACCGGGCCTGGCGGACCGGGTCCTGCGCTTCGACGACGGTGTGGTGCGGGTGACCCCCCATGTCGGCCACTGACCCGGCGACGCGCCCGGTCCGAACGCTCGGGAGCGGCAGCGGACGGCGGCTGTCCGGCCGGACGGCCGAGCGGCCCAGCACATACGGCCCTGGGAGACCGGCCGGTGCGTGCCTCCCGGCGGGAGTAAAGCGGCGGGGAACCGGGCCATGGCGCGGTGTGGCCGGGGGGTCGGACGGGGTGGTGCGCGCCCGCGTGCGGAGCCTCGGCAGCGCGATCGCCCCATGGCCGCCCGGGTGCGGTGGATCGGGTGGTGGTGCGCGTCCGCGTGCGCTCGCCGGGTCGCCGTTCCGGCGGGGCCGTTCGGTGCGGGTCGGGGACGGATTGGGCCTTCGTGGGGGAGCGGGAGGTGAGCGGGGATGACGGACGCTGAGCGCGCCGCGCGGCCGGTCGCGGCGGCCGATGAGGCGCTGCGGTATCTGCGCGCGCTCACCGGCGCTCAGCGGCGGGCGAAGCGGCGTGACGACGTCTTGCTGCTGTACGGGGTCGGGCTGGTCGGCGCGTTCTGGCTGGGGCCGTATCTGGTGGACGCCTGGCGGGCCGCCGAGCGCTGGCAGAACGCCACCACGGCGCTGCTGCTGGAGGCGCTGCCGGGGGCGTTGCCCGCGCTGCTGGCGCTGGTGCTGTACGGGGCGGCCCGTACGGCGATGTGGCGCGGTCCGGTGCGGGTGCCGCCGCATGTGGTGAGCTGGCTGCTGCCCACGTCGGTGGATCGCGGTCGGCTGCTGTTGCCGTACTGGTGGGCCTCGGTGGCCCGGGTGACGGTGGGCGGGGCGCTGGCCGGGGCGGTGGCCGGATTTCTGCTGGGGGCGATGGCACCGGGCGCGCGCTGGGGGCCGGCGCTGGCGGCCGGGGTGTGGGGCGGGCTGGTGACGGGGCTGGCGGCCGTGTCGGTGGGCACGCTGGTCGTCCGGCACGACGCCGTCGTCGTCCGGCACGGCCGCCGGCTGTTCGGCGCGGCGGCGCTGCTGGCCGCCGCGCTGGTGGCGGCGGCGCTCGCGGGTGCCGGGCTGCTGTGGAGCGGGCCGTGGGGCTGGGCGGCGGCGCCCCTGGTGGCGGCGCTGGGTCTGGGCGGGGCCGGGTGGTGGCCGTCGGCGGTGCTGGTCATGTCGGTGGGCACCGGCGCGCTGCTGGTGCCGGCCCGGCGGGCGGTGGGTGACATTCCGGCTGCGGCACTGCGCGCCCGGACGGCCGCCGGTTCCCTGCTGATCGCCTCCGCCCTCACCGGCAATCTGCGGCAGGCCCGTGCGGTGGTACGGGAGACCGGCCGGCCGCGCGGGCGTCCCGTGCGGCTGCGGCTGCCCGTGCCCAGGCGTCGGCTGTTGCTGATTCCCTGGCGGGACGCCACCGCGCTGCTGCGCGCCCCGGGCCGGCCGGCGACGGCGGCGGCGTGGGCGGCGCTCGCGGTGGCGCTGGCCCACGGCGGCTGGCCGCTGCCCGCGCTGGTGGCCGGCTATCTGGCGGCCGGCGCGCTGACCGAACCGGCCCGGCTGGACAGCGACGACACCCGGCGCGCCGCACAACTGCCCTACGACCCAGGGACCCTGGCGCTGTGGCACGGCGTACTGCCCGTGCTGCTGCTGACCGTCGCGCTCGCGGCCGGTGGGGTGTTTCTGCCGGCCGCCGCTCCGGCGCTGGTGGGCGCGGCGCTGGTCAGCTCCTACCGGGGCCAGCTGCCCCCGCACGTGATGATCGGCGTGGAGACCCCGGCCGGCAGCACCGGACCCTTCCAGTCCGCGCTGTGGTACGGGCGCGGGCCGCTGGTGACGTTGACGTTGCTGGCCCCGGCCGTGGGGCTTTCGCTGCCGGTGGCGGTGCCGTGGCTGCTGGCGGTCGCGGTCGGTACGGCCTGGTGGGTGCGCCGTACCGTGCGGTTGGCGATCAATTGAACATCGCCTCGCACCACTCCCGTTGTGCCTCGTCCAGCCAGTCGCGGGCGCTACCGCAGTACCCGCCGCCCTCGCCCCAGCGGTGCTCGCCGCGGCCCCGTCCGGGGGCGCGGTCCTCCGCGTCCGCGTCCGGGTCGGTGTCCGGGTCGGTGTCCGGTTCTGTCTCCTCGTCGGCCGGGGTCTCCGGTTCGGGCTCCGGTTCGGCCTCCGGCTCCGGCTCCGGTTCGGGGGTCGGTGCCGGGGTCGGTGAGGCGGGGGTCAGCGCCTCCTCGGGCGGTTCGGCCGCGACCGCCTCCGGCGTCCAGGGCGCCACCTCGATCGGGGCATCCGGGCCGGGGGTGGCCTGCTCGACCTCCGGGGAGGGCCCCGGCTCCGGCCCCGCCCCGTCGGCGGTGCCGCACCCGGAGACCGCCACCACCACGACCACCGCCACGGCGGCCAACAGTGAACGCGAACGCATCCGCCGAGTATGGCCCCCTCAACACCCCTTGTGCCAGCGCCAGTTCACGTCGGCAGGCTCATCCTCTTGGGCGCCAGGGTCGGCACGAACGGCAGCACCGCGAACACCAGGAAGCCCGCGAACAGCCAGCCGCCCAGCACATCCGTCGCCCAGTGCACCCCCAGATAGACCCGGCTGACCCCGACCGCCACCGTCCAGCACGCCACCAGCACCACGGCCGCCGTCCGCAACCCGCTCCGCCGCCCGGTGAGCAGCAGCACCGCGCACAGGGTGAACCCGGCCAGCGCCGCGGTGGTGGTGTGCCCCGAGGGAAACGACGGGCCGGCGGCATGCACCGCCCAGTCCACCGACGGCGGCCGGGGCCGGTCGATGGCCCGCACCAGCGCGTACCGCAGCAACTGCCCCACCACCAGCGCCCCGACCCCGGCCAGCGCCCCGATCACCATCCAGCCGGACCGCCGCGCCGCCAGTGCCCCGGCCAGCGCCATCAGCAGGATCGGCACCACCCCGGTGCCCGTGTCGGTGATCCCCTTCATCAGCCGGGTGAGCCCCGAGGAGCGGTGGTCCAGAAACCAGTTGGTGAGCGTGGTGTCGATCCCGAACGGCTCGCGGCCGTGCACCAGGACAGCCACCGTCAGCAGCGTGAACAGTGCGCCGGCGACGGCGGCGGTCAGCAAAGAGCGGGCCATTGGGGCAGGTTAGGCCCGGCCGCCCCCGGCCGCGTGTCACCGCGCGGACCAGCGCACCGTCACATCGCTCGCCTTGACGAAGCCGATCCGGTGCCCCACCTGTATCTGGTAGTACGTCTCACCGCGCACCACCTGGTGCTCCGCCGGATCGAAGGTCACCGCCCGGTAGTACTCACTGGCCGTACGCAGCCCCATCGCGTAGACCTGGTCGGCCGGCACCTGGTAACTCAGCGGGCTCACCGGCTGGTACGGGATGCCCTGTGGGTAGGCCGACTCCTCCGGGTAGGCCCGCCCGTACACCGGGATGGTGGCCGCGCCCGGCTTGCCGGTGACGACCCAGCCCTGTGCGTTGTACGCGGTGGGCGCGCCCGCCGGATTGTGGAACCACGCCTTCTGGCCGAGATACCAGATGGCGGTCCACTCCCCACGCCGCTCGGCGACCGCGAACTGCTGCCCTGCCGTGGCTCGCGCCCCGATGTCGTTGACCCCGGTGGAGGAGGCGCCGCCGCTGCCCGGGTGGGTGCCGATGTCGCGCACCAGGGGGGCGTTGGCGTCCGGCGCGGTGTGCAGCCGCACGGCCGAGGAGCCGTGCGGTGCGCAGGTGGCGCCGCCGCAGCTGGTGAACACGGGGGAGTGGGAGTCGTAGTCCGGGGCGATGGTCACCAGACCGCCGCGCGGCCCGGCGGTCGGGTGCAGCGGGGCGCCCAGCAGCTCGAAGTAGTGCGACCAGTCCCAGTACGGGCCGGGGTCGGTGTGCATGCCGGGCACATTGGCGGTGACGGTGCCCTGGACATTGTCGTGGCCGATGATGTGCTGCCGGTCCAGCGGGATGTCGTAGGTGCGCGCCAGATGGCGCACCAGTTGGGCCGAGGTGCGGTACATCGCCTCCGTGTACCAGGCGTCCGGGTCGGTGAGGAAGCCCTCGTGCTCCAGGCCGATGGACTTGGCGTTGACGTACCAGTTGCCCGCGTGCCAGCCGACGTCCTTGGTCGGCACATGCTGGGCGATGTGGCCGTCGGCGGAGCGCAGGCTGTAGTGCCAGGACACATAGGTGGGGTCGGTGACCAGGCGGAGGGTGGTGTCCCAGGTGGCCTCGGTGTCGTGGATGACGATGTAGTCGATCGACTGGGAGCGCGGCCGGTCGGCCTTGTCGTGGTTGCCGTAGTCGCCCGCGTCGTCCAACTCCTCGTAGGGCGCGGGCAGCCACTCGCAGGAGACGGTGCGCGGGCACTCCACCCGGCGGTCGCGCGGCGGATCGGGCAGCCCCAGCGCGGCGGCCTGCGCCGTGTCGGGGGCGACGGGGGTGGCGGGCAGCACGACCCGCTGTCCCTCGGGGGTGGTGCGGGCGGCACCCTCGCGGATGACGGAGTAGACCTCGTCGGCGAAGAACGCGGCGGCCTCGTGGGTGTCGGCGCCCGACCAGGCGGCGACCGCGCCGTACCAGTCGGCCGGGTCGGTGCTCGGCGGCAGCCCGAGCGCGCGCTGATGCTCCGCCAGCAGCGCGGCGCCACCAGCGATGTTGGCTGCGTCCCGCTCCCGCAGCTCGCCCGGATCGAGCCCGGTGAGCGTGGCGGCCCGGGCGAGAGTCTCCTCGCCCGCCGCCGCCTCCTCGCCCGCCGCCTCCTCCTCCTCCGCCGCCGTGGAGGGTACGGCGGCGGGTATGGCCGTCTGCCCGGTGGGCTCCGGCAGCGGCCGGGAGCCGTCACCACGCGGATCCTCGCCGCCGTGGCTGTGGTGGTGCCCGCTCTCCGAGGCGGCGAGCGCGGTGGCGGTGTCGGTCAGATGCATCGGACCGTACCCGCCGGTGACGCTGGGCGCCCCGCCGTGCCCCTCCCAGCGGGACTGGAGATAGGAGACCGCCAGCAGCACGGGCTCGGGCACCCCCCACTCCCCGGCGGCCGTGCTGAACGCTCTCTGGAGGGCGGTGTCGTCGTCGGCGGCCACCGCGCCCGGGGAGCCGGGCCCGGCGAGCAGCAGCGGCAGGGCGAGGGCCGCTGCCGCACCCATGGTGCGCAGGCGGATGAACCCGGAGGAACCGAAGGGGCGTCGTCGCATCACAGTCTCCTCTGTTGCGCGTCGGATACAGGGGTAATGGCTGTCCATGTCCGCGTCAATGCGCCCGCACTACACGGACGTTGCCGTCATGGGTCCACACCCTTGAAGACCGACCGGCGCCCCCGTCCCGTTGTCCGGTCGTGATCCCTTCACCCGATCGAATGACGCGGCTGGACATGTTCCCGCGCCGGACGGACCGTGTCGGGCATGGACCTCCCCCGCCGTCTGCTGTCCGCCGCCACGGCCGGTGCCCTCGCGCTCACCCTCGCGGGCGCCACCGCCCCCACCGCACGGGCCGCCGCCCCCTGGCCGGACGGCGCCCTCGGCACGGTCGGCAAGATCATCTGGGAGCTGGACGGCGACGGCCGGCTCGGGGTCTGCTCGGGCGCGATCGTGGACGCGCCGGGCGGCAGCGTCATCGCCACCGCCGCGCACTGCGTGAGTTCCCCGGACCGCCCGCGGCCGCCCGCCGAGGCATGGTTCGTCCCCGCGTACGACCACGGCCTGCGGACGTACCGGCAGGACGGCTGGCGGGTGCTGTCCTTCCACACCCCGCAGCGCTGGGAGCCGGCCCCCGGCGGGGACATCGCCGCGCTGCTGCCCTACGACTACGCGTTTTTGACGGTGGAACGGAAAGCGGGACGCACCATCCAGCAGACGCACGGCGCCAACGCGCTCGCCTTCGCGCCGGTGCCGGACGGCAAGGAGGTCACCGCGCTCGGCTATCCGGCGGCGGCCCCGTACGACGGTGAGTCGCTGCGGGCCTGCTCGGGCCCCACCCACGTGCTGGACGGCCCCGACGCGCCCGCCGTCAACGCGGGCGGGCTGCTGCTGGAGGACTGCGACCTCACCGAGGGCACCAGCGGCGGCCCCTGGCTCCAGGACTACGACGCGGCGACCCGTACCGGCACGCTGGTGGCCGTGATGTCGGCCGGCACCGGCACCGGCACGGTGCTGGGCCGCCCCTTCCCACCGGAAGCCGAACACCTCCTGACCGAAGCGGCCACGGCCGGCTGACGCGGGACGCCGTGCACGGCGGCGTATGCGCCGGCGAGCCAGGGCGCCAGATCGTCGATGAGCATGCGCAGATCCGCCGGCTCGGACGACGGGGCCCGCCCGATGGCCGCCGCACGGCGCAGCTGCCCGGCCCGTCGCGGGTAGTAGCGGCCGAAGATCTCCACGGACTCCGCCAGCTCACTGGTCCAGCCTCCCCAGCGGGGCATGACCAGGGTGAACCCGGTCCGCACCAGCCGCCGCGCGACGCGGCGGCTCAGCGCGCGGCGGTCGCCATCCGTGGCGGCCCCGGCCGCTTCGGTGCGCCAGCCGGGGATCTTTCGGGCCAGGTCGCCGTTCGTGTCACGGGCCAGCAGGGAGGTGGGGCGGTAGCCGGGCAGCTCGGCGGCGGGATCCGGACCGAGCAGCGGGGTGCACAGGCAGGCGATGAAGAACCCGGCGTCGTAACGGACCTGCTCACTCATCAGCCCGCGCCGGCTGGTCAGCAGCGTGCCGACCCCGTTGATCTGCGGAAAGGCCGCGTCGAGCGCGGCCTCCACGGCTCTGGCGTCCGCCAGATCGGCGGCGGTGGGCTCGCGGCGCAGCGCGAGCTGGAGATCGAGATCGGACACCCCGGGTACGGCGGTGCCGCGCGGGACGCTGCCGTAGAGGTAGGCGCTGTGCAGGCGCGAGCCGTCGAACACCCCGCCGATCCGGTCGCGCGCCGCATCGACGACCGGCGCGAACTCCTCTGTCACCCGCTCCAGCGCACCTTCACGCGCGATGGTCCCGTCCGGATTCAGCCCTCGCCGCCTCATGGAGCCACTGTCCCGGCACGGGGCGGGTCCGGCCAGCGGATTCCCGGCGGCGGGCTCAGAGCAGGTCGGCGGTCTCCAGCTCGAATCCGAAGGGCTCGGGCAGCAGCAGGGACTTGCCGTAGGTGACCGAGAGGACCGTCCGGTAGTCATTCATGCCCGGCTCGCCGTGGAGGGTGATGGTCTCCAGGTCACGGTCGAACAGCAGATACAGCGGAATCTGTCCCCTCGCGTAGCTGCGGCGCTTGAGGGTCCGGTCCCGCTCGGCCCTGCTGCTGGTCACCTCCGCGACCATCGCCACCCCGTCGCATGGCATCCAGGAGGGGGCGTCGCGGAAGAGACGTTCGCGGCGCGGTGCGAAGGTGACGTCCGGGATCACATGGTCCCGGGGCAGCGGTCCCAGCCCGGGAAGCGAAAGCCCCTTGTGGCCCGAGACATCCATGTCCAGCTTGGAGTGGCGCAGGATCTGCCTGATCAGTGTGCTGATGTGGTCCTCGTGATTGCCTTCCGGGGCCGGCGACACGACGATCTCTCCCTCGATCAGTTCCGCCCTGATCCCGTCCGGGATCTCCAGGGCCAGAAATGTCTCCAGGAGGACGTCCGCCTGCGTGGTCATGGGCTCGTGTGCCATAACCGTCATGGTGCACCTCCTTGCGTTCGGAGGCCAGCGTCACCGGCTGCCCCCCCCGGCACGCCAGAGCAAACGATCTTCTTCATCCAAAAGAGGACAACCGCAAAAGATGTTGACCTAGCTGTAGGCATCGCCAACGGTGAAGCGCAACTCCGGGCGTTCCCAGGGGGCTTTCGGGGGGTGGGGTGGGATCGTGCCCACCCGTTCGGCGCCCAGCCGGAGGTAGAAGGCTTCGGACGGGGGATGGGAGACCACCCGGATCTCCCGGGCGCCCAGGCGGCGGGCCTCGGTCAGCATGTGGTGGATCAGGAGGCGGCCGATGCCGCGCCGCTGGGCGGTGTCGGCCACGAAGAGCAGGTCGAGTTCCGGCACCGGGTCGAGCAGCAGGGAGTAGAAGCCCAGCAGTTCGCCGTCCGGCGCCGTGCGGGCGGTGAAGACGGGTTGTCGTTCGACGTACGCGGGGGTGACGGTGTAGTCGGCGATGAGTGAGTGGTAGTGGCCCCGGTAGGCGGCGGAGGTGCGCACCATGGTGGTGAGGGCCGGGGCGTCGTCGGGGACGGCCCGGGCTATCGCGGGTTTCATGCCCCGGAGCATACGGCCGGGGGGTATCGCATATCTTCGGCTTCGCGCTGTGCAGGCTGCCTTGAGTGGCGTAGACTCAACTTATCGCACGTTCCATGAGGCAAGCCGGAGGAGTAACGCGACGTGACTGCCGAGCTGACCAACAGGAGCCGGGAAGCGATCAGTGGCGCCAACGACCGGGCGCTCACCGATGGCCACAGTGACATCACCCCGGCGCATCTGCTGCTCGCCCTCCTCGAAGGGCAGGACAACGAGAACATCCGCGATCTGCTCGCCTCCGCCGGCACCGACGCCGCCGCCCTGCGGGCCACCGCCGAGCGGCTGCTCGGGGCGCTGCCCACCGTGCAGGGCTCCACCGTCAGCCGTCCCCAGCCCAACCGCGAGCTGATGGCCGTCCTCGCCGACGCCGGGCGCCGGGCCGCCGACCTCGGGGACTCGTTCGTCTCCACCGAGCACCTCCTCATCGGCATCGCCGCCAAGGGCGGCACCGTCGGCGATCCGCTCGACGCCAAGGCGCTCGCGGACGCCTTCCAGGACTCCCGGGGCTCGCGCCGCGTCACCACCGCCGACCCCGAGAACACCTACAAGGCGCTGGAGAAGTACGGCACCGACTTCACCGCCGCCGCCCGCGAGGGCAAGCTCGACCCCGTCATCGGCCGCGACCACGAGATCCGCCGCGTCGTCCAGGTGCTCTCCCGCCGCACCAAGAACAACCCCGTCCTCATCGGCGAGCCCGGCGTCGGCAAGACCGCCGTCGTCGAAGGGCTCGCCCAGCGCATCGTCAAGGGCGACGTCCCCGAGTCCCTCAAGAACAAGCGCCTGGTCTCCCTCGACCTCGGCGCCATGGTGGCCGGCGCCAAGTACCGGGGCGAGTTCGAGGAGCGGCTGAAGGCCGTCCTCGCCGAGATCAAGTCCTCCGACGGCCAGATCGTCACCTTCATCGACGAACTCCACACCGTGGTCGGGGCCGGCGCCGGCGGCGACTCCGCCATGGACGCCGGCAACATGCTCAAGCCCATGCTGGCCCGCGGCGAGCTGCGCATGGTGGGCGCCACCACCCTCGACGAGTACCGCGAGCGCATCGAGAAGGACGCCGCCCTCGAACGCCGCTTCCAGCAGGTGCTGGTCGCCGAGCCCACCGTCGAGGACTCCATCGCCATCCTCCGCGGTCTCAAGGGCCGCTACGAGGCGCACCACAAGGTGGCCATCGCCGACGCCGCCCTCGTCGCCGCCGCCACCCTCTCCGACCGCTACATCACCTCCCGCTTCCTCCCCGACAAGGCCATCGACCTCGTCGACGAGGCCGCCTCCCGGCTCCGCATGGAGATCGACTCCTCCCCGGTCGAGATCGACGAGCTCCAGCGCTCCGTCGACCGCCTGCGCATGGAGGAGCTGGCCCTGGCCAACGAGTCCGACCCCACCTCCAAGGAGCGCCTGGCCCGGCTGCGCCGCGAGCTCGCCGACCGCGAGGAGGAGCTGCGCGGCCTCACCGCCCGCTGGGAGAAGGAGAAGCAGGGCCTCAACCGGGTGGGTGAGCTGAAGGAACGCCTCGACGAGACCCGTGGCCAGGCCGAGCGCGCCCAGCGCGACGGCGACTTCGAGACCGCCTCCAAGCTGCTGTACGCCGAGATCCCCGCCCTGGAGCGCGAGCTGGCGGACGCCGCCGAGGCCGAGCAGGAGACCGCCGCCCGCGCCACCATGGTCAAGGAGGAGGTCGGCCCGGACGACATCGCCGACGTCGTCTCCTCCTGGACCGGCATCCCGGCCGGCCGCCTCCTGGAGGGCGAGACCGAGAAGCTGCTGCGCATGGAGGAGGAGCTGGGCCACCGCCTGATCGGCCAGACCGCCGCGGTACGGGCCGTCTCCGACGCCGTACGCCGCTCCCGCGCCGGGGTCGCCGACCCCGACCGGCCCACCGGCTCGTTCCTCTTCCTGGGCCCCACCGGCGTCGGCAAGACCGAGCTGGCCAAGGCCCTGGCGGACTTCCTCTTCGACGACGAACGCGCCATGGTCCGCATCGACATGAGCGAGTACAGCGAGAAGCACTCCGTCGCCCGCCTGGTCGGCGCGCCCCCCGGCTACGTGGGGTACGAGGAGGGCGGCCAGCTCACCGAGGCGGTGCGCCGCCGCCCGTACACCGTCGTGCTGCTCGACGAGGTGGAGAAGGCGCACCACGAGGTGTTCGACGTGCTGCTCCAGGTGCTGGACGACGGCCGGCTGACCGACGGCCAGGGCCGTACCGTCGATTTCCGCAACACCATCCTCATCCTCACCTCCAACCTCGGCAGCCAGCACCTCATCGACCCGATCGCCAAGCCGCACGAGCGGCACGAGCAGGTGCTGGCGGCGGTCCGGGCGGCCTTCCGCCCCGAGTTCCTGAACCGGCTCGATGACCTCGTCGTCTTCAGCGCCCTGGACGTCGACGAGCTGGGCCGGATCGCCCGGCTCCAGATCGACTCGCTCCAGCGCCGCCTCGCCGACCGCCGCCTCACCCTGGAGGTCACCGGGCCCGCGCTGCGCTGGCTGGCCGAGGAGGGTCTGGACCCGGCGTACGGCGCCCGCCCGCTGCGCCGGCTGGTCCAGACCGCGATCGGCGATCAGCTGGCGCGCCGCATCCTGGCCGGTGAGGTACGGGACGGGGACACCGTACGGGTCGAGCCGGGCACGGAGGGTGGCGGGCTGCTGGTGTCGGCGGTTCCGGCCGGCTGAGGTGATCTTTTCCCGCCCCGTACTGCTTGCCAGAACGGGGCGGGCATGAGCGAGGATGGCAGTGTCTCCTTATACCGAGGAAAGGGACCCATCCCGTGTCTGTCGATCCCTCCGCGATTCCGAACTTCGGCGGCCAACCGGAGAAGCCGGAGAACAAGACCCCTGGTCAGGGCGGAGCGAAGAAGCCGGCCGGGCCGATCGTCCCCAACCAGGATCTGATCAAGCAGCTGCTTGAGCGGATGAAGCTGAAGTATGTGACGGACAAGGAGGGTGACCTGGTCGCCCCCTGGGAGAAGTTCCGCACCTATTTCATGTTCCGGGGCGAGAAGCAGCAGCGGGTGCTGTCGGTGCGGACGTTCTACGACCGGCCGCACGACATCGAGGAGAAGGGCCGGCTGCTGGAGACCATCGACGACTGGAACCGCCGCACGCTGTGGCCCAAGGTCTACACGCACACCAATGACGACGGTACGGTCCGTCTCATCGGCGAGTCGCAGATGCTGATCGGTCTCGGGGTGGCCCCGGATCACTTCGTCAACACCACCGTCAGCTGGATCCGGGCGGCCATCGAGTTCGACAAGTGGCTGGTGGAGACCCTGGGGCTGGAGAAGGACGCCGAGTCCGACGAGGACGGGAACGGCGACACGAACGGCGAGGAAGCGTGATCGTCGCCTTCTCCGTCACCCCGATCGGCGCCGGTGAGGATGTCGGCGAGGCGGTGGCCGCCGCCGTGCGCGTGGTGCGCGCGAGCGGGCTGCCGAACCGCACCGACGCCATGTTCACCAGCGTCGAGGGCGAGTGGGACGAGGTGATGGCCGTCGTCAAGGCCGCCACCGAGGCGGTCCAGGCGCACGCCGCCCGGGTCAGCCTGATCCTCAAGGCCGATCTGCGCGAGGGCGTCACGGACGGGCTGACCGGCAAGGTCGCCACCGTCGAGCGCATCCTCGGCGAGAGCTGACACTCGTACGCACGTACGGCGGGCCCCGGAGCGCATTCCGGGGCCCGCCGCATTTCGTACGCCGTATGCCGTACGACGATCACACCACCGCCGTGTCCTCCTCGGCGAAGTGGCAGGCCACCGGATGCCCGGTGCCCCGGTCCTTCAGCACCGGCTCCTCCGTCGCGCAGATGTCCTGCGCCTTCCAGCAGCGGGTCCGGAACCGGCAGCCGCTCGGCGGGTCCAGCGGGCTGGGTACGTCACCGGTGAGGACGGTACGGCGCCGCCGCCGCTCCTTCTTCGGGTCCGCCAGCGGGGCCGCCGACAGCAGCGCCTGCGTGTACGGGTGCGAGGGCCGCTCGTACACCTCGGACCGCTCGCCCGTCTCCACCACCTTGCCCAGGTACATCACCGCGACCCGGTCGGAGATGTGCCGCACCACCGACAGGTCGTGCGCGATGAAGACGTACGCGACGCCCAGCTGGTCCTGGATGTCCTCCAGCAGGTTGACGACACCGGCCTGCACCGACACGTCCAGCGCGGACACCGGCTCGTCCAGCACCAGCAGCTTGGGGGACAGCGCCAGCGCCCGCGCGATGCCGATGCGCTGCCGCTGCCCGCCGGAGAACTCGTGCGGATAGCGGTTGCCGTGCTCCGGGCTCAGCCCGACCAGACGCAGCAGCTCCGCGACCCGGTCCTTGCCGCCGCCCCGCCACAGCCCCTGCACCTTCAGCGGCTCGGCGATGATGTCGTTCACCGGCAGCTTGGGGTTGAGCGAGGCGTACGGGTCCTGGAAGACCATGCCGGTCTCGCGCTGCACCGGGCGCAGCTGGGCCGGCTTGAGGCCGGTGATCTCCTTGCCGTTGAACTTCACCGAACCGGAGGTCGGCTTGATCAGCTGGAGTACGGCGCGCCCGGTGGTGGACTTGCCGCAGCCCGACTCGCCGACCACGCCCAGGGTCTCGCCGGCCCCGACGCTGAACGACACGCCGCTGACGGCCTGCACCTGGCCGGTGACCCGGCGGACCAGTCCGCCGCCGCGCACCGGGAAGTTGACAACCAGATCCTCGACCCGCAGCAGTTCCTCGCCGGGCTCGGTGGCCGCCTTCTCGGGGGTCTTCGACAGATCCGTGGTTTCCGTGGTGGTCATCGTCACCCCTCCTCGCTCTCGGTGCTCTCAGTGGTGTCCGTGTCGTCGCGGAAGAACGCCGTCGGATCCGCCGCCTCGGCGAGCAGATCGCTGTGGTGGCAGGCCGCCCGGTGCCCCTCGTCGACCTCCGCCAGGGCCGGCTCGCTGTCCGCGCACTCCTGCGTCGCCAGCGGGCAGCGCGGCGCGAACGGGCAGCCGGCCGGCAGCTGGATCAGCGACGGGGGCGTGCCGACGATCGGCCGCAGCCGGTCCTCGCGGTCCCCGTCGAGGGACGGGATGGAGCCCAGCAGACCGGCGGTGTACGGCATCCGCGGCTCGTAGAACACCTGGTCGGTGCCGCCGAGTTCGACCGGCTTGCCGGCGTACATCACCAGCGTGCGGTGCGCCATGCCGGCGATCACCCCGAGGTCGTGGGTGATCATCAGGATCGCCGCGTTGACCTCGTCCTTGACTTCGAGGAGCTTCTCCAGGATCTGCGCCTGGACGGTGACGTCCAGGGCCGTGGTGGGCTCGTCCGCGATGATCACATCGGGGTCGTTGATGATCGCCATCGCGATCATCACCCGCTGCCGCATGCCGCCGGAGAACTCGTGCGGGTACGCGCCGAGACGCTTCTCGGCCTGCGGGATGCCGACCAGGTCGAGCATGTTCTTCGCCCGGGTCAGCGCCTCCTTGCGCGGTACGAGGTGATGGGCCAGTACGGCCTCGGCGAGCTGGTCGCCGATGGAGCGCACCGGGTTGAGCGAGGTCATCGGGTCCTGGAAGATCATGGCGATCTTCCGGCCGCGCAGCGCCCGCTGCTCCTTGGGGCGCATGGTGAGCATCTCCTGGCCCCGGTAGCGGATGGAGCCCTTGATGCGGGCGGACTTGGGCAGCAGGCCCATGACCGCCATCGAGGACACCGACTTGCCGGAGCCGGATTCGCCGACGATGCCCAGCACTTCGCGGGCGTGCAGGGTGTAGTCGACGCCGCGTACGGCCCGTACCACTCCGTCGTCGGTCGGGAACTCGACGGTCAGATTGCTGACTTCGAGGATCGCCTCGTCGGTGGGGGGCTTCGCCTCGGACAGCGTGAGCGCCTCGTGGACGTCTTCGGCCGCCTCGGTCACGGCGGGGGGTTTGGTCACAGACATCAGTCACGCACCCGGTTCTGTCGGGGATCGAAGGCGTCACGCAGACCGTCGCCGATGAAGTTCACCGACAGGGCGATCAGAATGATGAACACACCTGGCCAGTAGAACAGCCACGGGCGGGTGCCCAGCGCCGTCTGATAGTCGGTGATCAGCCGGCCCAGCGAGGTGTCCGGCGGCTGGACGCCCAGGCCGACGAAGGACAGGCCGGTCTCCAGCAGCACCGCCGAGGCGATCGCCAGCGTCACCGAGACGATGATGATGCCGATCGTGTTGGGCAGGATGTGCTTGAAGATGATCCGCTTGGAGGAGGTGCCCACCGAGCGGGCGGCCTCCACGAACTCCTTCTCGCGCAGCGACAGCACCTCGCCGCGCACCAGCCGGGCGGTCTGCATCCAGGTCACCAGGCCCAGGAAGATCCCGAACAGCACGATGCCCTTGCCCGCGATCATGGTGCCGATCAGGCCCGCGATCAGCAGGGTGGGGATGGCGATCAGCACATCGCTGGACCGCATCAGCGCGGACTCGGTCCAGCCGCGGAAGTAGCCGGCGGCGGCGCCGATGACCGTACCGACGAAGGTGGCGATCAGGCCGACCAGCAGGGCGATCACCAGGGAGACCTGGGCGCCGCGCATGGTGAGGGCGAAGTAGTCACGGCCGATGTTGTCCTGGCCGAAGGGGTGTTCGCCGAGATGGAACCCGCCGCCGCCGAGGAACTCGGGGACCACGGAGAGGGTGGGCCGGCCGCCGTTGAGCGCGGTGCCGGTGGTGGTGGGGTCCTTGCCCCACCAGCCGGGTATCGGGCCGGCGCCGATCGAGGTGACGGCGAGGGCCACCACCAGGATGAACAGCACCAGGCCGACCATGGCGCCCTTGTGCCGGAAGAACCGGCGGCGGACCAGCTGGCCCTGGCTGCGGGCGACGATGTTCATGCCCTGGGCGGCGTCGGCCGTGCTCTGGCCCTGGCCCTGGCCCTGGCCCTGGTCCTGGTCCTGGTCCTGGTCCTGGTCCTGGGCCGTGTCCTGATCCAGGGCGGGTCCCGGCTCCGGTTCCGGTGTCTGCGCGCTGCGCTTCGTGTCCGTCATGTCAATCTCCTTCAGGACAGCCGGATACGGGGGTCGAGGAAGGCATAGGCGATGTCCGCGATCATGTTGAAGAGGACGATCGCGCCGCCGGAGACCAGGAAGAACGCCATGATGGGCATCGGGTCGCCCTGCTGGATGCCTTCCAGGAGCAGCGTTCCCATGGCCCGCCAGCCGAAGACCTTCTCGGTGATGACCGCGCCGCCCAGCACCGTACCGATGTCGAGGCTCACCAGGGTGGTGATCGGGATCAGGCCGTTGCGCAGCACGTGCCGGGTGACCACGGCCCGCTCGCTCAAGCCCTTGGCCCGGGCGGTGCGCACATAGTCCTGGTTCATGACCTCCAGCATGCTGGCCCGGGTGTAACGGGAGTACGTGGCCAGCGAGATCAGCACCAGCGCCAGGGTGGGCAGGGCCAGATGCCCGAACGAGTCCAGGCCGCCCTCCCAGAACGTGCCCTCGTAGTTGGGGGTGTTGGCGCCGATGGTGGAGATCGGCCGGCCGTTGACGGAGTCGCTGTAGGAGGCGAAGGACTGGAGCATCCGGTCCAGGAAGATCACCGCGCCGGTGAACAGACCGGTGAAGATCGCCGCTGGGATGGCGTTGCGCCGGTACAGCGCGCCGCCGAGGTACCAGCCGACGCCGTAGCAGATCGCGGTGGTCAGCAGGGCGAGCAGCAGCAGCGTCACCGCGCTGGGGTCCTCCAGCACCGGGCCGAGGGTGAAGTACGCGACGATGCCGAGCCCGGCCGCGATCAGCGCGGACTTGAGCGGGGGCGCCCAGTCCAGGCCGCTGACCAGGGTGGTGAGGCCGATGGCGCCGCCCAGGGCGGTCAGCGCGACGACGATCGGGCCGAGCCCCGGGTCGGAGAACCAGTTGGTGGCGGAGAGCACCGACAGCAGCACGGCCATGCCGGCCGCGGTGGTGCCGAAGACGGTGAGCCGGGTACGGCGGTCGCCGACCACCAGGCCGCCGGCCGTCAGGGCGGTGAGCAGCGAGAGGGTGGCGATGAACGGCACCGAGATGACCGGGTCGGCCAGCCAGTCGTTGAAGTCGATCGCCAGGAACTCCTTGAAGAGTGTGGCGAGCCAGAAGATCGGCAGCGAGAAGCAGATGAACGCCACGAAGGTGACGGTCTGGTCCAGGGCGCTGTACTGGCGCAGCGCGGAGATGACGCCGATGGTGATGCCGACGACGATGGCGATCACGGTGGCGCCGATCACCAGCTGGAGGGTGGCGCTCACGGCCGCGTCCAGCATCGTGTTGACGCTCAGGCCCTGCCGGTTGACGCCGAGATCACCTCTGATGGCGTCCCCGAGCCAGAGGAAGTATCTGACGATGAAGGGTTCGTCCAGATGCATGCGTTCGGTGATCACGGCGATGGCGTTTTCGCGCGTGTTGTCCGGCAGTTGGCGCGCGTCGGCGAGCGGGTCCTTGACCTTGGTGGCCAGGAAGAAAATCACGATCGTGGCGGTGACGAACACCCAGATCGAGACAAACAGCCGCCGCACGATGAAGACGAGCATGGCGCTGACTCCTGAAGGTGCGAGTGGTGTGGGAGGTGAAGGGCTTGAGGGGGGTGGAGCTGCGATAAGACGCAAATGGCAGACGGGGCCGGGGGTTTGAGGCCCCCGGCCCCGTGAGGCGTGTGCCTTGGTGCGGTGCGGCGGATCGGATCAGCTGGTCACCCGGGAGCCGGGTGACCGCTCACCGTCACCGCCGCGGCCTCAGCCCTTGGACCACTCTTGGACGTTCCAGGTGATGGAGCCCTGGGACGGGTTGGGGACGATGTTCTGCACGCTGTCGCCCCAGGCGGTGATGCCGGGGTGCTGGAAGATCGGGATGGTGGCCAGGTCTTCCCACAGCTTCAGCTCGATCTGGGCGGACAGCTCCTGCGCCTCGGTCTCGTCGGAGGCGACCAGGATGTCGCTCAGCAGCTGGTCCACCTCGGGGTTGGAGTAGCAGCCGTTGTTGTTGCCCTTGCCCTCGACGGTGCACTCGGCGGTGCGGAAGGTCGAGTTCCAGCCGGACCGCTGGTTGGAGCCGATCCACGCGAACTGGGCGACATCGAAGGTGCCCTGCGAGAGGCCACCGTTGGTGTCGAAGAAGTCGGCGGAGGAGACGAACTCGACGTCGAAGCCGGCCTGGTCGCAGGACGCCTTCACCAGGGCGCCGGAGTCGTTGCGGCGCTGGTTGTCGAGGGTCTCCACGCGGATCTTGGTGCCGACGGCGTCCTCGGCCTCCAGGATCGCGCGGGCGCGGTCGATGTCGGTGACACCGAACTCGCCGACCACGGGGGCGACGGCCGCGTCGGCCACGTCGTAACCCGGGTCCCAGGGGGCGATGTTACGGATGTTCTTGACCTGGGCGTCCGGCACGATCGGCTGGATCAGGTTCTCGACGATCTGCTGGCGCGGGGCGCACAGCGCGAACGCCTGGCGCAGCGGCAGCGAGTCCGAGAACGGGCCGCGGTCGAAGTTGAAGTCCCAGTGCTCGTAGGTGTACTGGTTCCCCAGGTAGGACTGGATACCGCTCGCCTGCGCGAGCTGGTTGGCGACATCCACCGTCGGCTGCGGCTGGATGACGTCGACCTCACCGTTCTGGAGCGCCTGGACCTGCTGCTCCTCGGCGACCTGGCGCACCACGATGGTCTTGGTGGCCGGCTGCTCGCCCCAGTAGTTCTCGTTGGCGGTCAGGGTGACCGACTGACCCTCTTCGTAGCCGGTCAGCTTGTACGGGCCGGAGGAGGGGATGATCGCCTCGTCGGGCAGCGAACCGCTGATCAGCCAGCCCTCGTTGAAGAAGGCGGCGGCGTCGGCCAGGGCGTCGGCGTCCTCGGCCAGCAGCGCGGCGAGGAGTTCCTCGTCGCTCAGGCCACCCTGCGCGGCGACGACGTGCGCCGGCATGATCTTGTTGTTGCCGACACCCGGGCCGGAGGTCTCCCAGTCGGCGTACGGGGTGTCGTAGACGAGGGTGAAGGACTTGCCGCCGGCCTCGCACTCGGGGCGGGTGGTGTCCTCGATGCCCTGGGTGCCCACGGCGGAGAACAGGCCGTCGATGGCGCCGCTCTGCTGGGTCCACCACAGCTGGACGTCGAGGCAGTCGATCGGAACCCCGTCCGACCACACGGCGTTCTCGTTGATGGTGTAGTTGACCGTCAGCGGGTCGTCCGACACCTTCTCGTAGGTGCCGAACTCCTCGTGCGGGGTCACCAGGCCGGCTTCGCCGTCGAAGCCCCAGAAGCCGCCCACGGTGCCGTTGAGTATGGTGCCGTTGGCGTTGGAGTTCGCGCCCGCGGTGGTGGGGTTGTAGCTGTCCAGCGGCTGGGCCCAGGCCAGCGTCACCGTGTCCTTGGAGCCCCCGCCGCCGTTGTCCTTCTTGCCTGCGTCATTGTTGTCGCCGCTGTCACTGCCACATGCTGAGAGGACGAGTACGCCTCCCAGCAGGGCAGCGCCGAGCTTCGACGCCCTGCCGAATCGGGTCATCTTGGGCCTTCCACGGTGTGATGACTTGTAGTGTGAAGTTGCGGAGAGCTTCCTCACAGAACCGCGCGCGAACAAGTGCGCAAGAGTGACCGTTGTGCAGCCGAGATGTGAAACAGACTGAGTTGTTACCAGCATCTACGCGCATATATGGAACAAACGGGCGTTTCAGTGGCGCTAAGGCGCCATTGACATGAACGGATGTTCGCATTGCGGGCACGGGGAGGAGAACACCTGACCCACCCTGTCCCCGGGGGGATGGAAACCTGGTGAAGTTGGGTAAAAACGCTGTGGGGGCGGCGTGTTCCATGATTCGGTGATTCCCGTATCCGGGTTCAGCGCCTGGGCGACCCGCCCAGTGCCTGCCAGGCCCGGCGGACGAGCCGGCCGAGGGTATCCCATGGCCGGCCCGCCCCACCATCGACTGCGTGCATGCGGGAGCCGACCCATGCTCACCACCATTCACACCGCCTATACCGACACCAGGGCCGACGACCTGGCCTGGGCGCTGGGCCGCGAGCCCTTGCCGTCCCTGGCCACCCTCGATCTCGAACTCGCCGGCGCGCGCGTACAGCTGCGCGTGCTGGGCGCCTCCCACCAAGTGCTGCTCAGCGCGCTGGGCGACTCCTGTTCCGAAACCGTCGCCTGCATGCCCGGCAGCAACACCCCGCTGCCGCTGGGCGTCTCCAAGCGGCTCGGCAGCTTCGACTACGAATTCGCCGCCCGCGTCGAGACCCTGAGCGCCGGCTCCTTCACCGGCCGCGCGCAGGAGTTGCTGGCGCTGGTGGCCGAGCATCCGTACGGGATCGCCGCCACCTTCCCCGGCGACCCGAACGCCTTCACCGCCTTGCTCGCCCAGCGGCGCGGCGGCCAGGTGCACTGGCGCACCTGGCACGCCTATCCGCAGGAACGCCGGCTGGTCGTCACCAGGACCAGGATCGGCGTCCACGTCGCCCCGGTGAGTGACGTGGTGGGTGCGGGGAGTGACGTAATGTTCGGCTCGTGATCGCACCCTCCGCAGCCGCTCCGGAGCAGGGCTCGGAGCCGGCGGCCGTCGACACCCGGCTGCCGGTGCCGCCCGGCACCGGCCGCGCGCTGGTGCTGGTGGGCGTCTTCATCTGCGCGGCCTGCGGACTGGTCTACGAGCTGGAGCTCATCGCGCTGGCCGACCATCTGGTGGGGGACACCGTCACCCAGACCTCGGTGGTGCTGTCCCTGATGGTCTTCGCGATGGGCCTCGGCTCGCTCGCCGCCAAACGGCTGCGCGGGCGCGCCTCCGCCAACTTCGCGCTGGTCGAGGCCCTGCTGGGGCTGGTGGGCGGCAGCAGCGCCATGGTGCTGTGCCTCGCCCAGGTGTGGAGCGGCGAGGCGCGCTGGGTGCTGTTCGGGTACGCGCTCGCCATCGGGGTGCTGATCGGCGCCGAGATGCCGCTGCTGATGGCGCTGATCCAGCGGATCAGGGAGCAGGAGGCGGACCGGGCGGTGGCGGACCTGTCGGCGGCCGACTATGTGGGCGGGCTGCTCGGCGGGCTCGCCTTCCCCTTTCTTCTGCTGCCGCTGCTGGGGCGGCTGACGGCGGCACTGGTCACCGGTGCCGTCAATGTGGTGGCGGGCGGGCTGCTGGTGCTGTGGTTGTTCCGGCACGATCTGACCCGGGCCGACCGGCGGCGGCTGGTCGCCCTCAACGCGGGGGTGATCGCGGTACTGCTGTCGCTGGTCACCCTGGTGGGCCCGGTGGAGCGGGCCACCGACGAGGCGCTGGCGGAGAGCGGCGCGGAGAGCGGCGCGGAGCACGAGCCGGAGTACGGGGTGCGGCGGCCGGGCGGCTGAGCGGCTGAGTCGGCCGGGCGGCCGAGTGGGGTGGCCGACTGGTGGGGTGGCCGATTTCCGTGTCTTGTGTCGGACTAGTCGTTTAAGCGGCCTCAGTGGGTAGGGTCGCCGCATGGAACACGAGGTCTACGTCCCGTTCTCCGCCGCCGTTCTGCGGAGCGCGTTCGCCGATCCGGAGCGGGTCGCCCGCTGTGTTCCCGGCCTTGAGCTGGACCAGGAGCAGCCGGCCGGGTCGCCCACCACCCCCGGCGCGCCGGCCGGCGCGAGTGCCACCGGCCGGCTGCGGCTGCGCGTCGGCGGCACCTCCATCACCTACCGGGGCACCCTCGCCATCACCGGCCCGGCCGGCACCGGCGACGGCACCTTCACCTTCACCGCCGAGGGCCGCGAGGCGCGCGGCTCCGGCAGCGCCGCGCTGACCCTCACCGTGGTGCCCCGGGAACTGCCGGACGGCTCCGGCAGCACCCTCGCCTTCAGCGGCGCGGTGCGGAGCAAGGGCCGGCTGTCGGCCGTCGAGGCCCGGCAGCGGCAGTCGGCGGGCCGCCGGCTGCTGGAGCGGTTCCTGGAGGCGCTGGTCGCCGAGCTGAGCCAGGAGGAGGTGGAGCGGGGCGAGGTGCCGCCGGTGCCCACCGGTGGCGGCGGGATCGGTGAGCCGGACGACAACGAGCGCGTCATCCCCGGCATCCCGGCCCCCGAAAGTCAGCCGGCGGTGGAGTCCGGGCACGCCGGGCAGGAGTTCGAGGATCTGGCGGAGCTGGATGGCCTCGGCGACCTGGAGGAGCTGGACGGCCTCGGCGATCTGGAGGACCTGGAGGACCTCGACGCGCTGGAGGACATGGAGGACCTCGACGAGGACCGGGAGCGCCCGGCACGCCGTCATACCCCGGCCCCCGAGGCGGACTTCGCCCGCCGGACCATGATCGGCCGCAGCGCGGAGGAGGTCGACCACGCCCCGCCGCGCGGCCGTTACGCCCCCGAGCCGCCGCCGGGCGGCGGCAGCGCGGTGCCGATCTCGCTGCGCTGGGTGGCCCCGGCGGCGGCGCTGGCGCTCGCCTCGGCCGTCGTGGTGGGCCGGGTGCTGAGACGGCGGCGCTGACCGGGCTCGTTATGGTCTTCGGGTGACCACGGATGACTCAGACCGCCCCGACCACGCCGCCGTGCTGCTGCGGGCGGCCGGTACGCAGCTGACGGTGCGCCCCGACGAGGGCGCCCGGCTCTCCTCCCTGCTGATCGACGGCACCGAACTGCTGCGGCAGGGCGAGCGCTTCGGCTCCTTCGTGATGGCCCCCTGGTGCGGGCGGACCCGCGAGGGCCGGTTCCACAACGGCGCGGTGCGCCATCAGCTGCCGGTGGACGAGGGCCAGCAGCACGCCATGCACGGGACGGTACGGGGCAGGCCGTGGCGTACGGTGCGCGCCGAGGGCCGTACGGCGGTCTTCAGCCGGGCGATCGGCGCCGGCGAGCAGGGCGACCCGTGGCCGTACGCCGGCACCGTCACCCAGACCGTCGAACTGGCCGAGGACGGCAGCGGTCTGACACTGACGCTTGGGGTGGAGACCGCCGAGGTGTCCTTCCCGGCGCAGGCCGGCTGGCACCCCTGGTTCCTGCGCCGTCTCGCCCCGGGCGCCCCGGGGGTGGAACTGGACTTCACGGCCGGCTGGCAGGAGGAGCGCGGGGATGACCATCTGCCCACCGGGCGGCGGATCGCGCCGTTGCCGGGGCCGTGGGACGACTGCTTCGGGATGCCGGAGGGGACGGATGTCACGCTGACCTGGCCCGGGCAGCTGGAGCTGAAGGTGACCAGCCGTGGTGAGTGGGTGGTGATCTACGACGAGGTGGCCGAAGCGGTGTGCGTGGAGCCGCAGTCGGGGCCGCCGAACGGGCTGAACACCGCCCCGGAGCTGGTCACCCTCATCGAGCCGCTGGAGATCTCCACGGTCTGGAGCTGGCGGCGGCTGCCGTAATGTCGGCTTTCATGAACGCGCGTGAGACCCTGCTGCGGCAGATTCAGGACAAGGCCGTGGTGCACGGCAAGGTGATGCTCTCCTCCGGGGTGGAGTCGGACTACTACGTCGATCTGCGGCGGATCACGCTGGACGGCGAGGCCGCCCCGCTGGTGGGCGAGGTGCTGCTGGAGGCCACCGCGCATCTGGAGTACGACGCGGTGGGCGGGCTGACGCTGGGCGCCGACCCGGTGGCGGCGGCGATGCTGCACGCCTCGGCCGCGCGGGGCCGGCGACTTGACGCGTTCGTGGTGCGCAAGGCGCAGAAAGTGCACGGGCTTCAGCGGCGGGTGGAGGGCCCGGATGTGGCCGGCCGCCGGGTGCTGGTGGTCGAGGACACCTCGACCACCGGTTCGTCGGCGCTGGAGGCGGTGGCCGCGGTCCGGGAGGCCGGCGCCGAGGTGGTGGCGGTCGCGGTGATCATCGAGCGCGGTGCCGCCCCGGCGGTCGAGGCGGCCGGACTGCCGTATGTGCAGGTCTACGGCCTGCCGGAGCTGGGTCTGGGCTGATCGGCCGGCGCGGCCATCTCACCCCGATACTACAGAGGGTCACTGTTTCACGTGAAACAGTGACCCTCTGTGCATATGGCGGCCACCACACTGGTGCATCTGTTCCGGTCTGGGAGGATGGGCGGGACGTGGACCCGCACGGATACCAAGGAGCGGACAGATGCCCATCGCGACCCCCGAGGTCTACAACGAGATGCTCGACCGGGCGAAGGCAGGCCAGTTCGCCTACCCCGCCATCAACGTCACCTCGACGCAGACCCTGCACGCCGCGCTGCGCGGCTTCGCCGAGGCGGAGAGCGACGGCATCGTGCAGATCTCCACGGGCGGCGCCGAGTTCCTGGGCGGCCAGTACCACAAGGACATGGTGAGCGGCTCCACCGCGCTGGCCGAGTTCGCCCACATCGTCGCCGCGAAGTACCCGGTGAACATCGCCCTGCACACCGACCACTGTCCCAAGGACAAGCTGGACGGCTACGTACGCCCGCTGCTCCAGCTCTCCAAGGAGCGCGTCGCCCGCGGCGAGAACCCCCTCTTCCAGTCCCACATGTGGGACGGCTCCGCCGAAACCCTGGGCGACAACCTGGCGATCGCCGAGGAGCTGCTGGCGATCGCCGCCGCCGCCAAGATCGTGCTGGAGGTGGAGATCACCCCCACCGGCGGCGAGGAGGACGGCGTCACCCACGAGATCAACGACAAGCTCTACACCACCGTCGAGGACGCGCTGCGCACCGCCGAGGCCCTGGGCCTGGGCGAGAAGGGCCGCTACCTGCTGGCCGCCTCCTTCGGCAATGTGCACGGCGTCTACAAGCCCGGCAACGTGGTGCTGCGCCCCGAACTGCTCAAGGACCTCCAGGAGGGCGTCGCCGAGCGCTACGGCAAGCAGAGCCCCTTCGACTTCGTCTTCCACGGCGGCTCCGGCTCCACCCGCGAGGAGATCGCCACCGCGCTGTCCAACGGCGTGGTGAAGATGAACCTCGACACCGACACCCAGTACGCCTTCACCCGGCCCGTCGCCGACCACATGCTCCGCAACTACGACGGCGTGCTGAAGATCGACGGCGAGGTCGGCGACAAGAAGACCTACGACCCGCGCAGCTGGGGCAAGCTCGCCGAGGCCGGCATGGCCGCCCGCGTCACCCGGGCCTGCGGCGACCTGCGCTCCACCGGCACCCGCCTGAAGTGACGGAGCGGGAGGCACCGCCCCGAGCAGGCAGACTGGAGGGCATGTCCCTTCACGAGAACCTGCTCGGGGGCCCGCCCCCGACCCACCTGCCCGACGACCCCGAGCCGCGCGAGCTGCTCGCGGCCGGCACCGCCCCCGCCGAGGTGGCCGCCAAGTACCCGGCCTCCTCGCTGGCCTGGGCGCAGCTCGCCGACGACGCGTTCGCCGAGGGCGCCCCGGTCGCCTCGTACGCCTACGCCCGCACCGGCTACCACCGCGGTCTCGACGCGCTGCGCCGCAACGGCTGGAAGGGCCACGGCCCCATCCCGTTCGAGCACGAGCCCAACCGGGGCTTCCTGCGCGCCCTGCACGCGCTGGCGCGCGCCGCCCAGGCCATCGGGGAGCAGGAGGAGTACGAGCGCTGCACCACCTTCCTGCGCGACAGCTCCCCGACGGCGGCCGAGACGCTGTCCTGAGCCGTCAGGTATCCGCCGCGTGAACAGGGCGCTCCACCGCACCACGGTGGGGCGCCCTTCGCGCGCGGGGCACGTACGCTGCGGCTGTACCCCGGCGATCCCGGGCGCGTACCACCAGCGAGGCGAAGGAGCGAGCGAGATGTCGGACACCCCCGGCGAGCCGACCCTGCACTACGACGGCAGCACGCCGTACGAGGACTACGTACGGGCCGAGGTGCTGACCC
Source organism: Streptomyces sp. NTD107 (assembly GCF_059510435.1). Classification (NCBI taxonomy): domain Bacteria; kingdom Bacillati; phylum Actinomycetota; class Actinomycetes; order Kitasatosporales; family Streptomycetaceae; genus Streptomyces; species Streptomyces sp. NTD107. The sequence continues at coordinate 4,206 of NZ_JCAJZV010000014.1, read as the reverse complement.
ACCTCCAGCGCCCGCTCTCGGACGATCCGGGCGAGATGGCGTTCCTCGTCACCACCCAGGTCATGGAGCTGTGGTTCACCGTGATCGTGCACGAATGGCGGACCGCCGCCGACGCGCTGCGCGGTGATGACCTCCCGCGCGCGCTGGCGGCGCTGCGCCGCTCCGGTTACGAGCTGACCGCGCTCAACGCCTCCTGGGAGCCGCTGGCACATCTCACCCCCGGCCAGTTCAACGCCTACCGGGCGGCGCTGGGGGAGGGGTCGGGCTTCCAGTCGGCGATGTACCGGCGGATGGAGTTCCTGCTCGGCGAGAAGTCCGCCGCCATGCTGGTCCCGCACCGGGGCACCCCCAAGATCCACGACGAGCTGGCCAAGGCGCTGCACGAGCCCGGACTGTACGACGAGGCGCTGGGCTATCTGTCCCGGCACGGCGAACAGCCGCTGCCGGCCGAGGTGCTGGCCCGGGACTTCCAGGCCAGGTACGAGCCGCACTCGGCCGTCGAGGCGGCGTGGCAGCGGGTGTACGCGGGGGGCGAGGGGCCGCTCCAGACGCTGGGCGAGGCCCTGACGGAGGTGGCGGAGCTGGTGTGGCGCTGGCGCAACGACCATCTGGTGGCGACGCGGCGGGCGATGGGCGGCAAGACCGGGACGGCCGGCTCGGCCGGGGTGGCCTGGCTGGAGAAGCGCGCGGCCAAGAACGTCTTCCCCGAGCTGTGGACGGCGCGCAGCCATGTCTGAGGCGACGGCGGTGTCCCAGGTGTCCCAGGTGTCCCAGGTGTCCGAGGGGCCCGAGGTGTCGGCGCGGGCGCGGGAGCTGGACGCGGCCGACCCGCTGCGGGAGCGGCGGGCCGCGTTCGTCCTGGACGACACGGTCTACCTGGACGGCAACTCGCTGGGCGCCCTGCCCGCCGGGGTGCCGGACCGGCTGGCCGAGGTGGTGGCCCACGAGTGGGGCCTGCTGCGGATCCGCTCCTGGACCGAGTCCGGCTGGTGGACCGCGCCGGAACGGATCGGCGACCGGATCGCCCCGCTGCTGGGGGCGGCGCCCGGCCAGGTGGTGGTGGGCGACTCGACGAGCGTGAACATCTTCAAGGCGCTGGTGGCCGCCGTCCGGCTGGCGCCCGCCGACCGCGACGAGATCCTGGTGGACGCCACCACCTTCCCCACCGACGGCTACATCGCGGAGTCGGCGGCCCGGCTGACCGGCCGGGCGCTGCGCCCCGTCCCGGCGGACCGGATCGCGGCCCAGGCCGGCCCGCGTACGGCGGCGGTGCTGGTCAACCACGTGGACTACCGCACCGGAGAGCTGCGCGATCTGCCCGGCATCACGGCGGCGGTCCGGGCGGCCGGGGCGCTGAGCGTGTGGGACCTGTGCCACAGCGCGGGCGCGCTGCCGATCGGGCTGGACGCGGCCGGCGTGGACCTGGCGGTGGGCTGCACGTACAAATACCTGAACGGCGGCCCGGGTTCCCCCGCGTACCTGTACGTCCGAACCGACCACCAGGACGGGTTCGACTCACCGCTGCCCGGCTGGAACTCGCACGCGGCACCGTTCGCGATGACGCCCGAGTACACCCCGGCGACGGGCGCGGCGCGCGGCCGGGTCGGGACCCCGGAGATTCTGTCGCTGCTCGCCCTGGAGGCGGCGCTGGAGGTGTGGGACGGGGTGGACATGGCGGCGGTGCGGGCCAAGAGCCTGGCGCTGACCGCGTTCTTCGAGGAGCGGCTGGCGGGCCTGCTGCCCAGCCTCACCCCGGCGGAGCCGGCCCGGCGCGGCAGCCAGGTCGCGCTGCGCTGCCCGGACGCGCGGCGGGTGTCGGCGGAGCTGACCGCGCGCGGGGTGGTGGCCGACTTCCGGGAGCCGGACGTGCTGCGGTTCGGCTTCACCCCGCTGTACACCTCGTTCGCGGACGCGGAGCGCGCGGCGCGGGTGCTGACGCGGGTGCTGGCGGGGGAGCCGGCGGCGCCGGTCGCCGGGTCCCAGGACACCGGCCGGGACGCGGACGAGCTGGCCGCCCTGCTGTCCCACCCACCGGCCCGCCCCGACCGCACGGTCCGCTACGGCCCGCACCCCGACCAGGTCGCCGACCTGTACGGGGACGAGGACCCGTGGGTGGCGATCGTGCACGGTGGCTGGTGGCGCGAGTCCTACGACCGCACCCATCTGGCCCCGCTGGCGGCGGCGCTGGCCGCCCGCGGCATCCCGGCGGCCCTGGTCGAATACCGCCGCGGTCCCGGCAACTGGCCGCAGGCGGCCGAGGACCTGCTCGCCGCGCTGGCCGCGCTGCCCGGCGCCGGCCCGCTGACCCTGGTCGGTCACTCCGCCGGCGGCCACCTGGCCCTGTGGGCGGCGGCCCGCGACCCGCACCGGGTGGCCCGTACGGTCGCGGTCTCCCCGGTCGCCGACCTGACCGCCGCCGCCCGGCTGGGGCTGGGCGGGCACGCGGTCCGCGACTTCCTCGGCGAACCCCTGGACACCCCTCTCGGCGAAGCCGACCCGCTGCGCCTGCCGGCCCCGCCGGCTCCGGTCACCCTGCTGCACGGCACGGAGGACGGCCAGGTCCCCCTCGCCCAGTCGCTCGCCTACGCCACCCACCACGGCACCCCCCTGACCCCCCTCCCCCGAACCGGCCACTACGCCCCGATGGACCCGGGTACGGAGGCGGGGGCCCGGCTGCTGAGCATCCTGGAACGCGGCTGACGAAGCACCGGGTCGATACAGCTAGGCCGTTTCGTCGCGGAGTTCGGCGAGGCGGGTGAGGTCGTCCGGGATGCCGGACCGCTCCGGGGCGGAGAGCGGGACGGCGGCGGCCTGGTCGAGGAGGTGGGTGACGGTGGGCCGGGGGTCGCCCTGGCGGTGGGCGATGTCGGCGCGCAGGGTGAGGAGGCGGACCCGCTGTACGGGGGTGGGCTTCTCGTTCCGCAGCGCCAGCACCCGGTCCAGGACCTTGGCGGCGGCGGGCAGATCCTCCTTGGAGTCGGCGAAGATCACCGCGAAGTGCAGCGCCCGCTCGAAGGTCTCCTTCGGCGCGGCCTCGTAGTGCCCGTCGCCGCCGGTCGGTTGGCCGATCCGGATGGAGTTCCCGCCGGGGTCGGTCATGAGGAACTGCCGCACCCCGTACGCCATGTTCTTCACCGGCCCGATCCGCGGAATCCCTCGGGTGGGCACCTTCCCGTACGTGTCCTTGAGGCCGGCCCGGAAGATCTCGTAGAGGGCGTCGACCTCGCCGGTGAGGATGTAGCAGCCACCGAGGGAGGTCGCCGGGTCGAACTCCTTCATGCCGAAGAACTGAAGCTCGATGGAGCCACGCTCCACGACGAGGTAGGGGTACGGGCTCTTCTGCTCGAAGGTCACCTCGAACCCCAGCGCGGTGTAGAACTCGGCGACCGGCGCGATGGCCCGACAGGTGAGGAGCGGAATGGTCTTCTCGGTCATCCCCCGACCCTAATCAAATTTGACTAGCGCCGCCTATGGGAATCCCGGCCCGCCGCGTCCCCGCCCCCACCGGGACGGGGGCGACGCACGGCGGTCCGGGCCGGATCAGGCGGTGTCGGGGGTGATGTTGAGAACGCGCACGGTATGGCCCTCCCACTTCTCCGGCGCAGTCGTCGCGATGACAGCGCCGTCCGGGCGGTCCGCCGAGGGCTCCGCCGCATACCGCGTGTGGGCATCCGCACAGGTCGTCTCGCGGGCAAGCGCGAGCGCGGCGGGAAGATCGAGGTCCAGAATGACGATGCCGGGCAGCGCGGCGAAGCGTTCGGCGATGCCGGGGCGGTGCCGGTCCGCCTCCACCCATGCGCAGATCGGAGCGTAGACGTACCAGCCCGGCACCTCTTGGGCGCGGTGGATCAGGCCCGAGGCCATCGCGTCGCCGTAACCGGCGGCCAGCATGGCCGAGTCATCCGGAACGAAGTGCACGGCATCGCTCATGGGGCCGGCGCCTTGGCCGGCCTGCGCTCCAGCTCGGCATCGATGGCGCTCTTCTCGGCCGGTGTCGGGTCGTATCCGTTCCACTCGCGGAGGGCGATCCGGGTCTGCTCGGCACGCGCGGCCCGTTCCTCGGGGGTGAGGAGGCCGCCCGCCCGTTGGGCGAGATAAGCCCGCGGCGACAGCCCTTCACTCGCCGCTATCCGGGCCAGCCGGTCCCGGGCCTCTGCGGGGATGCGGATATTGGCATCAGGCATGATCGAACTCCTCGACTGGCCG
>NZ_JCAJZV010000013.1:0-159745 GCF_059510435.1 Streptomyces sp. NTD107 | reverse complement strand
GTACGGGGCCGGTCCCGGTCCCGGTTCTCCTCGCCGTCGGTGTTGCCGTCGTCCGCCTCGCCCTTGCGGCGCGGACGCGCGTAGTCGGGGCTGCCGAACTCGGGGGCCGCGTACCCCTTCTCGGTGCGCTCGCCGCTGTCGGAGGAGTAGTCGGGGCTGGCGAAGTCGCCGGCCGCGTAGGTGCCCGAGGAGAAGTTCCCGGAGGAGAAGTCCCCGGTCGAGTAGCCCCGCGAACTGCCGCTGCCCTGCTCCGGCGCGGTGAAGTCGGGTGCCGCGTACCCCTTGGCCCGGGCCGGCTCGTCCTCGGCGCCCTGGGTCGAGAAGCCGGGGCTGGAGAACTCCGGCCGGGAGAACTCCGGATGGCCGGCCCGCGGCGTGGTACGGGGCGCGCCGCCGGTCGGGCTGGAGAAGTCGGGGCTGGAGAACCGCAGCTGCGGCGTGATCCGCCCGCCCGCCGCGGCCCCGTCCCCGCGGCCCGTCCCCGGGTCGCCTGCCCCGGCACCGGCGCCGGTGCCGGTGCCGGTGCCGCGCAGCACCGCCGCCTCGCGCAGGAACGGCCCGATGCCGCGCTCCGCCAGCGCCCGCCGCCAGTCCTCGCGCGCCTGCGCCACGTCCCCGGCCAGGCCGCCGCGCCCCGGCCCCGGGTCGCCGGCCCGGATCGCGGAGGCGGAGCCGTTACGGGCCGCCGTGATCACCAGGCCGGCCACCGCGAGCAGCAGCCCGAACGCGGCGAACAGCGCGAACAGCCAGCCGATGTTCCGCATCGACCCGGCCACCCCCGCCTCCTCCTCGGACAGCCCCATGCCGTACCCGATCAGCAGGAACACCACGGCGGCGATCCCGGCCAGCACCGGGATCAGCACCGAGATCACCGCCAGGTTGCCGCCGCCGGTGCGCTCGGGCGCGCCCGACGGGCCGGCGGGGGCGCGCAGTTGCTCGCGCAGCCGGACATAGCGGTGGTACTCGTCGGCGGCGGTGGCCGTCAGCTGCGGCCGGGCCGCCAGCGCGGCCTGCCGCACCTGCCGTACGAGGGCGGCGACATCGACGTCCGCGCCGCCTGCCTGCCGGGCCGCGCGCAGGGCCTCGTCGAGGACCCGCTCGAATTCGGCGCGATCCTCTGGCAGCAAATCTTGAGCGCTGTTCATATAAGTCCCCAGATGCTCCGAAGGGCCTTCCTGCCGACCGGGCGGTCAGGGTGGGCAGAGAGCTGGTGAAGGAACTGATGGTAAAGGGCTTCCGCCGCCCCGTCATAGGAGATCGCCGGAATCTTTCCTTCCACCACCCTCACCAGAGGGATTTCTGGCACCCCCGGGGCCCGGGCCCGTCAGCCTTGTGCCCCGCTTCTCACCTGCCCGCCCGCACGGCGGCGCACTCTGCACAACAGGGAACGAAGACTCAATCATCCAGGGGGAGTCGGGCGACCAACAGCTTTCCGGCCATGGTGACCCCGCCGTCCATCGCGATGGCGAGGGAATCCGCATAGATGTGCGGTCCATCGATCCTGGGCGTGGCGTCCGGCGCGTCGGGGTCGCCGGAGTCGGATTCGGCGGGCTCGCCGGTGAGATACGGGATGGGGCTGTGGCCGTGCACGATGCGCTTGCCGCCGTAGGTGTCCAGCAGTTCGCGGGCGGCCTGCGGGCCGTCCTCGTCGCGGAAGGCGAAGCGTTTGGTGAATTTACGGAACAGGTCCCAGGTCTCCTCCGGGTCATTGCGCTGGAGAGCCTGCCAGATGGCGTCATTGACGTCGTCGACGTTCTGCCCGTATTCGAGATACGCGGTGGTGTCGGAGTGCAGCAGCAGATGGCCGTCCGCCACCGCCATCGAGTCCAGCCGGGACATCCACTGGACGTGGTGGTCGCGCAGCCGCTCCATGTCGGCGCGCTGACCGCCGTTCAGCATCCAGGCGGCGTGGAACGAGGCGGTGCCGGCGCCGGATTCGACCGGGGTGTCGCCGAACCGGCTGGCGCCCAGGAACAGCAGTTCGTGGTTGCCGAGCAGCGCCTTGCAGTAGCCGCCGGAGGCGGCGGCCTCCGCCGACAGCCGCATCACCATGTCGATGACGCCGATGCCGTCCGGGCCCCGGTCGGTGAAGTCCCCCAGGAACCACAGCCGGGCGTTTCCGGCCGCCCAGCGGTCCTCCGCGTCGGTCAGCCCGGCCGTGTGCAGGGCGGCGCGCAGTTCGTCCAGATAGCCGTGGACGTCGCCGACCACGTACAGCGGTCCGGCGCCCTCGATCACCGGCAGGTCCTGCACGGTGGGGGTGTACAGATCGGGCTCGTGGGTGGGCCGGGGGGGCATGGCCGGACCGCCCTCGGTCGCGCCCTGCCACGTCTTGGGTACCTCGCCGGCCCCCTGCGTCATCGACCCCTCCACCATCACACGCCGCCTTCACCTGCGGGACCTGCCGTTTCGGCCGGGTCCCGGTGCCATTCGCCCATCATAGGAATCCAGCCGCCCACGTGTGACACACCCGGGGGTGCCGATCGGCGGAGGGTACGGTCCGCCGGGACGCCGCCGCCGGTCGAGTCGGACGCGAGGTTCTGTCGTAAGACGATATTGCCGGAACGGGCGGCTGGAAACTAGCGGTCGCCGAGCGGTGGGGTCCGCGGGGCGGCGACGGTGGTGCGCGGGTCTCCGGGCAGCCGGCCGGGGGGCACCCCGACGCGGGCGGTGCGCTGGGAGGAGCCGCGGACGATGAGTTCGGTCGGCATGAGTTGGTGCGAGGGCGGGCGGGCCGCCGGGCGTACCCGGTCGCGCTCCCGGTCGCGGCTGCGGTCCCGGGTGCCCTCGATGGCGTCGATCAGCAACTGGACGACGGTGGAGCCGATCCGGCCCGGTTTGAGGGACAGGGTGGTGATGGGCGGCTCGGTGGTCGCGTACACCGGGGACTCGCTGCAACACACCACCAGCAGATCGTCGGGCACCCGCAGTCCGTAACGGCGGGCGGCGGCCAGCAGATCGGTGCCGTTGGGGTCGAACAGGCCGTAGACGGCGTCGGGCCGGTCGGGCCTGGCCAGCAGCCGGTCGGCGGCCACCGCTCCGGCGCACGGATCGTGGGCGGGGTAGGACTCGTACACCGGCTCCTGGCCCACCCGCTCGCACCAGTTGAGGTAGGCGGTGGTGGACAGCCGGGTGTACGTGTCGGTGCTGGTGCCGGTGAGCAGGCCGATGCGGCGGGCTCCGGAGCCCGCGAGATGGTCCAGGAGGCCCAGCACGGCGGCCTCGTGGTCGTTGTCGACCCAGGCGGTGACGGGCAGCGCGGCGTCGGGGCGGCCGTCGGAGACCACCGGGATGCCCTGCCGGACGAGCTCGGTGACGACCGGGTCGTGGTCGGCGGGGTCGATGACGACGGTGCCGTCCAGCGCCACGTTGGACCAGACGTCGAAGTCGCGGTGGTGGGAGGTGGCCGGGAGGATCACCAGGGCGTAGCCACGGGCGAGGGCGGCCGAGGTGGCGGCTCTGGCCATCTCGGCGAAGTAGGCGAACTCGGTGAAGGTGAACGGTTCTTCGCCGTAGGTGGTGACGGTGAGCCCGATGAGCCCCGATTTTCCGGTGCGCAGCGTGCGGGCGGCGGCCGAGGGGCGGTAGCCGAGGCGGTCCGCGACGTTGCGGACGTGGCGGCGGGTGGCGTCGGGGAGCCGGCCCTTGCCGTTGAGCGCGTCGGAGACAGTGGTGATCGAGACACCGGCCGCCGCGGCGACATCTCGGATGCCGGCCCGCCCGCTCGGCCGGCGCCCGGCGGACCGAGTCACCTGATGCTTCGCTGCTGTCATGGCGACCTGATGGTAGGCCCGGGGGCGGGGCCGTCCGCCCCACTGCGGAGTAGGGGGCGCGATTACGTTTCTGCATGATCATTAAGGCGTTCTGCCTGCGATCGAAAGGGATAATCGCCAGCTTCCCCCATGAGGGAACCGATGTGCGAGCGCTTACTTCCGAACGCTTCGATCGAATTCAACGCGTGCCGGTTCACTCTCACGAGTGAAGCGCGCCAGGGTACTCGCCACCGGCGCGTGTTGTGGGGTGAGCGCTGTACCGCGCGACTTCGCACGCCCCGGGGGATACGCCTGCCGGGGCTTTCCTCATACAGTGTGGAGGATGACCGTATCTTCCCAGGACGCCCCACGGGACGCCGCACCCGAGTCCGAACCAGCGCCTCGGACCGCCGCGGCCACGGCCGCCGCCGAGGTGGCGGGACCGAGGCTGCGCGCCGTACTGGAGGACATCCCCGCCTATCTGCCGGGCCGCCCCGCCGCCGCCCGCACCGACGGCCGGCCGGTGTACAAGCTGTCCTCCAACGAGAACCCCTATCCGCCGCTGCCCGGCGTGCTGGAGGCCGCCGTCGGCGCGGCCGGCGCGTTCAACCGTTACCCGGACATGACGGCCGGCGCGCTGCTGGCCGAGCTGGCGGAGCACTTCAAGGTCCCGGTCGGCCATCTGGCCACCGGCACCGGCTCGGTGGGCGTCGCCCAGCAACTGCTCCAGGCCACGGCCGGCCCGGGCGACGAAGTGATCTACGCCTGGCGGTCCTTCGAGGCGTATCCGATCATCACGCAGATCTCCGGGGCGACCTCGGTACGGGTGCCGCTGACGGCCGGCGAGGAGCACGATCTGGACGCGATGGCGGACGCCATCACCGACCGCACCCGCCTCATCTTCGTCTGCACCCCCAACAACCCCACCGGCACCGCCATCGGCCACGCCGAGCTGACCCGCTTCCTGGACCGGGTGCCCGCCGACGTCCTGGTGGTCATCGACGAGGCGTACCGGGAGTTCGTCCGCGACGCCGACGCGGCCGACGGCCTGGTGCTGTACCGCGACCGGCCGAATGTCTGTGTGCTGCGCACCTTCTCCAAGGCGTACGGTCTGGCCGGGCTGCGGGTGGGCTTCGCGGTGGCGCACGAGCCGGTGGCGGCGGCGCTGCGCAAGACGGCGGTGCCCTTCGGGGTGAGCCAGATCGCCCAGAACGCGGCGATCGCCTCGCTGCGCGCCGAGTCCGCGCTGCTGGAGCGGGTGGCGGTGCTGGTCGCCGAGCGGACCCGGGTGGCGGACGGGCTGCGTGAGCAGGGCTGGCCGGTGCCGGATTCCCAGGCCAACTTCGTGTGGCTGCGGCTCGGCGCGGACACCGCCCGCTTCGCGGCGGCCTGTGAGGAGGCCGGCGTGACGGTGCGGCCGTTCGGGGGCGAGGGGGTACGGATCACCGTCGCCGAGCCCGAGGCCAACGATGTGGTGCTGGCCACGGCGGCGGCCTTCCGTACCACCGCCCCGTCCTGATCTCACCCCTTCTGACCTGCTGCTTTATCGGGTTTCACCGCTTTCGGACCCCCCGTGGGGAGCCCGGAGGCGGTGTGCCATCATCGTACTTGTGAATGTGAATACGTTCACAAGGTACGGGGCGCAGGGAAGGAGACCCCCGTGGACCTGGCGCTCGCCAACGAGACACTGGCCCGGTGGCAGTTCGGCATCACCACCGTCTACCACTTCCTCTTCGTGCCGCTGACGATCTCACTCGCCTCCCTCACGGCCGGCTTGCAGACCGCCTGGGTACGCACCGGCAACGAGAAGTACCTGAAGGCCACCAAGTTCTGGGGAAAGCTCTTCCTCATCAACATCGCGCTCGGCGTGGTCACCGGCATCCTCCAGGAGTTCCAGTTCGGCATGAACTGGTCCGACTACTCCCGCTTCGTCGGGGATGTCTTCGGCGCCCCGCTCGCCTTCGAGGCCCTGATCGCCTTCTTCTTCGAGTCCACCTTCATCGGACTGTGGATCTTCGGCTGGGACAAACTGCCGCAGAAGATCCACCTCGCCACCATCTGGATGGTCGCGATCGGCACCGTGCTCTCCGCGTACTTCATCCTGGCCGCCAACTCCTGGATGCAGCACCCGGTCGGCTACCGCATCAACGAGGAGACCGGACGGGCCGAGCTGACCGACATCGTCCACGTCCTCACCCAGAACACCGCCGTCGCCCAGTTCGCCCACACCATCACCGCCGCCTTCCTCACCGGCGGCGCGTTCATGGTCGGCATCGCCGCCTACCACCTCATCCGCAAGCAGCACATCCGGGTGATGCGCACCTCGCTGCGGGTCGGCCTGGTCACCATGGTCATCGCGGGCGCGCTCACCGCCTTCTCCGGCGACCGGCTCGGCAAGATCATGTACGACCAGCAGCCCATGAAGATGGCCGCCGCCGAAGCGCTGTGGGACACCCAGGCCCCGGCACCGTTCTCCCTGTTCAGCATCGGCGACGTCGCCAAGGGTCACAACGACGTCGCCATCGAGATCCCCGGGCTGCTGTCCTTCCTCGCCCACGACAACTTCACCGACCCGGTCCCCGGCATCAATGACACCCAGAAGGCGATGGAGGAGCTGTACGGCCCCGGCGACTACCGCCCCAACATCCCGGTCGCCTACTGGAGCTTCCGCTGGATGATCGGCTTCGGCATGTCCTCCTTCGCGCTCGGCGCCGCCGGACTGTGGCTCACCCGGCGCCGGCTGTGGCTGGCCGAACGGCTGCGCACCGACGAGGACACCGTGCCCCGGCTCGCCCTCACCCGCGACCGCGAACTGGGCCCCACCCTCACCCGCGGCTACTGGCGGCTCGCCCTGCTCACCATGCTCTTCCCGCTGATCGCCAACGCCTGGGGCTGGATCTTCACCGAGACCGGCCGGCAACCCTGGGTGGTGTACGGGGTGCTGCGCACCACCGACGCCGTCTCGCCCGGCGTCTCCCAGGGCGAGGTCATCGCCTCCATGACGCTGTTCACGCTGCTGTACGCGATCCTCGCCGTGGTCGAGGTGCGGCTGCTCGCCAAGTACGCCAAGGCGGGCCCGCCCGAGCTGACCGACGCCGACCGCAATCCGCCGACCCGGATCGGCGGCCACGACCGCACCGATGACCCGGACGGCCCGGACGGCGGCACGCCGGCACCGGACCGCCCCATGGCCTTCTCCTACTGAGCCGCGGACCGACAAGGAGCATGCGATGGACCTCCCCAACCTCTGGTTCGCCCTCATCGCCGTCCTGTGGATCGGCTACTTCTTCCTGGAGGGCTTCGACTTCGGCGTCGGCGTACTGACCAAGGTCCTCGCCCGCGACCGCGCCGAACGCCGGGTGCTCATCAACACCATCGGCCCGGTCTGGGACGGCAACGAGGTCTGGCTGCTGACCGCCGCCGGCGCCACCTTCGCCGCCTTCCCCGACTGGTACGCCACCCTCTTCTCCGGCTTCTATCTGCTGCTGCTCGCCGTACTGCTCAGCCTGATCGTGCGCGGCGTCGCCTTCGAGTACCGCGCCAAGCGGCCCGGCGAGCGCTGGCAGCGCAACTGGGAACACGCGATCTTCTGGTGCTCGGCGGTGCCCGCCTTCCTGTGGGGCGTGATCTTCGCCAACATCGTGCACGGCGTCCCGCTGGACGCCTCCCACGAGTACACCGGCGATGTGTTCGGCCTGCTCAACCCGTACGCGCTGCTCGGCGGGGCGCTCACCCTGGTGCTGTTCACCTTCCACGGCACGGTCTTCACCGCGCTCAAGACGGTCGGCGACATCCGGGTACGGGCCCGGCGGCTGGCCACCGGGCTCGGGCTCGCGGCGCTGGCGCTCGCCACCGGCTTCCTGCTGTGGACCCAGGGCAACAGTGGCAACGACCGTACCTGGGTGGCCATGGTGATCGCCGGGGCGGCGCTCGGCGCGGCACTGGTGGCGAACGCCAGGGGCCGCGAAGGCTGGTCCTTCGCCTGGTCCGGGCTGGCGATCGTGGCCGCGGTGGCCATGCTGTTCCTGGCGCTGTTCCCCGATGTGATGCCCTCCACCGGCGACCCGGCGGGCACCCTGACCATCGACAACGCCGCCTCCAGCCCGTACACCCTGAAGATCATGACCTGGTGCGCGGCCATCGCCACCCCGCTGGTGATGCTCTACCAGGGCTGGACGTACTGGGTCTTCCGCAAGCGCATCGGCACCCAGCACATCGCGCCGGCGGCGCACTGACGGCGACAGCGGCGACCGACGACGGACGACGGAACGGACCGATGAAGCCCATAGACCCGCGACTGCTCCGCCACGCCCGGGCCACCCGGGGCTTCCTCGCCGCCTCGGTGGCGCTGGGACTCGCCGGAGCCGTGCTGCTCATCGGGCAGGCCATGCTCATCGCCGAGATCGTGGCCGGCGCGTTCCAGGACGGCCGGGACCTGGCGGACCTCCGTACCCCGCTGCTGCTGCTCGCCGCCACCGCGCTGGGACGCGGCCTGGTCGCCTGGCTGACCGAACTCGCCGCCCACCGGGCCGGCGCGGCCGTCAAGTCGGAGCTTCGGATCCGGCTGCTCGGCCACGCCACCCGGCTCGGGCCCGGCTGGCTGAGCGGACAGCGCAGCGGGGAACTCACCGCGCTGGCCACGCGCGGCGTGGACGCGCTGGACGACTACTTCGCGCGCTATCTGCCGCAGCTGGGCCTGGCGGTGGTGGTGCCGGTGGCGGTGCTGGCCAGAATCGTGACGGACGACTGGGTCTCGGCGGCGATCATCGCGGGCACCCTGCCGCTGATCCCGCTGTTCATGATCCTCATCGGCTGGGCCACCCAGGCCCAGATGGACCGCCAGTGGCGGCAACTCGCCCGGCTGTCCGGACACTTCCTCGATGTGGTGGGCGGGCTGAGCACCTTGAAGGTGTTCGGCCGGGCCAAGGCCCAGGCCGAGAACATCCGGGCCATCACCGCCGACTACCGCCGCTCCACCCTGCGGACGCTGCGGGTCGCGTTTCTGTCCTCCTTCGCCCTGGAACTGCTGGCCACCATCTCGGTGGCCCTGGTGGCGGTCGGCATCGGCATGCGGCTGGTGCACGGCGAACTGGACCTCTACACCGGCCTGGTGGTGCTGATCCTGGCGCCCGAGGCATATCTGCCGCTGCGCCAGGTGGGGACGCAGTTCCACGCCGCGCAGGAGGGCCTGTCGGCGGCGGCGGAGGTCTTCGAGGTGCTGGAGACGGAGCCGGCGCGGGGTACGGGCACCGGTACGGGCACGGCGTTGCTGCCGCCGCTGAACGCGCCGATCGAGCTCGATGGTGTGGTGGTACGCCATGCCGGCCGGGAAGCGGACTCACTGCCGGAGACCAGCCTGACCATCCGGCCCGGGGAGACGGTGGCGCTGACCGGCCCCTCGGGAGCCGGCAAGAGCACCCTGCTGAACGTGGTGCTGGGCTTCGCCCGGCCGACCCTGGGGCGGGTGCTGGTGGGCGGCACCGATCTGGCCGCCGTGGAGCTGCCGGAGTGGCACCGCCGGATCGCCTGGGTGCCCCAGCACCCGCGACTGTTCGCCGGCACGATCGCGGAGAACGTACGACTGGCCCGTCCCGAGGCGACCGACGAGGACGTGACCGCGGCGCTGCGCGCGGCGGCAGCCGGCGACCTCGACCCCGACCGCCCGCTGGACGAGTCGGGTGGCGGTCTCTCGGCGGGCCAGCGCCAACGGGTGGCACTGGCCAGGGCGCTGCTGGCCGACCGTCCGATCCTGCTGCTGGACGAGCCGACGGCGGCCCTGGACGGCAGCACGGAGGCGGAGCTGGTCGCCACCATCACCACCCTGGCGGCCGACCGCACCGTCCTCCTGGTCACCCACCGCCCCGCTCTGTTGGCCGCGGCCGATCGAGTGTTTCACGTGAAACACCACCTCAACGCAGCGCCGGGCCACCCGGCCCACCCCGAGCCCGGCGCGCCGGCCGGCCTTCCCCGGCCGCCGGCCGAACCGGCGTCACCCGACACCGTCCATACCGCGGACTCCTGCGCCACAGGTGCCACAGGTGCCGCCGGTGCCCTTGCCCCGCTGGCCTGGGTGCGGCGGGCCGGGGCCGGCTGGTGGAGGCGGCTGCTCCTCGGGGCCGTGCTCGGGGCGCTGGCGCTGGGGTCGGCCACCGGGCTGATGGCCGTCTCCGGGTGGCTGATCTCCCGGGCCTCCGAGCAGCCGCCCATCCTCTATCTGATGGTCGCCGTCACCGCGACCCGCGCCTTCGGCATCGGCCGGGCCGTCTTCCGCTACGCCGAACGCCTCATCAGCCACGACGCCGTCCTGCGGATACTCGCCGGGCTCCGGGTCACCGTCTACCGGCGGCTGGAACGGCTCGCCCCCGCCGGACTGCGCACCACCCGGCGCGGGGACCTGCTCTCCCGGGTCGTCACCGATGTGGACGCCCTCCAGGACTACTTCCTGCGCTGGCTGCTGCCGGCCGTCGCGGCCGGCGTGGTGTCGGCCGGAGCCGTCGCGTTCACCACCTGGCTGCTGCCGGCCGCGGGCGCCGCCCTCGGTGCCGGGCTGCTGCTGGCCGGGGTCGCCGTCCCGGCCCTCAGCGGTGCCCTGGCCCGCCGCACCGACCGGCAGCTCGCACCGGCCCGTGGTGAACTCGCCACCCGCACCGTCGATCTGCTCACCGGCACCGCCGAACTGACCGTGGCCGGGGCGCTCCCCGCCCAGCTGGACGCCGTCCGCGAGGCGGACGCCCGGCTGACCCGGATCGCCGCCCGCTCGGCCGCCGTCACCGGTCTGGCCGGCGGACTGCTCGCCGTGATCACCGGCCTCACCGTGACCGCCGCCGCCTGGGCCGGCGTCCCGGCCGTCGCGGACGGCCGCCTGGACGGGGTGTGGCTGGCCACCGTCGTCCTCATCCCGCTGGCCGCGTTCGAGGCGGTCCTCGGCCTGCCGTCTGCCGTACAGCACCGGCAGCGTGCCCGCCAGGCCGCCGAACGGATCCGGGAGGTGCTGGACGCCCCCTCGCCCGTGCGGGAGCCGGACGCTCCCGCCACCACCGCCCCGGCCACCCCGTTCCCGCTGCGGCTGCGCGGGCTGACCGCCCGCCACCCGGGAGCCGCCCCGGCCGCCCCGCCCGCGCTGGACGGCCTCGACCTGGACCTCACCCCCGGTCACCGGATCGCGGTCGTCGGTCACTCCGGGGCCGGGAAGACCACCCTGGCCCACGTTCTGCTGCGCTTCCTGGACCCGGCCGATCCCGCCGACCCCACCACCTACACCCTCGGCGGCACCCCGGCCACGGCACTGGACGGCGACACCGTACGGCGGTACGTCGGCCTGTGCGCCCAGGACGCCCACATCTTCGACAGCACCCTGCGCGAGAACCTCCGGCTCGCCGCCCCCGGCGCCGACGACGCCGCGCTGCGCGCCGCGCTGGCCGGCGCCCGGCTGCTGGACTGGGTGGACGCGCTGCCCGACGGCCTGGACACCGAGGTCGGCGAACACGGCGCCCGGCTCTCCGGCGGCCAGCGCCAGCGGCTCGCCCTGGCCCGCGCGCTGCTCGCGGACTTCCCGGTCCTGGTCCTCGACGAGCCCGCCGAACACCTCGATCTGCCCACCGCCGACGCCCTCACCCGCGATCTGCTGGCCGCCACCGAGGGGCGTACCACCGTGCTGATCACCCACCGGCTGGCGGGCCTCGACGCCGTCGACGAGGTGCTGGTGCTCGCGGCGGGGCGTCCCGTACAGCGCGGCCCGTACGCCGAGCTGGCCGCCGCCGAGGGCCCGTTCCGCCGGATGCTGGAACGGGAGGCGGCGGTGGAACGGCCCTCGGCACCGATCCCGACTTTCGCCGCAAAGGTGGACTAACTACCCTCACTGCTATGACACAGCAGGAGGCACCCGGACCACCGCTCAGCCCCGAGCTGGCCCGCCGGATGCCCCAGCTGCTCGCCGCCATGACCTCACTCGGCGGCGACGTGGAGCTGCGCACCCTGCTGCACCGGATCGTCCGCACCGCCGCCGAGCTGGCCGGTGCCCGGTACGCCGCACTGGTGGTCCTCTCCGACGACGGGGAGCGCGTCGGAGAGTTCGTCGCCCACGGCACCGACCCCGGGGCCCTGGGCCGCGACCAACTGCTCGCCGAACTGCTGGAGCACGGCGGACGCCCCCTGCCGCGCGCGGAGTCCGACGACAGCGCACCCGTGATCGGCGTCCCCATCCGGGTGCACGGCGCCGGCTTCGGCGGCCTCTATCTCGCGGACAAGCCGGCCGGTGCCCCCTTCACCCCCGAGGACCGCCAGATGCTCCGCATCCTGGCCACCGAGGCCGGCATCGCGATCGGCAACGCCCGGCTGTACGAGGCGGTACGGCAGCAGGCCCGCTGGATGGACGGCAGCGTGGAACTGTCCGCCTCGCTGCTGGCCGAGGACATCGACAACGCGCTCGCGGTCGTCGCCGAACAGGCCAGACGACTCGCCGACGCCGACACCGGCCTGGTGCTGGTCCCCACCGACGGCACCCTGGAGATCGTCGCCGCCAGCGCCGGCCCCGGCGGCCCGCCGCTGATCGGCACCGCACTGCCCGCCGACGCCGACACCGTACGGCAGCTGCTGGCCGGCGAACCCGTCTTCATCGAGGACGCCGCCACCGACCCCCGGCTCACCGCCCGCCGCTTCGCCGAACACTTCGGCCCCTGCATGCTGCTCCCGCTCACCAGCGGCGACAAAACCCTCGGCGCCCTCGGCCTGCCCCGCGCCCCCGGCGCCGAGGTGTACTCCGTACCCGAGCGGGCGATGGCCACCCAGTTCGCCCAGCAGGCCGCGCTCGCCCTGGTGCTGGCCCAGGCCCGCGCCGACCGGGAGGCCCTGGCGGTGTACGAGGACCGGGACCGTATCGCCCGCGACCTGCACGACCTGGTCATCCAGCGGCTGTTCGCGGTCGGCATGCTCCTGGAGGGCGCCCGGCGCGCCACCCCGGCCACGGACACCGGGGAGCGGCTGGCCAAGGCCGTCACCGAACTCGACGCGACGATCCAGGAGATCCGCACCACCATCTTCGCGCTCCAGCAGCACCCGGACGAGGCGCACGCCGGGCTGCGCACCCGGGTGCTGCGGGAGACCGGCACCGCGGCGCAGGGTCTTGGCTTCGCGCCGTCGGTGTCGTTCACGGGGCCGGTGGACACCCGGGTGGGGGAGGGCATCACCCAGAACCTGATCGCGGCGCTGCGCGAGGCGCTGTCGAACGCGGCGCGGCACGCGCGGGCGAGGCGGGTGGAGGTGACGGTGGACGCCACCATCACGCTGCCGGACGGCCGGGAGGGGGTACGGCTGACGGTGGCGGACGACGGCGCCGGGCTGCCGGAGGGCGGCGCCGGCCGCTACAGCGGACTGCGCAACCTGGCCGACCGGGCCACCACCCTGGGCGGCTCGGCCGAACTGGTCCCGGGCCTGGAGGGGGCGGGGCTGGGGCTGGTGTGGGAGGTGCCCCTGTAAGTCGCCGTAAGTGGCTGGAGGATAACGATGCGCACGGGTACGGTCGCGCCCATGACAATCGGACGCACAGTGGTCATCAGCGGCGGTGGCACGGGGATCGGCTTCGCCACGGCGGACGTGTTCGCGCGCGGGGGCGACACCCCGGTGCTGATCGGGCGGCGCGCCGAGGTCCTGGAACGGGCGGCGGAGCGGATCGACGGCGCGGTGGCCGTACCCGCCGACCTGACCGACCCGGCACAGGTTGCGCGGGCGGCGGGCGTTATCGGGGAGCGGTTCGGCACGGTGGATGTCCTGATCCACAACGCGGGCGGCCTGGCCCCGGCCGGGCCCGACGATGCGAGCGACCCCCTGGCTGCGGCGGCGCACGAGTGGACCGAGTCGTTCCGGATCAACACGCTGACGGCGGTGCTGCTGACCGAGGCACTGCGCGACCGGCTGGCCTCACCGGGCGGCCGGGTGCTGTTCGTGTCCTCGATCGCCGCCTACCGGGGCTCGGGCTCCGGCGGCTACGGAGGGAGCAAGGCGGCCCTGCATCCGTACGCCTTCGACCTGGCGCGCCAACTCGGCCCGCGCGGCATCACGGTGAATGTGGTGGCGCCCGGGCTGATCGACGACACGGAGTTCTTCGGCGGCGGCCTGACGGAGGAGCGGCGTCGCGCGCGGGTGGCCGAAACCCTGACCGGCCGGGCGGGCGAGCCCGGCGATGTGGCACAGACCCTGCACTGGTTGTCCTCCCATGCGGCGGGCCACATCACGGCACAGACCATCCAGGTGAACGGCGGCGCGGAACGCGGCCGTTGAGGGGTGGTGGGGTGGGGCCGGCTACGGCTTGACGGCGAGGCCGACGACCAGCAGTTGCTGCCAGAGGGTGAGTTCGGAGCGGTGCTCCAGCACGGGCCGCCACTCGGCGGCGGGCAGGATGCCGGGCTCCAGGATGTCGAGACCGTCGAAGAGCGCCGTTATCTCCTCATCGGTACGCCAGCGGCCCCGGCCGAGCGAGCCCTGGAGCAGCCCCTCCAGCTTCGCCGACTCGGGGTCGCGGCGGCTGCGGAAGTGGCTGATGAAGAAGTAACTGCCGGACGGCACGGCTTCCCGCCAGAACCGCATCACGCCGTACGGGTCCTCGTCGTCGTTGAGGTGATGGAGCACGGCGGAGAGGATGACGCCGACCGGCCGGTCGAAATCTATGAGCCGCTGGAGGGCGGGGTCATCCCTTATGGCACGGGGGTCGCGCAGATCGGCCTGGAGGACGGCCGTCAGATCGTTCTCGGCGAGCAGCGCCCGGCCGTGGGCGAGCACGATCGGGTCGTTGTCGATGTACACGACCCGTACCCCGGAGGCGTGCCGCTCGGCGACCTGATGCACGTTGTCCGTGCCGGGCAGCCCGCTGCCGAAGTCGATGAACTGACGGATCCTGGTGGTGGCGGCGACATCTCCGACCGCCCGGATCAGGGCCTGCCGATTGTCGATGGCCATCTGCACCGCGCCGGGCAGCTTCACGATGAACTCGTCGCCGAACTCCCGGTCGACGGCGTAGTTGTCCTTGCCACCGATGAGGTAGTCATAGGTCCGCGCGATGCTGGGCCGGCTCAGATCGACCCCCGGGATGGCCTCGTCGCTCATCTCAGTCCCCCTCCGCAGACGGCGTGGTGATTGCTCGTCAGTTTACGGGTGATGAGGCTGGTGCGGGAGGGGTACGACCACGGCTGCGGTGAGAGCTGGCCACCTGATCCACAACCCCTGTGACCTGGAGGAATGCCGTAGGCCCTCGTCCCTGGTCAGAGCTGCGGCCGGACCTGGAAGGTGCTGTTCGGTCAACGCGTGGGCCTGGGCTGCGGGACCGCGTGCCGGGGTGGGTTGATCAGGGTGATCTGGCGCACCAGTTGGTGGAAGGCGACGAGCGCGGAGATCGGTGGCAGGCCGGCGACGGCCAGGTCGGTGACGGTGTTGGGGGCCTGCTCGACGCAGAGGTAGACGGCGAGGCCGGAGAAGAAGACCACCACGGCCCAGGAGTGCGCGGCCCGGCGCTGGTGGAGGGCGGCGCGCACGATGGACAGGGAGGCGACCAGCCAGGGGCCGTAGATCAGCACCGGCCACCAGCCGGTGAATCCGCTGGCGGTGGTCGGGGAGACCATCTCGCGCAGCGGCTGGTAGGAGATGAGCCCGCCGAGGACGCTGAGCATGGCGGCGATGGCGGTCAGGGACGCGGCGATCAGCAGGCTGCTCCAGCGCAGCCACTGCACCGGGCCGGGCCGCTTGGGCAGCGGCATCCGGCGCCGGGGCCGGCGGTGCCGGGCGGCGGGATCCGCGGCGTCGGCGGCCGGGGCGGCGGCAGGTGCCGGGGGCTGGTGGGCGGCCTGCGGGGCGGCCGTCTGGAGCAGTTGGGCGAGATCACCGTCGAACTGCCAGTTGCCGTCGCCGTTCCGGAGCAACTGCTGGGTGTCGTCCGCCTCGTAGAGCACTGATCCGTAAGGGGATTCGGGATAGGGCGAGGAATTCGGTGTGGTCATACCCCGCCAACGACACGCATTTGGCCGCGATGCGAAGCATTGGAGTGAATGTCCAGTTTATTTATTAATGAAACGATCAATGCCATTGTTGATCTTGAAATTGCGGCCGAGCACCCCACTACCGAGTGAACTTCAGTTCGTTCGCAGCAACTTGGATGAAACGCCCGCTTACCGTACAAACATGAATGAGCAGCAGCACCAGCGGCCACAGCGACACGACGCCATCGACATCGGCGACTTCGTCTTCGCCGCCACCGGCGCCCGCGTCCGACGGCTGACGACCCCGGACGGCGAACACTGGTTCCCGGCGGCGGACGTGTGTCGTGAGCTGGGCTACACCACGACGCGCAAGGCCCTGACCGACCACGTTCCGGAGCGGTTTCGCAAGCACCTGCAAGGTGTGACCAGAGGTCACACCTTGCGCAAACTGCCAGGTCAGCGCTGGCAAACTAGTTTGCAGATGGTCAGTCTCCAAGGCTTGCTGCTCCTGGTGACCGGCTGTACCAAGCCCGCCTG
This sequence comes from Streptomyces sp. NTD107, assembly GCF_059510435.1. Lineage (NCBI taxonomy): Bacteria > Bacillati > Actinomycetota > Actinomycetes > Kitasatosporales > Streptomycetaceae > Streptomyces > Streptomyces sp. NTD107. Next base: position 143,493 of record NZ_JCAJZV010000013.1, on the reverse strand, counting down.
CGCGCCCTTCAAGGAGTGGATGCTCGACGTCATCGTCACCATCCAGCGCGAGGGCACCTACACCCTCCCCGAAGCCGAGATCCAGCCCGCCGGCCCCGGCACCCCCGTCGCGTACGCCATGCCGCCCCAGGTCGCCGAGGCCATCGTCCGGTTGGAGGAGCGGGCCCTGCGGCGTGATGAGGCCCAGGCCGCCGCGCAGCGGGAGATGGCCGACGCGCTGCGCTCGGTCGCCGACGTGCTCGGCGGGATCCAGGAGCAGCTCGCCGCCGGCCCGCCGCGATTGCCCGGGCAGCGCCCGGCGCCCCGCCTCGAAGGGCGGGGCGCCGAGGCGTTGCTCGCCGGGTGGCGGGCTCGACTCACCGTCACCGACGATGTCTGGGCGGTCGCCGTGCTGCTCGCGCCCGTGCTGGTCGCCGAGGGGCGGGTGAGCTGGCCCGTGGACGAGATCGCCGCCCGCGCCGGGCTCACCTCGGCGCGGACGCACGACAGTCTGCGGTTTCTCCTCAAGCGGCACTGCATCCGGCAGATAGGCGTCCTGCACAACGCCCCGGTGTACGCGCTCTACTGATCAGCCTGCCCCGCGTCGATGTCAGCGGCAGATACACCCGGTTCCCGGCCTCCGCGAACTCCGCCGACTTCCGGTCCATTTCGGCCCTGATGTCGTGCGAGATCTTCATCGAGGAAAGCGACAGGTCGCACAGGCTCGTCGGGACGCGGAGCGCTCAGAGCAGCCGTAGATCGGGCAGGTAGCTGACCACGACCACGACACTCACGGGCTTTCCCGTGCTCGCACGTCCGAGCCACACGGGATACGTGCCGTCGCCGCCGGTGTAGAAGGAGACGAGGTCACTGCCGGTTGCCTCGTCCGTGGTGCGCAGATACCCGCCGCTGATGGTTTCTCCGGCGTTGTCCTCCTGCTCCACGAGGTGGCGCCGGTACTTGTCCGCGAGTCGTTCCCACCCCGAGCCATCGGCGAAGGCTCCCGTGGCGGCGTCCGTGTCGAAGCCGAATATCTCGTCCTCACGCAACAGCCTGACGTCGTCCTGCTCAGCCGGCGCCAGCTCCCACGAAACGGCCGGCTCTTCCCCCAGCAGGAGGCGGACGGCGACATCCTCCTCCACAGCGGTGCGTGTGTCCTCGTACTGACTCTCGTAGGCGACCACAGCAGCCTGCATGAGGTGCTCACCCGAAGGGATCCGCTTGGACAGCTCGCGGCCGGCACCGTGGCCCCCGGTGAGCGGATCCGCGACGACCAGCCTGCCGCTGGGCAGGCGAAGAGTCGCGATGTCCCGGATCGCGCTGACCGTCATCTCCGGCTCGAAGCTCGTCGCGATACGTGTGCCCGGCTCGAACAACTCGTTGAGATGGGCCGCTCGGGTCGGACCCGGAGGAAGCCAGAGGGAAGACCGACCATCGGCGACGCGGTGCGCGCACCGCGCGTCGGCCTCGCTGTCGGTAGCGTCCACGAACTCCGGCTGCCGCCCAGTCGGCAGCGGCTGCGACAGGAGCAACTGCCGCACCCCGTATACGCCGAACGTCTCCCTCGCATGCCATCGCTTCTCTTCGGGAATGTCCGCGAGCGTGTGGCGTGACGGTCCTTGGTCCCCCTCCGGCTCGCTCACCCTGCGCCCCTTTCCGTCCGGGAAAAGATCCACAGAGGTACGCCCGGCTCCGGAGGCGAACTCGCCCTGCTCCTCGGTGTCATAGCGCCATTCCCCGAGGTGGCGCAGGAACATGCGCCCGGGTTCCAGCAGACGCCAATCCCCCTCCATGGTCCGCCGACCCTGATCGTCGTACGCCCATGCGCCCACGTGAGAGTCGCCCCAGGCCACCAGGTGCACCTCGACCGGTGAGGTACGGCCCTCCAGCCGGTGCACCATCACATAAGGCTTCCCCGCACGGTCCCGTGCCTCGGCATCGGCACGCGAGAGCGGGTGGACCACGGTCCGGGCGGCAAGGTCCCATCCCTCCGCGAAGGACACCTTCACCGTCTGCTCACCATCGCCCATCATGCCTCCCGAGCTGCGCCGATCCTGCTCCCGCTGTTTCGAGGAACCATAGGCGTGGCGTGTGACAACAGCCGGGGACGGTTGTGAATGAGCAGCGCGACAGGCGGTGCCCGGATCAGCCGACCGCGGGCACCGCCCGCAGATCAGTCGGCGATCGGCAGGTACACCCGGTTCCCGCCGGCCGCGAACTCCTTCGACTTCTGGAGCATCCCCTCCGCGATCTCCTCCGGTGTCGCCCCCTCGGCCGCCGCACCGCCGAACCGCTCTGTGATGCTTCGGCTGATCTTCATCGAGCAGAATTTGGGCCCGCACATCGAGCAGAAGTGCGCCGTCTTCGCCGGTTCCGCCGGCAGGGTCTCGTCGTGGAACGCCCGTGCCGTGTCCGGGTCCAGGGACAGGTTGAACTGGTCCTCCCAGCGGAAGTCGAAGCGCGCCCGCGACAGCGCGTCGTCCCACCGCTGTGCCCCCGGGTGGCCCTTCGCCAGGTCCGCCGCGTGCGCCGCGATCTTGTACGTGATGACGCCCGTCTTCACGTCATCCCGGTCCGGCAGCCCCAGGTGCTCCTTCGGCGTCACGTAACACAGCATCGCCGTCCCCCACCACCCGATCATCGCCGCCCCGATCGCCGACGTGATGTGGTCGTACGCCGGCGCGATGTCCGTCGTCAGCGGGCCGAGCGTGTAGAACGGCGCCTCCTCGCAGATCTCCTGCTGGAGTTCCACGTTCTCCTTGATCTTGTGCATCGGCACATGGCCCGGGCCCTCGATCATGGTCTGCACCTCGTGCGACTTGGCGATCCGGTTCAGTTCGCCCAGCGTCCGCAACTCCGCGAACTGCGCCTCGTCGTTGGCGTCCGCGATCGACCCCGGCCGCAGCCCGTCGCCCAGCGAGAAGGTGATGTCGTACGCCCGCAGGATCTCGCACAGCTCCGCGAAGTGCGTGTACAGAAAGCTCTCCTCGTGGTGCGCCAGGCACCATGCCGCCATGATCGAGCCGCCGCGCGAGACGATGCCCGTCGTGCGCCGTGCCGTCAGCGGTACGTACCGCAGCAGCACCCCGGCGTGCACGGTCATGTAGTCCACGCCCTGCTCGGCCTGTTCGATCACCGTGTCGCGGAAGATCTCCCAGCTCAGCTCCTCCGCCCGGCCGCCGGTCTTCTCCAGCGCCTGGTACAGCGGCACGGTGCCCACCGGTACCGGGGAGTTGCGCAGCACCCACTCCCTGGTGGTGTGGATGTCCTTGCCCGTCGACAGGTCCATGATGGTGTCGGCGCCCCACCGGGTGGCCCAGCGCATCTTCTCCACCTCCTCCTCGATGGAGGAGGTGACGGCGGAGTTGCCGATGTTGGCGTTGATCTTCACCAGGAAGTTCTTGCCGATGATCATCGGCTCGGCCTCCGGGTGGTTCACGTTCGCCGGCAGCACCGCCCGCCCGGCGGCGATCTCCTCGCGCACGAACTCGGGGGTACGGTCCTCCCGGAGCGCCACGTACTCCATCTCCTCGGTGATCTCCCCGCGCCGGGCGTACGCCAGTTGCGTCAGCCCGTCCCCGGGGCGCCGGCGCGCGGCGCGTTCCGCCAGCCAGCCGGCGCGCAGCGGCGGCAGCCCGCGCCGTACGTCGGTGGTCACGCCCGGGTCGGTGTACGGCCCCGAGGTGTCGTACAGCGTCACCTCGTGCCCGTCGGTGAGATGCACCCGGCGCACCGGGACCCGCAAGTCGGGGCGGGATCCGGTGAGATATCCCTTGTGCGAGCCGAGCACACGTGTGTCCTGCTTGGTCATGACGACCCAACTCCCTACGCCGGCATTACCCGGTACCAGGTTCGGCGGTCGGCGCAGCCCGTCAGCGCCCTCTCAGCCCCGTGCTCGGAGCTCCCGCGATGTCACATAAGCGGGCACCACGCTAACGGCTCACCGGCCCCGCTGAACAGAGCACCCGGGATTCTCTTGCGATGATCGGCGCGTGACAGACACCCCTGGACCCAGCGACAGCCACGGCCACGGCCACGCCCACGCCCACGCCCACGGTCATGGCCACAGCCACAGCCACGGACCGCCGCCCCCCGTCTCGACGCATCTGCGCCGGGTGATAGCGGCGGTGCTGATCCCGTTCACCGTGGCGGTGGTCGGCGGTCTGCTGCTGTTGTGGCCCGGTGGCGCGCCCACCGCGGGCGACGAGCACACCGGCGTCGGCTTCGACCAGCAGTTCGAGGAGGCGAAGGTCACCGCCGTCGAACGGCTGGACTGCGACCAGCTGGGAGTGCAGGTGCCACGCGGGGTGGACGCGACGGCGTGCGAGCAGGCCACCGTCGAGGTGACCAGCGGCCCGCACAGCGGCCGTACCTTCCACGAGGTGGTGCCGCCGGACGCCACCCAGCGGTTCCACACCGGGCAGAAGGTGATCGTGGCGTACGCGCCCAACGCCCCCGAGGAGCTCCAGTACAGCGTCACGGATGTGGACCGGAAGTTCCCGATCCTGCTGCTGGCCGCCGTCTTCGCGGTGGCGGTGGTGCTGGTGGGGCGGCTGCGCGGGCTGCTGGCGCTGATCGGTCTGGTGGTCAGCTTCGGGGTGCTGACGCTGTTCATCCTGCCCGCCATCCTGCACGGCTCGAATCCGCTGCTGGTGGCGGTGATCGGCGGCAGCGCCATCATGCTGGTGACGCTCTACCTGTGTCACGGCGTGAACGCCCGCACCTCGGTGGCGGTGCTCGGCACGCTCATCTCGCTCGTCCTGATCGGGCTGCTGGGCTCGCTGTTCACCGCGTGGGCGCATCTGTCCGGAAACACCGATGACCAGACCGGCCTGATCCACGCGCTCTACCCGGGCATCGAGGTGCGCGGCCTGCTGCTGGCCGGCATCCTCATCGGCTCGCTCGGCGTCCTGGACGATGTCACCGTCACCCAGACCTCGGCGGTGTGGGAGCTGAAGGCGGCCGAGCCGAATGCCGGCTGGCTCAAGCTCTACCGGGCCGGCATGCGCATCGGCCGGGACCACATCGCCTCGGTGGTCAACACCCTGGTGCTCGCGTACGCGGGGGCGGCGCTGCCCCTGCTGCTGCTGTTCACGGTGGCGAACGCGAGCGTGGGCACGGTGGCGTTCAGCGAGCTGGTGTCCGAGGAGATCGTACGGACCCTGGTCGGCTCGATCGGTCTGGTCGCGTCGGTGCCGGTCACCACCGTGCTGGCGGCGCTGGTCGTCAGCGCCGACCGGCCCCCGTCCGCGGACGCCGCTACCAGCCGCCGCCGGAGGAGGAGGAAGAGGTGAACTTCCGCACGATGAAGATCAGCAGCGCGATCAGTGCCGCGCACACCAGGATCTTGAACATCAGACTCATCACCCACGTGAGCACCGAGGTGATGAGGCCGCCGAAGACCACGAGCACGATGGCGGGAATGGCGACCCAGCGCACCCACCACGGCAGTGACCTGAACAGTTCTTTCATGACGCTACGGCTCCTCAATCCGCTCTCCGGCATCCCCCGGCACCGTTGTCTCGATGCTAAGCGGACCGGGGAGCGGACGGGAGGCCCGGCGGCCCCCGTCCTCCCCTGACCGTCCCCTGAGGGGACCCTGAGACCCGGGGGCCCTTTCTCTCACCCCTCGGGCGGAGAGAAGATCACCATCACCCGCAGATCTTCCGTAATGTGGTGGAATTTGCACGGGGTGTGCGCCGGGACATAGACGACACTGCCACGCGCCACCCGCGAGCTCTCGGCACCCACCGTGATCTCGGCGTGACCGCTGGCCACGAAGTACAGCACATCCTGCCGCTGCGGCCCCTGCCCGTCGGTGTCTCCCACATTGAGCGCGTACAGCCCGGCCGACATATTGCGCTCACGAAGAAACCGCAGATAGGCACCGTTGTTGGCGATCCGCTCCGCCTCCAGCAGATCCAGCCGGAATTCCTTCATCGCCCCGCACCCCTTGCCCGGCCCATGGCCCGGTCTGCAACGATCTCTTGCATGAAGAGCATCCTGTTCAAGTTCATCGCCAACGCCGTGGCGCTGCTGGTGGCGGTCTGGCTGGTCAGCGGCATCACCCTCGGTGACGGCGACACCAGCACCGGCGGCAAGGCCCTCACCCTCATCCTCGTCGCGCTGATCTTCGGCCTGGTCAACCTCATCGTCAAGCCGATCGTGAAGATCCTGGCCTTTCCCCTGCTGGTGGTCACCCTGGGGCTGTTCACCCTGGTGATCAACGCGCTCATGCTGATGCTGACCGGCTGGATCGCCGGGGACTCCTTCGAGGTCCACGGCTTCGGATCGGCCGTGCTCGGCGGTCTGATCATCTCCATCGTGTCCTGGGCCGTCAATCTGGTCCTGGACCGGGACTGACACGAACCGGCCACGACCGTACGTACCGCGTCCGCTTCACCCGCACCGGCGTCAACCGCCGGGCGAGGGAGCGGATCCGCGGACGCGGGGGGCACCTCCCGGGCAGCCCTGCCCGGCACACCACTCCACCTCACGGAAAGCAGCACCGCCCATGAGCCACTCCCCAGCGGCAGCCCCCGGACCGGGCGACGGAACCCGCGCCGTACACGCCGGCCTGCCCGCCCCCCGGCCCGGCCGGCCCGCGCTGCCCGGCCCCGTCTTCGCCGCCCACTACCACCTGCCCGGCGACCCCGCCGAGACCCCGTACGGCTACGGCCGCAACGCCAACCCCACCTGGACCGCCCTCGAATCAGCCATCGCCGAGCTGGAATCCCCCGGCCGGGACGCGCACGCCGTCGTCTTCGCCTCCGGCATGGCCGCCACCTCCGCCGTCCTGTTCACCCAGCTGAAGGCCGGCGACACCGCCGTCCTGCCCACCGACGGCTACCACGGCACCTCGGGACTCATCCCGCGCCTTGAGGCGTTCGGCATCCACGTCACCACCGTGCCCACCGGCGGGCCGCGGCAGTTCGACGCCCTGGACGGGGCCCGGCTGCTGTGGACCGAATCCCCCTCGAACCCCGGCCTCGACGTGTGCGACCTCGCCGCCCTCGCCGACGCCGCCCACGCGCACGGCGCACTCCTCGCCGTCGACAACACCCTCGCCACCCCGCTCGGCCAGCGCCCCCTGGAGCTGGGCGCCGACTTCTCCATGGCCAGCGGCACCAAGGGCCTCAGCGGCCACGGCGATCTGCTGCTCGGCTACGTCGTCACCCGCGACCCCGAGGCCGCCGCCGAACTGCGCGGCTGGCGCGCCGCGATCGGCGCCATCCCCGGCCCCATGGAGGCGTGGCTCGCCCACCGCAGCCTGGCCACCCTCCAGTTGCGCGTGGACCGGCAGGCCACCAACGCGCTCGCCGTCGCCACCGCGCTGCGCTCCCGGCACGATGTGACCGGCCTGCGCTACCCCGGGCTGCCCGACGACCCCTCGCACGCCCTCGCCGGCCGCCAGATGCGGCGCTTCGGCTGCGTGGTCTCCTTCACCCTCCCCGACCGCGACACCGCCGAACGCTTCCTCGCCGCTCTGCGCGTCATCGACAACGCCACCAGCTTCGGCGGCGTACGCTCCACCGCCGAACGCCGCGCCCGCTGGGGCGGCGACGACGTCCCCGAGGGCTTCATCCGGCTGTCGGTGGGTGTGGAGGACGCGGCCGATCTGGTCGCCGATCTGACCACCGCCCTGGACGCCGCCCCGGACACCACGGCCCGCTGAGGTTTCGCGAGGTGCGGTACGGGCGACAAGTACCCGCATGACCGACGCACGACCTGTGGTCAAACGCACCGCCCGCGCCATCCTCCTCACCAGGGATGACACCGAACTGATCGTGATCAAACGCACCAAGCCCGGCGAACCGCCGTACTGGATCACCCCGGGCGGCGGCGTCGAGCCCACCGACGCCACCGTGCTCGACGCCCTGCACCGCGAGGTGTTCGAGGAACTGGGCGCCAAGATCACCGACGTGGTCCCCGCGTTCGTCGACACCGTGCCGCACCTGCCCGAGCCGGGCGAGCACACCCCGCCCGGGCTGAAGGTCCAGCACTTCTTCGTGTGCCGGCTGGCCTCCATGGACCCGGCGCTGCGGCACGGCCCCGAAGTGACCGATCCGCGCGGCGGGTACGAGATCGTCCGGCTGCCGTTCACCCCGCAGGGCCTGGCCGGCGTCGAACTCGTCCCCGCCACCCTGCGCGCCTACCTCACCCGCAACATCCCCGGGGTGCGGGCGCTGTTGGCGCCCGACCTGGGCTGAACCGGCGCGGCCCCGCGAAGATCCGAAAGAGCCGGCCTACCCGAACCAGCCCGCGCCCGGCTCCTGCGGCCCGCGCCGCTCGGCCTCGGCCAGTGCCCGCTCGGCCTGCTCCTGCCAGTCATGGGCCCGGGCCGGCGGTACAGGCACCGACGGCGGCGGCAGCGGCAGTGCGCCCGCCGCCGGTACGAGCGGGGGCGGCGCGGGCGGTACGGGCGCCGGCGGGGGCGGCGGGGGCGGCGCGGGTACGGACGGCGGGGGCGGCGCGGGTACCGACCGCGGCAGCCCCGTACCCGTACCCGTACCCGGGCTCACGCCCGGCCCGTCGCCTTCCCCGGCCCCGCGCCCGCTCTCGCGCGACTGCCGCGCCGCCCCGAAGAAGTCGCCGCCCTTGCGCCGGTAGTCATCGCTCCCCCATGCCCGCGCCGTGCGCCTGGGCGCCTTCACCAGATGCGGAATGTGCTTGGCACAGTGGATGTACGCCTCCTCCACGTCCACCCGCACCCACAGCTCCGCCCGCCGCCCCGGCGCCGTGTCCCGGGGCAGCTCCGGGTGCAGCGACCGCAGTTCGGCGTCCGGCACGATGCTCGCCCGCCCGTTGATGTGCAGCCCGATCCGCGCCCGGTCGAAGTCCATCAGCAGCAGCCCGGCGTGCGGGTTCTCCGTGATGTTGCCCATCGAGGCGTGCACCCCGTTGCCCCGGTACTCCGGGTACGCCACCGCCCGGTGGTCCAGCACATGGATGAAGCCGGGCGGCCCGGCCCGGAAACTGCTGTCGCACTCGCCGTCGCGGTCGGCGGTGGCCAGGAAGAACATCTCCGCCCTGGCCACGAACTCCCGCATCCGCTCATTGAGATGGTCGAGGAGTTGCTCCTCGTAGAAGCGGTCCGCCCGGTGCTCGCTGCCGAGTTGCCGCTGCAACTCGTGCTCCCCGTCGCTGCCGGGCAGCCGGGCGCTGTCATCCCCGTTGTTCATGATCAGTTCAACCCGACCTTGCGTGGTGTCTGGTGACTCACTTCTGCGGGGACATCCCCGAGGCGGTCAACGTACCCGTGAAGTCGTGCCGTATCCGGCGCTCCTCGATCCCGGCGGAGACCAGCGCGGCCACGCTGTGCCGGATCATCTGCGGCGGGCCCGACAGATAGCCGTCGAACTCCGGCCACGGACCGTACTCCTTGACCGCCTGCGGCAACTGCCCGGCGAACCCGCGGGTGGCGTACTGCGCCACCACCGGGCGCACCGACAGCCAGTTGTGCCGCCGCTCCAGTTCGAGGAAGGAGTCCAGGTCGTACAGGTCGGCGTCCCGGTTCGCGCCGAAGAACACCTCCATCCGGCGCCGCCGGCCGCGCTCGGCCACGTCCTCCACCAGCGCCTTGATCGGCGCGATCCCGGTGGAGCCGCCCACGCACAGCAGCCCGCTGTCGGAGGTGTGGTCGATCGTCATCGCGCCCTCGGGCGGCCCGAGCCGTACGACGTCGCCGCACCGCGCCCGGTGCACCAGCGCGCGGGACACCCAGCCGGCCGGCACCGCCTTCACATGGAACATCAGCAGCCCGTCGGGGCGCGGCGAGCAGGCGAAGGAGTACTGCCGCCACTCGCGCGGCCACCAGGGGGTCTCCATGCTGGCGTACTGGCCGGCCCGGTACGGATAGGGCTGGTCGGGCCGTACGGTGATCACCGCGACGTCGGCGGTGCGGCGCTCGTGGCTGACGATCTCGGCCTGCCACCAGGCGGGGGAGCGCAGTTCGTCGTCGGCGGCGGCGTCGATCATGATCTGGGAGATCGCGGTGTAGGCGCGTACCCAGGCCGCCTCGGCGTCGGGGCCCCAGCTGCGCGGCGCGTACCGTTCCAGGGCCGCCATCAGGCATTCGCCGACCGCCGGATAGTGCGTGGAGCGGGTGCCGTACTTGCGGTGGCCGCGCCCGAGCGCCATCAGGTAGTCGGTCAGGGTGACGGTGTCGTCTATGTGTTCGCCGGCGGTGAGCAGCGCGCCGAACAGCCGGTCGCGCTGGGCGTCCATGGCGGGCGGGAACATCGGCCGCAGGTTGGGATGGTTGACGAACAGCAGCGCGTAGAAGTACGAGGTGGCGTCGTCGGCCACCGGCTCGATCTCCGCCAGGGTGCGCCGGATCACCACAGCGTCGGGGGACGGTCGGTGCCCCCGCTGGAATCCGGTGCCTGCGGTGCCGTCGTCGGCCGGTATCGCGGTCATGTGCTCTGCCTCGCCTCGATCAACTCCCGGTGGCTCAGCGTGTCAGCGGGCTCACCGGGGCGGGGTGGTTAGCCGGATATTCCGGCTTCGAGCCCCCGAACCTCATAAACTGAGCGGCTGGCCGTCGCCCAGCAGGCGAGTCCGACCCTACCGTTATAGGGACGAGACACAACCCCCTTCCTGTGCCGCTGCGGCCGGTCGCCCGACGTTTTCTAGACTCGATGGCATGAACATCACCATGCGATACGCGACGAGCGAGGACATTCCGGAGATAGTCGCGATGCTGGCCGACGACCCGCTGGGCGCGGCGCGCGAGAGCCCGGCGGACCCCGAGCCCTACCTCGCGGCCTTCAAGCGGATCGCCGCCGACCCGCAGCAGCATCTGATGGTCGCCGAGCGGGCGGACGCGCCGGGCCCGGTGGTGGGCACCCTCCAGCTGTCGGTGATCCACGGACTGTCCCGGCGGGGCGCGTCGCGGGCGCTGATCGAGGCGGTACGGGTGCACGCCTCGCAGCGCGGCGCGGGTCTGGGCGGGGAGATGATCGGCTGGGCGGTGGCGGAGGCGCGGCGCCAGGGGTGCGCCGTGGTGCAGCTCACCTCCGACGCCACGCGGGTGGACGCCCACCGGTTCTACGAGCGGCTCGGGTTCGAGGCGAGCCACCTCGGCTTCAAGATGACGCTGGACGGCTGAGCGGCTGGGCCCCCGGCCGTCACAGTCCGCCCCAGCCGCCCGGATCGGCGCCGCCGGGGGTCGGGGCGGCCGGATCGTACGGGGTGCGGGTGAAGACGAAGGTTCCCAGGTCGAGATGGGGCACCGGCCCGGGGGCGGCGTGCAGTGTCTCCCCCGCGTAGTAGCCGTCCTGCCCCACCCAGCGCCGGCCGTCCCCGGCCCCGGCCCCGTCCACCGGCAGGAATCGGGAGCCGCGCCCGCCGCCGCCGTTCGCCGGGGTGAGGGTGAGGACGCGCCCGGCGAGCAGCCGCAGCACACAGGGGGTCGTGCCCCAGTACCAGGTGCCGGTCAGCTCCAGCAGCCACGGCTCGGCGTCGGCGGCCGGCATCGGCCGCCAGGGGTCGGGTACGGCGGGCTCGCGGTCGGCGACCTCGGTCAGCAGGTCGGCGGCGAGCGAGGCGGCCGGCACCCCCGAGGTGGCGTTGGCGAGCGCCACCGCCGCCAGCCGCTCGGCGGGGCTGGTCCACAGCCCGGCGGTGAACCCCGGCATCGAGCCGGTGTGCCCGGCCAGCACCAGGCCCTCGCGCAGTGCCAGTTGCAGGCCGAGCCCGTACGTGGACTCCCACTGGGGGTCCTGCGGCGCGACGGCGGGGGCGCGCATCTCGGCGAGCGTGCCGGCGCCCAGGATCCGCTCGTCGCCGGCCAGCAGGAAGCCGGCGAAGGCGGCGAGGTCGGTGACGGTGGACCACAGTTGCCCGGCCGGGGCCATCCGGCCGGTGTCGGTGAGCGGCTCCGGCTGTACGGCATCGGCGTACGGGTGCACCGCCCAGCCGCTCGCGTACGGGGCCTGCGGCAGGGCGGTGGTACGGGTCATGCCCAGCGGCTCCAGCACCTCCTCGCGCAGCACCCGTTCCCAGGGCGCGCCGCGCAGCCGCTCGACGAGGGCGCCGAGCAGGGCATACCCCGGGTTGGAGTAGTGGTGGCGGCGGCCGGCCGGGTGCTTGTCGGGGTCCGGGCCGAAGACATCGGCCAGTTCGGGGCGCAGCGTGCCCTCGGTGCGTTCCCACCAGGGGCCGCGCGCCTCGGCGGCGAGCCCGGCGGAGTGCGCCAGCAGTTGGGCGATGGTGGCGTCGCCGCCGTGCGGGGCGTCGGGGAGGTGGGTACGCAGCCGGTCGCCGAGGTCGAGCCGGCCGGCGTCGCGCAGCCGCATGACGAGAACGGCGGCGAAGGTCTTGGTGATCGACCCGATGCGGTACTGGCGGTGCTCGTCGGCGGCGCCCTCGCCGTGCGCGCCGGTCCACACCAGCGCGCCGTCGCGTACCACCCCGGCCACCACCGAGGGGGCCCGGCCCCGGGCCTGGGCGGCGGCGACGCGGTGGCGCAGGGCGCGGGCGGTGGCGGGGAGCAGCGCGTGATCATCGGTCATGGCGCCCACTGTGCCAGCCGGGCCGGGGAGCGTACGAGGACCGGTGCGCGGCGGGAAAACCGGTCGCGGCGGGCGCGGGCGGTTGATAAGCCTGGGCAGCGTGCCGACCTCATCACTCACGCCGCTCACGCTGCCCATCCGCCGTCTCACCCGCGCCGATCTGCCCGCCGCCCTGGACCTGGCCGCCGACCGGGACTGGACCCGGGAGGAGCACAAGTGGCGGCTGCTGCTCAGCGCCGGCACCGGGTACGGGATCGACGCCCCGGCCGATGACCCGGTGGGCGGGCTGATCGGCGCCTTCGTCCTCACCCCGTACCCGGGGTACCGCTGCGTCAGCATGGTGCTGGTGGCGCGGCGGTACGAGCGGCGCGGGCTGGGGGCGCGGCTGATGCGGCACGCGATCGCCGAGTCGGGCGACGCGGTGGTCTTCCTGTCCGCGACGGACAACGGCCGCCCGCTGTACGAGAGGCTGGGCTTCACGGCGGTGGGGGCGGTGACGACGCTGCGCGGCCGGTTCACGGGTGCCGGTGACGACGGCGAGGAGGGTCGTACGGGCCGGGTACGTCCGGCGACCGCGGCCGATCTGCCGGGCCTGCTGGCGCTCGACCTGCCGGTGTTCGGCGTCGACCGCACCGAACTGCTCACCCGGCTGCCGTCGTTCGCCGACCGGCTGGCGGTGGCGCAGGCCGGCGACGGGCGGCTGACCGGGTACGCGGCGGCCTGGCCGAACGTCACCAGCACGGTGCTCGGCCCGGTCGTCGCCGAGGATCTGGGGACGGCCGAGGCGCTGATCTCACACCTCGGCGCGACGGCCCCGCTGCCGCTGCGGTACGACGTGGACGACCGGCACCCCGAACTGGCCGGCTGGCTGCGGGCCCGGGGCCTGTCCGGGGACTTCCGCTGCACGCTGATGGTGCGCGGTGCGGCGGATATCCCGGGCGACATCAGCCGCCGGTTCGCACCGTACTCGGTGGCGCTGGGCTGAGCCCCGGCGCGGCGGCGGGGGCGGAGTCGGGGGCGGGGGCGGAGTCGGGGGCAGGGGCGGAGCGCCGTTCCAGCGCGGCGGCGAGGACGGCGAGGCCGAGCGCGGTGGCGGTCATCACCGCGCCGACCAGGTTGGGGGCGGTGGCGCCGAGCCCGCCCGCGAGCACCAGGCCGCCGAGCCAGGCGGCGAGCGCGTTGCCGAGGTTGAACGCGCCGACGTTGACAGCGGAGGCGAGGGTCGGCGCCTGGGCGGCGTGGTCGAGCACCCGCTTCTGGAGCGGCGCCACGGTCGCGAACCCGAACCCGCCCACCAGCAGCAGCGTCACGGCGGCGCCCGCCTTGTGGTGCGCGGTGCCGGCGAACAGGGCCAGCAGTACGGCGAGTCCGCCCAGCGAGACGTACAGCATCGGCATGAGCGCGCGGTCCGCGTACCGGCCGCCGACCAGGTTGCCGATGACCATGCCGGCGCCCAGCAGGACCAGCAGCCAGGTGACGCTGCCCGGGGCGTACCCGGCGGCGTCGGTCATCATCGGCGCCAGGTAGGTGATGGCGGCGAAGACGCCGCCGAAGCCGAGCACGGTCATCGCCATGGCCAGCAGCACCTGGATGTTGCGGAGCGCGGCCAGCTCCGCGCGCAGCCCGCGGTCCGCCGGCGGCGCGGGGGCGGACGCCGGTGCCGGGGCTCCGGCTCCGGCCGGCTGCTGGAGGTGGTGCGGCACCAGGGCGGCCACCCCGGCGAGGGCGAGCACCCCGATCCCGGCGATCACCGCGAAGGTGGCCCGCCAGCTGACCTGCTGGCCCAGCCAGGTGCCCAGCGGGACGCCGGCCAGATTGGCGACGGTGAGCCCGGTGAACATCAGGGATATCGCCCCGGCCCGCTTGTGCGGCGCCACCAGCCCGGCCGCCACGATCGCGCCGATGCCGAAGAACGCGCCGTGCGCGAGCGAGGCGATGATCCGCCCGGCGAGCATCACGGCGAAGGCGGGGGCGACGGCGGACAGGGCGTTGCCGGCGATGAACAGGCCCATCAGAGCCATCAGCATCCGCTTGCGGGAGACCCGGGCCCCCGCCGCCGCCAGCACCGGCGCCCCGATGACCACGCCAAGGGCGTAGCCGGTGGCGAGATACCCGGCGGTGGGGATGGACACCTCGAAGGTCCCGGCCACCTCGGGCAGCAGACCCATGATCACAAACTCGGTGGCACCGATGCCAAAGGCGCCGACGGCCAGCGCGAGGAGCGCGAGCGGCATGGGAGGACCCTCCGGTTCATTGCATGCAGACAACGTTTACCCGCCTGGACAATAATTGCAGACGCGGGATATATGCAAACGCCGACTATTGCGATCGTGAGCTAACCTTGCGGAGAACCCCGGCAGCACAGCGGAAGGAGAGGCCCGATGACGCGCCCCGACCAGAGCCTGAGCCAGAGCTGGTGCGCCCTGTCCGCCCTGCACGGCCGCATCGAGACGGCCATCGAACGAGCCCTCCAGGCCGCCCACGGGCTGAGTGTGCGCGAGTACTCCGTCCTCAACGTGCTCGACCGGCAGCACGCCGGCAGCGGCGGCCACTGCCGGATGAACGAGCTGGCCGAAGCCGTCGTCCTCAGCCAGAGCGCCACCACCCGGCTGGTCAACCGCCTGGAGGACCGCGGGCTCCTCACCCGATACCTGTGCGCGGACGACCGCAGGGGCATCTACACGGACGTCACCGAGGCCGGGCGCGCCCTCCTGGCGGAGGCCCGCCCCACCAACGACGCCGCGCTGGAGGCCGCCCTCACCGAGGCCGCGACCCAGCCCGCCCTGTCCCCCCTGGTCACCGCCCTCCGCACCCTCAACCCCGCCCCCGCCCCCACCCCCACGCCCCGGTGACCGCCGCACCGACCCGGGAGCCGGCCGGACCGCCGCACCCGGCGGAGCGGCGGACACCGGCACACCGGACGTACCGGCACACCGACACCCACCGCCCTACCGAAGGCCCGGCTCACCGCGTCCGGCACCCCGGACCGGCAACCCCGACAGCACAGCCCGGCCCGCGTCCGCGGGGACCGGCGTACCGGCACGGCTGACGCGGCCGACGCGGCCGACGCGGCCGGCCGGGTCGCCGCGTCAGCCGACGGCCGGTCGCCGGACCTCACGCAGCGGGCCCGAGCACAGCGCACCGCCACCCGTCGCGGCCACCACCAGCGCGCAGCCGCCCAGCACGGCCGCCACCGGTATGTGCTCGGCCGCCGCCCCCAGCAGCAGATTCATCGCCAGCAGCGCCCCCGTCTGCACCATCGC
The DNA here is from genome assembly GCF_059510435.1 of Streptomyces sp. NTD107. Taxonomy (NCBI): domain Bacteria; kingdom Bacillati; phylum Actinomycetota; class Actinomycetes; order Kitasatosporales; family Streptomycetaceae; genus Streptomyces; species Streptomyces sp. NTD107. The sequence continues at coordinate 127,736 of NZ_JCAJZV010000013.1, read as the reverse complement.
CAAGATCGCCTGCACCCGGGACAGATGGGACGGCGGAGCCGTCGTCAGGATCAGCGGGGCGACATGCGCGCCGAACAGCCCATGGCCCACCCCGACCCCCAGCGCGGCGGCCACCACCCCACCCGGCAGCGCCACCAGCGCCATGACACCGACCGCCGCACCGGCCACCACCAGCCCCCCGGCCGCCGCGATCCCGGGCCGGGCCGCGCCGCCGCGCCACAGCACCACCAGCGACACCGCGACGATCCCCAGCGCCTGCGCACCCGCCACCATCCCGGCCGACTCCGCCCCCCAGCCCTGCTCCCGGGCCAGCAGCGGCACCAGCAGCGACACCACCGGCAGCAGGAACGCCGCCGCCACCGCCACCACCGCCAGCGACACCCGCAGCAGCCGGTCCCGCCACGCCAGCCGCAGCCCGTCCACGATGTCCAGGGCCACCGAGCCGTCGGCCGGACGGCCAAGACCCTCCCCGGCAAACCGGCGCCGTATCCCCACCAGCACCGCGAGCATCAAGGAGAACGTGCCCACCTGCACCAGCGCCACCCCGCTCAGCCCGACCCCGGCCACCAGCACCCCACCCAGCGAACCGCCCGCGAACAGCGACAACTGCACCCCGGTCTGCCGCAGCGCCATCGCCCTGGGCAGCGCCGCCCTCCCCACCAGCCGGCGCGGCATCGACCCTGAGGCGGGCAGATAGAACGCGTCCACCACCCCGGTCAGCAGCGCCGCGGCCAGCAGCAGCCACACCGGCGGAGCGCCGGTCCCGAACCGCCACGCCGCCAGCGCCACCCCCAGCGACACCGCCACCATGACGATGTCCCCGGCCACCATCACCCGCCACGCGCCCACCCGGTCCCCCAGCGCGCCCCCGACCAGCAGCAGGCAGAACCGGGGAAGGTTGATCGCCGTCAGCACCAGACCGGCCACCAGCCCGCCGTGCGCCGACGCCGCCCACCCCAGCGCGAAGAACATCAGGCTCGTGCCCAGCATCGATACCAGGGCACCCGCCAGCCAGACCTGGAACACCCGGGGCAACCGCCCCGCAGGCGCACCGGCACCGGTGGCGGCCGTGGCGGGAGCCGGAGCGGAAGCGGAAGCGGAAACGGAAACGGAAGCGGCGGGCGTCGGGGAAGCGGTCATGCCACGGACCGTAGAGCGGCCCACTGACAAACCCGCCCCAGCGCCGGAAAGTTATCCACAGCACCCCGAGTTCTTCGGACCGTCAGACCGCACGCGACAGCACCGAAAGCGGCACCCCCGTCAGGCCCTTCACCTCACGCGACAGATGCGCCTGATCGGCATACCCGGCCCGCGCCGCCACCTCCGCCGCCGGCACCCCGGCCCGCGCCAGCCCCAGCGCCCGCCGCATCCGCAACACCCGCGCCAGCGTCTTCGGCCCGTACCCGAACGCCTCCTGACACCGCCGGCGCAACTGCCGCTCGCTCACCCCCAGTTCCCCGGCCACCCGCGCCACCGGGTACCCCCGCCCCAGCGCCGACGCCGCCCACGCCCGCCACGGCTCCGGCGGCCCCACCCGCGCCACCCGGCGCGCCGCCACCGCCTCCAGTACGGACCCGGGCGCCGCCGCCCCGGCCAGCCGCTCGCTCAACTCCCGCACCACCGGCCCCGGCCACACCTCGGCCAGCGGCACCAGCCGGTCCCGCAACTCCCACGCCGCCACCCCCAGCACCACCGGCCCCCTGCCCGGCGGAAACCGCACCCCGGCCGCCATCCCCCCGGCCACCTCCGCCGCCACCTCCCGCCCCCGGGTATCGGGCCCCGCCACCAGCAGCCCCACACGCTCCGACCAGATCACATCCATACAGCCATCGGGCACCACAAGCCCCGACGCCGCCGCCACGTGCCACACCGCCTGCTCTTCGTACACGCCCCTACACCCCCTCACGCCGGCACCAACCCCCGCCACACCCCGCCCGGCCGCCCGGCCCAGAACCGCAGCAGCTCCACCAGCCGGTTCCCGGGCTGGGCGCTCCAGTGCGTTCCCACCCGGTCCGGCACCGACCCCAGCCGGCCCACCGCCCACGCCAGGTGATGCCACAACACCCGGGCCGCCCACTCCTCCCCCGGCCGCACCCCGCCCAGATACCCCGCCAGCACCGGCTCCACCGACCGCAACGGCACCTTCGCGAAGTCCACCGCCGGATCCGCCCACGCCGCGTCCCCCCAGTCCACCAGCGCGGCCAGCCCACCACCCGGCGCCACCAAGAGGTTCTGCGGCGCCGCGTCCCCGTGGATCAGCACCGGCTCGGCACAGCCGTCCGGCATCGCCCGCTCCAGCAGCCCGAACCACGCGCCGAGCCACCTGGCCTGCTCACCACTCAGCTGCCCGGCCGCCACCAGCGCCGCCAGCCCGGCACGCGGATCGACGGCCGGATCACCGGGCACCACATCCCGTACCGTCCCCGGCTCACCACCCGCGTGCAGCAGCGCCAACTGCTCGCCCAGCTCCCGGTACACGCCCACCCCCGGTTCGGTCCCCGCCGCCACCCCCGCCACCCGCCGCACCAGCAGCCACCCGGGCCCGGCCGCCACCACCTCGGGGGTACGCACCCCGCAGCCACGCGCGTACCCGATGACCGCCGCCTCCTTCCGCAGCCCCGCCGAGTCCGCGCCGGCCTTCAGCACCAGCGCCTCCCCCAGCAGCCACACGTCCCCGCCCGCCCCCTGCCGCGGGGCCGGCACCACCGCATCCGCCGGAATCCCGTACCGCGCCGCGACCGCCCTGATCTCTTCGCCCATCACCGCATTACAGTGCGGCGCATGGCAGAACTCCAGGGAAAAACCGCCGTCGTCACCGGCGGCTCACGCGGCATCGGCCGGGCCGTCGTGGAACGGCTCGCCCGCGACGGCGCCCATGTCGTCTTCAACTACGCCCACAACGAGACGGCCGCCGCCGATGTCATGGCCGCAGTCCGCACCTCCGCCGCCCCCGGCAGCGCCCACGGCATCCGCCTCGACCTGGCCGACCCGCACGCCGCCGAGGCCCTCCTCGACCAGGCCGCGCAGCGGCACAGCACCCCCGACATCATCGTCAACAACGCCGCGCTGTCCACCGCCCCGGCCCCGCTCGCCGAGACCGAGGACGCCGTCTTCGACGCCGTACTGGCCGTCAACACCACCGCCGTCTTCCGCACCCTGCGCTACGCCGCCCGGCACATGCCCGACGGCGGGCGGATCATCAACGTCTCCACCCTCAACACCGTGCGGCCCGTCCCCGGCATCGCCCCGTACGCCGCCAGCAAGGGCGCCCTCGAACAACTCACCGCCGTCGCCGCCCAGGAACTCGGCCCGCGCGGCATCACCGTCAACACCGTCTCCCCGGGCGCCACCGACACCGACATGCTGCACGGCGTCAACCCGCCCGAGGCCATGGAGCGCATCACCGCCCTCACCCCGCTGCGCCGCCTCGGCGCGCCCGCCGACGTCGCCGACGTCATCGCCTTCCTGGCCGGCCCGGACGGCCGCTGGATCACCGGCCAGAACATCCTCGCCACCGGCGGCCTGCTCTGAACCACCCCGCCGGCGCCGCCACCGCCTCCCGCCCGGCCCGCTCAGCCAGTCGGTGGCCGGCACCATCCGCAAGGCCGTGACCAGCCGCACGGCATCGCCGTCCGTCCCCAGATCCCCGAGCTGGGCCGGCAGCAGCAGCGCCAGGGTCCGCGTCTCACCCCGGTCGCACAAGGAGTCCACCCGTACGCCCAACGCCTCGGCGACCGCCGCCGGCCGCACCGGGCCCGCCCCCGTACACCGCAACCCGCCCGCCACCGCGATCCGCAGCCACTGCCCGTACGCGTCATCACCAAGGACCCCCGCACACCCGGCCGCCAGCCGGAAGTGCTCACCCGCCGCCGCGCCGTCCCCCAGCTCCAGCAGCACATCCGGCCCCACCGCCGACTCCACGGCCCCGCCAGCACCACCGGATCGAACGCCACCCGCAGCCCCGCACCCGTCACCATCGCCGGCACCTCCACCCCGCCCACCAGCAGCCCGGCCGCCCCACCGGTGCGCAGCACCGCCACCGCACCGTCCACCCCGGCCAGCGCCGTACGCAGCGCCGCCCGGTCCGCGATCACGCGGTGCCGTACGGGCGCCGGCCCGTCCAGCACCAGCCGGTACGCCGGAAACTCCCCCGCCACCACCGGCAACTCCCGCACCACGGCCCCCTCCCGTACCCACGCCCGGGCCCCGGACGCCTCCAGCGCCACCTCACCGGCGCCCCGCGCCCACTCCGCGACCTCCCGCAGCACCGTCGCCGCCACCAGCAGCGGTCCGCCCGGCCACGCACCGGGCGTCACCCGGGCCCGCAGCGTGCGCACCGACAGCCGATAGCGGTCTGTCGCCACCGGCCGCCCCCTCGACATCGTCATCAACAACGCCGGGGTGATGGCCCTCCCCGAGACCGTCTGGGCGGCCACCTCCCCGCCGCTCGACGCGTACGGCGGCGCCTACTGCCAGGACTGCGACATCGCCGAACCGGCCACCACCGACGACATGCTCATCGGCGGCGTCAAGCCCTGGGTCAGGGACCCGGAGGCGGCGGCCCGGCTGTGGAACCTCTCCCGCGAGCCGGCCTTGCCCTGACCCGGACGTCAACGTTTACGGTCATCGGCATGCGCATCAGTGAACTCGCCGAACGGGCCGGCGTCAGCACCAGGACGCTGCGCTATTACGAGGCACGCGGCCTGCTCCGTACCCCGCGAGCCGCCAACGGCTACCGCGTGTACGACGACACCGACCTGCGGCTGGTCCGCCAGATCCGCACGCTCCAGGAGTCCGGCTTCGGCCTGGAGGAGACCCGCCCGTTCGTGGAATGCCTGCGGGCCGGTCATCCGAGTGGGGACTCCTGCCCCGACTCGCTGGAGGTCTACCGCAACAAGCTCACCGAGATCGACGCGCTCATGGACCGCCTCCGGGCGGTACGCGCCGAGGTGAGCGAGCGACTGCTGCTGCTCGCCGGAGAGGAACCCAAGTGCCAACTGAGAGGCTGAGGCCGACCATGCCGACCATGCCGACCGAGATCACCGACGCCACCTTCGCCGCCGAGGTCCTGGACGCGGACCTGCCCGTCCTCCTGAAGTTCACCGCCGACTGGTGCCCGCCCTGCCACCAGCTCACCCCGGTCCTGACCGCCATCGCCACCGAACAGACCGGCCACCTCAAGGTCGCCACCCTCGACGTGGACCACAACCCCGAAACAGCCGCGGCCTACGGCGTGCTGTCCGTCCCCACCCTGATCCTCTTCCGGGCCGGCGAACCCGTGAAGTCCCTGGTCGGGGCCAGAACCAAGCACCGCCTCAGCCAGGAACTGGCGAGCTAGTCACCGCGCGGACGCGCCGCCCCCGGCGGCATCCACCAGCCGCCGCCGGAACGGCGCCGTCCGCTCCCCGTCCAGCGGTACGAGCACGGCCAGCCGGTCCAGCAGGCTCAGGGCCTCCCGAGCCACCCATGCACCGGGGGCGACATCGAAGAAACCATCGATCGCCTCGATGGCCCGGTCCCAGTCGGACACGGCGCAGCTGATCAGAAAGAGGTTGCCGTACGCCTCCGGATGCGGGTCTTCGAGTTGTACGTCGATGAGCGTCAGCGCGTGACGCCAGCGTTCCTCCGCCGCGTCCACCCGCCCCAGCTTGCCGTGAGCGAGTGCCTGCAACGCCGCGTTCCACACACCGTTGGGCCGCATCCGCTCAGCGACCGCCAGATCTCGCAGGGCCTCCTGCCACTCACCGACCATCAGTCGTGCCTCGCCACACTTCGTCAGCAAGAACGCGTGCTCCCCACCCGGTCCTTCGGAACCCGCACCACCCAGCTCCCAGGCCCGCGTGAAGTCCCGGACGGCCGCCGCATAGTCGCCCGACGACAGGTGGAGAAAGGCCCGCTGTGCCAGCACCGCCGCGTCCGCCATGCCACTCTCGACCAAACGGTTGAAGCCATCCAGGGCATCGCGTTCCCGACCCAGTTCCAGCAACGCCTGAGCGCGCTGTCGCGCGGCGTCGGCACTGTCGGGCCGCAGCTCCAGAGCACGGTCAAGGTCGGCGACCGCCTCCGCAAAACGCCCCAGATTGGCGTAGACCTGAGAGCGAGCCTTCAGTGGACAGCTCTCCCTGGGGCCCAGTTCGATGGCGAGCCGGAAATCCTCCAACGCCTCCGGATAGCGCCCCTGCGCCATGAGCGCCCTGCCCCGATGCGAGCGGGCCCAGGTCAGTTTCGGGTCCAGCTCACAGGCGCGCGTGAAGTCGTCCAACGCCAAGGAGTGGTTTCCCATCGCCATATGCGTGTCCCCGCGCCCGGCCACAATCCGGGCATCGTCCCCACTCAGCTCCAGCGCCCGCTCGAATGCGGTCAGGGACTCCTGGTGGCGGTCGATCTTCCACAGCACATCCCCCGTGCCGGCATGGGCCCGGGCCAGCTCCGGATCAAGGCGCAACGCGGCCGTGTAGTCACTCAGCGCCTCCTGGTAGGCAGCCACCGACTCGTGGTGCTCGCCGCGCAGCACGTAGGCCCGGGCACGCTCGGCATCGCCCACCGCAGGTTCCGACAGCAGCAGATCGAGCACCGGAATCATGCCGCCTTCATTGGCCTCCCGCATCCGGCGCCCCCAGTCGGCCATGGTCTCGTCCCCCGTGTCCTCACCGACCTGGACCAGCAATTGCAGCCAGCGGCGCAGGAGATCCGTGCCGTGGCTGCACAGATGGGCGGCCTCGGCCAGAGCGTCGGTCAGCCGCTCACGCGGATCGACGCAGTACCGGTGATAGCTCTCGTTCAAGAAGAATTCGCGCCACGCCTGGTCGTTCCAACGCGATATGGACGGCACCTGCTCCTGCCGCTGCCGGCGCCAGCCCGCGAACACCTCGGCAAGACGTTCGTGCTGTTCCCTCCACCGGGTGGGCGACTGGCCCTGCTGGAGGCGCAGCATCAGTCCGCGCACCACCTGGTGGTAGCGGCGGCGGCCGGCGCTTGAGGTCACGAAGGGCAGTTCGCGAAGCCAGTCGTAGGAGGCGGCCGTCTCGGGGGGCGCGATGGCCCGGTAGACATCCGCGTCCAGATATTGCGGCAGCGCGCAGAGCAGGGCGGTCTCCCGCAGATGCGGATTGACCACACGCTGGAGAAAGCGCTCCACGGCGGTGTCGGCCGGGTCGTCGATGTCCCCCGGCGACTGGGGTGAGTGCTGGGCCAGCAGCGAGACGAGCACCGGCAGCCGCTGGGAGAGCCGCAGCGCCTCCCGCACCCTCTCCTCATCACTGACCCCCCGGTGGGACAGCAGAGCGCGGGCCTCGGTCTCGGTGAACACCTCCAGCGGGATCACCGCGATCTGGTCCAGCCAGTCGCCCCAGCAGCGGGTGTTCAACGCGCCCTGGCCGGACAGCACCGCGATGACGTTCGGCGGCACGACCCCGTAGCTCTCCTCCAGCAACAGATTCCGCAGCCAGCCGTCCAGCACCGGCCCGACCCGTTCATAGGTGTCGAACGTCAGCAGCACCCAGGGCACCCGCTCGGCCGCTCCGGCCACGCCCTCAAGGAGCGCCCGGCTCAGCACGGGCACCGGATCGAGCACCAGTTGCGCATCGTCATGGCTGCGGAACTGCGCCGCCAGGGCCGCCTTCAACCGGTCGGCGCCCTGCGCCACTTGCCGCGCGTCCACGGCGGCGGCCAGCGCGTTGGCCCCGGGAATCAGGCTGAGACCGATCAGACCGGCCTGGGCCATGAGCGAGCCGGCCACCGAAGGCGTCGAGGACTCCGGCCCGCCCGGCAGATCGTCCAGCGGCGGCACGCTCTCCGCTTCCTGCCGCCGCTCCCGGTACAGCGCGAGCCGTTTGTCGAACTCCTTGAGCGGATGCCCCTGCCGGACCACCTGGGCCCGGATCGCCTCCATGGCCTCGATCGGGCCGTGCACATCGTCGTCCAGATAGCCGGTCACCGCCCCCTGGTCGACGGCAAGCCGCTCCCACTGCCGTACGAGCGAGGTCTTGCCGACCCCCGCGTCGCCGCGCACATGAAATAAGAACTGGTACCGGTCATCCGCGACACCACGCCCCAGGTTGTCGCGGAACAGGGCCAGTTCCCCCTGCCGTCCCACAAACCCAGAACTCCGGCGCCGCCGAATGATCTCCTGCCGCGACAGCTTCCCTTCGGACACGTTCCCCCCTCACCCCCCGGGCGGCTCAGAAACCGCCCTCCATGTTGACGAACCGGGAGTAGTGACCCTGGAAGGCCACCGTAATGGTGGCCGTGGGCCCGTTACGGTGCTTCGCCACGATCAGATCCGCCTCGCCCGCCCGGGGCGACTCCTTCTCATAGGCGTCCTCACGGTGCAGCAGGATCACCATGTCCGCGTCCTGTTCGATCGATCCCGACTCACGCAGGTCGGAGACCATCGGCTTCTTGTCGGTGCGCTGCTCGGGGCCACGGTTCAGCTGGGAGAGCGCGATCACCGGGACCTCCAGCTCCTTGGCCAGCAGCTTCAGGTTCCGGGACATCTCGGAGACCTCCTGCTGCCGGCTCTCGGGGCGGCGGCTGCCGCCCGACTGCATCAGCTGGAGGTAGTCGATGACGACCAGCCGCAGGTCGTTGCGCTGCTTGAGCCGCCGGCACTTGGCACGGATCTCCATCATCGACAGGTTCGGCGAGTCGTCGATGTACAGCGGCGCGTCGTTGACCTCCGTCATCTGCCGCGCCACCCGGGTCCAGTCCTCGTCGGTCATGCTCCCGGACCGCATGTGATGCAGCGCCACCCGGGCCTCTGCCGACAGCAGCCGCATCGCGATCTCGTTGCGCCCCATCTCCAGCGAGAAGATGACGCTGGGCAGCTTGTGCTTGATCGAGCACGCCCGGGCGAAATCCAAAGCCAATGTCGATTTTCCCATGGCCGGGCGGGCGGCGATGACGATCATCTGGCCGGGGTGGAGGCCGTTGGTGAGGGAGTCCAGGTCGGTGAAGCCGGTGGGGACGCCGGTCATCTCGCCGCTGCGGGCGCCGATGGCCTCGATCTCGTCGAGGGCGCCCTCCATGATGTCGCTGAGCGGCAGGTAGTCCTCGGAGGTGCGCTGCTCGGTGACCTGGTAGACCTCGGCCTGCGCCGTGTTGACGATGTCGTCCACGTCACCGTCCGCCGCGTAGCCCATCTGGGTGATGCGGGTGCCGGCCTGCACCAGGCGGCGCAGTACGGCCTTGTCGTGGACGATTTCCGCGTAGTACAGGGCGTTCGCCGCGGTGGGCACCAGTTGCACGATGGAGTGGACGTAGCCGGCGCCGCCCACCTTGGCGAGTTCGCCGCGCTTGGTCAGCTCGTTGGCGACGGTGATGGGGTCGGCCGGTTCGCCCTTGGCGTACAGGTCGAGGATCGCCGAGTAGATCGTCTCGTGGGCGGGCTTGTAGAAGTCGGCGCCGCGCAGCGTCTCGACCACGTCGGCGATGGCGTCCTTGGACAGCAGCATGCCGCCCAGCACCGACTGTTCGGCGCGGACGTCCTGCGGCGGCACCCGTTCGAAGGCGGTGGGTGGTGGGCTGTCGTCCCCGCCCGGACCGCCGGAGCCGCCGCCACCGCGGGCCGGCGGTCGGGGCGGCGGCCCGTCGCTCGGCGGGGCATCGTCCCAGGGGGGTTCCCCGTGCTCGAACTCGGCCACCGACCCCACCTCCTCCCGGACCCTTTGTACGGTACGGCTCCGACATTTCCGTACCGAAGCGCGGACCTACGCTACGGCAGTCGGCGGGTGCTCCGGACGGCCGGGGGAGGGGTCAGCCGGACAAGTTATCCACAGGCTATGTGGATTTCAGATCGCACCCTGTGGATAAGCCGGGGGTTCCTGTGGACAAGCCGACGGCGGCCATTGCCGACCCTCTTTCATGATCCACTTCTTACCCGCCCTGACCTGGGCGTTTACTGTCCGCCCACCCCCGATTACGGGAACACTCGTTCACTCGCCGAGATCACGACAACGACCGCAGACCATCACACCGGAGACGGGCAGAGGTAAGGATCACAAAACCATTGCGTCCATTACCTGTGGATGCTTGGATCTCCTCGTGTCCCAGCAGACCACCACGCACCGCCGCCACGACCGCGAGATACTCACCCTCGCGCTCCCCGCCTTCGGCGCCCTCGTCGCCGAACCCCTCTTCCTCCTCGCCGACAGCGCCATGGTCGGACACCTCGGCACCCCCCAACTCGCCGGCCTCGGCGTGGCCGCCGCCCTCCTCGCCACCGCCGTCAACGTCTTCGTCTTCCTCGCCTACGCCACCACCGCCGCCGTCGCCCGCCGCCTCGGCGCGGGCGACCTGCCCGCCGCGCTCCGCCAGGGCATCGACGGCATCTGGCTCGCCGTCCTCCTCGGCCTCGCCGTCGTCGCCCTCGGCGTCCCCACCGCCGGCGCCCTCGTCGACGCCCTCGGCGCCTCCGCCACCGCCGCCCCGCACGCCACCACCTATCTGCGGATCAGCATCCTCGGCATCCCCGCCATGCTGATCGTCCTCGCCGCCACCGGCATCCTGCGCGGCCTCCAGGACACCCGCACCCCGCTCTACGTCGCCATCGGCGGCTTCACCGCCAACATCGCCCTCAACGGCCTGTTCATCTACGGCCTCGGCTGGGGCGTCGCCGGCTCCGCCTGGGGCACCGTCATCGCCCAGTACGGCATGGCCGCCGTCTATCTGCGCACCGTCCTCAAGGGCGCCCGCCGGCACGCCGTCGCCCTGCGGCCCCGCTCGGCCGGCATCCGCGCCTCCGCCAGAGCCGGCACCCCACTCCTGGTCCGCACCCTCGCGCTGCGCGCCATCTCGCTGCTCGCCACCCTCGTCGCCGCCCGGCTCGGCGACGCCGACGTCGCCGCCCACCAGATCGCCCTCACCATCTGGATGCTGCTCGCCTTCGCCCTCGACGCCATCGCCATCGCCGGCCAGGCCATCATCGGCCGCTACCTCGGCGCAGGCGACGCGGCCGGCGCCCGGACGATCTGCCGCCGCATGGTCGGCTGGGGCATCGTCTCCGGGATCGCGCTCGGCGTCCTGGTGGCCACCGCCGGCCCCCTCACCATGCCGCTGTTCACCGGCGACAGCGATGTCCACGACCGGCTGCTGCCGGTCCTGCTGATCATCGCCGTCACCCAGCCCATCGCCGGCGTCGTCTTCGTCCTGGACGGCGTGCTCATGGGCGCCGGGGACGGTACGTACCTGGCCGCCGCCATGCTGCTCACCCTCGCCGTCTTCGCCCCCGTCGCCCTGCTGGTGCCCACCATCGGCGGTGGCGTCGCCACCCTGTGGTGGGCGATGGCCGGACTGATGATGGCCACCCGGCTGCTCACCCTCGCGCTGCGCGCCCGCACCGGGCGCTGGGTCGTCACCGGCGCCGAACGGGCCTGAGACCCCCGCCGCCACCACCGCCACACAACGACATCGGCCGCGCCCCGCCCACCACCCGGTGAACGGAGACGCGGCCGACGCCGTATCGCTTACTGCTGTTACTGCTGTTACTGCCTACCGCTCACTTCGCGGACGAGTCGACGTGCAGTCCGACCTTCGCCACGACCTCCGGGTGCAGCCGGACCGAGACCTGGTGGGTACCCAGAGACTTGATCGGGTTGCTCAGCTCGATGCGACGCTTGTCGACATCGGGACCACCAGAGGTCTTCACCGCGGAGACGATGTCCGCCGGGGTGACCGAACCGAACAGCCGGCCGCCGGAGCCCGCACGGACCTTCAGCCGGACCGTGACCTTCTCCAGCTGCGCCTTGATGTCGTTCGCCTGCTCGATCGTGGCGATCTCGCGGATCTTCCGCGCCCGCCGGATCTGCTCGACGTCCTTCTCGCCGCCCCGGGTCCAGCGGATCGCGACACCGCGGGGAAGCAGGTAGTTACGGGCGTACCCGTCCTTCACCTCGACAACGTCACCGGCCGTGCCCAGGCCGGAGACCTCGCTCGTCAGGATGATCTTCATGATGCTTGAACCACCCTTCCTTAGCGCGCGGTCGAGGTGTAGGGCAGCAGCGCCATCTCACGGCTGTTCTTCACGGCCGTGGCGACGTCACGCTGGTGCTGGGTGCAGTTGCCGGTGACCCGGCGGGCACGGATCTTGCCGCGGTCGGAAATGAACTTCCGCAGCAGGTTCGTGTCCTTGTAGTCCACATAGGAGATCTTCTCCTTGCAGAACACGCAAACCTTCTTCTTAGGCTTGCGAGCAGGCGGCTTCGCCATGGTCTCTCTCCGTTGATCTCAAAAAGAAGTGAATAGCCGAGCCCGGCCGTTCCCTTCAGCCCGCGAACTCCGGGCCGTCGTCAGAACGGGGGCTCCTCCGAGTAGCCGCCACCGCCACCGGAACCACCGCTCCAGCCGCCGTTACCACCGCCACCCTGCTGCTGGCCACCACCGGCCGGCGCGCCGGTCGCCCACGGGTCACCCCCGGGAGCGCCGCCACCGCCCTGCTGGCCCTGGCCGCCACCGGAGCCACCGCCCCAGCCGTTGCCGCCGCCACCCTGACCGCCACGGCCGCCGCCGCTCGCGCCCCGGGTGACCTTGGCCGTCGCGGTCTTCAGGCTGGGGCCGACTTCCTCGACGTCCAGCTCGTAGACCGTGCGCTTGACCCCGTCCCGGTCGTCGTAGGACCGCTGCTTGAGCCGGCCCTGCACGATGACCCGCATCCCCTTGGTAAGGGACTCGGCGACGTTCTCCGCCGCCTGCCGCCAGATCGAGCAGGTCAGGAACAGCCCTTCGCCGTCCCGCCACTCATTGGTCTGCCGGTCGAAGATGCGCGGCGTGGACGCGACACGGAACTTCGCGACCGCCGCACCTGAGGGGGTGAAGCGCAGCTCGGGGTCGTCGACCAGATTGCCGACAATCGTGATGACGGTCTCGCCTGCCATGGTGAACCTCTCGGCGGGGTGCTAACTGCTGTTGCTGCGATGATTACTTATGGCACTGACATCGCTACTCGGTGTCCCGCTGATCCCGCGGAGCGTGATGCTCAGTGGGTGGAGGGACGGAGGACCTTGGTCCGCAGAACCGACTCGTTGAGGTTCAGCTGCCGGTCGAGTTCCTTGACGGTCTCGGGGGCTGCCTGCAGGTCGATGACGGAGTAGATGCCCTCGGGCTTCTTGTTGATCTCGTAGGAGAGCCGACGGCGACCCCACGTGTCGATCTTCTCGACCTTGCCGTTGCCCTCGCGGACGACAGCAAGGAAGCTCTCGATCAGCGGGGCGACAGCGCGCTCCTCAAGATCGGGATCGAGGATGATCATCAGTTCGTACTGACGCATTGTGGAACCCACCTCCTCTGGACTCAGGCGGCCACGGACGATCCGTGGCAGGAGGGTCGTTATGCGCGTCCCACGCGTCGGCGCCGCGGCGTCGACGGAACACGGGACAGTACACCGTACCCGGCAAGCACCTTCCGGTTGAAATCCGGCCCCGGTCAGCGCAACCTGGAGGGATCGGGTACACGGCTTCCGCAGCGCTCCGCAGGAGGTGCCCCATGGCCCACATGACGCTCAGCAGCGTCTTCAACTCCGACGGCCACCCCCATCCCCTCCCCAACACCCTCGCCGCCATCACCCTCGTCCTCGGCCCGGCGGCGCTCCTCCTCTCCCAGTGGCACAGCATGCATCTGGCAGCCTCCTGGGCCGGCCTGGCGGGCATCATCACCGGCGGCTGGGGCCAGATGATCTCCGCCACCACCGCCGAAAGATTCGTCCTGGTCATCGGCCTGGGCGCCGCCGCCACCGGCTTCTATCTCGGCATGGCGCACGGCGGCCTGTTCGGCGGCGTCCTCGGCTGACTCCCCGGCCGCGTCCCCGGCCGCGTCTCCGGCCGACTCCGGCCCACGGGCACCTCACCGGACCGGCTCCGGGCCGGCTCCGGGCAGGCCACCGCGCCCCGGGCGTCCACCGCGCCGCTAGGCTTCCCGCCAGACGCCGCGATTGACGCCCCAAGGAGCGCCCCGAATGAGCCTGACCCTGAGGACCATCAGCCGCGAGGAGCATCTGGCGTATATCCGCTCCCTGCCGGCGGCCAGCCACATGCAGGTGCCGGCCTGGGGCGACGTCAAGGCCGAGTGGCGTACGGAGTCCCTCGGCTGGTTCGACACGAACGGCGTCTGCGTGGGTGCCGGCCTGGTCCTCTACCGGCAGCTGCCCAAGGTCAAGCGCTACCTCGCGTACCTCCCCGAGGGCCCGGTCATCAACTGGTTCGCGCCCAACCTGGAGGAGTGGCTGCGACCGATGCTCGCCCACCTCAAGAAGCAGGGCGCGTTCTCGGTCAAAATGGGCCCGCCGGTCGTCATCCGCCGCTGGAACGCCGCCGCCATCAAGGCCGGCATCCAGAACCCCGAGATCAAGCGGCTGCGCGACATCGAGGCCACCGAGCTGGAGCCGCGCGCCTTCGAGGTCTCCGACAAGCTGCGCCGCATGGGCTGGCAGCAGGGCGAGGACGAGGGCGCCGGCTTCGGCGACGTCCAGCCCCGCTACGTCTTCCAGATCCCGCTCAAGGACCGCTCCCTGGAGGAGGTCCACAAGGGCTTCAACCAGCTGTGGCGCCGCAACATCAAGAAGGCCGAGAAGGCCGGCGTCGAGGTGGTGCGCGGCGGTTACGACGATCTGCCGGTGTGGCAGGAGCTGTACGAGGTCACCGCCGTCCGCGACAAGTTCCGGCCGCGCCCGCTGGCGTACTTCGAGCGCATGTGGAAGGCGCTCAACGCCGAGGACCCGGACCGCATGCGGCTGTACATCGCCCAGCACGAGGGCGAGCCGGTGGCCGCCGCCACCATGCTCATCGTGGGCGGCCATGTGTGGTACTCCTACGGTGCGTCCGCCAACCACAAGCGCGAGGTGCGGCCCTCCAACGCCATGCAGTGGCGGATGCTCCAGGACGCCCAGGCGCTGGGGGCCCACGTGTACGACCTGCGGGGCATCGGCGACTCGCTGGAGGACACGGACCATCTCTTCGGCCTGATCCAGTTCAAGGTGGGTACGGGCGGGGAGGCGGCCGAGTATCTGGGCGAGTGGGACTTCCCGCTCAATAAGCTGCTGCACAAGGCGCTCGACATCTACATGTCGCGGCGCTGACCCTCCCCCCTTCCCTCCCCCACCCCGACGCACCCGCACCGCACCCCCACACCCCTTCCCACCTCGTACAACCCCAACAGAAGGGTCCCTCCCGGCCATGGCGCTCACCCTTTACGTCGACACCGACCGCTGGCGGGCGCACCAGCGGAAGATCGTCGCCGACTTCCCCGACCTGGTGCCGGTCTGCAAGGGCAACGGCTACGGCTTCGGCCACGACCGGCTGGCCGAGGAGGTCACCGAGCTGGGCATCGAGACCCTGGCGGTCGGCACGGCGTACGAGGCCGAGGCGATGAAGGACCGCTTCAGCGGCGACCTGCTCGTCCTCACCCCCTACCGACGCAGTGAGGAGCCGGTCCCCCTCCCCGATCGGGTGATTCGTTCGGCCTCCTCGGTTGACGGCGTGTACGGGCTGGTGGGATCCCGGGTCGTCGTCGAGGTGATGAGCACGATGCGCCGGCACGGGGTGACGCCCGCGGATCTGGGCAAGCTGGGCGCGGCGCTGGAGGACGTACGCCTGGAGGGCTTCGCGATCCATCTGCCGCTGGACCGCACCGACGGCACCGACGGGGTGGAGGAGGTCATCGGCTGGATGGACCGGCTGCGGGCCGCCCGGCTGCCGCTGGACACCATGTTCGTCAGCCACCTCAGCGGCGAGGAGCTGGCGCGGCTGCGCCAGCAGTTCCCGCAGACCCGGTTCCGGGCGCGGATCGGCACCCGGCTGTGGCTCGGGGACCACGCGGCGACGGAGTACCGGGGGGCGGTGCTGGATGTGACCCCGGTGGCCAAGGGGGACCGCTTCGGGTACCGGCAGCAGAAGGCGCCGGGGGACGGCTGGCTGGCGGTGGTCGCGGGCGGTACGTCGCACGGGGTGGGCCTGGAGGCGCCCAAGGCGCTGCACGGGATGTCCTCGCGGGCGAAGGGGATGGCGCGGGCCGGTCTGGCCACGGTCAACCGCAATCTGTCGCCGTTCGTGTGGGACGGCAAGCAGCGGTGGTTCGCGGAGCCGCCGCACATGCAGGTGTCGATCCTGTTCGTGCCGGCCGAGTCGAAGGGGCCGAAGGTCGGCGACGAGCTGCGGGCGATCCTGCGGCACACCACCACCCAGGTGGACCGGGTCGTCGACGAGTGAGCGGGCATTGACGCGGAACGACGGCGGCCCGGGCCAGTAGGCCCGGGCCGCCGTCATGGTGCTCGCGTGCGGGGTGGAGGCGCTCAGCGCTCCAGCTCGCCGCTGATGAACTTCTCCACGTTGTCACGCGCCTGGTCGTCGAAGAACTGGACCGGCGGGGACTTCATGAAGTACGAGGACGCCGAGGTGATCGGGCCACCGATCCCGCGGTCCTTGGCGATCTTCGCGGCGCGCAGCGCATCGATGATCACACCGGCGGAGTTGGGGGAGTCCCAGACCTCCAGCTTGTACTCCAGGTTCAGCGGCACATCGCCGAAGGCGCGGCCCTCAAGGCGGACGTAGGCCCACTTGCGGTCGTCCAGCCAGGCCACGTAGTCGGAGGGGCCGATGTGCACATTGCCGGCGCCCAGCTCGCGGTCGACGATCTGGGAGGTGACGGCCTGGGTCTTGGAGACCTTCTTGGACTCCAGCCGGTCGCGCTCCAGCATGTTCTTGAAGTCCATGTTGCCGCCGACGTTCAGCTGCATGGTGCGGTCCAGGATCACCCCGCGGTCCTCGAACAGCTTGGCCATGACGCGGTGCGTGATGGTGGCGCCGACCTGCGACTTGATGTCGTCACCGACGATCGGGACCCCGGCGGCGGTGAACTTGTCCGCCCACTCCTTGGTGCCGGCGATGAAGACCGGGAGGGCGTTGACGAAGGCGACCTTGGCGTCGATGGCGGCCTGCGCGTAGTACTTGGCGGCGTCCTCGGAGCCGACCGGCAGGTAGCACACCAGCACATCGGCCTTGGTGTCCTTGAGGACCTGGACGATGTCGACCGGCTCGGCCTCCGCCTCCACGATGGTCTCGCGGTAGTACTTGCCCAGGCCGTCCAGGGTCTCGCCGCGCTGGACGGTGATGCCGGTGGCCGGCACGTCGGCGATCTTGATGGTGTTGTTCTCGCTGGCGCCGATGGCGTCCGCCAGGTCGAGGCCGACCTTCTTGGAGTCGACGTCGAAGGCGGCCACGAACTCGATGTCCGAGACGTGGTAGTCGCCGAACTGGACGTGCATCAGACCGGGCACCCGGGTGTCCGGGGACGCGTCCTTGTAGTACTCGACGCCCTGTACCAGCGAGGCGGCGCAGTTGCCCACGCCGGCGATGGCTACGCGAACCGAACCCATTCCGGTTGCTCCCTGTGTGTGTTTCGGCATGGCCCCACGCCGTCGCGGGGCCCGGAAGTGTGACGTGATGGTCACGTGGTGGTGTTGCCGGTGTCGCCGGAGCCACCCGGCGGCGGTGCGGTGCCGCGTTCGCGGCCCTCCCGCTCGCTTTCGATCAGCTCGTTGAGCCAGCGGACCTCGCGCTCCACGGACTCCATGCCGTGGCGCTGTAGCTCCAGCGTGTAATCGTCCAGCTTCTCGCGGGTACGGGCCAGCGAGGCGCGCATCTTGGCGAGGCGCTCCTCCAGGCGGCTGCGGCGCCCTTCCAGGACCCGCATCCGTACGTCGCGTGAGGTCTGGCCGAAGAAAGCGAACCGGACACCGAAGTTGTCGTCTTCCCAGGCGTCGGGGCCGGTCTGGGTCAGAAGCTCCTCGAAGCGTTCCTTGCCGTCGGCCGTGAGCCGGTAGACGATACGGGCCCGCCGCCCGGACAGTGCGGTGGCCCGGGGGTCCTCCGCGTCGCTGCCGGGCTCCTCGGCGAGCCATCCGTTCAGGACCAGCGTCTTGAGACAGGGGTAGAGGGAGCCGTAGCTGAACGCCCGGAAGACGCCCAGCGAGGTGTTGAGCCGCTTGCGCAGCTCGTACCCGTGCATCGGGGATTCCCGCAGGAGCCCGAGTACGGCGAACTCCAGGACTCCGGAACGTCGGCTCACGGCTGGAATCACCTCCCGGGTCGGACTGCCTGTCCTGTGGTGCTGGTACGTGCGATGTATTGCGCCGATGTATCGGCCCGATACATCGCCACGATAGAACGGCCCGAGAGGTGCTGCAAGAGGAGTCCTGGTGAAGGGGATCACATCTTCGCTTCACTGAAAGTGAAATGCCCGAAGTGGCCCTTATGAAAAGAAAGATGGCTTTTGGTGCTGCGTACCCTGAACCCCGTGTGCGGATCACTGTCCGGGAACCTGGGGGCGGAAATCGGCGTCCTCGTTCACGGTGACGTGCGTCCGGGCCAGAGCCTGGCCGCACACAACGGGGGGACTGCAAGACACCACACGTCATTGCCGCAGCGGACGTTCCACGTCTGTCCGAGGAGTAGCTGTCCATGAGCGAGCACCGTCGCAAGGCGCCGCAGTCACGCGGCCGACGCGCCGCGGCGCCTTCCGGCCGCCGGGCCGCGCCGCCACCGCAGCGCGAGGAGAGCGGCGGGAGCGGCCATCGGCACACGGCGGCCAACGCCGCCGAGGGCGCAGGCCGCCGTGCCAGGCGAAGGCCGGAGCCTCCCCCGAAGAAGCGATTCATCGACTACCCGCGCGCCCGGCACACCGGGGTACGCCGCTGGCTGCCGTCCTGGAAGCAGATCCTGGGCTCCGCGATCATCTTCATGGGCATACTGGTCGGCCTGGTCGGCCTCGCCTACGCCATGGTCGAGATCCCGGACCCGAACAAGGCCGCCGAGAGCCAGAAGAACGTCTACTACTGGGACGACGGCACGGAGATGGTCGTCGCGGGCGGCGGTGACTTCAACCGGCAGATCATCCCGTTCACCGAGATCCCCAGCGACATGGTGGACTCGGTGGTCGCGGCGGAGAACGCGACGTTCTGGACGGACTCCGGTGTCGACTTCAAGGGCATCGCCCGAGCCGTGGTGAACATGGCGCAGGGCGGGGAGACCCAGTCCGGCTCGACCGTCACCCAGCAGTACGTGAAGAACCTGTACCTGGACCAGAGCCAGACACTCACCCGCAAGTTCAAGGAACTGCTGATCTCGGTCAAGGTGTCGTCCAACGTACGCAAAGAAGAGATCATGGCCGGGTACCTCAACACCGCGTACTTCGGCCGCGGCGCCTACGGCATCCAGGCGGCTGCCCGCGCGTACTACGACAAGGACGCCAAGGACCTCGACGCCAACGAGTGCGCCTACCTCACCACCCTGCTCAAGGGCGCGGACCTCTACGACACCTCGGGCGGCACCGGGGGTGCCGAACGGGCCCCGGCCAACATCGAGCGGGCCACCAACCAGTGGGTGACGGTCCTGGACCGCCGGGTCACGGTCGGCAACATGGACGCGTCGGAACGGGCCGAGTACACCGAGTTCCCGATGCCCCAGGACTTCAAGCCGGCCACCAACCTGGCCGGTCAGATCGGCTACCTGAAGGACCTGGCCGACAACTACCTGATCAACAACGACGAGATCAACATCGACGCCGAAAAGCTCGCCCTGGGCGGCTACTCCATCCACACCACCTTCAACAAGAAGATGGTGAACCAGATGGAGGAGGCGGTGCAGGCCGTCATCGACGACAAGCTCGACCCGGAGAACCGCGAAGAAGACGAACACGTCCAGTTCGGCGGCGCGGCGGTGATCCCGGGCGACGGCGCGGTGGTCGCCGTCTACGGCGGACACAACGCGGTCGAGCACTTCCTCAACAACGCCAACAACGCGGGCGCCCAGGTCGGCTCGACCTTCAAGCCCTTCGTCCTGGCGGCGGCTCTGCGCGACGGCGTCCGGGATCCCAGCAAGCCCGCGGACCAGTCGGACAAGGACCGCACCCCGATCTCCCCGGAGAGCATCTACTCCAGCGAGAACATGCTCCAGATCAAGGACTACAAGGGCGACGTCTGGTACGGCGAGGACCCGGAGACCGGCGAGCTGGAGGACTGGAAGCAGCCCAACTTCGAGGGCGGCGAGGAGGGCGAGATCACCCTGCGCAGGGCGATGGAGATCTCGTCCAACTCGCCCTTCGTCCAGCTCGGCATGGACATCGGCCCCGCCACCGTGAAGAAGGCCGCCATCGACGCGGGACTGCTGGAGGGCACCCTGGGCCCGGCGGACGACAGCGTGCCCTCCTTCGCGCTCGGTGTCTCCACCCCCGGCCCGATCCGGATGGCGGACGCCTATGCCACCTTTGCCGCCAGCGGTGAGCAGGCCGACCCTTACTTCGTGACCCACGTGGAGCGCGAAGGGGAGATGGCCTATGAGCACAAGCAGAATGTCCAGCAGGCCTTCGCCTCCGATGTCGCCGACACCGTCACCGACGTGCTGACCGACGTGGTACAGAACGGCAGCGCTCAGAGTGTGAAGGATCTCGGCCGACCGGTCGCCGCCAAGACCGGTACCACGGACGGCAACAACAGCGCCTGGTTCGTCGGTTACACCCGGCAGTTGTCCACCGCGATCGGCATGTGGCGCTTCCCGGACTCGGAGGACATCGACCCGGCCGACCGTAAGTTCATGTCCATGGTGGGCACCGCCGGACTGCCAAAGATCACCGGTGGTTCGCTGCCGGCCGAGGTCTGGCTGGGCTTCATGCAGGAAGCCACCAAGGACGACCCTGTCGAGGACTTCCCCAAGCCCGGGAAGATCGGCCAGGACCACCGCGGCACCGGCACCGAGCCCGAGGCTCCCGAACCCCCGGTGGTGGAGGACACGGAGGAGCCTGACGAGCCGGAGACCGACGAGACCCAGGAGCCCGAGACCGACCCGACGCCCGACAACCCGCCCCCCAACCCGGACCCGGACCCGAGCGCTTCCGGCGGGAACGCCGGCAACGGCAACAACAACGGCGGCAACTCCCAGGGCAACGACAGCGGCGGCATCGGGCTACCCAGCGGCGGCAACGGTGGTGACGGCGGTACCGGCTCCGACGCCGGAGCCGACGCGGGCGGCGCCGATGCCGGCGGAGCGGATGCCGGCGCAGGAGAGGCCGATGCCGGCGGAGCCGCCGACAGCGGCAACAACGGCGGAGGCTGGTGGAGCGGCGGATAGCGCTCCGTAGCTGGCCGAGTCATCGGCTGACCCTGGTGGGTCGTACGGCAGGATTGTGGGCATGGCACCGACCAACCCACCCGTGCCCGTACGGCCCACCACGCATGATGAGGTGGCCGCCGCCGGCAGTGAACTGCTCGGCGGGCCGGCCGGGAAGCGGGCGGCCCGGGGGCGGGGGTGGTGGAACCCGGCCCGGGTCATCGTGCTCGTGATGATCGGGATGTTCGCCCTCGGCATGGCGCAGAAGCTGCCCTGCTACACGGACAGCTGGGTCGGCGGTCCCACCGCCCAGTACACCCGGGCCTGCTACTCCGACATCCCCCACCTCTACTACGGCCGGGGCTTCGCGGACGGGCTCATCCCCTACTTCGACCGCATCCCCGACACCCTCTCCCCCGACAAGGACTTCCTCGAATACCCGGTGCTCACCGGGCTGTTCATGGAGGTGGCCGCCTGGTTCACGCCCGGGGCGAGTGTCGATCCGGGGCCCGCGCAGCTGTACTGGCTGGTCAACGCCGGGATGCTGCTGATCTGCGCGGTGATCATCGCGGCCTGTGTCAGCCGCGTCCACCGCGACCGGCCCTGGGACGGGCTGCTGGTGGCCCTCGCGCCCGCGCTGGCGCTGACCGCCACCATCAACTGGGATCTGCTGGCAGGCGCGCTCACCTGCGGGGCGCTGCTGATGTGGTCGCGGAGCCGGCCGCTGGCCACCGGGGTGCTGCTGGGTCTGGCCACCGCCGCCAAGCTCTATCCACTGCTGCTGCTCGGCCCGCTGTTTCTGCTGTGCTGGCGGGCGGCCCGGCTGCGGGAGTTCGCCGCCACGCTGCTGGGCACGGCCGGCGCCTGGCTGGTGGTGAATGTGCCGGTGATGCTGCTCGCTTGGGAGGGCTGGGCCACCTTCTACACCTTCAGCGAGGAACGGCCCGTCGACTTCGGTTCCTTCTGGCTGATCATCGCGCAGCGCACCTACTTCCCGCTGGACTCGGTCAACACCTACGCCACCACGCTGACCCTGCTGGCCTGTGCCGCCATCGGGCTGCTCGCCCTGCGGGCGCCGCGCCGGCCCCGGCTGGCCCAGCTGGCCTTTCTCGTGGTGGCGGCCTTCATCCTCACCAACAAGGTCTATTCACCGCAGTACGTGCTCTGGCTGATCCCGCTCGCCGCCCTGGCCCGGCCCCACTGGCGGGACTTCCTGATCTGGCAGGGCTGCGAGGTGCTCTACTTCTTCGGCATCTGGATGTATCTCGCCCACATCACCGGAGACGGCCATGACGGGTTGCCGGTCGGTGGCTATCAGCTGGCCATTACCGCGCATCTCTTGGGCACGCTCTATCTCTGTGTGATGATCGTTCGCGATGTGCTGCGCCCCGATCATGATGTGATCCGCCGCACCGGATCCGACGACCCGGGAGGAGGTGTCCTGGACGGTGCCCCCGACGCCTTCACCCTGCGCCGCCGGACGCCGGCCGCTGCCATCGACCGGGGCGTTTCACGTGAAACATGAAGGGCGGACCGCGTGACTGTCGTCACCGATCTCCGGACGCTGTTGCGCTTCCCCAACTTCCGGCGGCTGCTGACCGTCCGGCTGCTCTCCCAGTTCTCCGACGGCGCCTTCCAGGTCGGCCTGGCCACCTATGTGGTGTTCTCCCCGGAGCAGCAGACCACCCCCGGCGACATCGCCGGCGCCATGGCGGTGCTGCTGCTCCCGTACTCGCTCCTGGGCCCGTTCGCCGGGGTGCTGCTGGACCGCTGGCGCCGCCGCCAGGTGCTGCTCTACGGGAATCTGCTGCGGGCCCTGATGGCCGCGGTCACCTGTGCGCTGGTGATCCATGGGGTCCCCACCTGGCTGTTCTATCTCTCCGCGCTCTCGGTGACCGGGGTCAACCGTTTCATCCTGGCCGGGCTGTCCGCCTCGCTGCCCCGGGTCGTGGATCCGGACCGCCTCGTGGTCGCCAACGCGCTGTCCCCCACGGCCGGCACCATCGCGGCCACCGTGGGCGGCGGGGTGACCCTGGTGACCCAGGTCCTCACCCACACCGCCGTCAGTGAGGACGCGCTGGCGCTGACCGTCGCGGCGTTGATCTATCTGGCCGCCGGACTAGCCGCCGTGCGCATCCAGCGCGATCTGCTCGGCCCCGACCCGGCCGCGGTGCAGCCGCATGTCCTCGCGGCGCTCGCCTCCACCGCACGCGGGCTGGCCGCCGGGCTGCGGCATCTCACCCGGCGCCGGCTGGCCTCCTGGACGCTGGCCGGGGTGGTGCTGATGCGCTTCGGCTACGGCGCGCTGCTGGTGATGCTGCTGATGCTGGCCCGCAACTCCTGGGGCAATGACGGCAATGGCGGCGGCATGACCCTGCTCGGGCTCGCGGTGGGCAGCACCGGCGCCGGCTTCTTCGCCGCCGCCGTGCTCACCCCCTCGGCGGTACGGCGCTGGGGACGGCTGGGCTGGTTCGCCCTCTGCGCGGCCACCGCCGCGGTGCTGCTGCCTCCGCTGGGGCTGCCCTTCCATCCGGCGCCCATGCTGGTCGCCGCCTTTGTGCTCGGGCTGACCTCACAGGGCGCCAAGATCGTCACCGACACCGTGGTGCAGTCCTCCGTCGACGACGCCTACCGGGGCCGGATCTTCGCCCTGTACGACATGCTGTTCAACATCGCCTTCGTCGCCTCGGCCGGGCTGGCCGCGCTGATGCTTCCCACCGATGGCCGCTCCGCAGCACTGCTGCTGATCGTGGCCCTCCTCTTCGGCAGCACCGCGGCCCTGATCTACCGGCTGCAACGCGGCACTGTTTCACGTGAAACACCGCCCCGGCCACCCGTCACTCCCGCGCGGCCCACCATTCCTTGAGCGCGGCGACGGCCGCCTCATGCTCCATCGGGCCGTGCTCCAGCCGTAGCTCCAGCAGATGGCGGTACGCCTCGCCGATCTCGGGTCCCGGGCCGATGTCCAGGATCTTCATGATCTCGTTGCCGTTCAGGTCCGGACGGATCGAGTCCAGCTCCTCCTGCTCCTGGAGCTGGGCGATCCGGAGCTCAAGCCCGTCATAGGACTGGGAGAGCGCCTGCGCCTTCCGCTTGTTCCGGGTGGTGCAGTCCGAGCGGGTCAGCTTGTGCAGCCGGTCCAGCAGCGGCCCGGCGTCCCGTACATAGCGGCGCACCGCCGAGTCGGTCCACTCGCCCGTGCCATAGCCGTGGAAGCGCAGATGCAGCTCCACCAGCCGGGAGACTTCCTTCACCAGCTCATTGGGGTACTTGAGCTTGGTCATCCGGGCCTTGGTCAGCTTGGCACCGACGATCTCGTGGTGGTGGAAGGAGACCCGGCCGTCGTTCTCGAAGCGCCGGGTCTTCGGCTTGCCGATGTCATGCAGCAGCGCCGCCAGCCGCAGCGTCAGATCGGGGCCGTCGGTCTCCAGCGCGATGGCCTGCTCCAGCACGGTCAGGCTGTGCTCGTAGACATCCTTGTGCCGGTGGTGCTCATCGCGCTCCAGCCGCAGCGCCGGCAGCTCCGGCAGCACATGGGAGGCCAGCCCGGTCTCCACCAGCAGGGTCAGCCCCCGGCGCGGCCGGTCCGCCAGCAGCAGCTTGTTCAGCTCGTCCCGGATCCGCTCGGCGGAGACGATGGAGATCCGATCCGCCATCGCCGTCATGGCCGCCCGCACCTCGTCGGCCACCTGGAAGTCCAGCTGGGCGGCGAACCGGGCGGCCCGCAGCATCCGCAGCGGATCGTCGGAGAACGACTCCTGCGGGGTCCCGGGCGTCCGCAGCACCTTGCGCGCCAGGTCCTCAAGACCGTGGTGCGGATCGATGAACTCCTTGCGCGGCAGCGCCACCGCCATCGCGTTGACGGTGAAGTCGCGGCGCCGCAGATCCTCCTCCAGGGAGTCGCCGTACGCGACCTCCGGCTTACGGGAGTCCCGGTCGTACGCCTCGGACCGATAGGTGGTGATCTCCAGCTGATAGTCGCGATGACCATCCCCCGCGCCGGTTTGCCCCTCTTCCGGCGCCCGCTTGCGGCAGCCCACCGTGCCGAAGGCGATGCCCACCTCCCACACCGCGTCCGCCCACGGCCGTACGATCCGCAGCACATCCTGCGGCCTGGCATCCGTGGTGAAGTCGAGATCATTGCCCAGCCGCCCCAGCAGCGCGTCGCGCACCGAGCCGCCCACCAGGGCCAGCGAGAAGCCCACCGCCGCGAACCGGACGGCAAGATCATCGGCGATGGGGGAGACCCGCAACAGCTCACTCACGGCCTGCTGCTGCACCTGGCTCAGCACGGGGAGGGACTGCGGGGCGTGGGTGTCTTTCCTGTCGTTCGGCACAACAGAAGAGGGTACGTGGCCCGCCCCCACCGGCCCGCCCGTTCCCCCGCCCTCCAGCGGGCTCCCCGGCACGGAGCCGTGTCAGGCATCGTTACCATGAGTGCGGGTTCTGGGACGAGGGAACGGGGCAATCGCGTGACAGAGGTGCCGGCGATGATCTCCCGTGCCCACCCGGACCGGCGCCCGGGCCCCGCCCGACGCCGCGCCCAGCTGATCATCGCCTCATTGCTGAGCCTGCTGGTGGCCCTGCCACTGCTCACCGCCATGAGCCGGGCGCCGCAGGCCGCGCCCGCCCAGGACGTCGGCACCGGACAGCGCACCGCCACCATCTCCCTCACCGAGATCACCCCGGACGTTCCGAGCCGGGACGACACCCTCACCCTGCGCGGCACCGTCACCAACGAGGGCCCCTCCGCCATCACCGGCAGCCGGCTGGCTCCCCGTACCGGCACCCTCCTCGACTCCCGGGACGGCCTGTCCGAGGCACTGTCCCGTACCGGGTTCGCCGCCGAGCTGGATGGCCGGCTCATCAACGAGCACGGCCAGGACATCGGCACCATCGCCCCCGGCATGTCCGCCACCTTCGACCTCCGGGTCCCGGTCGCCGCCCTCGACCTGGGCGAGGACGGCGTCTACCAGCTGGCGGTCACCCTCACCGGCCAGACCGAGGCCGAGGGATGGGACCAGATCCTGGGCGTGGGCCGCAGTCTGCTGCCCTGGCAGACCACCTCCGGCGGCGCGAACTCCGGAACGCAGCTCACCGTGCTGTGGCCGCTGATCTCCACCACCCACCTCACCGCCGAGACCGACGCCGACGAGGAACAGACCCCCGCCTTCCGGGACAACTCCCTGCTCACCGAGATCTCCCCCGGCGGCCGGCTCTACCAGCTGGTCACCCTCGGCGCCGGCCTTCCCGTCACCTGGGTCATCGACGCCGACCTGCTCGCCTCGGTGGACGCCATGACCGAGGACTACCGCATCCACACCCCGGACGGCCTCCAGCCGGGCGGTGGGCAGGAGGCCGCCCGCGCCTGGCTCGGCGCTCTCCAGGACGCCGTCCAGGACCGGGACGTGATCGCCCTGCCCTTCGGCGACCCCGATCTCGCCTCGCTCGCCCACCACGGCAAGAACGTCCCCGGCGCCCTGAGCCAGTTGCGCACCGCCACCGAGGTCTCCGCCCTCACCGTGGAGACCGTCCTGGGTGTGCAGCCCAGCACCGACTTCGCCTGGCCCATCGAGGGCGCCATCGACCCCGACATCGTCTCGGTGGCCACCTCGGCCGGCGCACACCACATCATCAGCCGCAGCGACAGCCTGCGCCCCGGTGACTCCCTCGACTACACCGAGACCGCCGCCCGCCCGATCGGCGGCGGCACCACCGCCCTGGTCGCCGACGCCACCCTCTCCAGGCTCTTCGAGGCCGACATGAGCCTGCCTGCCAACGCCACCGCCGCCCGCCGGCAACTGCTCGCCCAGAGCCTGGCCATCGCCCAGCAGAACCCGGGCCGGGACCGCAGCATCCTGCTCGCCCCCCAGCGCACCCCCACCGCCGACCAGGCCCAGGCCATGGCCGACGCGATCACCGCCCTGGCCGCCCACCCGGAGTGGATCACCTTCACCGGCCTCACCGAGGCGGCCGAAGCCCAGCCGGACCCCGCCGCCAACCGCCAGGTCCCCGGCACCGGCGCCTACCCGGACCGGCTGCGCGAGCAGGAGCTGTCCACCAGCGCCTTCCAGGAGATGCGCGAGACCCAGCGCACCCTGGACGACTTCCAGGTCATCCTCACCCGCCCCGACCGGGTCACCACCCCCTTCGGCAACGCCATCCGCCGCGAGATGTCCACCTCCTGGCGCGGCCGGGCCACCGAGGCCGCCCAGTACCGCGCCACCGTGCAGAGCGATCTGGCGGGCCTCACCGAGCGCGTGCATCTGATCCAGAAAACCAAGATCACCCTGTCCGGGCGCAGCGCCACCATCCCCATCTCGGTGCAGAACAACCTGGTCCAGGGCGTACAGAACCTGGAGCTGCGGCTGACCTCCAGCCGCAAGATCGGCCTGGACGTCGGCGACGCCCAGCTGGTGACCGTCAACGGCGGCCACAGCACCTCGGTGAAGTTCTCCACCACCGCCCGTGCCAACGGCCTCACCTATCTGGAAGCCCAGCTGTACACGGCGGACGGCAAGCCGTACGGCAAGCCGATGCGCTTCCAGGCGCAGGTCACCTCCATCACCTCCGCCGTGCTGATGGTGATCGCCGGCGGGCTGCTCCTGGTGGTTCTGGCCGGGGTCCGCATGTACAGCAAGCGCAAGCGCGCCGCCCGGCCCGGGGACGCCTCGACCGAGCCCGAGCCGGGAACCGGTACCGACTCCGGTACCGACTCCGGTACCGACTCCGGTACCGACTCCGGCGCCGCGGCCGATGCCGCGCCCGCGGGTGAGAGCGGCGCCGACACCGGCGACGACGGCACCAGCACCCCTCCCGATGGTGAGAGGGTGGATCGAAGCGAGTGAGCCGGACTCCGGCCGGGAACCAGAGGTGGGGTAGCGATGCAAGCGCCGTACGACCGTGAAGACGGCCAGGCTCCGGGGGACGGCGACCCGCAACCCGGCCCGTACCCCGCGGGCCCCTACCCCCACCAGCAGCCCCAGCACCAGCCGCCCTATCCGTACCAGCAGCAGCCACAGCAGCCCTACGCCCCCCGCGACCCCCAGGGCTGGTCCGGCGCGCCCCAGCAGCCCCAGCCACCGCAGCAGCCCCAGCAGGACGCCTTCGCGCACCTCTTCCGCGACCAGCAGAGCCCGGCCGGTCCCGGCACCACCCAGAGCCGGACCCAGAGCCCCGGCGGCGGCTACCCCGCCCCGCCCGCCCCCGCGCAGGGCACCATGACACCCCCACCCGCCGCCCAGCAGCCCGCACCGCCGGCCCCCGCACCCGCACCCGCCCCGGCACCCAAGCGCGGCGGCAAGGCAGCCGGAATACTGCGCTCCAGCGCCATCATGGCCGCCGGCACCCTGGTCTCCCGGCTCACCGGCTTCGT
Source organism: Streptomyces sp. NTD107 (assembly GCF_059510435.1). Classification (NCBI taxonomy): domain Bacteria; kingdom Bacillati; phylum Actinomycetota; class Actinomycetes; order Kitasatosporales; family Streptomycetaceae; genus Streptomyces; species Streptomyces sp. NTD107. Next base: position 99,275 of record NZ_JCAJZV010000013.1, on the reverse strand, counting down.
ACGCCAGCTGGTCCTGGTCGCCGCCCTCGGCGCCGCCGTGCTCGGTGACACCTACACCGTCGCCTGGGCCCTGCCCTCGATGATCTACATCCTCACCATCGGCGGCGGCCTCAACTCCGTCTTCGTCCCCCAGCTGGTGAGGGCGATGAAGAACGACGAGGACGGCGGCGACGCCTACGCCAACCGGCTGCTCACCCTCGTCATGGTGGTGCTCGGCGGCCTGGTCATCGCCGCCGTGCTGGCCGCTCCGCTGCTGGTGCGGATGATGTCCGCGAAGATCGCGGACGACCCGGCCGCCAACGAGGTGGCCATCACCTTCGCCCGCTACTTCCTGCCCACGATCTTCTTCATGGGCGTCCATGTGGTCATGGGCCAGATCCTCAACGCCCGCGACTCGTTCGGCCCGATGATGTGGACCCCGGTCCTCAACAACATCGTGGTCATCTTCACCTTCGGCATGTTCCTGTGGGTCTACGGCACCCAGCGCAGCTCCGAACTCGGCGTCACCACCATCACCCCCGAAGGCGTCCGGCTGCTCGGCGTCGGCACCCTGCTGGGCCTCGTCGTCCAGGCGCTGGCGATGATCCCCTATCTGCGCGCCGCCGGGTTCCGCATGCGGCTGCGCTTCGACTGGCGCGGCCACGGTCTGGGCAAGGCCGCCAAACTCGCCAAGTGGACCGTGCTGTTCGTCTTCGCCAACCAGGCCGGCCTGGTGGTCATCACCCAGTTCGCCACCTGGGCCGGCGACAACGCGGAGCGCGCCGGATACCCCGGCACCGGATTCATCGCCTACAACAGCGCCCTGCTGATCTGGCAGATGCCCCAGGCCATCATCACCGTCTCCGTGATGGCCGCCCTGCTGCCCCGCATCTCGCGCTCCGCCGCGGACGGCGACACCGCCGCCGTGCGGGATGACCTCTCGCACGGGCTGCGCACCTCGGCGGTGGCCATCGTGCCGATCGGATTCGCCTTCGTCGCCCTCGGCGTCCCCATGTGCACCCTGCTGTTCGGCTCCGCCGGTGACGAAGGAGCCCGCTCCTTCGGGTACATCCTGATGGCCTTCGGCCTCGGCCTGATCCCGTTCTCCGCCCAGTACGTGGTGCTGCGCGCCTTTTACGCCTACGAGGACACCCGCACCCCCTTCTACAACACGGTGATCGTCTCGGCCGCCTGGATCGTGCTGTCCGCCGTGTCCTTCGTCACTCTTCCCGACCGCTGGGTCGTGGCCGGTATCGCGTTCAGTTACGGGATCGCCTACACCCTGGGCGTCTCGATCGCCTGGCGCCGGCTGCGCGCCCGGATGGGCACCGATCTGGACGGCGCCCGCGTGGTGCGCACCTATATCCGGCTCGCCGGTGCCAGCATCCCCGCCGCGCTGCTCGGCGGCGCCGCCGGATACGGCATCACCAGCGCACTCGGCGAGGGCACCCTCGGCTCACTGGCCGCCCTGGCCGGCGGCGGAGCGGTGCTGCTGGTGGTCTTCTACCTCACCGCCCGCCGGATGCGGGTCGAGGAACTCACCGCCCTGGTGGGCATGGTCCGCTCCCGGCTCGGCCGCTGATCACCGGTCCTCCCCGCCGCCCCGGGCCGGCGGGGAGGACCCCTCGCACATCAGTCGACGGCCACCCCCTGTACAACCTCTGGCCCACTTCACATGTCGTGCAGGGCGACGGAGTACCGGCACAATGAATCTGGCAGTGTCACCAGCGGCAGCCAACACGGGGAGGCGGATTCAACGGTGGCGGAACGGAGCACGGCGACCAGCCCTCCGCAGCGCTCGGCACAGGACGCGGAGACGGCGGCAAACGCCGACACAGCGACGCCCAGCACGCCTACGGCGCCCTCCCGCGCCACCGAGCCGCACAGCGGCCACAGACTCGCCAAGCGGTACCGGCTGGAAGAGTGCATCACCCGGCTGGACGGCTTCAGCAGCTGGCGTGCCGTCGACGAGAAGCTGCGCCGGGCGGTGGGCGTGCATGTGCTGCCCGCCGACCACGACCGCGCCGCCTCGGTGATCTCCGCGGCCCGCTCCTCCGCCCTGCTGGGCGACCCCCGCTTCGTCCAGGTCCTGGACGCGGTCGAGGAGAGCGACGTCGTCCATGTCATCCACGAGTGGCTCCCCGACGCCACCCCGCTCAGCGCCGTTCTGCACAGCGGCCCGCTGGCAGCCCACGAGGCGTACGCCCTGGTCAGCCAGGTCTCCCAGGCCATGGCCGCCGCCCACCGCGAAGGACTGGCCCATCTGCGGCTCACCCCGGGCACCGTGCTGCGCACCGGCCCCGGTCAGTTCCGGATCCGTGGCCTGGCCGTGGACGCCGCCCTGCGCGGCATCACCTCCGAGCACCCCCAGCGCACCGACACCGAGGCGATCGGGGCCCTGCTGTACGCCGCGCTGACCCAGCGCTGGCCCTACGGCGAGGGCGGCTATGGCCTCAATGGAGTAGCGGGTCTGAGCAAAAGCTCCCGGGAGTCGCTGGCCACCCCCGAGCAGGTACGCGCCGGGGTGCACCGCGGACTGTCCGAGCTGGCCATGCGCGCCATGGTCAACAACGGCGCCACCGCCACCAGCCAGCAGCCGCCCTGCACCACCCCGGAGGAGCTGTCCCGGGCGATCGCCGCACTGCCCCGGATCCCCGTTCCCGAGCCCTCCCCGGTCGATCTCGCCGGCTACCAGCGCACCACCTATCAGCGGGGCTCGCTGTCCGGCGGGGGCCACGGCGCCCCACCGGCACACCACGCCCCGCTGCCGCCCGTACCGCCCACGCTGCCCGGCCGCACCGGGGCCGCCCTCAAGTGGGGGGTCACCGCACTGCTGATCGCCGCGCTGGCGCTGGGCAGCTGGCAGCTCGCCGATGTGCTGCTCAAGGGCGACACCCCGGCCGACCCGCCCGCCAAGAGCGCCCCGCCGGTGCCGGATCAACAGGAAGAAGTCGCCGAACCACAGCTGTATCCGATCCAGGACGCCGTCGAGTTCGACCCGGCGAGGCCCGGCGGATCGCAGAACCCCGACGCGGTGCCCAACGCCTTCGACGGCGATCCCGAGACCTTCTGGCACACCAGCAACTATCGCGGGTACTCCAAGTTCGGAAATCTCAAGGAGGGCCTCGGCCTCATCCTCGATCTGGGCGAACCGAAGCGCGTGCAGACGCTCACGGTGGACACCATCGGCGACACCCCGCTGGAGTTCCGGGTGGCGGGGCCCGATGTGACCACCCGGCCCACCCAGCTGGACGACTTCCGGCTGATCGCCGAGGGGGGCGGCGAGTCCCACATCCTCACCGCGGAAGAGCCCGTCACAACACGGTTTGTTCTCGTCTGGCTGACGGACCTGCCGCAGGGGAGCGACGGCAACTACCGTGGGCGCATTAGCGAGATCACGGTCTCCGGCTGACCAGCCGGTTCAATCTCGCCCAAGCCGGACCAGCACGACCAGCACCAACAGAAGGGGAGGATCCGCCGTGGGCCGACGCACGCGACGCGAACCCTCCATCGCCACCGCCGTGGAAGGCCCCACGGACAAGGAACTGCTGGCCCAGCACGTGGCCGGCGATCCGGACGCCTTCAGCGAGCTGGTTCGCCGGCACCGCGACCGGCTGTGGGCCGTCGCCCTGCGCACCCTCGGCGACCGCGAGGAGGCGGCCGACGCCGTCCAGGACGCCCTGGTCTCCGCCTACCGCGCCGCCCACACCTTCCGGGGCCAGTCCGCCGTCACCACCTGGCTGCACCGGATCACCGTCAACGCCTGCCTGGACCGGCTCCGTAAGGCCAAGAGCCGCCGGGCCACCCCGGTGCCTGAGCCACAGCGGCTGGAGTCCCTGCTGGAGCCCCATGAGTCCGCGGCTGCCCCCGCCGAACGCCAGGACCTGCGCCGTCAGCTGCGCGACGCCTTGGACGTCCTGCCCCCGGAGCAGCGCGCCGCCCTGGTGCTGGTCGATATGCAGGGCTATCCGGTCGCCGAAGCGGCACAGATCCTCAAGACCCCGGTGGGCACCATCAAAAGCCGCTGTGCCCGGGCCCGCGCCCGGCTGCTGCCCCTCGTCAGTCATCTTCATCCCCGGAGCTCCCCGGAGGACTCTCCACCGGACTCCGCGGGCAGGAACCGGACACCAGGTACATCCGTCCCACCTCCGAGAGATACCGGAGAGAACGGGGCCGTGCGGGATGGAGGCGGACGCACATGACCGATATGCATCCCGAGCCCGCTGAGATCGCGGCTCTTGACGAAGATCTGCACCCGGCCGCCGAGGCCCGCCGGCTGCGAGCACATCTGGCCGACTGCCCGGAGTGCCAACAGGTCCACCAGGAACTCCAGCTGCTCCGCCAGGAGCTGGCGCAGCTGCCGGCTCCGGAGATGCCGCCCGACGTCGCGGCCCGGCTCGACGCCGCCCTGGCCGCGGAGCGCGCGGCCACACCGATCGGCGGCCGGCGCTTCCGCGCCCTGGTTTCACGTGAAACAGTGCGCTGGCCCCGGCTGGCCCTCGCCGCCGTGGGCACCGTCGTGGCCCTGAGCCTGGGCACGCTGGTCCTCCAGAACCTCCACCTCGACGGCTCCGGCAGCACCGCCGACCTGGCCGTCGACGAGGCCGGCGATCCACTGGAGAGCCAGGTACGGGAGCTGCTGGCCGAGGCGGACGTACCGCAGTACGGCGGCATCCTTGAGTCCGATGACTCCGGCGCCCTCGCGGAGGACGCGCCGGAGAGCGCCGACCGGCCGGTGCCCGAGTCCACCGAAGCGGCCGAACCGAACGGCAACGACGGCTTTGGATCGGTCTCGGCCGTCATCCCGTCCTGTGTGGAGTCGGCGATCGGCCGCAGCGAGGATCCGCTGGCGGCAGAGGAGGAGCGCTACCAGGGCACCGACGCCTATCTGGTGGTGCTGCCGCACTCCGCCGACCCCCAGCGGGTGGACGCCTATGTGGTGGACGCCGACTGCGTCAGCGCCTCCCCACCGGTGGAGGGCGAGGTCCTGGCCAAGGAGAGCTATCCGCTCGACGAATGACCGCACGCCCTGGCGGGGCCGGGGGGCACCGGCCCGCCAGGAATGTCTGGGACCCTAGGATCTGTTACTGGACTGTGGACCCCATCCGGGGCCCTGGGTGAGTGCCCCGAGACAAGGAAGAATTCCGTGAGCGACGTCCGAAACGTGATCATCATCGGCTCCGGACCCGCGGGCTACACCGCCGCGCTCTATACCGCCCGTGCCTCCCTCAAGCCGCTGGTCTTCGAGGGGTCGGTGACGGCGGGTGGCGCCCTGATGAACACCACCGAGGTGGAGAACTTCCCCGGCTTCAAGGACGGGATCATGGGCCCGGACCTGATGGACGGCATGCGGGGCCAGGCCGAGCGATTCGGCGCGGAGCTGATCCCGGACGACATCGTCGCCGTGGACCTCAGCGGCGAGATCAAGACGGTCACCGACACCGCCGGCACCGTCCACCGGGCCAAGGCGATCATCGTGGCCACCGGCTCCCAGCACCGCAAGCTCGGCCTCCCCAATGAGGACGCGCTCTCCGGCCGCGGGGTCTCCTACTGCGCCACCTGTGACGGCTTCTTCTTCCGCGAGCAGCACATCGCCGTCATCGGCGGCGGGGACACCGCCCTGGAGGAGGCCACCTTCCTCTCCCGCTTCGCGAGCAAGGTCACCGTCGTCCACCGCCGGGACACCCTGCGGGCCTCCAAGGCCATGCAGGAGCGCGCCTTCGCCGACCCGAAGATCGAGTTCCTGTGGAACAGCGAGGTCGCCGAGATCCAGGGTGACGGCAAGCTCTCCGGGCTCAAGATCCGCTCCACCACCACGGACGCGTACTCCGATCTGCCGGCCACCGGCCTCTTCGTGGCCATCGGCCACGACCCCCGGGTGGAACTGTTCAAGGGCGTCCTCGACCTGGACGAGCAGGGCTACCTCAAGGTCGCGGCCCCCTCCACCCGGACCAACATCCCCGGCGTGTTCGCCGCCGGTGACGTGGTCGACCACACCTACCGCCAGGCCATCACCGCCGCCGGTACCGGCTGCTCCGCCGCACTGGACGCCGAACGCTACCTGGCGGCCCTCAGCCACGCGGAAGCCGCCGAAGCCGTTCAGGCCTGAGCCGTCGGCTCCGAGCACACCACCCTCGCCCCACCCAAAGGAGAAACACCATGGCGGACGCCAAGTCCTCCGAGAAGGCCACCATCACCGTCACCGACGCGGACTTCGACGAGAAGGTCCTCCAGAGCGACAAGCCGGTCCTCGTCGACTTCTGGGCCGAGTGGTGCGGCCCGTGCCGCCAGATCGCCCCCGCGCTGGAGGCCATCGCCGCCGAGCACGCGGACAAGATCACCATCGCCAAGCTCAACACCGACCAGAACCCTGACACCACCGCGAAGTACGGCGTGCTGTCGATCCCGCTGCTGAACGTCTACCAGAACGGCGAGATCGTGAAGTCGATCGTCGGCGCCAAGCCCAAGGCCGCCCTGGAGCGCGACCTCGCCGACTTCCTTCAGTAAGCACCGCATGCGGAAGGCCCCCTGTTTCACGTGAAACAGGGGGCCTTCCGCATGCCGGGAACTACCGGGTCACTCCTCCTCGGAGTCGTCCCCGTCCTCCCGCAACTGCTGCTCCAGCACCCGGCCCTCGCCCGGTGCCAGCTGACCGAGGATGCGCTCCAGATCCTCCATCGAGGCGAACTCCACCACGATCTTGCCCTTCTTCTGACCCAGGTCCACCTTCACCCGGGTCTCGAAGCGATCCGAGAGCCGCCCCGCCAACCCGTCCAGCGCCGGCGAGATCAGCTTGCCGGCCCGGGGCTTGCGGTGCCGACCACCGCTCTTGGCCGCCGCCGCCTGCACGCTGACGATCTCCTCGACCGCCCGCACCGAAAGACCCTCGGCCACGATCCGCCGCGCCAGCTTGTCCTGCTCCTCGGAGTCATCCACCGACAGCAGCGCCCGGGCATGCCCCGCGGAGAGCACCCCGGCCGCCACCCGCCGCTGCACCCGAGGTGAAAGCCGCAGCAGCCGGAGCGTGTTGGAGACCTGCGGACGCGAACGCCCGATCCGGTCGGCCAGCTCGTCATGGGTGCACTTGAAGTCCCGCAGCAGCTGGTCGTACGCCGCCGCCTCCTCCAGCGGATTCAGCTGCGCCCGGTGCAGGTTCTCCAGCAGAGCGTCCAGCAGCAGCTTGTCGTCGTCGGTCGCCCGGACGATCGCGGGGATCGCCTCCAGACCGGCGTCCCGACAGGCGCGCCACCGGCGCTCGCCCATGATCAGCTCGTAGCGCTCCGCGCCCAGCTGCCGGACCACCACCGGCTGGAGCAGGCCCACCTCCTTGATGGAGGTGACCAGCTCCGCGAGCGCGTCCTCGTCGAAGACCTCACGCGGCTGCCGCGGGTTCGGAGTGATGGAGTCCAGCGGCAGCTCCGCGAAGTGCGCACCCGCCACCGTCCCGGCTTCCTGGACGGGCACCACGACCGGCTCCGAGGCGGGCGGCGGCACCTCGCCGAACACCTCGGCCTCGAACGGGGCGGTCATCTGGGCCGCCGCGAGACCCCGCTCGGGGGTGAGCACCGGCACCGCGCTGGGCGAGGTGGTGCCACCCTGCTCCACCGTCGGCGTGGCGGTCTCCACACTGCTGGGCGCGGCCGGAATCAGCGCACCCAGCCCGCGCCCCAGACCCCTGCGTCGTTCACTCACTGATGAATCCCCTCATGCTGCCGTGGAATGGGTCCCCGCAGGGCAATCTCCCGGGCCGCCTCCAGATAGGACAGCGAGCCACTGGAACCCGGGTCGTACGTCAGGACCGTCTGTCCATAGCTGGGTGCCTCCGAGATACGCACCGAGCGCGGGATGTTGGTCCGCAGCACCTCCTTGCCGAAGTGCCCGCGCACCTCCTCCGCCACCTGCGAGGCCAGCCGGGTCCGGCCGTCGTACATCGTCAGCAGGATGGTCGAGACATGCAGCTCGGGGTTGAGATGCCCGCGCACCAGCTCCACATTGCGCAGCAACTGGCCCAGGCCCTCCAGCGCGTAGTACTCGCACTGGATCGGGATGACCACCTCGGCGCCGGCCACCATCGCGTTGACCGTCAGCAGCCCCAGCGAGGGCGGGCAGTCCACAAAGATGTAGTCCAGCGGCTGCTCATAGGCGCTGATCGCCCGCTGGAGCCGGCTCTCGCGCGCCACCACGGACACCAGCTCGATCTCGGCGCCGGCCAGGTCGATGGTGGCCGGGGCACAGAACAGCCCCTCGATGTCCCGGACGGGCTGCACCACTTCCGACAGCGGGCGGCTGTCGATCAGCACGTCATAGATGGAGGGGACCTCGGCGTGGTGATCGATGCCCAGCGCCGTACTGGCGTTGCCCTGCGGGTCGAGGTCGATGACCAGCACCCGGGCCCCGTGCAGCGCCAGCGAGGCCGCCAGATTCACCGTGGTGGTGGTCTTGCCGACGCCACCCTTCTGATTGGCGACGATCATGATGCGGGTACGGTCCGGGCGGGGCAGCCCGCCACCGGCCCGGTACATGGCCGCGACCGTCTGCTGTGCCGCCCGGCCCACCGGGGCATCGGCCGCCGCGGGCGCGCTGTGGGCGATGTCAACGGCGCCGCCCGGCGCGTCCACCGGTTCGGACCGGGGGCCGGGGACGGGATCGGCCGTCGGCCCAGCGATATTGGCGTCGGACCGCAATGGTTCACTCTCCTCGACATGCGCAGGCTCCGTGGAGTCAAAGCCTGCCATGTCCCGGGGGTCATGAACCAGCGAGGCCGGGTTACTTGTGGACAACTCGGGGGGTGTGGATACGTCGGTCACCCTTTTGGAGGCTCTCGACGACTTACGGTCGCGCGGCCCGCCGGCCGCGCGACCACGGCTGATGATTCCGTGCAGCAGTGAGCGGCGTTTCACGTGAAACACGATGCCCACGCCGCGATCCGCACGGCCCGGCGACACTCCGCACCCGGGATATCTTCAGCTCTTTTACCCGGATCGGCCGTATCACGGCAGCCACCCGATCAAGCTCAGCGCGCCCGGCGACCGCTCCGATTACCCCGGCTCGGCCAGCCGTCCCGGCTCCCGCGCTGCGAGCGCGATGCCTTGGCCCGCTTCGCCGCGAACCGCACCCCGCCCGGGCTCTCCCCGACCTCGACCCGCACCACCGTGGACAGCGGATCCACCAGACCCTCGCCCACCTGAAGCACCGAGGTCTCCACCACCCCCAGCTTCCCGAGCGCCGCCCGGGCCGCCTTCAGCTCCTGCTCCGCCGTATCGCCCTTGATGGCCAGCATCTCGCCGTACGGCCGCAGCAGCGGCACCCCCCAGCCGGCCAGCCGGTCCAGCGGGGCCACCGCCCGCGCCGTGACCACATGCACCGGGGTGAAGCTGCCCAGCACCTCCTCCGCCCGGCCCCGGACCACCGTCACATGGTCAAGACCCAGCAGCTCCACGACCTCCTGGAGGAAGTTGGTGCGCCGCAGCAGCGGCTCCAGCAGCGTGATCTCCAGATCCGGCCGCACCAGCGCCAGCGGAATACCGGGCAGCCCGGCACCCGAACCGACATCGCAGACCGTCACACCCTCCGGAACCACCTCGGAGAGCACCGCACAGTTCAGCAGATGCCGCTCCCACAGCCTGGGCACCTCACGGGGGCCGATCAGCCCCCGCCGTACGCCCGTGTCGGCCAGCAGTTCCGCATAACGCACCGCGTCCGGCAGCCGGTCCCCGAAGACCTCCGCCGCCACCGCGGGCGGCGGCGACAGCTGCGCACCCGGCTCCTGCCCGGGCGAAGGATCCCCGCTCACGGCAGAACGACCACGCGGCGCTGCGGCTCCTCGCCCTCCGACTCACTGCTCAGGCCGGCCGCCGCCACCGCGTCGTGCACCACCTTGCGCTCGAACGGCGTCATCGGGCTCAGCTTCACCGACTCGCCGGACTCCTTCACCTGCTCCACGGCCTCCTGGGCCAGCGCGGTCAGCTTCTCCCGCTTCTGCGCCCGGAACCCGGCGATGTCCAGCATCAGCCGGCTGCGCTCACCGGTCTCCCGCAGCACCGCCAGCCGGGTCAGCTCCTGGAGCGCCTCCAGGACCTCACCGTCCCGGCCGACCAGCTTCTGGAGATCACGCGAGGTGCCCTCGGAGATCACCGACACCGCGGCACGGTCCGCCTCGACATCCATGTCGATGTCACCGTCGAGGTCCGCGATGTCCAGCAGCCCCTCAAGATAGTCGGCCGCGATCTCGCCCTCCTGCTCCAGGCGAGTCAGGGCGTCGGTGCCCTCAGCGGCGGTCGAGGTGGTGTCCGTCACGGGGGACTCCTTCATCACTTCTTGCTGTTGGGGGACTTGGGCTTACCGGGCTGCGACTTCTTCGGCCGCTGCTTGCCCTGCTGCTGCTTGGGCTGAGCCTGCTTCGGCTCCTCGGCGGACGGCTGACCGCTCTCCGGCTTGCCCTGCGGGTGGGTGCCACCGGTCTGCCGCTGCGACTTGGACTGCCGCTTGGGCTGGGTACGGGTGGACCGCGCCGCCTCGGCGGCCTTCTTCGCCTCGGCCTCGGCCGGGTCCTCCTTCAGCTTGCCCTTCTTCTTCAGCCGCTCCTGACGCTGCTGGAAGGCCAGGCTGCCCGGAGTGGGATTACGCGTAATGACGTACATCTGCTGGCCGAGCGTCCACACGTTGGTGGTCAGCCAGTAGATCAGCACACCCACCGGGAAGTTGATGCCGAAGACGGCGAACATGATCGGGAAGATGTACATCAGCATCTTCTGCTGATTCATGAACGGCGTCTTGACCGTCAGGTCCACGTTCTTCGTCATCAGCTGGCGCTGGGTGAAGAACTGCGAGGCCGACATCAGCACGATCATGATGATCGTGACCACCCGCACATCCGTCAGGCTCGCGCCGAGCTGGGCCAGCTTCTCGGTGCTGTCCAGGAAGCGGGCCGCGATCGGAGCGCCGAAGATGGTGGCCTCACGCGCGCTGGTGACCTGGTCCTGGGTGAGCACCCCGACCTTGTCGTTGTTCGCGATGTGGTTGAGGACCTGGAAGAGTGCGATGAAGAACGGCGACTGCGCCAGGATCGGCAGACAGCTGGAGAGCGGATTCGTACCGGTCTCCCGGTACAGCTTCATCATCTCCTCGGACTGCCGCTGCTTGTCGTTCTTGTAGCGCTCCTGGATCTTCTTCATCTTCGGCTGGAGCGCCTGCATGTTCCGCGTGGACTTGATCTGCTTGAAGAACAGCGGGATCAGGGCGATCCGGATCACGACCACCAGGGACACGATCGACAGGCCCCAGGCCCAACCGCTGTCCTCGTTGAAGACCAGGCTGTACAGATCGTGGAACCGGATGATGATCCACGACACTGCGTAATAGAGGGGACTGAGGATCGAGTTGATCGTGTCCACGAGTCAGACTCCTTGGGCATTGTGAGAGGCGCCCCCGGATGGGATCTGGGGGAGAGTCCGGTGCAGCCAGCGATCACGCAGACGCCGATGCCAGACAGGACGCTTGCGCGGCGGGACATGATCCACACCGCCGGGAGACCAGGGGTTGCAGCGCAGGATGCGCCACGCGGTCAACGCGGAACCCTTGATCGCGCCGTGCCGGCCGACCGCCGTGTAGCCGTAATGGGAGCACGACGGGTAGTAACGACAGACCGGCCCGAGCAGCGGGGAGATCGTCCACTGATACAGCTTGATCAGCAGCAACAGCGGGTACTTCACTGACGTACCCCTCCCAGCAGCCGCTCCAGCGCGGCATCGAGATCCCGGGCCAGCCGATCATTGTCAGCCGTGCCCGCGCCGGGCAGAGCCCGGACAACCACCAGGCTACCGGGGGGCACCCGGAACAGCCGGGCCCGTATGAGATGCCGCAGCCGCCGCTGCACGCGATTGCGCACCACGGCATTCCCCACGGCCTTGCTCACGACGAAACCCGCACGCGCCGGAAGAGGACTCTCCCGGCCCGCGTGCGGGTCCGTACCACTGCTCAGATGGACGACGAGACGCCGGCTCCCGGCCCTGCGACCACGGCGTACCGCGAGCGCGAAATCCTCGCGCCGCCGCAGCCGGTTCTCGGGGGGCAGCACCGCATGGACCCGTCGATCCGGCGGCGGCTCAGGCCGACAGCCGGGCGCGGCCCTTGGTACGGCGGGCGGTGATGATCGCGCGACCGGCGCGGGTCCGCATGCGCAGCCGGAAGCCGTGGGTCTTGGCCCGACGACGGTTGTTCGGCTGGAAAGTGCGCTTGCTCACTCGGGGGCTCCAGAAGTTTTCGGTGTACCGGCACAGGCTGCCGAGACAGGATGCGGCGGGCCGACTGGCTGCCACCGTGCGCCCACGAGGGACTCGCAACGGAACCATTCCCGCGCGAAGCGGAAGGGCGGACCATCGGAGGCAGGCGGCAGCAGCCGTCGACAATGAGACCTGGCAACGGTACGCGCGAGGTGGCCGCACGGTCAAACCGGGCCACGGCCTGTTGTACACACCCTGTGGACAATGACTTGATGTCCCCGCACCACGCTGACTAACGTGGCTCAACTCGACATCTATGTCCCGGTCGCCTCCGCGTCACACCTCATGACCACAGCCGGCGCCACCCCAGCGAGTGAGAGAGCGTGCCCCGTGGCTGACCTACCTGCAGATCTTGCCGCGGTGTGGCCCCGGGTGCTCAGCGCCATCCTGGCCGACGGCCAGGGCGTCGAGTCCAAGGACCACCGCTGGCTCCAGGACTGCCGCCCGCTGGCCCTGGTCTCCGGCACCGCACTGCTGGGCGTCTCCAACGAGTACGCCAAGAGCGTGCTGGAGGGCCGGCTGGCCCCGCTGATCGGCCAGGCCCTCAGCCGCGAGTGCGGCCGGCCCGTCGGACTGGCCATCACCGTCACCGCCGCCGTACCCGAGCCCCAGGGCGCCCCCGCTCCGCAGCCGCCGGCGCCGCGCCGCCCGGAGGAGCCCGCCCTGGGCTCCCCGGGCCGCCACGAGCACCCCGCGGACCGGACCCACGACGGCTACGAGCGCGGATACGAGGGCTACGACAGCTACGAGGCCCCCGGCCGCTACGACGGCGCGGGCAGCAGCGGGGGCGGCGCCGGGGGCTACGACGGCTACCCCCAGGAGCTGCCAGCCGCCCGGCCCGCCTACCCGGACCACCCGCAGGCGCCGCGCCCGGCGAGCGAGCCCCGCGCCCCCGGCAGCTGGCCGGCACCGGACGGCTATCCGCAGATCCCCGCCCAGCCGGCCCACTACAACCGGCACGAGCCGCCGTCCTACGACTCCGGCTACCGCACCTACGACCACGCCGCCCCCCAGCAGTTGCGCCCCGACGCGCTGCCCGGCCAGAACACCGGCCCGGGCCCCGGGCCCGGCGCGGGGCGCGGCGCCGAGCACCGTACGGGCCAGGGCGGGTCCGCCCTCCCCGAGCCGGCCGGCGGCAGCGGGGGTGGCGGGGTGGGCCCCGCCGAACCGACCGCGCGGCTGAACCCCAAGTACCTCTTCGACACCTTCGTCATCGGCGCCTCCAACCGCTTCGCGCACGCCGCGGCCGTCGCCGTCGCCGAGTCCCCCGCCAAGGCGTACAACCCGCTGTTCATCTACGGCGAGTCGGGGCTGGGCAAGACGCATCTGCTGCACGCCATCGGGCACTACGCGCGCAGCCTCTACCCGGGCACCCGGGTGCGCTACGTCAGCTCCGAGGAATTCACCAACGAGTTCATCAACTCCATCCGCGACGGCAAGGCGGACGCGTTCCGCAAGCGCTACCGCGACATGGACATCCTGCTGGTCGACGACATCCAGTTCCTGGCCTCCAAGGAGTCCACGCAGGAGGAGTTCTTCCACACCTTCAACACCCTGCACAACGCCAACAAGCAGATCGTGCTCTCCTCCGACCGGCCGCCCAAGCAGCTGATCACCCTGGAGGACCGGCTGCGCAACCGCTTCGAGTGGGGTCTGATCACCGATGTCCAGCCGCCCGAGCTGGAGACCCGGATCGCCATCCTGCGCAAGAAGGCCGTCCAGGAGCAGCTGAACGCCCCGCCGGCCGTGCTGGAGTTCATCGCCTCCCGGATCTCCCGCAACATCCGGGAGCTGGAGGGCGCGCTGATCCGGGTCACCGCCTTCGCCAGCCTCAACCGGCAGCCGGTGGACCTCGGGCTCACCGAGATCGTGCTGAAGGACCTGATCCCCGGCGGCGAGGAGTCCACCCCGGAGATCACGGCGGACGCCATCACCTCCGCCGTCGCCGAGTACTTCGGCCTGGGGGTGGAGGACCTGGCGGGCTCCTCGCGCAGCCGCACACTGGTCACCGCCCGGCAGATCGCCATGTATCTGTGCCGGGAACTCACCGATCTGTCGCTGCCCAAGATCGGCCAGCACTTCGGCGGCCGGGACCACACCACCGTCATGCACGCCGACCGCAAGATCCGGGTGCTGATGGCCGAGCGGAGGCCGATCTACAACCAGGTCACCGAGCTCACCAACCGCATCAAGAACGGCTGAGCGGCCCGCTGATCGCCCGCGCAGACCCTCGCAGCAACCCACAGCGCCCCCGGGAGACCCCGGGGGCGCTGTTCGATTACGGGGTGCGGCGGCCCGGTTATCCACAGAAAAGGGCCCGACCAGCCGTCCACACCCTGTGGGCACGGCGCGTCGCCCACATCTGCGTCCACAGGGGGCCGGGCGTTCGGGACTCTTCGCAGGTCACATGGCTGGGGAAATGTGGATCAGTCTTCTCCACAGCCTGTGGACAACGGTACGGGGCCGGGCGGGCCGCTCCTGGGTTTCCCCAGGGAAACCCCCTTGATCCACAGGAGAGGTCAGGTTACCCACAGGTGATCCACAACGCTGTCCACTGTTCGGCAACACAACGCGCGGGATCACCGTTGCGGGTGAATCAGGTCACAGCAGACGCCCGCGCGCCCTGTTGATAAGGGGGCCGGATTCTGTGGACGTGGCTGTGGGTAACTCAGGGTCTTCTGTGGATGCCTGTGGATGACCGGTGCTCCGTCCACAGGGACCCCCTGTTCATCCACCGGTCCATGCACAGGCAGTGTGGACAAAAAACGGTGCCTGAGCTGGGAAAAGGGAGTTATCCACGGTTTCCACAGGCCCTACTACTACTACGACACAGTTAGTGGGAGGAGGTCGTTTCGAAGTGGGTGCTGTGGATGAACGGGCCTCAGCCGGTCTACCCATCCCGGATCGATTTGACGCACTCCAGCCCCTACTGTCAGTGGGGTGCGTCAGACTGGTGGCCGGTAAGAGCCAGCGAGGCAGCAAGGGCTGGGAGCAGCCAGCGACAGCAGGAGGCGGCTGAAGTGAAGATCCGGGTAGAACGCGATGTGCTCGCGGAGGCGGTGGCATGGGCCGCACGGAGCCTGCCGGCCCGACCGCCGGTGCCGGTTCTCGCTGGCCTGTTGCTGAAGGCCGAGGACGGCATGCTGAGCCTGTCCGGCTTCGACTACGAGGTCTCGGCGCGGGTCTCGGTGGAGGTGGACGCCGAGGAGGAGGGCACCGTCCTGGTGTCCGGCCGGCTGCTGGCCGACATCTGCCGGGCGCTGCCGAACCGTCCGGTGGAGATCTCCACCGACGGGGTGCGGGTCTCGCTGGTCTGTGGCTCCTCGCGGTTCACGCTGCACACGCTGCCGGTGGAGGAGTACCCGGCGCTGCCGCAGATGCCGACCGCGACCGGCACGGTGCCCGGTGAGGTCTTCGCGTCCGCCGTCGCCCAGGTGGCGATCGCGGCCGGCCGGGACGACACGCTGCCGGTGCTGACCGGGGTGCGGATCGAGATCGAGGGCGACACGGTCACCCTGGCCTCCACCGACCGCTACCGGTTCGCGGTGCGGGAGTTCCTGTGGAAGCCGGAGATCGCCGATGTGTCGGCGGTGGCGCTGGTGCCCGCCAAAACGCTGCTGGACACCGCGAAGTCCCTCAGTGGCGGCGAGACGGTCTCGCTGGCGCTGTCGGGCTCGGGGTCCGGCGAGGGCCTGATCGGCTTCGAGGGGGCGGGCCGGCGTACCACCACGCGGCTGCTGGAGGGTGACCTGCCGAAGTACCGCACGCTGTTCCCGACCGAGTTCAACTCGGTGGCGGTGATCGAGACGGCGCCGTTCGTGGAGGCCGTCAAGCGGGTGGCGCTGGTGGCCGAGCGGAACACCCCGGTGCGGTTGAGCTTCGAGCAGGGTGTGCTGACCCTGGAGGCGGGGTCGAGCGACGACGCACAGGCTGTGGAGCGGGTGGACGCGGACCTGGAGGGCGACGACATCTCGATCGCCTTCAACCCGGGCTTCCTGCTGGAGGGGCTGAGCGCGATCGACTCCCCGGTGGCGCAGCTGGCGTTCACCACCTCGACCAAGCCGGCCCTGCTGAGCGGGCGCCCCGCGAAGGACGCGGAGGCGGATCAGGCGTACAAGTACCTGATCATGCCGGTGCGGCTGTCCGGCTGAGTACGACGGCCGGGGGCGGCTCGGGAGTGTGAGGGTCGCCCCTCACAAGATCGCGTATGCCGGTGCGGCTGTCCGGCTGAGTACGACGGCCGGGGCCGTGCCGTCCGTACGGTGCGGCCTCAGCCGTGTGAGCGGCTGACCCCGCAGGTGAGCGCGGGGGTGCGGGCGTAGGCTCGGCTGCGAACGTCAAGCACGATGAAGGAGTCCTGATGGAGCTGGGTCTCGTCGGCCTGGGCAAAATGGGCGGGAATATGCGCGAGCGCATCCGCCGTGCCGGTCACACTGTCGTCGGGTATGCCCAGCAGCGGGATGTCTCGGATGTGCACAGTCTCAAGGAGCTGGTGGATTCGCTGGCCGCGCCGCGTGTGGTGTGGCTGATGGTGCCGGCGGGTGAGGCGACCCAGTCGACCGTGGATCAGCTGGGTGAGCTGCTGGAGCCCGGTGATGTGGTGGTCGACGGCGGTAACTCGCGGTGGACGGATGACGAGAAGCACGCCGAGCAGCTGGGTGCCAAGGGCATCGGGTTCGTGGACTGCGGGGTCTCCGGCGGGGTGTGGGGTCTGGAGAACGGTTACGCGCTGATGTACGGCGGTGACGCCGAGCATGTGGCGCGGGTGCGGCCGATCTTCGAGGCGCTGAAGCCCGAGGGCGAGTTCGGCGCGGTGCACGCGGGCAAGGTGGGTGCCGGGCACTTCGCGAAGATGGTGCACAACGGCATCGAGTACGCGATGATGCAGGCCTTCGCGGAGGGCTGGGAGCTGCTGGAGACCGTGGATTCGGTCACCGATGTGCGGGAGGTCTTCCGGTCCTGGCAGGAGGGCACGGTGATCCGGTCCTGGCTGCTGGATCTGTCGGTGCGGGCGCTGGATGACGATGAGCACCTGGAGCAGCTGCGCGGGTACGCGGCGGACTCGGGTGAGGGTCGTTGGACGGTGGAGGCGGCGATCG
Organism: Streptomyces sp. NTD107; assembly: GCF_059510435.1. Classification (NCBI taxonomy): domain Bacteria; kingdom Bacillati; phylum Actinomycetota; class Actinomycetes; order Kitasatosporales; family Streptomycetaceae; genus Streptomyces; species Streptomyces sp. NTD107. Next base: position 81,916 of record NZ_JCAJZV010000013.1, on the reverse strand, counting down.
ACAACGCGGTGCCGCTGCCGGCGATCACGGCGTCGCTGTTCGCGCGGTTCGGGTCGCGGCAGGATGATTCGCCGCAGATGAAGATGATCGCGGCGCTGCGTAACCAGTTCGGTGGTCACGCGGTCGAGAGCAAGTAGCGGTTGGGCCGGCGGGGCGCATGGTGCATGTGACGCATCTGTCGCTGGCCGACTTCCGGTCCTATGCCCGGGCCGAGGTGGAACTCGGCCCGGGCGTTTCGTCGTTCCTGGGCCCGAATGGGCAGGGGAAGACGAATCTGGTCGAGGCGGTCGGTTATCTGGCGACGCTGGGCAGTCACCGGGTCTCCTCGGACGCGCCGCTGGTGCGCGCGGGTGCGGAGCGTGCGGTGGTGCGGGCGGCGGTGGTGGAGGGGGATCGGCGTCAGCTGGTGGAGCTGGAGCTGAATCCGGGGCGGGCGAATCGGGCGCGGATCAATCGGGCTTCTCAGGTGCGTCCGCGGGATGTGCTGGGGATTGTCCGTACGGTGTTGTTCGCGCCGGAGGATCTGGCGCTGGTGAAGGGTGATCCGGGGGATCGGCGGCGGTTTCTGGATGAGCTGGTCACGGCGCGGGTGCCGCGGCTGGCGGGGGTGCGGTCGGATTACGAGCGGGTGTTGCGGCAGCGCAATACGTTGCTGAAGTCGGCGGCGATGGCGCGGCGGCACGGTGGTCGTGGGGTGGATCTGTCGACGCTGGATGTGTGGGATCAGCATCTGGCGCGGGCGGGTGCGGAGTTGTGGGGGCAGCGTCTTGGGTTGCTGGCGGCGGTGGGGCCGTTGGCGGACAAGGCGTACGAGGAGTTGGCGCCGGGGGGCGGTCCGGTGGGGCTTGAGTACCGTTCGGTGGCGACCGAGGAGCCGTTGGACGGGGGTGCGGGGCGGGATGAGTTGTACGGGGTGCTGCTGGCCGCGCTGGGGGAGGCGCGGAAGCGGGAGATCGAGCGTGGGGTGACGCTGGTGGGGCCGCACCGGGATGAGCTGGTGGTGCGGCTCGGGGAGTTGCCGGCGAAGGGGTATGCGAGTCACGGGGAGTCGTGGTCGCTGGCGTTGGCGTTGCGGTTGGCGGCGTACGGGTTGCTGCGGGAGGAGGGCCCGGAGCCGGTGCTGGTGCTCGACGATGTGTTCGCGGAGTTGGACGGGCGGCGGCGGGAGCGGCTGGCGGGTCTGGTGTCGGGTGGGGAGCAGGTGTTGGTGACGGCGGCGGTGCCGGAGGATGTGCCGGCGGTGTTGGCGGGGTCGCGGTTCGCGGTGTCGGGTGGGCGGGTCGAACGTGAGAAGTGAGCGTAAGGAAAAGGAAGAGGAAGAGGAGCCGAAGGGGCCGGAGCCGACGGGGGTTGATCTGGCGCGGGTGGCGTTGCGGGCGGCGAAGGCGCGGGCCAGGGAGCGTGGGGAGCAGGCGGGGCAGCGGCGGCAGGCGCGGCGTGGTGGGGGGTTGCGGTCGGGTGCGCGTCCGGGGGGTCGGGATCCGTTGTTGCTGGGGGCGGCGGTGGAGCGGTTGCGGTTGGAGCGGGGGTGGGAGGTTCCGCTGGCGGTGGGTGGGGTGATGGGTCGGTGGCCGGAGTTGGTGGGACCGGAGATCGCGGCGCATTGTGTGCCGTTGTCGTTCGACGAGGCGGAGCGGGTGTTGTCGGTGCGCTGTGATTCGACGGCGTGGGCGACGCAGTTGCGGTGGATGGCTCCGCAGGTGGTGAAGAAGTTGAACGCGGATGTGGGTCAGGGTTCGGTGCGGTTGATCAAGGTGGTGGGTCCTGGGGGTCCGCCGCGGGCGGGTGGGGGCCGGTTGCGGGCGCCGGGGAGCCGGGGTCCTGGTGACACGTATGGGTAGGGTTGGGCGGCTTGGGGTGTGATGCCGGTCACGTTGCTGTGGGTTGACAGGGGAAGGCGCTGAGCGCCGCCTGGAGCCGATGCGGCCCCGGGGCCGCATATGGGGAGTCGGGGGACGCCAGTTCAGGGCGGCACATGCGGACTCAGGGCCCGGCAAACCGCCATCGGGGTTGGCGCTAGCGGTAGACTGGGCGACATCCGTGCTGTCGCGGACCATAGTCGAACGACGCAGCCGTTTCTGTGGGAACGCAGACGGCTCGCGCTGTGCCAGAAAGGGCGCTTCGTGGCCGATTCCGGCGATTCCAACAAGAACATTCCGACCCCCGGTGCTGAGCCGGAGGCCGCGCTCGGTGTGCCGGCGGATGGTGTGGCGTACGACGCCAGTGCGATTACGGTGCTGGAGGGGCTGGACGCGGTCCGTATGCGGCCGGGCATGTACATCGGGTCGACCGGTGAACGTGGTCTGCATCACCTGGTGTACGAGGTGGTGGACAACGCGGTCGATGAGGCGCTGGCGGGCTATGCGGACACCATCGGGGTGACGCTGCTGGCGGACGGCGGGGTCCGCGTGGTGGACAACGGCCGTGGTATTCCGGTGGGCATTGTGCCCTCGGAGGGCAAGCCGGCGGTCGAGGTCGTGCTGACGGTGCTGCACGCGGGCGGCAAGTTCGGCGGCGGCGGTTACGCGGTGTCCGGTGGTCTGCACGGTGTGGGTGTGTCGGTGGTGAACGCGCTGTCCACGAAGGTGGCGGTGGAGATTCGCACGGATGGTCACCGTTGGACGCAGGAGTACGCGCTGGGGGTGCCGACGGCGCCGCTGGCGCAGCACGAGGCCACGGATGAGACCGGTACGACGGTGTCGTTCTGGGCCGACGGCGACATTTTTGAGACGACGGACTATTCGTTCGAGACGCTGTCGCGGCGTTTCCAGGAGATGGCGTTCCTGAACAAGGGGCTGACGATCTCGCTGACGGATGAGCGGGCGGCGGCGAAGCAGACCTCGGGTGCGGATTCGGTGGCGGCGGAGGACGATGACCAGCCGCGTACCGTGACGTACCACTACGAAGGTGGCATTTCAGACTTTGTGCGGCATCTGAACTCCCGCAAGGGCGAGCCGGTGCACCCCTCGGTGATCGACATCGAGGCGGAGGACACCGAGCGCAAGCTTTCGGTCGAGATCGCGATGCAGTGGAACGCCCAGTACAGCGAGGGGGTCTACTCCTTCGCCAACACCATCCACACGCACGAGGGCGGCACCCACGAGGAGGGCTTCCGGGCGGCGCTGACCGCGCTGGTCAACCGGTATGCCCGGGACAAGAAGCTGCTGCGCGAGAAGGACGACAACCTGACGGGTGAGGACATCCGCGAGGGTCTCACCGCGATCATCTCGGTCAAGCTCGGCGAGCCGCAGTTCGAGGGTCAGACCAAGACCAAGCTGGGCAACACCGAGGCGAAGACCTTTGTGCAGAAGATCGTGCACGAGCACTTCACCGACTGGCTGGACCGTAACCCCTCCGAGGCCGCCGACATCATCCGCAAGTCCATCCAGGCGGCCACCGCCCGGGTGGCGGCCCGCAAGGCGCGCGATCTGACCCGTCGCAAGGGCCTGCTGGAGACGGCGTCGCTGCCCGGCAAGCTGAGCGACTGCCAGTCGAACGACGCCGCCAAGTGCGAGATCTTCATCGTGGAGGGTGACTCGGCCGGCGGCTCGGCCAAGGCCGGCCGCGATCCGCAGTTCCAGGCGATCCTCCCGATCCGCGGCAAGATCCTCAATGTGGAGAAGGCCCGGATCGACAAGGTCCTCCAGAACACCGAGGTCCAGGCGCTGATCTCGGCGTTCGGCACCGGCATTCACGAGGACTTCGACATCAGCAAGCTCCGCTACCACAAGATCATCTTGATGGCGGACGCCGACGTCGACGGCCAGCACATCAACACCCTCCTGCTCACCCTCCTCTTCCGCTTCATGCGCCCGCTGGTCGAGGCCGGGCACGTCTTCCTCTCCCAGCCCCCGCTCTACAAGATCAAGTGGGGCCGCGAGGAGTTCGAGTACGCGTACTCCGACCGCGAGCGCGACTCCCTCATCCTGCTGGGCCGCGAGCGCGGCAAGCGCATCCGCGAGGACTCCATCCAGCGCTTCAAGGGCCTGGGCGAGATGAACGCCGAGGAACTGCGGGTCACCACCATGGACATCGCGCACCGCGTGCTGCGCCAGGTGACGCTCGATGACGCGGCGGCGGCCGATGACCTGTTCTCGATCCTGATGGGCGAGGACGTGGAGGCACGCCGGTCCTTCATCCAGCGCAACGCGAAGGACGTCCGGTTCCTGGACATCTGAGCAGCACCCCACCTGGCATCCTGAGCAGCTTGAGAGGAATCGGACTTCCGTCATGGCCGACGACATCACCCCCACCTCGGACGGCGGGGACTCCCCCGTCGCCGAGAACCCCGCCGCGGTGCTCGAAGAAGAAGTGGTCCAGCGCATCGAGCCGGTGACGCTCGAAACCGAGATGCAGCGCTCGTATCTCGACTACGCGATGAGCGTCATCGTCTCCCGCGCGCTGCCCGACGTGCGCGACGGCCTCAAGCCGGTGCACCGGCGCGTGCTGTACGCCATGTACGACGGCGGCTACCGCCCCGAGCGCGGCTACTACAAGTGCGCCCGCGTCGTCGGCGACGTGATGGGTACGTACCACCCGCACGGCGACAGCTCCATCTACGACGCCCTGGTGCGCCTCGCCCAGACCTGGACCATGCGGATGCCGCTGGTCGACTCCAACGGCAACTTCGGCTCCCCGGGCAACGACCCGGCCGCCGCCATGCGGTACACCGAGTGCCGGCTGGCGCCGCTGGCCATGGAGATGCTGCGGGACATCGACGAGGAGACCGTCGACTTCCAGGACAACTACGACGGCCGCAACCAGGAGCCGACGGTCCTGCCGTCCCGCTTCCCGGCGCTCCTGATCAACGGCTCGGCCGGCATCGCGGTCGGCATGGCCACCAACATCCCGCCGCACAACCTGCGCGAGGTCGCGGCCGGCGCCCAGTGGTACCTGGAGCACCCCGAGGCGAGCAACGAGGAGCTGCTGGAGGCCCTGATCGAGCGGATCAAGGGCCCCGACTTCCCCACCGGCGCGCTGGTGGTGGGCCGCAAGGGCATCGAGGAGGCGTACCGTACCGGGCGCGGCTCGATCACCATGCGGGCGGTCGTCGCGGTGGAGGAGATCCAGGGCCGGCAGTGCCTGGTGGTCACCGAGCTGCCGTACCAGGTCAACCCGGACAATCTCGCGCTGAAGATCGCCGATCTGGTGAAGGACGGCCGGGTCGGCGGGATCGCCGACGTACGGGACGAGACGTCCTCGCGCACCGGTCAGCGGCTGGTGATCGTTCTCAAGCGGGACGCGGTCGCCAAGGTGGTGCTGAACAACCTCTACAAGCACACCGATCTCCAGACCAACTTCGGCGCCAACATGCTGGCGCTGGTGGACGGGGTGCCGCGCACCCTGTCGCTGGACGCGTTCATCCGCAACTGGGTGAGCCACCAGATCGACGTGATCGTGCGCCGGACCCGCTACCGGCTGCGCAAGGCCGAGGAGCGGGCGCACATCCTGCGCGGTCTGCTCAAGGCGCTGGAGGCGATCGACGAGGTCATCGCGCTGATCCGGCGTTCGGACACCGCCGATGTGGCGCGTGGCGGGCTGATGAGCCTGCTGGAGATCGACGAGATCCAGGCGAACGCGATCCTGGAGATGCAGCTGCGCCGGCTCGCCGCCCTGGAGCGGCAGCGGATCATCGCCGAGCACGACGAACTCCAGGCGAAGATCGACGAGTACAACGCGATCCTGGCCTCGCCGCAGCGGCAGCGCACCATCATCTCGGAGGAGCTGGCGGCGATCGTCGCCAAGTTCGGGAACGACCGGCGCACCGCGCTGGTGCCGTTCGAGGGCGACATGTCCATCGAGGACCTGATCGCCGAAGAGGACATCGTCGTCACCATCACGCGCGGCGGCTACGTCAAGCGCACCAAGACGGTGGACTACCGGGCGCAGAAGCGCGGCGGCAAGGGGGTGCGCGGCACCAAGCTGCGCGAGGACGACATCGTCGACCACTTCTTCGTCTCCACCACGCACCACTGGCTGCTGTTCTTCACCAACAAGGGCCGGGTGTACCGGGCGAAGGCGTACGAGCTCCCGGACGCCGGGCGGGACGCGCGCGGGCAGCATGTGGCGAACCTCCTGGCCTTCCAGCCCGATGAGCGGATCGCGGAGATCCTGGCGGTGCGGGACTACGAGGCGGCGCCGTATCTGGTGCTGGCCACCAAGTCGGGTCTGGTGAAGAAGACCGCGCTGAAGGATTACGACTCGCCGCGTTCGGGCGGGGTCATCGCCGTCAACCTCCGGGAGATGGAGGACGGCCGGGACGATGAGCTGATCGGTGCCGAGCTGGTGTCGGCGGACGATGATCTGCTGCTGATCAGCAAGAAGGCGCAGTCGATCCGGTTCACCGCCACCGATGACTCGCTGCGGCCGATGGGCCGGGCGACGTCGGGGGTGAAGGGGATGAGTTTCCGCCCCGGTGACGAACTGCTGTCGATGAGTGTGGTGCGGGCGGGCACGTACGTGTTCACGGCCACCGACGGCGGGTACGCCAAGCGGACCCCGGTGGACGAGTACCGGGTGCAGGGCCGCGGCGGGCTGGGGATCAAGGCGGCGAAGATCGTCGAGGACCGTGGTTCGCTGGTCGGCGCGCTGGTGGTGGAGGCCACCGACGAGATCCTGGCGATCACGCTCGGGGGTGGCGTGATCCGTACCCGGGTGAACGAGGTGCGCGAGACCGGCCGTGACACCATGGGCGTCCAGCTCATCAACCTCGGGAAGCGGGATGCCGTCGTCGGTATCGCGCGCAATGCCGAGGCGGGCCGGGAGGCTGAGGAAGTCGAGGCCATCGAGGGCGAGGCGGGCGCCGAAGGCGACGCCGGGCCGGTCACGAGCGACGAGGAGTAGGCGTGAGTGGTGCCACGGGCGCCGCGAGCAGTGAGGCCGGGCCACAGTCCGCCGGGCCGTCCCAGGAAGACACGACTCGTGGGGGTTCCACGATGACCAGCGCCAGACCGGTGGATCCTTACTCACAGGACGGGGCGACCGGCCAGACCGGGCAGACGTACCACCCGCCGCAGGCCTACCCGGCGCCGCCGGGCGCGGCCCCGGGCGTCGGCCAGCAGGGCGGCGGGGGCGGTGGCACGTCCGGGGGCGGCACCCTGGGCGGCGGCACGCAGGGAGCGGGGGTGCGCCGGCCGCGTACGGGGGCCCGTACGGTGCCGCGCACCCGCAAGGCGCGGCTGCGGGTGGCCAAGGCCGATCCGTGGTCGGTGATGAAGGTCAGCTTTCTGCTGTCGATCGCGATCGGGATCTGCACGATCATCGCGGTGTGGGTGCTGTGGATGGTCATGGACGCGATGGGGGTCTTCTCCTCCATCGGCGATGTGATCATCGAGGCGACGGCGGCGGAGGACGGTTCGGGCTTCGACCTGGAGAGTTTCCTGTCGCTGCCGCGGGTGCTGATGTTCACCACGCTGATCGCGGTGATCGACGTGGTGCTGGCCACCGCGCTGGCCACGCTGGGGGCGTTCATCTACAACCTGTCGGCGGGCTTCGTCGGCGGGGTGGAGGTCACCCTGGCGGAGGACGAGTAACCCCAGATCAGGGATGCGCCAACCGATTTGGGCCCACGCCGGGGATGCGTTAATCTATCTCTGCGCGAGGGGCTATAGCTCAGATGGTTAGAGCGCATCCCTGATAAGGATGAGGCCACAGGTTCAAGTCCTGTTAGCCCCACCAGCGAGAACGCCCCCGGCCGGATTCCGGCCGGGGGCGTTTGACGCCCAGGCTTGACGCCATCCCCCTTGACATCAGCCTTCCGCCGCGCCTGTTCGGTATCATCGGGCGGGCGGATGATTCCTTAACGTCGAAGAAGGACGAGGTAGCGCGGTGAAGAAGCTCCTCCTGGTCGCACTGGCCACTGTCGGTGGTCTCCTCGTGTACCGCCAGCTCCAGGCCAAGAAGGCCGAGGACGACCTGTGGACGGAGGCCACGGACACCGTGCCGGCCGACTCCGCCCCCGCGGGCGTCTGACCCTCCGTCGAATTGCTCCTGGGCTCCCACCGCTTCACGCGGCTGGGGGCCCATGGTGTTGTGTGGGGGACGTATGTGGCGAACAGCAGGGGGAAGTTGACGCATGGACCGGATACGGGGCCGGGGCCGCAGATGTGCCCTGGTGGCGGGGATGACGGGGGTGCTGCTGGTGCTGGCGCCCGTGGTGCGGGCGGCGCCGGTGGCGGCCGAGGAGCGGCCGGACGGCTACCGGACGGCGGAGCGGGCCGTCGTGGTGGAGGGCACGGCGACCAGCGCGGACGCGCCGCTGATCGAGGCCGGCGGGATCTACGACGACGTGATCGAGCCGGACGAGACGCTGTACTTCGCGCTGACCCTGGACGACTACTCCAGCGCCTACCTCACCACGGTGGCCGCGCCCGCCCCGGACACCGAGGTGCTGCGGGCCGATCGGATCGACGTGGCGCTGTCGACCACCGGCAACGACGACTGCGGCAAGAGCGGCGTGGAGTTCGGCACCGACGGGGCCGCCCGGCCGGTCTCCGCCTGGGTGGGGCGGCTGCTTGAGCAGTCCAGCGCCGCCTGCCAGCGGGCCGGCGACTTTCTGCTGACCGTCACCCGTACCAGCACCTCCGATCCGCGGCCCTGGCCGATCGAGATCAGCTTCGTGCTGGAGCCCCCGGTGGAGCGGGTGCAGCGCACCCCCGACCCGCTGGAGTGGGTGACCGAACTGCCCGTCATGCCCACCGGCAAGGGCACCCGCGTCGCCGGCGGCACCGGCTTCAACGACGCCCAGCCGATCGGTGAGGGCGTGTGGCGCGACGACATCCGCGCCGGGCAGACCCTCGTCTACCGGGTGCCGGTGGACTGGGGCCAGCAACTGGCGGTCGTGACGGAGCTGGCCAACTCCCCCAGCGGCAGCGGCGAGTACGTCAACCAGGCGGTACTCACCGAACTGCACGGGCCGCTGCGGGTCCGGGTCGGCGCCTCCACGTTCGGTCGGTATCAGGGGGACCAGTTCAGCCAGTGGGCGCTGAGCCCCCGGGTGGAGTACGGCAACCGGGCCATCACGGACAACGCCCTCATCAACCGGGGCCGGTTCCCGGGGTGGCACTACGTGATGGTGACCGTGCACCCGGATGTCGCCGCCGTCACCACCGAGCCGATCGGGCTGACCGTACGGGTCGCCCTGCTCGGGGAGCGCAGGGCCGGGCCGCCGTACGCCGGGGATCTGTTCGCCGCCGGGCTGGGGGTCACCGACGCCGACATCGATCAGGCGGACCGGGCGCTGAGCGACGCCGAGCTGGCCGCCGCCGGGCACTCCGGTGACCGGCGGCTGCTCGGGGTGACGGGGATCGCGGTCGGGGTGCTGCTGCTGGCGTTCCTGGGCGGCTGGCGGCTGCGCGACGGCCGCCGGGCCCGGGTGCGTACCTAGGGCCTGTCTGATGGATCCCGCCTGGCCCGCGGCGTCTGGCACGGCGCCTCGCTTCGTTGTCGAGACGTCCAAGTAGCCCCTCCCCAAGCTCTTCGAGCAGGGGATACCCCAGCGAGGACGCCCCTCCGCCTTGCGATGCGCCCCCAGCCTTCGGCCGGGAGGTGCCCCCTGCACCAGACGCCGCGGGCCCAACCGGCGCTATCCATCAGACAGGCCCTAGGCGGTCAGCAGGGCCCAGACGCCGAGGCCGATGCTCAGGGCCGCCAGCAGCAGGACCGGTATCGCGACCTTCGCCGGAGGGCCCGGGGGCGCGGGCGACGGCGCCGACGCCGAGGCCGGGTCGGGGGGCGGCGGGGTGTCGGCCCGGGTGAAGCCGGCCGTCGGAGCCTGCGCCAGCCGCACTGCCGGCGGCAGCGGCGGCCCGATGCGGTAGCTGCCGGTGGTCTCCTGGGCCCCCTCACTGTCGGTGGCCGCCACCGGTCCGGCCGGACCGTACCCGGCCGGCAGCGGACCGAGCTGATCGAAGATCTCCACCCGCTGCTCGGCGCCCTCGGCCGGGTTCTCCTCGGGCAGCAGCTCGATCGCGGCGGTGATCGCTTTGCGCACCCCGGTCGCGGTACGGAAGCGGGCCTCGGGGTCCGGGTCCAGCAGGGTGCTCAGCACCTGCCACAGCGGCTCCGGTACGAACTCGGGCGCCGCCGGTACGCCGCCGCCCTCGTGGTACGCCTCCGTCAGCGCCTGGGCGTCCGGCTTGGTGCCGGTCAGCAGGTAGAGGGCGACCAGGCCCACCGCGTACAGGTCGGCGCGGGTGTCCGGGTCGGCGCCCTCCAACTGCTCGGGGGCGAAGTAGCCCGGGGTGCCGATCACCAGGTTGGTCTCGGTGAGCCGGGCCTCGCCCTGCCGCATGGAGATCCCGAAGTCCGACAGCCGCAGCCGGGGCCGGCCGGTGCCGGTGGCTTCCAGCAGGATGTTGGCGGGCTTGATGTCGCGGTGGATGACGCCCTCGTCGTGAACCGCCTGGAGCCCGGCCAGCAGCTGGTCGAGCAGCAGGCACACGAAGCGCGGCGGGAGCGGCCCGTAGTCCCCGATCAGGTGGGAGAGCGAGCCGCCGGCCACCAGGTCCATGGTGAACAGCACCTGGTCGTCGTCGGCGGCCCAGCTGGTGGGCGCCAGCACATGGGGATGATCGATCCGTACCGCCTGTTCGCGGACGAAGCGCAGCAGGGTGTGGGCGTCGGACTGCTGGAGCACCTTGACCGCGACGTAGCGGGTACGGCGGTGGTCCCAGGCCCGCCACACCTCACCGGCGCCGCCGCGCCCGATCGGGTCGGCGAGTTCGTACCGTCCTGCGAAGACCTGGCCCATCAGCCCTGGTGGCTCTCATAGTGCTCGACCGCTTCGCGGGTCCTGGCGATGCCGTAGATCCGCAGGAACTCCGCCAGTTCGGGGTGGCTGTCGGCAAGCAGCCGGGAGGCGCTCTGGATCTCGGTGGCGTCGGAGACCGAGCGCAGCAGGGCCTGGATCTCCCGGACGACGCGCTTGGTGGGGTTGGCGGGGATGCCGAGCGAGCCGGAGCGGGTGGTGCCGGAGTGCGCGCCCAGGACGTTGCCGCCGGCGTTGCGGCGGATCTCGTCCATGGCGCCGGTGGCCTCGGCGGCGCTCATGTGGCCGGCCCGTACCTCGGTGGCAAGTTCCTGTAGCGCGCGGACCCGCTGAACCACGGCGGGGTTGCCGATCTTCGCGCGCTGTCCGCTCATCAGCTGGGACAGCATGGGCGCCGAGAGCCCCAGGACGACGGCGAGCCGCGCCTGGTTGAGGCCGAGATCGGTGATCAGCCGGCGGAAGAGGGTGCCCAGGGGCTCTCCGTACCAGGTGGTCTGCTGCTCTCTTGCCTTCTCGGTGGCCTCCTGTTGCGCAGAGTCCATCGTGTCTCCCCTTTGTTCTCCCCTGATCGCTTCACGTGAGCGAAGTTGCGCGTCATCCTACGGAGCGAGGTGGCGTGCGGGCGATACCCGGTCGGTTTCCGGCGGGAAGATTGGGTACGCTAGGCCATGCCCGATCGGGCGTCGGGGCCTTAGCTCAGTTGGTAGAGCGCCGTCTTTGCATGGCGGATGTCAGGAGTTCGACTCTCCTAGGCTCCACACGCTAAATGCCCTCTGACCTGCGGAAACGCAGTTTCAGAGGGCATTTTTTTGCGTCCGTTGGTGGGCACATTGGTTCTCGCTGGGCGCAAGGGTGGCCGCTGTCTCCCAGGGGATTTGCTCTCCCTTGTCTCTCCCGGTGATCTCCTGGGCCGGACCGTGGAGTGCTGGTGCAGAGATGTGAGCGATTCGTGAGCCGAGTCGCTTGAGGGCCCGGAGCTCGCCGGCAGCGATGTCAACCCGTCCAGTACGGCTCTCATCCCGCCGGGAATGACGGCACCACGGACGGCATGAGCGACACGGCTTTCACGGCTGGGCAGGGGAGCGGAGGCTGCTCTGGGGCCGGCTCAGCACTCCGTGAATCGGTGCAAGGCGTTGAGTACGGCCGGGGCGAGAGTGTCCGGGTGGTCGGCGTCGTGCAGCAGGTGGTCCACTCCGGGCAGCGTAACCCGGCCCGGCCCACGGATGTGTGCGTCGCGCAGGGCGGTGGTCAGGGCGTCCGTGGTGGCGCAAGGGACCTGGGGGTCGTTCGTGCCGCAGGTCAGCAGCACCTTGGTCCGGGGATGGAGTGCCGCGACGGTGTCCGGCGGGTAGATGGCGTCGTTGCTGTTCACGAACCGACCGGCCGCTTCGAAGGCTTGGAAGAACTGGGCTATCGGGGGCGGCAGTTCGCTGACGTCGACCGGTCGGTGTTCACGCAGGGCAGTGACGGCCGCGTCGACCGCCTCGTCGATGACGCGCTGCTCCTCCGGGGTGAACTGGCCGTGCCGGGTCGCCTCTTCGACCTGGGTGTGCAGTTGCAGCGCGACCAGGTCGAGCATGCGGATCGCCTGTGGTTGCAGCAGTGCCAGGCCGGCCGGGCGCGGGTGGACGGTGCCGCCGAGCAGCAGCCCGGTCATCGCGCCCTCGCTGTGCCCGACGATCATCAGCTGGCGCGGGTCGGTCTCCGGCTGATCGCGCAACAGCTCGTACGCGCCCTGGGCCTGGCGGACGAACGCCGGGTAGTCGAGCTCTTCGGGGCGGTCGGTGTAGTCGCCGAGCCCCGTGCGGCCGGTGCCATATTTGTCGAATCGCAGCGTGGCGACCTGGTCGCTGCCGAGCGCGTCGGCCAACTGCGCCAAGGTGTTCGACTGGGACGCGGGTGGCTGGTTGCCGTCACGGTCGTTGGGTCCGCTGCCGGGCAGCAGCAGTGCGGCCCGCAGTCGTTGCCCGGGACGGTGCGCGGGGACATGCAAGGTGCCGTACGTCGCCGTCCCGTCGACGGTGAAGACGACCTCGCGGTCGGAGGCGGGCACCAGGCGAGGAGCCGCCTCGGCCGGGGTGGCGGTCGTGATGGCCAAGGCCATCACGACCGTAGCGAAACGGAGGAGCACCGGATGTCTCTTTCAGTTCAGAGGAGGGCGTTTTCGACCAGTGCGACGGTGGCGCGGGGGTCGTCGACCTGGAGGACCAGACGGGTGTAGTAGTGGTCGACGAGTTCGACCACGACGGTTTTTGCCGGATCCCTGACGTCCCAGAACACCTTCTCGCCATCGAGATGGAACGTGCCGGCCGTGATGAGACCGGGGACGCGGGTGCCAGGTGCGCGGATGCCTTTGGGTTCGGCGATGATGCCGGGGTCGACGGTCGCGCCACGCACGTTGGCCACCGGGATGGTCAGGCTGCTCTTCAGCGCCCAGACCTTGTGGAGTCCCTCGATCACGACGACGAGGTCGTCACCGTCGATGCGAACCACTGCCATGTCGGTTTTCCTTGTCAGACGAGAAGATCGAGGCGTTGGGACAGTGCGGTGCCGACGCTGTCGGAGCTTCCGCGCAGGAGGATGCCCAAGGCGGCGGCAGTGAGGGCAGCGGCCAAGGTGGCGGGAATGCCGAGCGCGTCGGCGATCGCCTGGTCGACCGCGTCCAACGCGGCCCTCACCTCGGCGGCGACCTCCTCGTCGGCCGGTGCCCGTTCGGCCACCGCGAGCAGCAGCAGACCGAGGTCGGCGGACGTGACGAGCCGCAGCGCGGTCGCCGCATCCGATGCCGTGGCGAGCGCGTCGACCAAGGGACGGATGTCGTCAGCGAGGTGGCGGCGCAGGGCGACCATGTAGAGGCCGCGCTTGCTGCCGAACGTCTTGTACAGACTGTTGCGGTGCACGCCGAGGTGGTTGACGAGATCGTCGACGGACACCCCGTCGTAGGAGCGGCTGCCGAACAGCTCTACGGCGGCGCGCACCGCCATGTCCTCGTCGAACGCCCTTGGCCTTCCCATGACATGACAATATCCCGTTAGGGAACGGTCGGTCAAGAACGACTGTTCCTCAACTATCGGCAGCTGGGGACTCCACGGATCGCACAGTGGGCACCTGGTACGCCGGACGGGGCTGCCGGGACCGGCCGACCACCGTCATCGCCGCCGCCACCGCGAACTGGCGGACGGGCCGGCGCTGTCGGCCGCTCTGGTGGCTGGTCCGCCCTCCCCGGGGAGTTCCACGGTGACGTGGAGGCCGCCGGTGGGGCGGGGGGTCAGGGTCAGGGTTCCGTTGTGGGCCCGGGTGATGGTGTGGACGATGGCCAGGCCCAGGCCGACGCCCTCCTGCTCGGCGCGGGTGCGTTCGGTGCCGCGCTGGAAGGGCTCGGTCAGGGTCGGGACCAGCGCAGGGCTGAGCCGCTCGCCGGTGTTCTCGACCGTGAGCAGCACGGTCGTGGGGCGGACGGCGGTGTGGACCCGTACCGTGCCGCCCGCCGGCAGGTTGTGGACGATCGCGTTCTGGACGAGGTTCGTGGTCAGCTGGAGCAGCAGCGCCGGCGATCCGGTCGTGGGCGCGATGTCGCCGTCCGTCTCCAGGGTGACGCCGTGCCGTTCGGCCAGCGGCAGCAGGGTCTCGGCGGCCTCCTCCGTGATCAGGGACAGATCGACGGGTTCCGGCGTGAAGGACCGCTGGTTGGCGCGGCTGAGCAGGAGCAGGGCCTCGGTGAGGTCGATGGCCCGGGTGTTGACGGCGTACAGGCGGTCGACGAGTTCGCCGGTGGCCCGGTGGTCCGGGTCGGTGCGGGCCACCTCCAGCAGCGCCTTCGAGATCGCCAGTGGGGTGCGCAGTTCGTGGGAGGCGTTGGCGGCGAATCGCTGCTGCTCGGCGACGTGTGCTTCGAGCCGCGCGAGCATGGTGTCGAAGGCGTCGGAGAGTTCGCGGAACTCGTCGGCCCGCCCCGGCAGCCGGATCCGGTGGGAGAGCGATCCGGCCGAGGCCCGGCGGGTGGCCTGGGTGACCCGGGTCAGCGGGGCGAGCATCCGGCCGGCCAGCAGCCAGCCCCCCACCAGGCCGAACAGCAGCAGGAGCGCGAACACCACGGCCGCCCGCGGGGCGAAGACCCGCAGCAGGCTGGAGCGGATGGGAAAGACCCCGGTGGGGGTGTCGGTGGAGCCGGGGATGAGCATCGCCCGGTCCGGGACGTACCGCAGGAGGAACAACCACACCGCCGCGAGCAGCAGGGTGCCCGCGACCATGATGAAGCCGGTGTAGCTGAGGGTCAGCTTGAGCCGGACGCTCAGCCCGGGCCGCCTATCCATGGTCGATGCGGTAGCCGACGCCCGGCACGGTGGCGATGATCCAGGGTTCGCCGAGGCGTTTGCGCAGCGCGGAGACCGTGATGCGTACGGCGTTGGTGAACGGGTCGGCGTTCTCGTCCCACGCCCGGGCCAGAAGTTCCTCGGCGCCGACCACCCCGCCCTCGGCGGCGACCAGGACCTCCAGCACGGCGAACTGCTTGCGGGTGAGCGCGACATACCGGCCCTCGCGGTGGACCTCGCGGCGGAACGGGTCGAGCCGCAGGCCCGCGATCTCCCGTACGGGCGGCCTGGTGTGCGCCCGCCTGCGGTCGAGCGCGCGCAGCCGCAGCACCAGCTCCCGCAGTTCGAACGGCTTGGTGAGGTAGTCGTCGGCGCCGAGGCCGAACCCGGAGACCTTGTCGTCGAGCCGGTCGGCGGCGGTGAGCATCAGGATCGGGGTGCCGCTGCCGGAGGCGACGATGTGCCGGGCGATCTCGTCGCCCGAGGGGCCCGGGATGTCGCGGTCGAGGACGGCGATCTCGTAGCTGTTGACGCCGAGCAGTTCCAGGGCGGTGTCGCCGTCGCCGGCGATGTCGGCCGCGATCGCCTCCAGGCGCAGCGCGTCGCGGATGGCTTCCGCCAGGTAGGGCTCGTCCTCGACGATCAGCACACGCATGCCCGTAAGCCTACGAGTCGGCACATATCGTCGGCGTATCGGAAATCTCATACGGGCCGGCAACGCCGCGCCGCCTTCACTGGCGGCATGATACGAACTCGTCTGCGGCTTCGGCCCGAGCCCTGGCGGCGCGGGCGGGTGCTCGCCGCGCTCGCGCTGCTCCTCGGCCTGTTTCTGTCGGCGCACGCCTGGATTCCGAACCGGATCGGCGGCCTCGGCAGCCTGGTGGAGACCTTCCTGCCCTGGTTCGGCCTGTTCATCCCGCTGCTGCTGGCCGCCGCGCTGTGGCGCCGCGCCCCGGCCGCCGTGGTCGCGCTGCTGCTGCCGGTCGCGGTGTGGCTGCACCTCTTCGGCGGGCTGCTCGGCGACAGGTCCCACCCGGACGCGGACAGCGACCTCACCGTGGTGAGCCACAACGTCGGCGCCGACAACCCCGACCCGGCCGGCACCGCCCGCGCCCTGGCCGCTTCCGGCGCGGACCTGCTGGCCCTCCAGGAGATCACCGAGCAGCACCTGGGGACGTACGAGAGGGAGCTGGCGGCGGCGTACCCGCACCACACCGTGCTGGGCACCGTCGGGCTGTGGAGCAAGCTGCCGCTGTCCGACACCCGGCCGGTCGACATCGAGATGGACTACGGGCCGCTGGGCGACGCCAAGCCGGTCGAGGAGACCATGGCCTACACCCGGGCGCTGCGCACCTCGGTGGCCACGGAGCGCGGGCCGCTCGCGGTGTATGTGGTCCACCTGGGGTCGGTACGGGTGAACCCGCGGGCCGGTTTCTGGACGGACTCGCGGGACCGGGGCGCCCGGGCGCTCGGCGAGGCGATCGCCGCCGAGCCGAACGAGCGGGTGGTGCTGCTCGGCGATCTGAACGGCACCGTGGACGACCGCGCGCTGGCCGGTGTCACCGCTCAGCTGCGCTCGGTCCAGGACGCGGCCGGGGCCGGCTTCGGTTTCAGCTGGCCGGCGAGCTTCCCGGTGGCGCGGATCGATCAGATCCTGGTGCGCGGCGTGCAGCCGGACAGCGCGTGGCTGCTGCCCGCGACCGGCAGTGACCATCTGCCGGTCGCGGCCGGGATCAGCTGGGGGCCGGCCTCATGAGGCGCCGGCGGTCAGCTCGGCGGGCGGGGTGCGCTGGTCGTCGACGGGCTCGGTGCGCTCCAGCTCGCCCCACACGATGTAGCGGTGCCTGGAGGTGTAGACGGGGGTGCAGGTGGTGAGGGTGATGTACTGGCCGGCCTCGGTGGCGCCGGACTCGGTGGGGATGGCCTCCAGGACGGCGGTGTTGTACCGGGAGGTCTCCGGAAGGACGGCGTAGGCACGGTAGATGTACCAGGTGTCGCGGGTCTCGAAGACGATCGCGTCGCCCTCCTCGATCCGCTGGATGTTGTGGAACTTCGCGCCGTGGCCGTCCCGGTGTGCCGCCAGGGTGAAGTTGCCCTCCTCGTCCCAGGGCATGGCGGATTCCAGCGGCTCGTTGTAGTAGCCGGCCACGCCGCCGTTGAGGATGTCGAGGTCGGTGCCCTCCTTGACGAGGATCTCGTCCTTGGTCATGGCGGGCACGTGCAGGAAGCCGATGCCGTCGGCCGGGTCGTACGCCACCGGGTCCCGCGGGTCGGCCTCGCCGCTCTCCCACTGGTCGCGCACCGCGTCACCGGCGCGCGACGCCTGCTGGTTGGCGACCACGTTGGTCCACCACAGCGAGTAGGCGACGAACAGGCCCAGCACGATGCCGCCGGTGATCAGCAGTTCGCCGAAGACGGAGAGGGCGAACGCGATACGGCCTCGGGTACCTCCGGCTCGACGAGCTTGGGGTGCGGCGGGCTCCGGCTCCGGGGTTATCTCTTCGGCTTCGGCTTCGGCTTCGGTGTCCGGTTCGGCCGGTTCAGTCGACGAGGGCATCGGGTTTTCCTTCGCTGCGGGGACGCTCCTCGGTCAACTGCCCCCAGACGATCATCCGGTAGGTGGAGGTGAACTCCGGTGTGCAGGTGGTGAGGGTGATGTAGCGGCCGGGTTCGGTGAAGCCGCCCTGGTCGGGGACGGGGTCGAGGACGGCGATGTTGGACGGGGAGGTGGAGTCGAGCCGGGTGGCCATCTCGTACACGTAGTACGTGGTCTCCGTCTCGATGACGATCGGATCGCCCGGGTTGAGCTTGTTGATGAAGCGGAACGGCTCGCCGTGGGTGTTGCGGTGGCCGGCGAGGCCGAAGTTGCCCTCCTCGTCCCAGGGCATGGCGGAGGGCAGCTGGTCCTCGGCGGTGTAGTGGCCGACCATGCCCTTGTCGAGGACGGCCTTGGGGTCGACGCCCTCGGCGATGGGGGCCCGGACGTCGAGGGTGGGCAGGTAGATGATCGCGAAGCCCTCGCCGGGGGAGAAGACGCCCGGCTCGCGATCCTCGCCGTCGTCCTCGCCGGCCTCGGCGCGCTCCCACTGCTCCTGGAGCGAGTCGGCCTGGCCGTTGGCGTGCGCCCGGGCTTCGACGTTGGTCCACCACAGCTGGTAGACGACGAACAGCATCAGCAGCACGCCGGTGGTGATGAACAGCTCGCCGATCACATTGCTGATGGCGGTGCCGGTCTGCTTGGCGGCTTTGGCGGCGGCCTTCGCCGCCTGGCGGCGCGCGGCCCGGCCACCGGTCTCCGGCGGCGGCGCCTCGGGGGTGGGGTCCGGTGCGGGGGGCGCGCCGTGCCGCCCGGCGGCCCGGTCCGCCCTGCGCCGGGCCGCGCGGCCTTCGGCGACGGGTGGTACGGGCGGCAGTACGGTGGTGGCCCCCTCGTCCGCGGTGCCGCCGAGATCCGCCGGGGTACGCAGCCCCACGGTCCGCGGATCCTCCGGCGGCCCGCTGTCGTACGCGGTGGTCTCCTCGTACGGCGCCGGGTAGGAGGCGTACGGCTCCTGGTAGTGCGGCTGCTGCTGCGGGTTCTGGGGCTGCGGTGGCTGCTGGTAGTAGGCGTCCTCCCCGGGGTACCAGGGCCCGCCCTCTCCCCCACGCCCCTGCGTCACGCCGCGGGCTCCTGCCGTCCGGCCCGCCCGACGACCGGCGCCAGCCCGTGCGAGCGCTCGACGGCGCCCGGATCGCCGCACACCGCCAGCCAGTTGGCGAGCATCCGGTGGCCGCCCTGGGTGAGCACCGACTCCGGGTGGAACTGAACCCCCTCCACCGGCAGGGTGCGGTGGCGCAGGCCCATGATGACGCCCTGGGTGTGGCCGGTGACCTCGAAGACGTCCGGCACGGTGCCCTCGGCGACCGCCAGCGAGTGGTAGCGGGTCACGGTCAGCGGGCTGGGCAGTCCGGTGAAGACGCCGGCCCCGGTGTGCTCCACCTCGGAGGTCTTGCCGTGCAGCAGTTCGGGTGCCCGGCCCACCACACCGCCGTACGCCACCGCCATGGCCTGGAGCCCCAGGCACACCCCGAACACCGGGATGCCCGCCACCGCGCAGTGCCGCACCATGTCGATGCACACGCCCGCCTGTTCGGGGGCGCCGGGCCCGGGGGAGAGCAGTACCCCGTCGTACCGGTCGGCGGTGACGTCGGCGGGGCGGACCGCGTCGTTGCGCAGCACCTCGCACTCGGCGCCGAGTTGGTAGAGGTACTGGACGAGGTTGTAGACGAAGCTGTCGTAGTTGTCGACGACCAGAATGCGTGCGGGTGTGCTCATCAGCCGGCTGCCCCTTGTCCCTGCTCGCCGTCGATCGGCACATTGTTGAACGGGAGGAGGGGTTCGGCCCAGGGGAAGACGTAACTGAACAGCAGATAGACGACCCCGAGGGCCAGCACCAGGGAGATCAGCGCGCGTACCAGCGTGTTGCCCGGCAGGTGCCGCCAGATCCAGCCGTACATGGCGTCGCTTCTCCTTCGTGTCCCGCTCCGCGCGGCGGCGCCGCGTGCCCCCAAGAGTACGACGCGCGACGGATCCTCTTCAGAGGATCACGCCATCTCGGGGACCGGCGTGACCGGAGTCATCCGGTTATCCGACGGGGCCGGCGTATTGCAGGGCGGTGGAGCCGGTGTAGGCGGGGAGGGTCGTGTCCCCGCTCTCCTCGACCTTCCAGCCGAGGCCGTAGGCGTCCACGTAGGCGCGGTAGTTCTGGATGGTGGGGTCCTCGTCGAGGGCGGTGCGCAGGGCGTCGCGGTCGCCGACGGCGGTGACGGTGTAGGGCGGGGAGTAGAGCTGCCCCTGGAGGATGAGGGTGTTGCCGACGCAGCGCACCGCGCTGGTGGAGATGAGCCGCTGGTCCATGACCTGGATGCCTTCGGCGCCGCCGGCCCACAGGGCGTTGACGACGGCCTGGAGGTCCTGCTGGTGGATGACGAGGTCGTTGGGCAGCGGGTCGGGGAGCCCGGGGAGCAGGGGTACGGCGTTGGGCGGGGCGTCGGTGAGGGTGACGGTGAGGGCGTCGCCGGTGAGTTCGGTGAGGCCGGCGGCGTCCTCGACGCGGGCGAGGCGTTCGGTGCCGGCCGGGTCGGTGGGGCTCTCGCGTTTGGTGAGGGTGTCGACCTCGGCGCGCAGCTGGGCGGCGTCGGATTCGAGGCGGGCGTTGTCCCGGCCGCGTTCCCTGATGAGGTCGGACATCTGGAGCAGCGAGTCGTCGGTGCGGATGTTGCTGCCGCCGGAGACGCTGAAGCTGACCCAGAAGAGGAGTCCGGCGAGGGCGAAGACGGCTATGGTGCCCAGCCGGGCGGGGCGTATCCGGTTCACACGCATCCCACTCCCACCCCTGGTCTCCTGTATTGGCCGCCGAAGCACTACGCTAGCTGACGATCCCACCGCTGTGCGCGCCCCAGCCGCCGCACGATCGACAGGAGAGTCCCTCGTGCCGAAGTCCCGGATCCGGAAGAAGAAGGACGCGTCCTTCACCGCGCCGGAGAAGAAGGAGACCACCAAGCTCGACATGGGGGGACGTCGCTGGGTGGCGCCGCTGATGCTGGCGATGTTTGTGATCGGTCTGGCGTGGATCGTGCTGTTCTACGTGACGCAGGGTGATCTGCCGGTGGGTGCGCTGGGCAACTGGAACATCGTGGTGGGCTTCGGGTTCATCGCCGTGGGGTTTGTCGTCTCGACGCAGTGGAAGTGACCTCGGGTTATCCACACCGATCATCGGATGGGCTGTGGATAACCCGAGGCGCCGGCCCGGGGGCCGGGCGCCGTACGGTGCGGCCGTACCCCAGTTGACCTGCGGAAACGTGGGAGTGCCTGGGCCGGTCGCCGGTTGTGCACAGGGCTGATCCGGCCTGTGGATAAGTAGGATCAGCCCACCAGCTGCTGGGTGCGGACCACGCAGGCGATCACGATCACGGCCAGCACCGCCCCACAGACCGCCACCTGCACCAGCGTCCGCCGCTGCCGGGGCGCGTGCACCATCCCGTACGCCACGGCCACCCCGGCCACCAGACCGCCGATGTGCGCCTGCCAGGCGATGCCCGACCACGTGAAGGTGATCAGCAGGTTGATCGCCAGCAGCACGCCGATCGGCCGCATGTCGTAGTTCATCCGGCGCATCAGCACGGCGGTGGCGCCGAACAGGCCGAAGATCGCCCCGGAGGCGCCGAGCGAGAGCTGGTACTGCGAGGCGAGCACGTACGACAGCGTCGAGCCGGCCAGCGCCGAGATCAGATACAGCGCGGTGAAGCGGAGCCGGCCGAGCGCCGCCTCCAGCTGCGGGCCCAGGAACCACAGCCCCAGCATGTTGAAGCCCAGATGCCAGATCTCCTGGTGCAGGAAGGCCGAGGTCAGCATCCGGTACCACTGGCCGTCCGCGACGCCGATGATGCGCCAGCCGCCGGGGTCCGCGTCCAGCGCGTACCCGAGCATGCCGAGGTCCGTGACCAGCCGGTCACCGGCGGACAGCACCGCGATGAAGACGGCGACATTGATCGCGAGGATGATCTTGGTGATGAGGCGGGTGTCCGCCACCAGCGAACCACCGGCCAGCGTGCGCGGAGAGCTGCCCCGGGAGGCCGCCGAGGCGCCGCGCACGCACGAGGGGCACTGATAGCCGACCGAGGCCGAGATCATGCACTCCGGGCAGATCGGGCGCTCGCAGCGGGTGCACCGGATGCCGGTCTCGCGCTCCTGGTGCCGGTAGCAGACGGCCAGGCCGGCGGGTGGCGGCTGCTGTCCCTGCTGCTCCGTCATGACATCCCCTCGGCTCCCGGCTCCCGGCACACCCATTGACATGCCCCCCTGATCCTACGGACAGGGGGGCATCAATGGTTCCCGGGATACGGGCCCGGGTCAGCGCTGGGTCAGCGCCGGGTCAGCGGGTCTCGATGACCACGGTCTCGATCACCACGTCGTTGACGGGGCGGTCGTTACGGGGGTTGGTGTCGGTGGCCGCGATCGCGTCGACGACCTCCTGGCCGGAGGTGACCTCACCGAAGATGGTGTGCTTGCCGGTCAGCCAGGTGGTGGGGGACACGGTGATGAAGAACTGCGAGCCGTTGGTGCCCGGGCCGGCGTTGGCCATCGCCAGCAGGTAGGGCTTGGTGAAGGCCAGGTCGGGGTGGATCTCGTCCTTGAACTTGTAGCCCGGACCGCCCGTGCCGTTGCCCAGCGGGTCGCCGCCCTGGAGCATGAAGCCCTCGATCACCCGGTGGAAGACCGTGCCGTCGTACAGCTTGGCGTTGGTCTTGGCACCGGTGTTGGGGTCCACCCACTCCCGGGTGCCCTGGGCCAGCTCGGTGAAGTTCTTCACCGTCTGCGGCGCGTGGTTCGGGAAGAGCTCCACCTCGATGTCGCCGCGGTTCGTCTTCAGGGTGGCGTACAGCTTCTCAGCCACGATGTACCTTCCGTTTACGTCAGTGACGGTCAACGATCCTGCCATGCGCTGACGACACACCCTGCGCCCGGATGCCCGTTTCGCGTGCTGATACCTCCCCCAAGCGGCATGATTTCCACACAAGCGGAGATAGCGGTATGTACTGCCTAAAAGCGGTACTGAGGAGGACATATGACTCGCACGCGCATGCGACCACGACAGGCGCGGTCGGTACGGGAGCAGGCCGCCTGCTACGCGCGGGACGCCGGAACCTATCTGGCACCACACGCCCAGCGGGCGGCCGGCGCCGCCCGGGACGGCCTCCAGCAGGGGCTCAACCAGGCCCGGCAGAACCTGCCCGAGGGCATGGACGCCGCCGCCGTACGGGCCGCCGAGCGGGCCCGGATCGCGGCGATCCGCACCCGGGACGTGGCCGGACCGCGCATCGAGGCCGCCATCGCGGCGGCCGGCCCGGCCTCCCAGGAGGCGGCGGCCCGGTCGGCGGCGGCCTTCGCGGCGCTGCGCGGGCAGGTGACCAACCGGGAGATCCAGCAGGCCATCCACCGCCGCCGCTGCGCCGCCCGGCGACGGCGCGGGCTGCGACGGCTCGGCGTGGCCGGCGTGCTGGTGGGCACCGCGGTCCTCGCCTGGCGCTGGTGGCAGAACCAGTCCAGCCCCGACTGGCTGATGGAGCCCACCCCCGCGACCGAACTCGACGCCGCCGACTCCACGGGAGCACCCGCCCCCGACATCCTGGGCGAGGACAGCGCACCGCGCCCGTAACCGGCCCGCAAGCCACCACGGCAGCGGCCGGCCGCGCCGGGCGGATGCGCGCCCGCGGGTACGGATGCGCGCCTGCGGGTACGGGTGAGGGCCCGGCAGCAATGCTGCCGGGCCCTCACCCGTACCCCGGTCCGGTAACGCCCCGGGGGCTCGCCCCGGCGGCGGTCACGGTCAGCCGGTTCCCCCGCCGAAGGGCCAGCTGCCGCTGTTGTTCCCGTTGTTCCCGTTGTTTCCGCCGTTGTCGCCGCCGCCGTCCGCCCCGGCCGGGTCGCCGACCTGGCCCGGGTCGTAGGTGTAGACGGTGACCTCGGAGTCCTTGTCCACCTGGGTGCCCGCACCCGGGTTGGTGGCGTAGACGACGGCCGTGTCGTTGTCCGGCCCCTCCACCTTCACCCGCAGGCCCGACTGCTCCAGCTGCTGCCGGGCCGAGTTCAGCGGCTGGTTGGTCAGGTCGGGAATCCCGACCTGCTCCGGCTGCTGGTTCGGCGACGGCTGGGCCACCGTCAGGGTCACCGTGCCGTTCGGCGTGTGCTGGCCCCCGGCGCCCGGGTTCTGGCTGATCACCGTGTTCTCGGGCCGCGAGTCATCCGTCTGGTTGACCCGGGTGACGACGAAGCCCGCGCCCTCCAGGGTGGCCTTCGCCTCGTCGAACGTCCTGCCCACCACGTCCGGCACCGACACGGTGTCCGGCGCCGCCGCCACCGTCAGGGTGATGGTCGCGTCCGGCTTGGCCTCCGCGCCCGCCTTCGGATCCTGGGAGAGCACCGTGCCCGGCTCGACGGTGGTGCTCACCTCGGACTCCTGCTGGATGTCGCTGAAGCCCGCGTCCTCCAGCTCGCCCTTCGCCTCGTCGAACGTCTTGTCCGTCACATCCGGGACCTCGATCGCCGCCGGGCCCTCCGACATGATCGCGGTGACGGTGTCACCGCGCTCGATCTCGGAGCCGGCCGCCGGGTCGGTCTCGCAGATGGTGCCCTCGGGCTCCTCGCACGGCTTGCTGCCCTCCTCCTTGAGGACGAAGCCGTTGGCCAGCTTCTCCGCGTCCTCAAGGGTCTGCCCGGCGAGGTTGGGCACCTTGATCGAACTGGGCGGGGTGTCCCCCGCGAACAGCGCCTTGCCGATGAAGATCGCGCCGATCAGCACCAGCACCCCGGCCAGCACCAGCAGGATCGTCGACAGATTGCTCTTGCGCTGCCGCCGGTCCGCCCGCCCGTAGCCGTCGTCGTACCGGTCGCCGTCGGCCGGCGGCAGCATCGCGGTCCCCGGGTCGGCCGCCCGCAGCGCGGTCGTCGGCCGGTCGTCGTACCCGTACGCCGCCGCGCCCACCGGCAGCGCGGCCGAGATCGGGCGGCCGTCGAGGGCCGCCTCGATGTCGGCGCGCATCTCGTCGGCGTTCTGGTAGCGGTAGTCGGGGTCCTTCATCAGGGCCTTGAGCACGATGGCGTCGGTGTCCGGGGTGACCTCCGGATCGAAGACGCTCGGCGGCTGCGGCTCCTCGCGCACATGCTGGTACGCCACCGCCACCGGGGAGTCCCCGATGAACGGCGGCCGGACCGCCAGCAGCTCGTACAGCAGGCAGCCCGTGGAGTACAGATCGGACCGGTTGTCGACCTGCTCGCCCTTCGCCTGCTCGGGCGACAGGTACTGGGCGGTGCCGATCACGGCCGACGTCTGCGTCATGGTCATGCCGGAATCGCCCATGGCCCGGGCGATTCCGAAGTCCATCACCTTGACCTGGCCGGACGTGGTGAGCATCACGTTCGCCGGCTTGATGTCGCGGTGCACGATCCCGTTGCGGTGCGAGTACTCCAGCGCCTGGAGCACCCCGATCGTCATCTCCAGCGCGCGCTCGGGCAGCAGCTTGCGCCCGGAGTGCAGCAGCTCACGCAGCGTGGAGCCGTCCACGTACTCCATCACGATGTACGGGATGGAGATCCCGTCGACGTAGTCCTCGCCGGTGTCGTACACCGCGACGATCGCGGGATGGTTCAGCGAGGCCGCGGACTGCGCCTCGCGGCGGAAGCGGGCCTGGAACGTGGGGTCGCGGGCGAGGTCGGTGCGCAGGGTCTTGACGGCGACGGTACGGCCGAGACGCGTGTCATGGGCCAGGTGCACCTCGGCCATGCCTCCGCGACCGAGCACATGGCCGATCTCGTACCGCCCGCCGAGGCGACGCGGCTCATCCATGATTGCTGCCCTCTCCGTTCGATCCCGGCCGCACCTGTGGTCGGCCCGGCTGGGGTCCCCCGACCTCGGGCACGAGGGGTCCAAGCTCTGGCTTACGGTACCCGCCGCGGGCCGGGGGCCCGGCCCCCGGCCGCTCGCTGATACGCAACCGGTATCGCGTGCCGCCGGGAAGGGGCCGGTACGGGCCGGTCATGTGTATGACGTGTGACGGGTGGGCGCGGTTGTCACGGTGCGGTCAATTCTGGCCGGCCAGGACGGCTTCCATGACGTCCTTGGCGATGGGGGCGGCGAGCGCGTTGCCGCCGACCTCGCTGCGGTCGTCGGAGCCGTTCTCGACCACGACGGCGACCGCGACCGGGGAGCCGTTGTCGGTCATCGCGTAGGAGATGAACCAGGCGTACGGGATGGCCGCGTTGTTCTCACCGTGCTGCGCGGTGCCGGTCTTGCCGCCGACCTTCACGCCGTCGATCTTGGCGTTGAAGGCGGTGCCCTCCTCGACCACGGACTCCATGGCGGACTGGAGCGCCTGGGCGTTCTCGGCGGACAGCGGCCGGCTCATCTCCTGCGGCTCGGTCTGCTCGATCACATTGAGGTTCGGGGCCTCCAGCCGGTCCACCATGTACGGCTGCATGAGCTTGCCGTCGTTGGCGATGGCGGCGGCGACCATGGCCATCTGGAGCGGGGTGGCCCGGTTGGACGCCTGGCCGATGCCGGCCATGGCGTTCTGCGGCGCGTTGTCCTCGGGGTACTGGCTGGCCTCGGCGCGGACCGGGGTGAAGATCTCCTCGTTGAAGCCGAAGGACTCGGCGGTCTCCATCATCGTCTCGTTGCCCAGCTCATCGCTGATGCCGGCGAAGACGGTGTTGCAGGAGTCCTCCAGGGCGATGCGGATCGTGGCGTCCGCGCAGCGGCCCTTGATGAGGTTGTCCAGGGTACGGCCGTTGGTACCGGGCAGTTCGAACGGCTCGGGGTAGTCGGTCTTGGTGTCCACGCCGTCCAGCAGCCCGTTCTCCAGCGCCGCCGCCGCCGTGACCACCTTGAAGGTGGAGCCGGGCGGGTAGGTCTCGCGCAGCGCCCGGTTGAGCATCGGGTCGTCGGGATCGTTCTCCTTCTGGAGCGCGCTCCACGCCTCGGTGTCCTCGGAGGTGTTGCCGGTGAAGGTGGAGGGGTCGTAGGAGGGGGTGGAGACCAGGGCGAGGATCTCGCCGGTGCGCGGATCGATCGCGGCGACCGCGCCCTTCTTGTCGCCCAGCCCCTCGAAGGCGGCCCGCTGGGCGTCCTCGTTCAGGGTGGTGACGACGTTGCCGCCGGTGCGGTCCTTGCCGGTGAGCATGTCGATCGTGCGGTTGAAGAACAGCCGGTCGTCGTCCCCGGTGAGGATCGAGTCGTAGATGCCTTCGAGCAGGGTGGTGTTGAAGAGCGAGGCGAAGCCGGTGACCGGCGCCCACATCTCGCCGTCGGTGTAGGTGCGCTTGTACGTGAAGTCGTTGTCGTCGGTCTCGACCGAGCCGGTGATGGGCTGGCCGTCGACGATGATGTCGCCGCGCGGGTGGGCGTACCGCTCGATGAGGACCCGCCGGTTGTTGGCGTCCGTCTGGAGCTCGTCGGCCTGGACGAACTGCACCCAGTTGACCCGGACCAGCAGGGCGAGGATGAGCAGGCCGCAGAAGACCGCGACGCGTCGCATTGGTTTGTTCATACTCGTACTACCTGAGTCTGTTCGACGTCCGTGTTGGGCGCGGGGGCGGGTGCGGGTCGTCGTGCAGTGTCGCTGATCCGAAGTAGGAGCGCGATCAAGGCCCAGTTCGCGATGACGGACGAGCCGCCCTGGGCGAGGAACGGCATGGTCATGCCGGTCAGCGGGATGAGCCCGGTGACCCCGCCGGCCACGACGAAGATCTGGATGGCGAAGACCCCGGACAGGCCGACCGCGAGCAGCTTGCCGAACGGGTCGCGGGCGGCCAGCGCGGTCCGCAGGCCGCGCTGGATGAGCAGCCCGTACAGCAGGATGACGGCCATCAGGCCGACCAGGCCCAGCTCCTCGCCGACGGTGGCCAGGATGTAGTCGGACTTGGTGGCGATGCCGCCGATGAGCCGTGAGTAGCCCTGGCCGAGGCCGGAGCCGAACAGGCCGCCGGAGCCGAAGGCGTACATCGACTGGGCGGTCTCGGTGACGCCGCCGTTCTGGAGCGCGAGCGGGTTGAGCCAGTTGTCGACGCGCTGGCCGACGTGGCTGTTGGCGTTGGCGACGACGACCGCGCCGGAGACCGACAGCAGCAGGCCGAAGATGATCCAGCTGGTGCGCTCGGTGGCGACGTACAGCATCACCACGAAGATCCCGAAGAACAGCAGGGACATGCCCAGGTCGGTCTCGAAGATGAGGATCATGAGCGAGACCGCCCAGATCGCCAGGATCGGGCCCAGGTCACGGCCGCGTGGGAGGTAGACGCCGAGCACCCGGCGGGAGGCGAGCGCGAGGGCGTCGCGCTTGACCATCAGGTAGCCGGCGAAGAAGACGGCGATGACGATCTTGGCGAACTCGCCGGGCTGGAGCGAGCCGACGCCGGGGATGGTGACCCAGATCCGGGCGCCGTTGACCTCGCCGAAGAACAGCGGGGAGATCAGCAGGATCAGCGCGACCACCATGGAGATGTAGGTGTAGCGCTGGAGGATGCGGTGGTCCTTGAGGAAGATCAGCACGCCGAGGAAGAGCGCCACCCCGAGCGCGGACCACATGAGCTGGTTGGGGGCCATCGCGCCGCCGAGCTTGGCGGTGGTGATGGACGGCTCCAGGTCCAGCCGCCAGATCAGTACCAGTCCCATGCCGTTGAGGAGGGTGGCGATCGGCAGCATGAGCGGGTCGGCGTACGGGGCCCAGCGCCGTACCACCAGGTGCGCCACGGCGGCCATCGCACCCAGGCCCAGGCCGTACTGGAGGGTGCCGGCGGGGATCGAGCCGTCCTTGGCGAGGCCCACGTTGGCGTAGGCCAGCACGGGGATGAGCACGGCGAACACGAGCATCGCCAGCTCGGTGTTCCGGCGGCTGGGCAGCCCGCCGGTGGAGACGGTGGTGTTGCTGGTGCTCATCGCTTCAGGTCTCTGGGTCGCGCCAGGCCGTGCCGCCCGGGTGGGCGCGGGCACGGGCCTCGCTTACGCGGGACGCCGGCTAAGAGGCGCAGTACCGCGCGAGCTGCTGCTGGCGTTCGGTGAGGGTCGGGATCTCGGGGCCGGGGCCGGCTGCTGCGCCGCCCCCGGTGGGGGGTTCGGTGGCTTCAGGGTCCTCCGAGTCGTCCGGGTTCTCCGGGTTCTCCGGGTTCTCCGGGTTGTCCGGGGTGACGTTGTTGCCGTCGTTCTTGGCGTCCTGCTCGTCCTGCTTGTGCTGCTCGGCCGCCGCGAGGGCGTCGCGCTGGTCGGCGAGCGCCTGGCAGGCGTCGGCCTGCTCGCCCAGCTCGGCGATCCGGGCGTTGCCCTCGGCGAGATCGTTGACGGAGATGAAGCCCTCGACCTGGCTGCGCTGGTAGTCGGGGAGCAGGGCCAGGGGGATCTCGGGGTGGTCCTCCTTGACGCTGGACAGGCTGAGCGGGCCCAGGTCCTGGCTGACGCCCTGGAAGAGCGCGACGTGGTCGCCGTTGGCGCCGACGTAGAACTGGTTCTGGGTCCAGCGGTAGCCGGCGTACAGGCCGCCGCCGATGACGGCGAGGGCGAGGACGGAGAGGCTTACGGTGCGCCAGGGGCGGCGCCGGGGGCGCTGCGGTACGTACTCGTCGTCGGTGAAGGCGCCGAAGGTGCCGGGCGGTACCCCGCCCTGGCCGTCGGCCCCGGGTCCGCCGCCGGGGGTGCCGGGCTGCTGGCGGCCGAGTTCGGCGGCGCGGGAGGCGGGGGTGGCCGGGGCGTCGCCGCCGGTCTGGGCCTGTACCTCGGCGACGGCGCCGACGATCTGCGGGGCGTCGTACAGCTGCTGGGCGAGGGTGTCGCCCTCCTGGGTGCCGACGTCCAGCACGTCGGCGACGATGCAGGTGATGTTGTCGGGGCCGCCGCCGCGCAGGGCCAGCTCGATGAGGTCGCGGATGGTGTCCTGCGGGGGCAGGAAGGCGCCGAGGGTGTCCTGGAGGGTGTCGTGGCTGACGACGCCGGACAGGCCGTCCGAGCAGACCAGATAGCGGTCGCCGGCCCGTACCTCGCGGATGGAGAGGTCGGCCTCGATGTGGTCGGCGCTGCCCAGGGCCCGCATCAGCAGCGAGCGCTGCGGGTGGGTGGTGGCCTCTTCCTCGGTGATGCGGCCCTCGTCGACGAGCCGCTGCACCCAGGTGTGGTCCTGGGTGATCTGGGTCAGCTCGCCGCCGCGCAGCAGGTAGGCGCGGGAGTCGCCGACGTGGACGACGCCGAGCCGCTGGCCGGTCCACAGCAGTGCGGTGAGGGTGGTGCCCATGCCGTCGAGGCGGGAGTCCTCCTCGACCATGGAGCGCAGCCGGTCGTTGGCGGCCTGCACGGAGGAGTCGAGGGAGGTGAGGATGTCGGAGCCGGGGATGTCGTCGTCGAGCTGGACGAGGGTGGAGATCACTTCGGAGGAGGCGACCTCGCCGGCGGCCTGGCCGCCCATGCCGTCCGCGATGGCGAGGAGGCGGGGGCCGGCGTAGCCGGAGTCCTCGTTGTGGTCGCGGATCATGCCGACGTGTGATCCGGCGGCGAATCTCAAGGACAGTGTCATGCTCACCTCACCCGCCCGTTCCGGGGCTCCGAACACGCTGCCCGCCCTCCGGTCATCCCGGTGATCCCGGTCCTCATGGTGGCCGTCCCTACTTCCGCAGCTCGATGACCGTCTTGCCGATCCGGATCGGCGCTCCGGGCGGGATCGGCTGCGGCGTGGTCAGCCGGCCGCGCTCAAGGTAGGTGCCATTGGTCGATCCGAGATCCTCGACGATCCACTGGCCGTCGCGGTCGGGGTAGATCCTGGCGTGCCGCCCCGAGGCGTAGTCGTCGTCCAGCACGATCGTCGAGTCGTGTGCCCGGCCGAGCGTAATGGTCTGTCCCGCCAGGGCGACAGTGGTTCCGGTGAGAGAACCCTCGGTGATCACCAGCTTGGTGGGGGCGCCGCGGCGCTGCCGCCCGCCGCCCCGGCCGCCGCGGGCGGGCTTGGCCTGCTCCGGCTTCTGCTGCTGCCGGGCACGCGGCTGCATCGGGGCGTTGCCGCCCTGGCGGGTGGCGCCGCGCTGGGTGACCCGGGTGCCGAACAGGTCGCTGCGGATCACCTGCACGGCCACGATCACGAACAGCCACAGGACGGCCAGGAAACCCAGCCTCATGACCGTCAGGGTCAGCTCTGACATTGCCCCCGCTTCACCCTTCGGCTTGCCGGTAAATGATGGTGGTGCTGCCCACGACGACGCGTGAGCCGTCGCGGAGCGTAGCGCGTTTGGTGTGCTGCCCGTCGACCACGATGCCGTTGGTCGAGCCCAGGTCCCGGATTGTGGCCGGTTCTGTGGCCTGGATCTCGCAGTGCCGCCGGGAGACCCCGGGGTCATCGATCCGGACGTCCGCCTCGGTGCTGCGGCCGAGCACCAGGGTGGGGCGCGAGATCTGGTGCCGCGCGCCGTTGATCTCCACCCAGCGGCGCACCGTACCGCGCACACCGGGGGCCGCGCCGGGCGGCGGTCCGGCGGGCAGCGGGGGCGCGCCGGCCGGGCGGGCCGGGGCGCCGGGCGGCGGGGAGTGCGGGGACGCCGTGGGAGGGGCGCCGTACGCCGGGGCGCCGGGGCTCTGCTGCGCGCTGCTGCTGGCGGCCAGGGTGCGGCTGCGGACCCGGTACAGGCCGGTGTCGAGGTTGGGCGCCTTCTCCAGGTTGACCTTGATCTCGCCCATGAAGGTGTAGCGCTGCTGCTTGGCGTACTCCCGGACCATTCCGGCCAGTTCGTCGCCGAGCTGCCCGGAGTACGGGGCCAGCCGCTCGTAGTCGCCGCCGCTCAGCTCGACGATGAAGTCGTTGGGAACGACGGTGCGGTCGCGGTTCCAGATGGTGGCGTTGTTGTCGCACTCGCGCTGGAGCGCGCCGGCGATCTCCACCGGCTGCACCTCGGACTTGAAGACCTTGGCGAAGGTGCCGTTGACGAGACCTTCGAGGCGCTGCTCGAAACGCTTCAAGACTCCCATGACGCACCTCCTTCCGGTGTCCCGACAGCCTGCGGTTCGGCGCGGTAGTGCTTACTGATCGTATCCACGCGCGAGACGATCAGGTGGTTCCCGGGATGGCCCCGGACGGTCCCCGCACCCACGCCGCTGCTCCCCCCGGGATCGTAAAGGGGAGCAGAGAACAGTGTCCCGCATGCGCGGAGGTTCTGCGGAGGGATGGGGAGGGATTACGGCCGTGGGCCGGGGTCGCGGCGGCGCGGGTCGGGGGCGTGGATTGCCGAGGTGAGAGCGGTGCCCGGTGCGTGCTAATCTTCTGTTCGTCGCCAGGGGCCAAGGCCCGGTCAGCACAAGGCGGCAACACCCAATGCGCGGGTGGCGGAATAGGCAGACGCGCTGGATTCAGGTTCCAGTGCCCGAAAGGGCGTGGGGGTTCAACTCCCCCCTCGCGCACCAGTCGGAGCGGCCGGCATCGTAATCACGATGCCGGCCGCTCCGCTTTTCCGTTTTTCCGGTGTTCTTCGGCTGCGCTCCGTAGGCGGAGGAGAGGTGAACATCCGGTGTGATTTACACCACGGAGGTTTTCGGCGGGGTGACGGCAACCCCTGGCGGGGCGGCGGCGACGAGATGCTGAAGATCGTTTGTTCCGTGGGAAGGACGACCAGCAGATGCACACAGACAGACCCGGACCCGGCCGCAGGGGGCACCGCGCCCCGTCCTTCACCCGGACGAGGGTCGCGGTCAGCGCCTCCCTCGCCGGGGTACTCGCCGTCGGCGGCCTGCTGATGGCCGCGACCACCTCCGGCGCCGCCACCGTCCCGCCGCTCGCCACCGGCGACAGCCGTACGGTGCGCGAGCCGGCCGCGCCCGCCACCGTGTGCCAGACCCTCAACGCCAAGCTGACGATGGCCTCCCGCAAGTCCGGCGAGACACAGGAGGCGGCGCCGCCCGACACCGTACGCGTCCAGCAGGCCCTGGACGGCTGCGCGCAGGGCGGCTCCGGCTCCGGGCAGGTCGCGGTGCGGCTGGCCGCCAGCGGCGACCATGTGGCGTTCCTGACCGGCCCGCTGACCATCCCGCGCGGGGTGGTGCTGGTGCTGGACAGCCGGGTGACCCTGTACGGGTCGCTCAACCCCGCCGACTACCAGATCAGCGGCAAGCCGGCCTGCGGCACGGTCGGCCCGGAATCCGGCGGCTGCCGGGCGCTGCTCACCGTCGGCGCCGCCAACGCCGGCATCCACGGAGAGCGCGGCGCCGACGGCCGCCAGGGCCGCATCGACGGGCGCGGCGACCTGCGGCTGCGCGGCACCGCCACGGCCACCACCTGGTGGGACCTGGCCGCGCAGGCCAAGGAGCAGAACGCCAAACAGAACAACCCGCGCCTCATCCAGGCGACGAAGGCCGACAACTTCACGCTGCACCACCTCGACCTGGTCAACGCGGCGAACTTCCACGTCTCGTACCAGAACGCCACCGGCTTCACCGCCTGGGGCGTCCGCATCAAGACCCCGGCCACCGCCCGCAACACGGACGGCATCGACCCGGCCGGCGCCACCGATGTGACGATCGCCCACTCGTACATCATGACCGGCGACGACGGCATCGCCATCAAGGGCGGCAGCGCCCCCTCGAAGAACATCACCGTCCGGGACAGCCACTTCTACGGCACCCACGGCATCTCGATCGGCAGCGAGACCAACTCCGGCGTCAGCAACGTCCTGGTGCGCAACAACACCCTCACCGGGACCGACGCGTACGGGAACCCGAGCGGCCACAGCGTCGGCCTGCGCATCAAGAGCGGCGGCTCGAACGGCGGGCCGGTGACCCGGGTGACCTACGAGAGCAACTGCATCACGCTGGTGAAGCGCCCGCTGGT
This sequence comes from Streptomyces sp. NTD107, assembly GCF_059510435.1. Lineage (NCBI taxonomy): Bacteria > Bacillati > Actinomycetota > Actinomycetes > Kitasatosporales > Streptomycetaceae > Streptomyces > Streptomyces sp. NTD107. The sequence continues at coordinate 48,451 of NZ_JCAJZV010000013.1, read as the reverse complement.
GTTCAACACCCACTATGCGAGCGGCAGCGGCTCCACGCCGGTGTTCAGCGGGATCGTGGTGAACGGGGTACGGGCCACGAACTCGGTCTCCGGCGCCCGCTCGGAGTTCATCGGCTACAACGCGGCCAACCCGCTGGACGTCACGCTGCTCAACATCGCCCTGGACGTGAACACCACCGACAGCCAGTACGCGGCCGTCGCCCTGCACAACTCGACCGTCAAGCCGTCCGGCACCGGAGTGAGCACCAGCACGGTGACCGGCGGCACCGGATCCGTGCCCACCTGCACCTTCCCCGCGTACCCCTTCTGACCCCCAACTCGGCCCGCACGGCCTCCACGGCCGCCACCGAAAGGAACCCGGTGGCGGCCGTCTCGGTTCACTCCGGCCTTCCTTGCGCCTGAGTGGCCCGTTGGGCGAGCCGGCATCGGGGACCAGGAGGGGCGGCGGGTGTCGGCCGGGTCGCGCCCGGAGATTAGGCCGCCCCACGCCCTCCCAGGGGGTGATGCCGGAATCGCTGTCGCACAACAACCACAATGCTGCTGTCAATAACCGGTCATCCGGCTGCGCTCTATGCTGCGACCAGTGGAGATGTATGCGTGGATGACCTTGCTCGGCATCGAGATGATCTATGTCGTTGCCACGCTGGGGGGCGAAGTGGTGTCGCTGTTGTTGCGGCGTCGCGTATCGGATGTCGAACGACACCTGCATGAACTGCCCGACCACCGGCACTCGACGTTGTTCCAGACGCCGTTACTGCTCACCGTGGTAGGTCTGTTGGGTGGCTACGCCGGTGGCATGATCGGCGAGGATGCCAGGTCCACACTTTCTGGCGTCGTCTTCGCCGCTCTCTTTGTGTTTATTGCGGCCCGCCAACTGTACTGGGATGCCACTGGCAGAGGCCCCCGGCCCGTGGCTCGCGCACGCTGGCGGCAGGAGGCGGCCGAGCTGACTCGTCTCCTGTCGGCGGGACTCCCGCAGACTGACCGCGAGCACTCCCACATGCGGAGGCGGGCGGTGATCCTGGGCGCCATCGGGTCCCGCATCATTGAATCGGTGCAGGAGCAGAGTTGGCGTGCGGCATTCAGAGCAGAGCCGCGCGGGCGACAGGTCGTTGTCGTCGCCTCCATCGCGCTGCCGCTCATTCTTGCCGTGTGGCCGTCGATCAGCCACGGGGTCAACCGCGCTACGTTCTTCGGCTACGCGATCATGCTGACTCTGTCGCTGATGGCTGTTGCGACACCCGTGCTGCGCCGAGTGCGTACGCGGCGCACCGCCTTGGAGCTTGGACGCGAGCTGACAGAGTATTCCCGCGCGATGTTGGGGCAGCTCGCGCGCACACCGCCGAGGCGCCCCGACTCACGGGCGGCCCGCCTGCTGTCCGTCCTGCGCGATGCGGTGCGGAACCCGGTTCGAAGTACTGGAGGGGGTACGTGATCCGCTGAACGTTGTGCGGCCATCTCATGGCGAACCCGGTCCCGGGTCTCCCTGTGCGCATGTCGGGTTGTCAGGGGAGTTGGCGGGTGATGGTGTCGGTGAGGTGTTCGGCGAGGCGGGGGGCGTGGCGGCCGGCGGTCACCGTGATGACGCGGACGCCGGCCACCATCCGGTCGATGAGGGCGGCGGCCTGGAGGCGTAACGCGCCCGGTGGTCGGGTGCGTTCGGCCAGCCAGGGCGCCAGCCACGTCTCGTCGTCCGGGGTGCAGCACACCGATGCGAGAGCGGCGCGCGCCCACTCCGGGCCGGGCAGTTCCAGCCGGGGCGGCCGGGCGTCACCGGTGAGGCGGGGGAGGACCACCAGCCGCAGCGGGGCGCGTTCGCGCACCCGGGTGCGGTAGACGTCCGCGAACTCCCTCGGGGTGCGCTCCCCCACCGGCAGCGGTATCCCGACCACCGCCGGAACGCGGTCCGCCGTGACGGCGGTGCGCCCCGAGGCGACCAGCTGCGCCGGCCGGTACACGGTGAGGGCCCGCAGCACGGTGCCCTTGCCGCAGCCGGGCGGCCCGGCGATCAGCACCCCCTGGCCGCCCAGCGTCGCGGCGGCGCAGGCCCGGAAGAAGGCCCAGCGCCGGTGTTCGGCGCAGCGCAGGACCACTTCGCGGATGACGCGCGGCAGATGGTGCTCGGTGCCGTGGGCGGCCGGGTCCAGCACGATGTGCAGGCGCCCGGCCGGGTCCCGGGCGTACAGATGGTTCCCCCCGGCGGGTTCGGCGGGCCGCCACCAGTGGACGTCGCCGATGGCCGAGAAGAGGTAGCGCTCGCCGCGCAGGGGTGTGGTGGGCAGCGAGGGCGCCCGGGCGAGCCGGGCGGCGCGGTCCTGGAACAGTTCGCCGTTGTGGTGGATACGTACCGTGGTCGGGTACCGGCAGCGGCAGGGCATCGCGGGCCCCAGGTCCGGGACGAAGTCGCGGAGCCGGGCGAGCTGGAGCAGCCGCAGGGACGGGTCGGTGCGGACCCGGAACCGATGCCCCGCGAAGGTGAACTCGTCAACGCTGTGCGGCCCGGTCATGGCCGGCCCGCTTCGTACGGCAGACAGCACACGACCTGTTTGCCGAGCGGGGTGGGCACCACATGCCACCCCGGCGCGAGGAGGTCCAGCAGCCACAGCCCGCGTCCCGACTCCGAGACGGGATCGTCGAGGGCGACGGGTTTGCGGCGCGGCAGCCGATTCCGTTCCGGATCATGAACCTTGACCCAGACCCCGGCCCGCCCGGCATCGATCTCGATGACCAGCGGGACCCGGTCCCCGCAGGCCCGTACGCAGTTCCCGACCAGCTCGGAGGCGACGAGCTGCGTGTTCTCGCAGGTGCCGAGATCCACGGCGGCATCGCCGAGCGTCCGGGCGATCAGCTCACGGACCATGCACAGTTGCTCCGCACAGGCGTCGATGTAGAGCGAGAACCCACGCTTCCGACGCTTTAAGTACCCGCCCCGGGCTTGGGCCGGGACAGGCACGGTCGCGGACTGCGGTGTGGACACGACGGCCTCCAGCCGATGGTGGATCAAGTGGGCCGGGCCGGCGCCCGGTTGGCGCCACATTCGGCGACCCCCTTGGAGGGTGCCCTAAGTCTTCAAGGGGCCGCAAGGTTTCTGCCCTAAAGAGTGAATGGGCGGCCTCGGATGGAGCGTGAGGGAGCTGGGGATGGTGCAAGACTGCGGAATATGCCCCATCAACCGCTGGTGCCGACGATCCGCCGAAGGCGGCTCGGCACAACGCTGAGGAAGCTCCGCAACGAGGCCGGCCTGAACCTGGACGACGCGGCCGAGGCCATGGGCTGGTCGGCCCCGAAGCTCTCCAAAATCGAGAACGCCCGCCAGAAGATCCCGCCCACCCAAGTCCCCACCCTGCTCCGGGGCTACGGCATAAACGACCCCGAGGTGCTGACCGCACTGGAGAACCTGGCCCGGGACGCGGACAAGAAGGGCTGGTGGCAGACGTACAGCGGTGTGGTGTCGCAGTCGTACGCCGACTACATCTCCCTGGAGGACGACGCCGACCGGATCTGCGAATGGGCCCCACTGGTCATCCCGGGCCTGTTGCAGACGGCCAACTACGCGCTGGAGAGCATGACGGGGACGTCGCTATCCCGGACGCCACAGGAGATTGCGGCGCTGACCGAGGTGCGCCGGGCCCGGCAGGCCGTGTTGTCACGACCCGAGCGCCCCTTGGAATTGTGGGCGATCATCCATGAGGCTGCGCTGCACCAGCGGTTCGCAGTGAGGCCGGGCACCATGCGGGAACAGCTCCAGAGGCTGCTCGACGTTGCCCAGATGGCCAACGTCACTCTCCAGATCATGCCGCTTGACTGCACCGCCCACCCGGGGATCTTCGGCGGGTTCAGCCTGGTCAGCTTCCCCGGGCCGGCCCCGGAAATTGTGTCGCTGGAGAATCTCAGCGGTGCTACTTACGTTGAGGGCGACGGCACGTCAACCTTCGCACAGGCGGTCGATCGCATCCGGGCGGCTGCCCTGTCGGTGGAGGACTCTTTCGCACGCATTTCACAACTGGAAGAAAGGCAACGGAAGTGAATGACGCTCTGGCGGCACTGCATGCGCATGACCTCTCAGCCTCTCGCTGGCGCAAGGCCACCGCCAGCGGTCCTGAACACAACTGTGTGGAGGTCGCAGACCTTCCCGGCGGCATAGCCGTGCGGGACTCGAAAGCTCGGTATCGCACTCCGCTGCGGTTCACCGTCGAGCGGTGGGCGGACTTTCAGCAGGCCATTTCTGATGGGGATCTTCATGGATGAGTTGCACATCAATGACCTCTCCACTGCGCGCTGGCGCAAGGCGACGGCCAGCGGAGCAGAGCACGACTGTGTGGAGGTCACCGACCTTCCTGGCGGGATAGCCGTGCGGGACTCCAAGGCTCGCCATCGCGTCCCGTTGCGGTTCGCCGGTGAGCGGTGGGGGGAGTTTCGGCGGGCCGTCGTGGATGGGGGGCTTCGGTCGGTCTGATCGGTGATGGGTGTGGTGGTCGGTGCGGCGGTGTCGTGCCGGCCATCCGCCAACGGCGGCCCCTGCGGCCATATTCTAGTACTAGAATAATCCCATGAACTCAGGTCTGACCGCCGCCGAGCTGACCCTGCTCGGGCTGCTCGTGGAGCGGCCCCGGCATGGTTATGAGCTGGAGAAGGTGATCACCGAACGGGGGATGCGGGACTGGACCGAGATCGGGTTCAGCTCGATCTACTACCTGCTCACCAAGCTCCGCCAGCGCGGGCTGATCACCCAGGCCGATGCGGACCCGCCCGGTGGGGCCAAGGCGCGCAAGGTGTATGCCGCGACCGGCGAAGGGCGGCAGCTGTGCGCCGTTGCGGCCGAGGAGGCGATCGCCGACCTGGTGCCGGTTTTTCCGCGCGTTCTCGTCGGGCTGGCCAATCAGCCCGCCATGGAGCCCGAGCGGTTGCGGATCGCCCTTGACCAGCGGGCCGTCGCACTCGCTGAGCGCGTCGAGGACGTTCGGCGGGCGGCGGCGCGGGATGCGGACGCGCCCGGGTTCGTACGGGCGATCTTCGATCACTCGCTCAGTCAGCTGGCCGCCGAGCAGGACTGGCTGGCCCGTTACCGTGCGTCGCTGGACGACGCCGCGCACCGTTCAGAAGCAGAAGGAGAGCCGGCCGTGGCGACGACTCCGTACGACGTGAAGCGGGACAAGAAGGAGCTGTACGCGCCCAAGAACACCACCTGGGCCACCGTCGACGTTCCCGAACAGCACTTCCTCGCCGTCGACGGCACCGGAGACCCGAACACCGCGCCCGCCTACGCCAGTGCGGTCCAGGCCCTGTACGCCGTCGCCTACACCCTCAAGTTCTCGGCGGGCCGCGACTTCGTCGTCGGGCCGCTGGAGGGGCTGTGGTGGTCGGAGGACTATGCCGCGTTCACCAGCCGGGCCAAGGACAGCTGGAACTGGACCATGCTGATCAGCCTGCCCGCCTGGATCACCGAGGAGCGGGTGGCGGAGGCCAGGGAGGTGGCCCTGGCCAAGAAGAAGCTGGCCACCATTTCCCAGCTCCGGTATCTGATCCTGCACGAAGGGCTCAGCGCCCAGGTGCTGCACGTCGGCTCGTACGACGACGAGACGCCGATCATGAACGAGCTGCACCACACCTACCTCGACGCCAACCGGCTGCGCCCCACCGGCAAGCACCACGAGATCTACCTCGGCGACCCGCGCCGTACCGCCCCCGAGAAGCTCAGGACCGTTCTGCGTCAGCCGGTGGAACGCCTCGGCTGAGGGCATCGGTGCCGATGTCCTGGGTGGCCGCCCAGGACGCGAGCAGGCGCAGTCCCTCCTCGGAGGGTGAGCCGGGTTCGGCGGTGTAGATGGTGAGGGTGAGGCCGGGTTCGGCGGCCAGCTCCAGTCCCTCGTAGGCGAGCGAGAGATCACCCACCGTCTCGTGCGTGAAGCGTTTGGTGCCGGTGCCGTGCAGGCGGACGTTGTGGGCGCCCCAGCGGGTGCGGAACGCGTCGCTGCGCGTGGACAGCTCGCCGACCAGGTCGTGGAGGTCCTTGTCGTGCGGGTTGCGGCCGGCCTCGGTGCGCAGGATGGCGACGGTGGTGTCGGCGGTCTGGTCCCAGTCGGGGTAGAAGCGGTGGGCGGCCGGGTCGAGGAAGGCGAAGCGGGCGAGGTTCGCCTGGTTGTGGGGCGTGGCGTAGACGTCGTTGTAGAAGGCTCGGGCGAGCTGGTTGGCGGCGAGGACGTCCATGCGGCCGTTGCGGACGAAGGCGGGGCCGGCGGTGATCGCGTCCAGGGTCCATTGCAGGCTGCGGTGCGGGGTCCACGGCCGGGTGGCGCCGCGCCGGCGGGGGCGGGTGAGGGCGTCGGAGCCGTCGGCGGCCTGGGCCAGGTTGAGGAGGTGGGCGCGTTCGGCGTCGTCGAGCCGGAGGGCGCGGGCGACGGCTTCGAGGACGGCCGGGGAGACGCCGGCGAGGTTGCCGCGTTCCAGCTTGGCGTAGTACTCGACGCTCATGTCGGCGAGGGCGGCGACCTCGCTCCTGCGCAGGCCGGGTACGCGGCGGCGGCTGCCGGCGGGCAGGCCGGCCTGCCCGGGGGTGATCTTGGCGCGCCGCGAGGTGAGGAACTCGCGGACCGCTGCTCGGTTGTCCACGTGTTCGACGGTACGTCCCGCGCACGGCCATAGGGATGTACTGCTGGTACACCCCCTGATGGTGTCTCGCCTCGGGTGCCAGGAACGGGTTACCTGAAGGGAGCCATCAGGCCCCCACTCGTACACCCGTACACCCGTACACCCGTACCGGCACAAAGGAACCCCTCTCATGCGCGGCGCAGTGATCCACGCCCCCCGTGACGTCCGCTTCGAGACCCTGGACGACCCGCGGATTCTCCACCCCACCGACGCGATCATCCGTACCGCCGTGACCTGCGTCTGCGGCTCCGATCTGTGGCCGTACCGGGGTGTGGAGCCGGTCGCCGAGGCGCATCCGATGGGCCACGAGTACGTCGGCTTCGTGGAGGAGGTCGGGTCCGGGGTCACGGCGGTGAAGCCGGGGCAGTTCGTGGTCGGCTCGTTCGCCACGTCGGACAACACCTGCGCGAACTGCCGCAACGGCTTCCAGTCGAACTGCGTGCACCGCGAGTTCATGTCCACCTGCCAGGCCGACTACGTGCGCATCCCCAACGCGCAAGGCACCCTGGTCGCCACCGACGAGGTGCCGGGGGAGGAGTTCTGGCCGGGGCTGCTGGCCGTCTCGGACGTCATGGGCACCGGCTGGTGGGCGGCCGAGGCCGCCGAGGTGAAGCCGGGTTCGACGGCGGTGGTGGTCGGCGACGGGGCGGTCGGGCTGTGCGCGGTGATCGCGGCCAAGGAGATGGGCGCGGAACGGATCATCGCCATGTCCCGCCATGAGTCGCGGCAGAAGCTGGCCCGCGAGTTCGGCGCGACCGACATCGTCACCAAGCGCGGCGACGAGGGCGTCGCCGTCATCAAGGACCTGACCGGCGGTATCGGCGCCGACAGCGTGCTGGAGTGCGTGGGTACGGGCGAGTCCATGCAGCAGGCGCTGCACTCCGCGCGCCCGGGCGGCAGCGTCGGTTTCGTCGGCGTCCCGCACGGGGTGTCGGTCGACGCCCAGGAGCTGTTCTTCTCGCACGTCGGCCTGCACGGCGGGCCCGCCCCCGTACGCCGCTACCTGCCCGACCTGATCGAGCGGGTGCTGACGGGGCGGATCGACCCGGGCAAGGTCTTCGACCTCACCCTGCCCCTGGACCAGGTCGCCGAGGGCTATCGGGCGATGGACGAGCGCCGCGCGATCAAGACCCTGCTGCGCCCCTGATCCGTAAGGAGTACTCATCGTGACCACGTACGCCCTCGTCGGCGCCGGCCCCGGTCTGGGGCTGGCCTGCGCCCGCCGGTTCGGTGCCGCCGGCCACCGTGTCGCCCTGCTGTCCCGCGACGGGGACCGCCTCGGCCGGCTGGTGGACAGCCTGGCCGGGGACGGCGTCGAGGCCCGTGGCTACCGCGCCGACGTGCTGCGCCCCGACTCGCTCACCATCGCCCTGACGGCGGCCGGGGACGAGCTGGGGCCGATCGAGGTCTTGCAGTACAGCCCGCTGCCGCGCGCCGACTTCATGAAGTCGGTGCTCGACACGACGGCCGACGATCTGGACGCCCCGCTGGCCTTCTCGGTACGGGGCCCGGTCACCTGCGTGCGCGCGGTGCTGCCCGGGATGCGGGCGCTGGGGCGCGGCACGCTGCTGTTCGTCAACGGCGGCAGCGCGGTGCGCCCGGTCCCGGAGCGGGCCGGTACGTCGGTGGCGTTCGCCGGGGAGAGCGCGTACGCGGCGATGCTGCACGACGCGCTCGCCGGGGAGAACATCCACGCCGCCCAGCTGATCGTGCCCGGCGCGATCGCGCCGGACTCCGAGCACTCCAGTCCGGCGGTGCTGGCGGAGCGGCTGTACGCCCTGCACACCGAACGCGGCGGGTTCCGGCACTACGCGGAACCCATGCCCGCCTGACGCGAGGGACGACGCCATGCCCTTCACCGTCCGACGGACTCCGCCGCGTGCCGCTCCGGTCGTCTCCCTGGTGGTCGCCGCGCTGTTGCCGGCTCTGGCCGCGTGCGCCGGCGATCAGCAGGGGGTCCCCGCCCCGTCCGCGCCGTCCGCGCCGTCCGCACCGTCCAGCACGCCCTCCGGCTCCGACAGGAACACCGCCATGGACATCCGCGTCACCGTCGACGGCCGCACCGTCCGGGGGACCTTGAACGACAGCCCTGCCGCACGCGACCTGGCGACCTTGCTGCCGCTCACCCTGGAGCTGGAGGACTTCCACGGGACGGAGCGGATCGGCTACCCGCCGCGCCGGCTCACCACCGACGGCGCGCCCGTACCGTCCCCGGCCAGGGCCGGCGATATCGCGTACTACGCGCCCTGGGGCAATCTCGCGCTCTTCCACCGGGACGGCCCGGCGGCCTCGGCCGATCTGCTGATCCTCGGTCACATCGACATCGGCGTCGACCAGCTGGCGCGGGCGGAGCGGATCACCATCGAAGCCGTCTCCTGACCGGCGGAGTTCGCCTTCGATCCTGATGGTGTGTAAATCTTAGAATCGCTTCTTGCGTTCAACGCCGTGTGTTTTACGTGCTTTCCCTTTTGTTTTCTGTCATGGTTTTCAACGCCTGTCGGAAAATGGCTCGGGAAGGTGAGTTATGCGTTTTGCTCTGGGGTTCGGGAAACGCGCGGCGGTCTGTGTACTGTCCGCGTTCCTGCTGTCCGTCGGGGTGTCCCAGCACACCGCCATGCCCGCGCCTTCCGATCGGGGGGAGGCCGAGACCGTACCGTTCGCCGAGCGCTATCACGCGGTGCAGCACGGCGGGATCGTACGGGCCGCCAATTCGGCCATCACCTGTGGGACGGCCGTCTCCGTCACCGCCCCGACCTGCGCCGATGTGCAGCGCAACGGAGCGGCGGGGCGCAGCGGACAGTACGAGATGACGTACATCGACATCGACGACGACCGCAACACGTACAACTCCTCCAGCGCCGATCTGCGGATTCCACAGGGGTCGCGGGTGAGCTACGCGCGGCTTTACTGGGGCGCCAATCTGCGCGTCGGCGAGCAGAAGCCGCCGGCCGACAATGACCGGGTGCTGGTCGCCGAACCGGGCGGACGGTACAAGGAAATCCGCGCCGATTCGATGGTCGGTCACCGGGACGCGGGCGCCCATCAGGGGTTCTCCGCCTCCGCCGATATCACCGAACTGGTGCGCTGGTCCCAGCCGGGCGCCTGGACGGTCGCCCAGATCAATGTCGCCATGGGCAATTCGGACATGGGGGCCTGGGGCGGCTGGACGCTCATCGTCGCTTACGAGAACCCCGCCGAGCCGCTGCGCGAACTGGCCATCTGGGACGGCTTCGAGTCGGTGGACGGGCCCGCGCAGGACGTGACCGTGACCATCGACGGGCTGCGGATCGCGCCGGGTGCGGCGGGCAGCGTCGGGGTCGTCGGCTACCACGGGGAGCGGACCGCCAGCGGGCACGGGCTGACCGTACGGGGCGCGGACGGCTCCACCGCGCGGCACCGGGCGCTGGACTCGACGATCGCCGACCACGGGCGGAACGTCACCGGGCGCAATCCGGCGTACGTCAACACCCTCGGCTACGACTCCAACGTGCTGGATGTGCGGCAGGCGCTGAGCGCCGGGCCGGACGCGGTCGAGCTGCGGTTCACGGGCGGCTCGCGCCCGTACCAGGTCGGCGCGGTGTTCCTCCAGGCCGACGCCCGCGAGTGAGGCGGCCGGGAATGAGGACAACAGCCATGACCGTGTTGCATGTCGCGCAGCCCACGGACGGTGGCGTCGGCCGGGTCGTGACGGACCTGATCCGCGCCCAGACGGCGGCCGGGATCCGTGCCGCGCTGCTGTGCCCGCCCGGCGGCCCGCTGCGCGGGGCGGCGCGGGCGGCGGGCGCGGAGGTACGGGACTGGGTCGCCGCCCGCGAACCCGGCCCCAACCTGCCCTGGGAGGCGGCGTTCGTGGCCCGCGCGGTGCGCGGGCTGCGGCCCGATGTGGTGCATCTGCACAGCGCCAAGGCCGGGTTGGCGGGGCGGCTGGCGGTACGGGGGCGGGTGCCGACCGTGTTCCAGCCGCACGCCTGGTCGTTCGAGGCGGCGGAGGGGGTGACGGAACGGCTGGCGGTGCGCTGGGAACGGTTCGGGGCGCGCTGGGCGGACCGGGTGGTGTGCGTGAGCGAGGCCGAACGCGAGCGGGGGGTGCGCGCCGGGATCGCGGCGCGGCGGTGGTCGGTGATCCGGAACGGGATCGATCTGGAGCGGTTCGCGGCGGCCGGGGAGGTCGACCGGCGGCAGGCGCGGGCGGCGCTGGCCGCGGTGCACGGACTGCCGCAGCGGGCGCCGCTGGTGGTGTGCGTGGGGCGGCTGTGCCGGCAGAAGGGGCAGGACCTGCTGCTCGCCGCCTGGCGGCGGGTGGTGGAACGGGTGCCGGGGGCGCGGCTGGTGCTGGTCGGGGACGGCCCCGAGCGGGCGCGGCTGACGGCGATGGCGGACCCGCGGCAGGTGCTGTTCGCGGGGCACACCGATGATCCGGTGCCGTGGTACACGGCGGCGGATGTGGTGGTGCAGCCCTCGCGCTGGGAGGGGATGGCGCTGGCGCCGCTGGAGGCGATGGCGGTGGGGCGGGCGGTGGTGCTCAGTGACGTGGGCGGGGGACGGGAGAGTCTGGCGCCGGGGCAGGCCGGCGAGTGCCTGGTCCCGGCGGGCGATGTGGGCGCGCTGGGGTGGGCGCTGACGGCGCTGCTGACGGCGCCCGAGCGGCGCCGTGCGCTGGCGCGCGCGGCTCAGGCGCATGTGCGGGCCGCGTACGGGATGGACACGATGGCGGCGGCGTACACGGACCTGTACGAGCAGGTCCGGCGGGATGCCGGCCGCCACGTACGGGTCCGGGCCGCTGAGGCGGCCCGGCGGCTGGTCTTCCGGCCGGGCACCGGTACCGGCGGGGCGGGGGCCCGGGCGGTGCCGGTGCCGGTGGCGGCGGAAGCGGAAGCGGTGGCCGGACCCGAGACCGGGTTGCCGGTGGTGGCTGCCGGTCGGATGCCGGCGGCCTCGGCGGCCGGCCGGGCACCGGCGGAGCGGGAGACAACCGAACCGCCCCGGGCCACCCCGCGAACGCGGCCGGCCGATGAGTCCGGCGGTGGGCCGCCGGTCCCGGCCGTCGCGGTGGGATCGGTCGGTGGCATCGGCCACGAGCCGCCCGGGGTTGACTCCGGTGGTTCCGGCGGTTCCGGTGGTTCCGGTGGTTCCGGAGTGCCCAGCGGGCCGTCGAACGGAGTCGGGGCGGCGGGGTCGGACGCGCGGGACCCCCGTACGGGCCCGGCGGGTGGTGCACCCGAGGACGCCGTCGTCTCCGCGCTTCGGTCATCGGCTCCCGGCTGTGCGGGGGCTGCCCCGCCGCCGGTTCCGGGGCGGGCGGATGGCGGGGCGGCGACAGCGGCTGACGCCTCGGTTCGGGGTGGGAGTGGGGGCGGGCTCACCCATGGATAGCGTCAGCGTGCCGGATACCGGCACCCGGTTGCGTACCCTGCTTCCCGCCGTGGCCCCCGCACCCGCCCCCGCGCCCGCCGTGGCCCCCGCGACCGTTGTGGTGCCGGGCCCGGCGCGGGCGCCCGCGCCGCCGGCCGCCGTGCCCGCCGCGCGGCGCCGCCGGCGCCGCCGGCCGGGGATCGCCGGGCTGCTGCTGGCCGCCGATGTGCTCGCCGTCGCCGTGCTCGTCGCGTGCGGCGCGGGCGCGCTGCACGGACTGGTCGCGCTGGCGGTGCTGCTCGCCCTCAACGCCTGGGGCGGCCTCTACCGGCCCAGCCCGATGGCCGCCGCCCTGGACGATCTGCCCCGGCTCGCCGGGCACGGTCTGCTCGGCTGGCTGCTCAGCGGCGGCGGACCGGCCTTTCTCCTCGTGCCGTTGCTCGCCGCCACCGCGCGGGGAGCCGTCTATCAGCTGCGCCGGATCGCCGTGCGCGAGCGCCCGCGCCCCACCCTCGTCGTCGGCACCGGCGCGACCGCCCGCCGGGTCGCCGCGCTGCTCGCCGAGCACCCCGAGTACGGGATGCGTCCTGTCGGCCCGGCCGAACCGGACCAGCTCGACCGTGCGCTCGCCGAACACGGCGCCCGCACCGTCGTGTTCACCCGCGCGCAGGACGACACCGCCCCGCTGCGCCGCTGTTGGGAGCGCGGCTGCGCCGTATGGCTGGTGGACCCCGAGCCGCCACTGTGGTTCCCGGCCCCCGCCTCCCACCTGTGGGGCTACACCTGCCGCCGCCTGGACCCGCCCGAACGGCGCCCCTGGGGCGCCGACTTCCTCAAGCGGGTCTTCGACATCGCCGGAGCCGGCCTCGCCCTGCTCCTCGCCGCGCCGCTCCTGGGCGCCTGCGCGCTCGCCGTACGGATCGCCGACGGGCCCGGGGTGCTGTTCCGGCAGGAACGCATCGGCAAGGACGGCAAGCCGTTCACCATGCTCAAGTTCCGCACCCTGCGCCCCGACACCGACCAAGAGGCCGCCACCCGCTGGAACATCGCCGGCGACCACCGCATGAGCCCGGCCGGCCGGCTGCTGCGCCGTACCTCCCTCGACGAACTCCCCCAGCTGTGGAACGTGTTGCGCGGCGACATGAGCCTGGTCGGCCCGCGCCCCGAACGCCCGCACTTCGTGGCCGAGTTCAGCCGTACGTACCCCGGCTACGCCGACCGGCACCGGATGCCGGTCGGGCTGACCGGCCTCGCCCAGGTCAGCGGATTGCGCGGGGACACCTCCATCGAGGACCGCACCCGTTTCGACAACCTCTACATCGAAACCTGGACGCTGTGGGCGGATGTGCGGATCATGCTGCGCACCACCGCCTCCTGCTTCCGGCTCGGGGGGAGTTGACCGTGGCCGCGCCCGCGCTCGTTCTCCCCGCCGCCCGGGTCGCGCGGGCCGCCCGCGCCGTGCGCGCGCACTGGGCGGTGCTGCTCGCCGTGCTGCCGGTCGTGCTGCTCATGCTGCCGGTCACCAGCCGGGTCACCCCCGCCGACGCCGCCTCGCTGGCGCTGGTCGCGGCGTGCGCCCTCGTCCTGGTACGGCGCTGGTCCGCCGCGCCCCGGCTCAGTGTGCAGGCGGCGGCGGTGCTGGGCGCGCCGGCCGTCGCGTTCGCGGTCGTCACCATCGGCGCCACCGATCCGGTGGCGGCGCTGCCCGGTTTCCTGCGGTACGTCCAGGTGTTCGTGCTGGTGCCGCTCGCCCTGGTGCTGCTGCTGCGCTCGCGGCGCGACGTACGGCTGGTGGCCGTCGCGGTCGTCGCGCTCGCGCTGGTGCAGGGCGCGGTGGGGGTGGTGCAGTACGCGACCGGCACCGGCGCCTCGTACATGGGCGAGAACGTCCGCGCCGTGGGCACCTTCGGCCCGCTGAACGTGATGGGCATGGCGACGGTCGTGTCGTACGGGCTGATCGCCGCGCTCGCGCTCGGCCTGGCGCCGCCGCCCGGCGCGCCGCGCTGGTGGCGGCCGGTGGCGCTGGGCTGCGCGGGTGTGCTGTGTGTACCGCTGGCGGTGTCGTTCAGCCGGGGCGCGTGGCTGGCCACCGGCGCCGCCGTGTGTGTGGTGCTGCTGATCGCCGGGTGGCGGCGGGCGCGCCGTACCCTCGCGCTGCTGGCGTGCGGCGGGGCGCTGCTGGTGGGTGGCGCGGCGCTGGTCTCGGACGCGGTCGCGGACCGGCTGACCAGCATCGGGCAGGTGACGGGCACCCCGGATCAGTCGGTGATCGACCGGTACGCGATGTGGGACGCGGCGCTGGCGATGTGGCGGCAGGAGCCGTGGACGGGGGTGGGGCTGAAGGGGTTCGCGGAGTACCGCGACACGCATGCCTCGCTGGCGCTGTCGGCGGGCAGTGACACGGCGGGGGCGGGGGCGGAGTTCCAGGTGCAGGAGCTGCTGTCGCCGCACAACATGTATCTGCTGCTGCTGAGCGAGCAGGGGCTGCTGGGGGCGGCGGCGGTGGCGGGCAGCTGGGCGGCGCTGCTGCTGGGCGCGGTGCTGCGGTTGCGGCGGTGCGGTGGTGTGGTGGACGGCGGGCTGCTGGCGACGGGTCTTGTGGTGTGGCTGACCGTCAACTTCCTTTATGCGGACATCGGTGGGCCGACGACCGTGCTGACGGCGGTGGCGTTCGGGCTGGTGGCGTGGTGGGCGCTGTCGCCGGCCGCGTTGCGCCCGGACGCGGGTGCGGGTGCGGGTGGGAACGCGAACGCGGGTGCGAACGTGCGCGCGGTCGAGGGCGGGCGGTCGGCATGAGCGGCGGTGGCGGCGAGGTGCTGGCGGAGGAACAGCGGCGGCCGTCCGCCGACACCGGGAACCGGTTCGTGGCGCGGGCCGCGAGCCTGACGGCCGCGCTGGCGGCGGGCGGGGCGCTGTTCGGGCTGCTGCGCGATCAGATGATCGCACAGTTGTTCGGTGCAGATGGCGCGACCGACGCCTTTCTCGTCTCCTGGACGATCCCGGAGTTCGCCTCGACGCTGCTCATCGAGGAAGCCATGGCGCTGGTGCTGGTCCCCGCCTTCAGCGTGGCCCTCGCCCGGCGCGGCGCACGGAACGAACCCGACCCCGACGCCGTACGACGGCTCCTCGCCGCCTCCCTCCCCCGCCTCCTCCTCGGCCTGGCACTGGCCGCCGCACTCGCCGCGCTCAGCGCCCCGCTCCTCGTACGGCTCCTCGCCCCCGGCCTCGCCGACCCCGCCCTCGCCGTCGACTGCACCCGGCTCACCGCCGTCACCGTGCTCACCTTCGGCATCGCCGGCTACCTCAGCGCCGCGCTGCGCGCCCACCGCAGCTATCTGGCCCCGGCCGCCATCTACATCGGATACAACATCGGCATCATCGCCACCGCGCTGGCCCTGCACCACCGGTTCGGGGTACGGGCCGCCGCCCTCGGGGTGGCGCTCGGCGGCGCGCTGATGGTGCTGCTGCAACTGCCGTTCTTCCTGCGCAAGCTGCCGGTCCGCGCCGCCTGGGCCGACTGGCGCGCCCGGCGTCGTACGAAGGACCCCGCGCGTCCGTACGTACTCGGCGTCACCGTCGCCCTCGTCGCGCCGATCGCGCTGTTCGCGCTCAGCCGGCAGGCACAGGTGCTGGTGGAACGTTTCCTCGCGTCCTCCCTCACCCCCGGCGCCATCTCGCACCTCAACTACGCCCAGAAGGTCAGCCAGATCCCCATGGTGCTGGCGCTCATGATCCCCACCGTCACCCTGCCGCTCGTCGCCCGCGCGATGGCGGAGGGCGACACGCAGGGCGCGCGGCGCCGGGTGGAACGCGATCTGCTGCTGGTCGGGATCGTGGCGTCGCTCGGCGCCGCCTACGTCATGGCCTGCGCCCCGCAGTTGGTCGAACTCCTCTTCCAGCGCGGCCAGTTCACGGCGGAGTCGACGGCCGCCACCGCCGAGGTGATGCGGGTGTACGCGCTCGGGCTGCTCGCTCACACCCTGGTCGGCGCGCTGATCAGGCCGTTCTTCTCCGCCGCCCGCCCCACCTGGTTCCCGCTGGCCGCCATGGGCGTCGGGCTGGCGATCACCGTGCTGGCCGGGAGCGTCGCCGTACGGTACTGGGGCGCCGCCGGGATCGCCGCCGCCAACGCCGCCGGGATCACCGCCACCGCCCTGCTGCTGATGCGCGGCCTCGCCGGCCGGGTGATCCCCATCGATCCCGCCGCCGTCATGGCCGGCCTCGGCCGCCTGCTGCTGGCCGCCGTGGCCGCCGGTACGGCGGGCTGGGCGGTGTCGGCGCAGACCGGGTCCGCGCTGCTGTCCGCCGCGACCGCCGCCCTGGTGGTACCGGCGGTGTTCGCCGCCGGCGCGTGGGTGCTCCGGGTGCCGGAGGCCATGGCGCTGCTGTCCGCCGCTCAACGAAAGCTGAAGGCCACCCCATGACGACCGAACCCGAGTCCCCCACATCCCTGGAAGAACTGCTGACGGAGCAGGAGCAGGAGCCGGAGCAGGAGCACGCACAGGAGCAGGAACCGGCCCCGGCCCCGGCACGCAAGGCGGCGAAACGCCACCTGTGGATGCTGATGTACCACTCGGTCACGGTGACCCCCGCCGACCCGTACAACATCACCGTCACCCCCGACCGGTTGCGCACCCAGCTCAGCTGGCTGCGCAACCGCGGCCTGCGCGGCGTCTCCGCCGCCGAACTCCTCGCCGCGCACGACGCCGGCGACGCGGCGGGGCTCGTCGCCCTCACCTTCGACGACGGCTACACCGACTTCACCCGGCACGCGGTGCCGCTGCTGCGCCAGCACGGTTTCACGGCCACCGTGTTCGTCCTCCCGGGGCGGCTGGGCGGCGAGAACGAGTGGGACGAACTCGGCCCGCGCAAAGACCTCCTCGACGAGGCCGGCATCCGGGCGGCGGCCGAAGCCGGCATGGAGATCGGCTCCCACGGGCTGCTGCACCGGGCGCTGCCCGACCTCGACGACGACACCCTGCGCGCCGAAGCGGCCGGCAGCCGGGAACGGCTCGCCGAACTCACCGGGCAGGAGGTCGCCGGGTTCTGCTACCCCTACGGCACCATCGACGAACGGTCGGTGGCGGCCGTACGGGACGCCGGGTACGCGTACGCCTGCGCCATCGACCCCGGGCCGCTCACCGGGCGGCACGCGCTGCCCCGGGTGCACGTCGGGCAGTCGGACGGCGGGGCGCGGCTGCGCGCCAAGCGGCTGCTGCACCCGCTGCGGCGGCGGCCGGTGGTGGCCGGGGAGACGGTGTCGTGAAGCGGGCGCTGCACATCATCACCGGCCTGGGCATCGGCGGCGCCGAACGCCAACTGGGCGCCCTGCTGGGGCGGCTGCCGCTGGCCTGCGACGTGGTGACGCTCACCAACCCGGGCGCGGTGGCCCGCGAACTGCGGGCCGACGGGGTACGGGTGACACACCTGGGCATGGCCGGCAACCGCGATGTGGGCGCGGTGTCCAAACTGGCCCGGCTGATCCGCCGGGGCAGGTACGACGTGGTCCACACCCACCTGTACCGGGCCTGCGTGTACGGCCGGATCGCCGCCCGGCTGGCCGGGGTCAGGGCGGTGGTGGCCACCGAGCACTCGCTGGGCGAGAACGTCATGGAGGGCCGGCCGCTGACCCGGGGCACGCGTTCGCTGTACCTGGCGACCGAACGGCTGGGACGGGCCACGGTCGCCGTGTCCGGCACGGTGGCGGGACGGCTGCGCGAGTGGGGGGTGCCGGCGGACCGCATCCATGTCGTACCGAACGGCATCGCGCCCGAACGCTTCCGGTACGAGGCCGGGGCGCGGGCCGCCGTACGGGCCCGGCTGGGGGTCCCGGCGGACGCCGTGCTGGTGGGTGGGGTGGGGCGGCTGGTGCGCGGGAAGGGCTTCGCGGATCTGGTGCGGGCGGTGGCGGGGGGACTGCCTGGCGATGTACGCCTCGTTCTGGCCGGCGAAGGCCCGCTGCGGCCCGGACTGGAACGCCTCGCGGCGGGACTGGGGATCGGGGACCGGGTTCTGCTGCCGGGCGAATGCGATGTGCCCGGCCTGCTGTCGGCGATGGATGTGTATGTGTCCGCGTCGACGGAGGAGACCTTCGGGCTGGCGACGCTGGAGGCACTGGCGGCCGGGCTGCCGGTGCTGCACGTGACCTGCCCGGCGATCGACGAACTGCCGCCCGCGGCGGCCCCCGGCGCGCGCCGGGTACGGGCCGGGGCGGACGCCCTGCGGGCGGCGCTGCGCACCGAACTGGAGCGGGCCCCGTACCGCTTCCCGGTTCCCGAAGCGGTGCACCACTACGACATCGGCCGGGCGGCCGGACGACTGATGGACGTGTACGAAGGGGCGCAGAGCCGATGAGACACAAGGCGAAGACCAGAGCGAAGGCCATGCTCCGCCCCAACCGCCACCGCCCCAACCGCCACCGCCGCACCCCGGCGCCGGGCGCCGGGCCCTCGGGCGGGCGGTCGGGGGTGGAGGAGCGGTCGCGAGTGGAGAGTGTGCCTGTGTCCGGTGGAGGTGAGGGGTCGGGGTGTGCCGAGCCGGGCGGGTCGGCTGGGGTTGCGCCGGTGCTGGGGCAGTTGCCGCTGGCGGACGGCGAACTGGCCGGGCGTGCCGGCGGGCGGTCGGGGGTGGAGGAGCGGTCGCGAGTGGGCAGTGTGCCTGTGTCCGGTGGAGGTGAGGGTTCGGGGTGTGCCGAGCCGGGTGCGTCGGCTGGGGTCGTGCCGGTGCTGGGGCAGTTGCCGCTGGCGGACGGCGCGTCGGCGGGGCGTGCCGGCGGGCGGCCGGGGGCGCCTGTGCCGGCGATGGAGGCTCGGCCGCAGGGCGACGCCGTGCTCGCTTCCGGTGGACGTGGGCCGACGGGGCTGCCGGCCGATGCGGACGCGGGGGACGGGGAGGACGGGCAGCCCGGGGCGGTTGCCCCGGTGCCGGCCGACGACGCGTCCGCGTGGGAGATGGGCGGGCGCGGACGTGCGCCGAGTGGCGCCTCCGGTGCGGGCGAGTCGGCGACCGGGGAGACGCCCCTTGAGACGGCCGGTGTTCCCGACCCGGGCGGGCGGCCGGGTGCGGTTGCTCCGGCGCTGGGGGGTCGTGCGGGTCCGTCCGGGGCGGGGCGGCGGTCGACGGTGAAGAGCACGACCGCGACCGCGGATGCCGGGCCGGGGAAGCCGGCCGGGGTGACAGCCCTGGAGGTGGAGGACGCGCCGTCGCCGCTGGGGCGGCCGGGAGCGCGTGGTTCGCGGGCGGCCGTGACCGGCGCCGTGCCGGGTACCGGCCCCGTGGTCGGCGGGCGGGCGGGCCGGGCCGGGGCAGGCGAGGCGGACGAACCCGCCGATGCGGAGCCGGCCGTGCGCCGTACCCGGCGGGGGCCGGGTGTGGTGCGGACGGTGGGGCTGGCCTGGCTGCTGTGGTTCCTCGTCAGCGCCCGCCGGCCGGTGCGGCGGCGGGCGAGGCCGGTACGACGGGGCGCCCGCCGCGCCTTCGGCCACGCGTCCGGTCCGGGGGCCGGCGGCCCGCCGCACCCTGGGGGACAGGAGCGGTCCGTCCCGGACTCCGGGTCGGTTCCGCCGTCCGGGCCCGGCGCGGAGGCAGCGGACAGCGCCGCGCGCTCCGTACCCCCGGTGGGGGGTTCCGCGTCCGCGACCGGGCTGCCGGCCCTCGTGCGACGGTGCCGGTCGTGGGGTTCCGGGATGCGGGGCCGGCTGCCCCTGTGGTGGCCGCTGGCGTTCTGCGCGGTCCTCGGTGGGGTGGCCGGCGGAGGGTATGGGCTGCTGGGCGACCGGGAGTACGCGGCGAGCGGCTATGTGGTGGTTCAACCTGCCGAGGGGGCCGATCCGGCCGGGGCGGTGGGGCTGGCGCAGGCGTTCGGGCGGATTGCCACCGGGGACGCCGTACTGACGACCGCCCAGACCGATGCCGGTGCCACACTGGCGCAACTGCGCGGCGGGGTACGGGCCGCGACCTCTCCCGACGCGCCGATGATCGAGATCACCGGTACGGCGACCCGCCCGGCGCGGGCCGCCGAGATGGCCAACGCGGTGGCCCGCGCCCTGATCGGGTACGGCAATGACGCCTCGGACAGCACCGGTACCCGGCTCGCGGTCTTCGCCGAGGCCCAGCCTTCGGCCGGACCGGTGTCCGCCACGCCTCTCATCCGGCTGGCGGTCGGGCTGGTGGCCGGGTTGCTGGTGGGGCTGCTGGTGCTGCTGGTGCGGACGAACGGCGGCGATCCGGCCCCGGGACCGGCCGGCGATCCGGGTCCGGTCCCGGCGACCACCGCCCTGCCCGATCAGGCCACCCGCGTGACCGGCGCCGCCGATCCCGTCTCCGTCTCCGTCTCCGTCTCCGCCTCCGCCGGGCGCCGTGCGCGGTAGCGCTACCGGTAGTGGTCGGCGACCGCCGTGAAGGACTGTTTCGGTTCCCAGCGCAGCTCGGGGTAGGTCGTCCCGTACCGGTCCTCGTAGACCTTGACCACGCCGTAGCTGGCCAGGTCCAGGTCGTCGCGCGGGTCGCCGTCCGGGCGGTGGGGGTGGTCGTAGAGGGCGAAGGTGAAGACGAACGCGGCGTCGATGCCGCCCTCCTCGAACGCCGCCAGCGACTCCCGTATGTACGCGGCCTGTCCGGCCTCGTCCCGCTCGTACACCTGCTTCATGCGCAGCGCCCGCCGGGTGGCCGGGTCGTACTCGACGGCGTCGAGGCCGGTGGCGCCGAGGTCGCCCGCGCCCCGGTAGGTGGAGCTGCCGAATTCGGTGATGGCGACGGGCTTGCCCCGCGCCTGTTCGACGAGATGGCGCAGCCCGGCCGCGAACCGGTCGGCGATCTGGGCCGATCGGTACAGGTCCATGGACAGGATGTCGAACGGCGCCCAGTCGACCTGTTCCAGCGGGACGGCGGCGTACGTCACCTTGCCGCCGAATCGCTCCCGCACCAGTGGGACGGCCTTGCCGAGGAACGCGTTGACCCGGGGGCCGACCCTGCCGAGGTGGTCGCGGATGTGGGTGACGCGTTCGGCGAGGCTGTCGCCGGGCAGGAAGCCGATGTTCATGAGACTCAGCTCGGCGCCGGTCACGAACACCACCTCGGTGCCCGGCCGCCGGGTCCGTACGCGTTCGGCCCGCTCGGCGCAGTCGGCGAACAGGGCGAGCATGTCGTCCTCGGTCAGTTCCAGGGGGTAGGGCGAGAACCACACCTCCAGGCCGAGGCCGGCGGCGATGTCCGCCGTGGTTTCGAGGCGTTCCGGGTCGCCGCCCATCACCCGGATCGCGGTGCAGTGCAGGTCCTCGCGGATGACGCGCAGTTCGCGCCGGACGACCTCCGGGTCGAAGCCCTCGTGGCCGGTGGTTCCGTGATGGACCCAGCCGGTGTCGTAGCTGATGCCTTTGGCGCGCATGTGCCCTCCACATTTCCACTAGGGTACGCACCGTACCTTATTTGTCGGGGGGTGTGGCTGGTCAGCACAATGGGACGGTACGACGCGTACCGTGTACCGGAACGGGAGCCCATGGCGGACGGCGGGCAGCAGCAGACGCGGCGGCGCGGGGCCGCCCTCGAAGAGGCGATCCTGCGGGCCGCCGTGGACGAACTCACCGAGTCCGGGTACGCGGGGCTGACCATGGACAAGGTCGCCGCCCGGGCCGGCACCAACAAGAACGCCCTCTACCGCCGCTGGCCCAACCGCCTCGCCCTCGGCATCGCCGCCTACCGCCGGCTGGCCACCGCCGTACGGCCCCCGGACACCGGCACGCTGCGCGGCGACACCCTCGAACTGCTGCGCGGCGCCAACCGGCACTGGAGTTCGCCGCTCGGCGCCATCCTGCGTGAGCTGTTCGCCGCCGCCGCGGGCACGGGCGGGACCACCGAACTGCTCGCGCAGCTCCAGGACCAGCCGGCGGACGCCGTGGCCGCCCCCTGGCTGACCGTGCTGGGGCGCGCCGTCGCCCGGGGCGAGGCGGCGCCCGAGGCACTGCATCCGCGGGTCGCCACGGTGGCCGTCGTGCTGCTGCGCAACGAGTTCGTGGTGCGTGGCGCCCCCACCGCCCCGGACAGTGTGCTGGTCGAGATCGTCGATCAGGTGTATCTGCCCCTGGTGCGGGCGGTCGGTTCGCCGTCGCTGCCGCCTTCCTAGCCGCCGGCCGGGCGCGGGCCGCGGGTCGGGCCGTCCGGGGCCGGGTCCGGGTCCGGGTCCGGGGCCGGGGTGCCGGGCCGTGGGCCACGGCCAGGGCCGCCCTCCGGCGGCGCCTGCGGCGGTGACAGGGCCGTACGGAAGATCTCCGAGGACGCCGGATTCTGGAGGCATTGCCACACACCGTGCGGGCAGTAATCGCTGATGGTGTGATACACCGGCTGGACTTCTTCGATCCATTCCAGCATCCGCCGCATGTACGCGGCATTGTCACCATTGCGGAACAGGCCCCACTCGGGGAAGGAAACCGGCTTTCCGTGCGCCGCCGCGAAATCCACGTGGAACTGAAGTCCGTACGGCTGGCTGATCTGCTCGTCAAACGTTTCACCGGGTGGCTGGTCGTAGGAGTCCATTCCGATGATGTCGACCACATCGTCCCCCGGATAACACCGGTCCCACGCGATCGCGTCCAGCCCTCTGTTCGGCGCGAAATCGAAACGGAACTCCTGCCCGGGTACGGCGCGCATGGTGGTCACGATGCGCCGCCAGTACCGCTTCCACGCCTCGGGATCCGGCGCGCAGCGATGCGTGTACGTCGTGCCGTTCATCTCCCAGCCCAGCACCAGCACGGCGTCCGGCAGCCCGGCCGCCACCAGGCGCTCGCCCAGCACCCGGAAGTGCCGGTCGTAGCTGCCGGACGCACCCGAGCGCAGCAACTGCCGCACCTGGTAGTCGGGCAGCTTGTCCTCGTTGCGCTCCAGCATGGGGACGTTCAGCACGAACATCCGGTCCGCCTTCTCCTGCCGCCACTGGGCCCACGGCCGCAGGAACTCGGGGCGGCCCTCGATGTTCACCCACAGATCGCCGGGCAGGTAGGTGTGGCCGACCGTCATCTCGGTGCCGCCCAGCCAGCGTTCCAGCAGGGCGACCCGGCTCACGCCCTCCGGGCCCGAGCCCAGAAAGGCGCCGAAGGAGTCGGTCGAGATGGGGGTCACGGGTACGGTCGCCGCCGCCAGCAGCGCGGTCGTGGTCAGTCCGAGGCCAAACATGCTACGAGATTAAGCACACCATCCCTTGAATGGGCCGCAAGAAGGCATTCTGATAGGCCGATCGAGGCCGCTGCCGATCGTATGCGCGGTTACGGGGAATGATCGGCAGCATGCCGCAGCTCGACACCGGGGTGCCCGCGCTTCTGCTCCGCCTCGATCGCAATCCCTTTCACCACGGTTCGCTCGGTGCCGTCCGATCGCTGGGCCGGGCGGGTGTCGAGGTGCATGCCTTTGTGGAATCTCCGGGCGTTCCGCTCGCCAGGTCCCGATATCTGGATCGGGCGCACCCCATTCCGGACACCGAAATCGATGTGGAACGGCTCCTCCTGCGGACCGCCGAACACATCGGGCGGCCCGCCGTCCTCCTCCCCATGGACGACGCGGGCGCGCTCGCCCTGGCCGGCCTCGCCGACCGGCTGCGCGGCGCGTACCTGCTGCCCGACGTGGCGCGCGGCGCGCTGGAAGGCGCCGCCGACAAGGCGCGGCTGGCACGGCTGTGCACGGAGCTGGGGCTGGCGCACCCGCGCACCGTCATCCCGGGCAGCGCGGACGAGGTGACCGCCGCCGTACGCGAGCTGGGGCTGCCGCTGGTCGCCAAGTGGAGCCGCCCCTGGCTGCTGCCCAGGGACAGCGGCCCCGGCCCGGGGCTGCGCAGCGCCGTCGTCCTCACCTCCGCCGCACAGGCGCGGCAGCTGTACGCGGCGAGCGCCCTCGCGGGCAGCCGGCTGCTGCTCCAGCGGCGGCTGCCGGGCGGCCGGGGCGCGGACTGGTTCTTCCACGGCTGCTTCGGCGCCGGCGGCACCCCGCTGTACGGGGGCACCGGGCGCAAGGAGCTGTCCTGGCCGGTACGGGCCGGGGCCACCGCCGTGGGCAGCTGGCGGGAGAACCCGGCGGTGACGGAGGCGGCCCGGCGGCTCGCGGCGCACCTGGGCTACCGGGGCATCCTCGACCTGGACTTCCGCCGCGACGCCCGCTCCGGCGCGTACCACCTGCTGGATGTCAATCCGCGCCCCGGCGCGCAGTTCCGGCTGTTCACCGATCCGTCCGGCATGGATGTGGTGCGGGCGCTGCATCTGGATCTGACGGGGCGCGCGGTGCCGGCGGCCCGTGCCGTACCGGGGCGGATGTTCGTGGCCGAGAACTACGGGTTGCCGGCCGCGCTCGCCGCGCCGTCCCGGGCCGCCGCGCTGCGCGGGCGGCCGGTGGAGACGGCGTGGTTCGCGGCGGACGATCCGGCGCCGTTCGCGGCGATGGCCGGCAGCTGGACGGCGCGGGTGGTGCGGAAGGGGTGGGGGCGGGTCTTCCCCCGCTCCGGCTCCGGCTTCGGCTCCGGCCCCGATGCCCGCCCCGGGACCGGAGCCGTTCCGCATCCCGCTCCCCTTCCTCCATCCACCCAACGCAACCCAGCGAGAGAGAGCGGCGAACCCCGATGCACGACCTGGTAGTGGTAGGCGCCGGCCCGTACGGCCTGTCGATCGCCGCGCACGCGGCGGCGGCCGGCCTGGATCTGCGGATCCTGGGCCGGCCGATGGCGTCCTGGCGGGACCACATGCCCGATGGCATGTTCCTGAAGTCGGAGCCCTGGGCGTCCAATCTGTCCGACGCGGCGCGTAAGCACACGCTCGCCGCGTACTGCGCGGAGCGCGAGGAGCGCGCCGAACACGGCAGCCCGCTGCCGATCGAGACGTTCACGGACTACGGCATGTGGTTCGCCGAGCGGCTGCCGGTCCCGGTGGAGGAGCAGAACGTCATCTCCGTGACCGCGCACGGCGACGGCTTCCGGGTGGAGACGGACGCCGGGGAGGTGATGCTGTGCCGCACGCTGGCGCTGGCGATCGGCGTGATGCCGTTCGTCCATCTGCCGCAGGCGCTGCGCGATCTGCCGGCCGAGCTGGTCACGCACAGCAGCGGCCACAACGATCTGACCCGGTTCAAGGGCCAGGAGGTGGCGGTGATCGGCGCCGGGCAGGCGGCGCTGGAGACGGCGGCGCTGCTGCTGGAGCAGGGCGCGCAGCCCACCGTGGTGGCCCGGGCCGGCGCCGTCAACTGGAACACGGTGCCGCAGCCGCTGCGCCGCAACCCCGTCGCCCGGCTGCGCGCCCCGCACAGCGGGCTCGGTACGGGGTGGAGCAGCTGGGCGTACTCGCGGGTGCCGTGGGCGCTGCGGCGGCTGCCGGAGACCACCCGGGTGAAGATCGCGACGACGGCGCTGGGGCCGGCCGGGGCGTGGTGGCTGCGGGAGCGGGTGGAGGGCGCGGTCCCGGTGCGGCTGGGGCATCGGATTCGGCGGGCGGCGCGGATCGAGGGCGGGGTGCGGCTTGAGCTGGCCACGCCGGGCGAGGGGCGGTCGCTGATCGAGACGGAGCATGTGATCGCGGCGACCGGCTTCGTACCGGATCTGCGCCGGCTCGATCTGCTGGATCCGGCGCTGCGGGACGGGCTGACGGCGGTGCTGGGGACGCGGGCTCCGGAGCTGGACCAGGGGTTCGAGTCCTCGCGGCCGGGGCTGTTCTTCGCGGGGCTGCTGGCGGCGCCGACGTTCGGGCCCTCGATGCGGTTCGTGTACGGGGCGTCGTTCACGGCCGGGCGGCTGGTGAAGGGGGTACGGCGGCGGCTGGCGCGGCTGGCGAGTGTGCCCGGTGGGGCCGCGGCGGGGGTGAGTGTGCCCCGGCCGGCGGCGCAGGGTGGCGGCGGCGGGAAGGCCGCCGAGGCGGAGGAGGCGCGGTCCTCGTCCGCCGGCTGACGGCCAGGTGGACGACGAAGCCCCGCCGGCGGTTCGTCGGCGGGGCTTCGCGGTGCCTGCTCAGGCGGCGACGGCGGCCTTGGCGCGGGTGCGGGCCTGCTCGTGGGCCTGGGCGCGGGAGGCGTCGGCCTGCTCGATGAGGCCGGACATCGCCGGGACGATCCGGGCCAGGGTCAGCTCGGGCACGATGAAGTCCACATCGAGCTTGAGGGCGCCGCCGAGGACCCAGGTGAGGTAGTTCTGGGCGAAGTCGTTGCCCTCCATGGGAGTGCCGGGCGCGTACGAGCCGCCCCGGCTGGTGACCACGGTGACGGGCTTGCCGGCGATGGTGGACTCCTCGGTCTGCGCGGTGCGCCCGCCGATGATCACGTGGTCGATCCAGCTCTTGAGGCTGGAGGGGACCGCGTAGTTGTAGAGCGGCGCGCCGATGACGACGGCGTCGGCCTCCTCCAGCTCCTTGGCCAGCTCGTCGCGCAGGTCGTAGGAGGACTGCTGCTCGGGGGTGCGGTTCGCGGCGTCGACGTTCGGCGCGTAGTAGGAGACGGCGTCGATGTGCGGCAGCGGGTTGGCGGACAGGTCGCGGTAGATGACCTTTCCGTCCGGGTGCTGGGCGAGCCACTCCTCGCGGAAGGTCTTGGTGACCTCACGGGAGACGGAGTTGTCGCCGTTGATGGAGGAGTCGATGTGCAGCAGCGTGGCCATGAGGGTGGGCCCTTCGTGACGGACGGTGGTTAGGGCAATACTTGCGTGCGTTACTGCGGCAAAGTGCGCAGGTTTTTTTAGCGTAGCAGCTTACTTTTATTTAGCAACTTGCGTCCTTCCAGTAGAGTGGACGCATGGCGGAGCTACGGGACGGCCACAGATGTACCGAGCCCGATGACGCGATGACCAAGGTCTTCGGCGTCTTCGGGAAACGATGGACAGGACTTGTGGTGGCCGCCCTGATGGGCGGCCCCGGGCATTTCGCGGTGCTGCGCCGCTCGATCCCCGGAATCAGCGAACGCATGCTCTCGGACCGGCTCAGCGAGCTGGCCGCGCTCGACCTGGTGTCCCGCGAGGTGGAGCCGGGGCCGCCGCTGCGCGTCGTCTACCGGCTCACCGCGGCCGGCGAGAATCTGCGCCCGGCCCTCGTGGAGCTGTCGCGCTGGGCCGAGGAGCACCTCGTGGACGGCGCCAACCAGTGCCCGGAGGCGCTGCGCGAATGACCCCCTAGGCTGACGGGGTGACAACTCCGGAAGAGCACGAGAACCGCGACGGGCGCGACGACGCCGAGGAGGCCGAGGAGGCCGCCGCCACCGAACGCCTCGACAAGGCGGTACGGGCGGCCGAGGCCGCGCTGATCGAGTTCGAGATCGCGGTGGAGACCTTCCGGATCGAGGTCGAGAACTTCTCCCGGCTCCACGAACAGCGCCTCGGCCCGCTCTACGTCCGCCTGGAGGAGCTTGAGGCCGACATCGCCGAGGCGGTGGCCGCCCGTACCAAGGACCCCGAGGACGAGCGCCGGGCCCGCGAGGCGCGCGCCATGGTGGCGCCCATGCCGCAGGTCTCCGAACTCTTCCAGGGCTGGCTGGACGGCGACGGCTTCTCGCCCGAGGCCGCCGCGATGCTCACCGAGCAGTCCGTACAGCCCCCGCCGAAGGTGCGCCCCGGCGAGGAGGCGCGCAAGCTCTACCGCGAGCTGGTACGCCGCGCCCACCCGGACCTGGTCGCCGACCCGACCGAGCGCGACCGGCGCGGGACCTTTCTGGTCCGCGTCAACCAGGCGTACGGGCGGGGGGACGTGGCGGCGCTGCGCACGCTGACCGACGAGTGGGACAGCGGCGTGGGCCCGGCGCACGAGCCGGCCGGGTACGGGCGGCGCGAGGAGCTGTACGCGCGCCTGGAGTGGCTGGCTAACCGCAAGGAACTGCTGGCGGACGCCGCCGCCGCGCTGGAGGACAGCGCGATCGGGGCGATGCTGCGGATGGCGCCGGAGGACCCGGACACGCTGCTGGAGGAGGTCGCCGTCGAGCTGCGGCAGAAGGTGGTGGCCAAGGAGGCCGAGCTGGCCGGGCTGATCGGGGCGTCCGGGCCGTCCGGGCCGTCCGGGCCGACCGGGCCGACCGCCCCGGACGGGAGCTGACGAGCGAGCGTTAGGGTCGGGCGTATGAACTTCGCGAACATCCCCACCGTCGCCCCCGGCGAGGTGCCCGCCGACGCCGTACTGCTGGACGTCCGCGAGCCGGAGGAGTGGGCGGCCGGCCGGGCGGCCGGCGCGCTGCACATCCCCATCGGGGAGGTCGTCGCCCGGCTGCCGGAGATCACCGAACGGGCGGCGGACGGACCGCTGTATGTGCTGTGCAAGGTGGGCGGTCGCTCGGCGCAGGTCACCGCGTATCTGGTGCAGCAGGGCATCGACGCGACGAATGTGGACGGCGGGCTGCACGCCTGGGAGAGCGCGGGGCGTGAGCTGGTGAGCGACGCGGGCGAGCCGTTCGTGCTGTAGCCGGGCCTCAGCGGCTTTCCTTCTTCTTTCCTTTCTTCTCCGTCCCCGTCCCCGTCCCCGTCCCCTTCTTCTCGTCCTCCGTCGTGACCGTGGCGGCGGGGGCGCAGTCGGGGAGGCAGACGGGCGTGGTGTTGACGGCCGGCGGCGGGAAGTGCGCGGCCAGTTCGGTACGGGCCTGCCGGGTCGCGGCGCTCGCGCAGATCTCGCGCAGGCTCTGCTCGCGGGCGTTGCCCATGGCCAGCCAGCGGGCGAACACGCACGGCGTGACCCGGCCGTCGGGCAGGACGGCGAGCCGGCCGTGGCCGCACCGTCCGCACAGTCCGCCGCACTCGGGGGTCATTCCGCCACCGCCGCGCCCGTACGGCCGGACCCGGTCCGTACCGACCTCCCGGACCCCCAGCTCCAGCAGGTCGCGCCGGCCGCCCGCGCCGGTGCCCGGCAGCTCGATGACGCTGCCGCGCAGGGGTACGCCCAGCTCGCGGGCGCGCCGGATGTTGGCGCGGGTGCGGGCGTGCGAACCGGCGCTCGCGGTGATCTCGTCGTGGGCGGTGGCGTCGGCGGCGTAGTAGCTGAACGCCAGCCGCACCCCGTCGCGGCGCAGCGCCTGCCAGACCGGTGGGGCGATGTGCGTCATGTTGCTGAACACCTCGACCGACATGCCGAGTTCGCGGGCGTGGTGGATGTACGCGGGCAGGCCGGGGTGGAGGGTGGGCTCGCCGCCGATGAACTGCACGTCGCGCACGCCGAGTTCACTCAGTTCGCCGAGGACCCGCAGCCAGTCGGCGTCGGTCATCTCGCCGTGGCCGCCCTGGGGGGAGGAGTCGGCGTAGCAGTGCCGGCAGCGCAGGTTGCAGAAGCCGGTGATCTCCAGCCAGGCGAAGCGGGGGCGGAGTGGGTGCGTCGGCATGGCGGCTGTCCTCCGGGGTGCGGTTGCGTCGTGCGCGTCGTGCGTGTCGTTGTCACAGCGCTAACGACGCGACCGCGCAGGAAGAGACGCCCGGGGGGTGGTGGGGGGCCCGTACAGCGGGCGCTGTACGGGAGGGGGTGGCCGGCTGTCTGGGTCGGTCGGGTGTGGGCCGGTGTCGGCCGGTGTCAGCCGTGGACGCGTGGGGCGCGGGCGGCGGAGGTGCCGTCGCGGATGACCTCTCCGGTGAGGTTGCCGTTGGCCGCCGAGCCGAGGTGGACGACGAGGCGGGCGACGTCCTCGGCGGTGGAGACCCGGCGGCTGGGGGTGGCGGCGCCCATGGCGGTGAGCATCGCGGCGCCGAAGTTCTCGGTCTTCTCGGTCCGGGTGAAGCCGGGGGCCACCACGTTGACGAGGATGCCGTCGCGGCCGGCGTCCCAGGCCAGTGAGCGGGCCATGCCGTACAGCGCGGCCTTGGCCGTGCCGTACGGGGCCATGCCCTCCAGGCCCTCCTCGGCCACGCCGGAGGAGATCAGCACGATGCGGCCCCAGCCGGCGGCGCGCATGCCGGGGAGTACGGCGGCGACGCAGGCGGCGGTGCCGGTGACGTTGCTGTCGAGCATGGCCCGCCAGGTGGCGGGCGGGATGTCCTCGAAGCGTGGCGGCTGGGCGGGCGGGGCCTCGGCGCCCCAGGAGACGGCGTTGCCGACGAGGACGTCGACCGGCCGGCCCCAGTGGGCGGCGACGGCGCGGGTGGCGTCGGTGATGGAGGCGGGGTCGGTGAGGTCGAGGCGGACGGCGAGGCCCTGCCCGCCTGCGCCGGCGCCGGCGCAGGCGTCGGCCCGGTCCTCGGTGATGGCGGCGGCGACGCGTTCGGCGGCGTCCTTGTTGTGGTGGTAGGTGACCGCCACAAAGGCGCCCTCGCGGCCGAAGGCGCGGGCGGTGGCGGCGCCGATGCCGGTGGAGGAGCCGGTCACCAGCACGACGCGGTCCTTGAGTCCGATGTCCATGGTCTGTTGGGGTCCCCAATCGTTTCGTTGCAGTATGTTCAGCGAGAAAAATAGTTGGGATCGCGGATGAATTTATACAGCAATCATCTTCTGTTGAGAAGATCTGGCGCTTGCTAGCATCTGCGCATGGGCAGCGGCGAGCTTGAAGACGACCTGCGATGGCTGCTGCTCCAGATGAAGTTCGGGCTCACCGTCGCCGAGGACCGCGCCGTGCGGCAGTACGGCATGGACCTGTGGGGCTACACCGTGCTGCTCGGGCTCGCCGAGGAGCCGGCCCGCACCCAGCTGGCGCTCGCCGAGGCGTCATTGATTGACAAGAGCAAGATGGTCGCCGTCCTCGATGACCTGGAGAAGGCCGCTCTGATCACCCGGCGGCCCGATCCGAACGACCGCCGGGCCCGTATCGTCACGGCCACCGCCGCCGGGAAGCTGGCGCTGTCCGCCGCGCGCGACGCGGTCGCGGCCATCGAACGGCTGGCGCTCGACGGCCTGGATCAGGCCGAACGCACCGCGCTCAAGGCGGTGTTGCGGCGCGCGGTGGCCGGACCGCTGCGCAAGCTGGCGACCGGCGAATGGCCCCCGGAGGACGCCGGCCCTACGCCGTGGGGGGTCGCCGCCCCGCCGCCGCGGTGAGCCGCGCCACCGCCTCCCGCAGCGACTCAGGCCGCTTGCAGAACGAGAACCGCGCCAGCCACGGCGGGCAGCCGGGCGCGCCCGGGTTCAGATAGAAGGCGGCGGTGGGGATGGCGACCACCCCGGCCCGCTCGGGCAGTTCGCGGCAGAACCGCACCCCGTCCGCGTACCCCCAGGGCCGCACGTCCGCCTGGAGGAAGTAGCCGGCCTCGGCGCGGTACGGGCGCAGCCCGGCCGCCGTCAGTCCCTCGCCGAGCAGGGCGCGGTTGGCCCGCAGGGTGTCGCGCAGCCCGGCCGCCCACTCCTCGACGCCGTCCAGGGCCGAGGCGATCGCCCCCTGGTAGGGGGTGCCGGAGGCGTAGGTGAGGAACTGCTTCACGGAGGCGACGGCGGCGATCAGCTCGGCCGGGCCGCAGGCCCAGCCGACCTTCCAGCCGGTCACGTTGAACGTCTTGCCGGCCGAGGAGATGGTGACGGTACGGTCGCGCATCCCGGGCAGCGCGGCGAGCGGCACATGGCGGGCGCCCGCGTCGTACAGCAGGTGTTCGTACACCTCGTCGGTGACCGCGATCAGATCGTGGTCGCGGCACAGCGTGGCGATGATGTCGAGTTCGGCGGGGGTGAAGACCTTGCCGGTGGGGTTGTGCGGGGAGTTGAAGAGCAGCAGCCGGGTGCGCGGGGTGACGGCGGCGCGCAGCGCGTCGGCGTCCAGGGCGAAGCGGTCCCCGGCCGGGTCGGGGGCGAGCGGCACGGCGGTCAGTGCGGCGCCGCTGAGCCGGGCGCCGGCCGGGTAGGCGTCGTAGCAGGGGTCGAAGGTGAGGATCTCGTCGCCGGGGCCGGTCAGCGCGAGGACGGCGGCGGCCAGCGCCTCGGTGGCGCCGGTGGTAACCAGGACCTCGCCGTCGGGCGCGTAGCCGATCCCGTAGCGGCGCTGCTGGTGGGCGGCGATGGCCGCGCGCAGGGCGGGCAGCCCGGCGGCCGGCGGGTACTGGTTGTGGCCGGCCAGCACCGCCGCGCTGACCTCGCGCAGCAGTGCGGGCGGGCTGGGCAGTTCGGGGACGCCCTGCCCGAGGTTGACGGCCCCCGTGCGCCGGGCCAGTTCGGTCATCTCCGTGAAGATGGACGTCTCGATCGCCCGGCCGCCGCTGGTCATGCGCCCACCTTAGGCGTCGGGCGTCTGGCCGGCCTGCTGTTCGGCGAGCTTCTGGTGCACCTCGGCCATGTCCACCTCGCGGATCTTGGCGATCAGTTCCTCCAGCGCGGTGCCGGGGATGGCGCCGGGCTGGGAGTACAGCACGACGTTGTCGCGGATCGCCATCAGGGTGGGGATGGAGGTGATCTGGAAGGCCGCGGCCAGCTCCTGCTGGGCCTCGGTGTCGACCTTGCCGAACATGATGTCGTCGTGCTTGCCGGCCGCCGCCTCGAAGACCGGGGCGAACTGGCGGCAGGGGCCGCACCAGGAGGCCCAGAAGTCGACGAAGGCGATCCCCTTGCTGGCGACCTGCTCCTCGAAGTTGTCCTTGGTCAGTTCGATGGCTGTCATCGCACTCTCTCGCTCTCTGTCTGCCTCGGTGGCGCGTCTGGCCGGGCGGGTTCCGGCTGCCCCTACCCGGAACCCCGGGGGGTCGATGCGTATTCCGGTCGGCTTCTTGCGTCTGTATACCCCATAGGGGTATACAGGAGGCAGGGGGCGGGATACCTCCCTCGGGTATATTCGCGGTGAGGAGCAGCGATGAACAGCGACAGCGATACCAGCGAGACCAGCGAGACCAAGGACGAGGTCGAACTCGCCATCGGCGGAATGACCTGTGCCTCCTGCGCCGCGCGGATCGAGAAGAAGCTCAACCGCATGACAGGGGTCACCGCGAGCGTCAACTACGCCACCGAGAAGGCCAGGGTCAGCTACGGCGGCGAGGTGGCGGTGCCGGATCTCATCGCCATGGTCGAGAAGACCGGCTACACCGCCGCCGTACCGGAGCCGCCCGCCCCCGAGCCGGAATCCGCCGCCACCGCCGGCGTACCGGACGAGCTCGCCGGGCTGCGGCACCGGCTGCTGGTCACCGTGGCGCTGGCCGTCCCGGTGATCGTGCTCGCCATGGTGCCGGCCTGGCAGTTCGACTACTGGCAGTGGCTCTCCCTCACCCTCGCCGCGCCCGCCGTGGTGTGGGGCGGCTGGTCCTTCCACCGGGCCGCGTTCACCAACGCCCGGCACGGCGCCGCGACCATGGACACCCTCATCTCGATGGGCACCGTCGCCGCGCTGCTGTGGTCGGCCTGGGCGCTGTTCTTCGGCACGGCCGGGCACCCGGGGATGACCCACCCCTTCGAGCTGACCATCCAGCGCGGCGACGCCGGCGGCAACATCTATCTGGAGGCCGCCGCCGGGGTGACCGCCTTCCTGCTCGCCGGCCGCTATCTGGAGGCGCGCGCCAAGCGGAAGGCGGGCGCGGCGCTGCGGGCGCTGCTGGAGCTGGGCGCCAAGGAGGTCACGGTGCTGCGGGACGGGGTCCCCGTCCTGGTGCCGGTGGGGCGGCTCGCGGTCGGCGACCGGTTCCTGGTGCGGCCGGGCGAGAAGATCGCCACCGACGGAGTGGTGGTGGAGGGCTCGTCCGCCGTGGACGCGTCCATGCTGACCGGGGAGTCCGTCCCGGTGGAGGTCGCGGTCGGTGACGCCGTCACCGGCGCCACGGTCAACGCGGGCGGCCGGCTGGTGGTCGAGGCCACCCGGATCGGCGCCGACACCCAGCTGGCGCGGATGGCGAAGCTGGTCGAGGACGCCCAGAACGGCAAGGCCGCCACCCAGCGGCTCGCCGACCGGATCTCGGCGGTGTTCGTCCCGGCGGTGATCCTGCTGTCGCTGGGCACGCTCGCGTTCTGGCTGCTGCTGGGCGAGGGGGCCTCGGCCGCCTTCACCGCCGCCGTGGCCGTGCTGATCATCGCCTGCCCGTGCGCGCTCGGCCTGGCCACCCCGACCGCCCTCATGGTCGGCACCGGGCGCGGCGCGCAGCTCGGCATTCTCATCAAGGGCCCGGAAGTCCTGGAGAACACCCGCAAGGCCGACACCATCGTGCTCGACAAGACGGGTACGGTCACCACCGGCCGGATGACGCTGCTGGGCGTGCATGTCGCGGACGGTACGGACGAGGCGGCGGCGCTGCGGCTGGCCGGGGCGCTGGAGCACGCGTCCGAGCATCCGATCGCCCAGGCGGTGGCGGCGGGCGCGGCGGAGCGGCTCGGCGTCGGCGCCGGCTCCCTGCCCACCCCCGAGGAGTTCGCGAATGTGCCGGGGCTCGGCGTCCAGGGTGTCGTCGACGGCCACGCCGTACTGGTGGGCCGGGAGCGGCTGCTGACGGAGTGGGCCATGGAGCTGCCGGCCGGGCTGGCCGAGGCGAAGGTACGGGCCGAGGCGGCCGGCCGTACCGCGATCGTCGTGGCCTGGGACGGCGCGGCGCGGGCGGTGTTCGAGGTCGCGGACGCGGTGAAGGAGAGCAGCGCCGAGGCGGTCGCCCGGCTGCGCGGCCTGGGGCTGACCCCGATCCTGCTGACCGGCGACAACGAGGCCGTGGCCCGGGCGGTGGCGGCGGAGGTCGGGATCGACGCCGGGCACGTCATCGCCGAGGTGCTGCCGCAGGACAAGGTCGAGGTCATCAAGCGGCTCCAGGCGGAGGGCAGGTCGGTGGCCATGGTCGGCGACGGCGTGAACGACGCCGCGGCGCTGGCCACCGCCGACCTGGGTCTGGCGATGGGCACCGGGACGGACGCGGCGATCGAGGCCGGCGATCTCACCCTGGTACGCGGCGACCTGCGGGCGGCGGCGGACGCCATCCGGCTGTCGCGCAGCACGCTGTTCACCATCAGGACCAACCTGGGCTGGGCGTTCGGCTACAACGTGGCGGCGCTGCCGCTGGCGGCGGCCGGGCTGCTGAACCCGATGCTGGCGGGGGCGGCGATGGCCTTCTCCTCGGTGTCGGTGGTGGCCAACAGCCTGCGGCTGCGGGCGTTCCGGGCGACGGACGGCTGAGGCGGGGCCGGGTAGCGCACCAGGGCCGGTGGGCAGAGTGGGAACGTGACGGACCACACGGATCACCCGCGCCACACCGATCACCCGGACCACACCGATCAGCAGCACCAGCCGCATCAGGGCGTCCAGACGGATCAGTACGACGGCATAGCCGCGGACTACGCCGAACACACCGCGTCCAGCATCAACAACGCGCACTACGACCGGCCCGCCATCCTCGATCTGGCGGGCGAGGTGGCCGGGCTGCGGGTGCTGGACGTGGGGTGCGCCGCCGGGCATCTGCTGGCGGAGCTGATCGGACGCGGCGCGGCGTCCGCCACCGGCATCGACGGCAGCGCGGAGATGATCCGGCTGGCCCGCGCACGGTGCGGCGCCGGTGTGGACTTCCACCGCGCCGATCTGGCCGAACCACTGGACTTCCTCCCGGACGCGTCGTTCGACCTGGTGACCGCCTCCCTGGTGATCCACTATCTGAAGGACTGGGTGGCACCGCTGACCGAGCTGCGCCGGGTGCTGCGGCCGGGCGGCGCGCTGGTGATGTCGGTGCACCATCCGGGGGCGGACTGGCACTGGTTCGACCGGCCGGACTACTTCCGTACCGAGCAGGTGGAAGACACCTGGGAACTGGCGGGCCGGCCGCACACCGTACGGTTCTACCGCCGCCCGCAAGGGGGTACCTCCCGGACGAAGTCTGGGGGAGCGTGCTTCGCCGCGCTGCGGGAGGCGGGGTTCACGGTGGACCAGCTGGTGGAGCCGCTGCCGCGCCCGGAGGCCGAGGAGAAGGATCCCGAGGCGTTCGAGGTGCTGTCCACCTCGCCCGGCTTCCTGTACTTCCGCGCGGTCAATCCCGGGGTACGGAACCAGGCCCGCGCCCGGGTTCGTTGAGGACAGGTAACGCTCACTCAACGCGACGCACGCCGAGGAGAACAGACATGGCCCTGTGGGACCGGATCAAGGATTCCGCCCAGAACATGCAGTCACAGCTGGTGGCGAAGAAGAACGACCTGAAGAGCGGGGCGTTCCGGGACGCGAGTATGGCCATGTGTGCGCTGGTGGCAGCCGCCGATGGTTCGGTGGATCCGGTGGAGCGGCAGCGGGTCGCGGCGCTGATCGGGAACAACGAGGTGCTTCAGAACTTCCCCGCCGATGATCTGCGGCAGCGGTTCAACAAGTACGTCGACCAGCTCACCGCCGACTTCGACTTCGGGAAGATCGGGGTCATGCAGGAGATCGCCAAGGTGAAGAAGAAGCCGGCCGAGGCGCGTGCGGTGATCCAGATCGGTATCGTGATCGGCGGCGCGGACGGGGACTTCGACGCCGATGAGCGGAAGGTCGTCCGTGATGTGTGCTTCGCCCTGGACATCCCGCCCGCCGAGTTTGACCTTTAAACTAAACTGATCAGTATTGAACGAACATGGCTGGGCTTGGTCAACTCCTTGCCCTGCCATGCCAGTTCCTTTACTCACTCTTGTACGGTCCTTCACCGCGGACCTGTACTTCTTGGCAGCATGCGAAAGATCAACTCACGGTCCCGGACCGCTTACGCCGTCGCCGCCAGCAGCCTGCTGCTCCTCACCGCGGCCTCCGGTGCGACCGCCGTCGCCTCCGCCGACGTCAGTGCGGAAACGTTTGGTCACGGCAACGGCCACGGCCACGGCCACCACAACCCCCCCACTCCCACCTACCCGACCCAGCAGGAGATCCGGGACCAGTTCGACAAGTGGAACGACGCCCTCGCCACGCTTGACCCGGAGGAGGTCGCCGACCGCTACGCCGCCGACGGCGTGCTGCTTCCGACCCTCTCCAACCAGATCCGGTCGGACCGCGACGGCATAGTCGACTACTTCGAGCACTTCCTGGAGAAGCACCCCTCCGGCAAGATCAACGAGTCCTATGTCGACATCCTGAGCCCGACCTCCGCCGTCGACTCCGGCTCGTACACCTTCACCCTCACCGAGAACGGCGTGACCTCCACCGTCGACGCCCGCTACACCTTCGTCTACGAGAAGGACGCCAAGACCGGCGAGTGGCTGATCGTCAGCCACCACTCCTCGGCCAACCCCGAGGGCTGACCTCGCGCACGACAGGGCCCGGGAGGACGACGTCCTCCCGGGCCCTGTCGTTACGGCCTACTTCTCCTGCGCCGCCGGCCTGCGCACGTTCAGGTGCAGCTCGCGCAGCCGCGACTCGTCCACCTCGCTCGGTGCGCCCATCAGCAGATCCTGGGCGTTGCCGTTGAGCGGGAAGGCGATGGTCTCGCGGATGTTCGGCTCGTCGGCCAGCAGCATCACGATGCGGTCCACGCCCGGGGCGATCCCGCCGTGCGGCGGGGCACCGAACTTGAACGCCCGCAGCATGCCGCCGAACTCCCGCTCCACATCCTCGCGCGAGTACCCGGCGATGCCGAACGCCTCGTACATCACATCGGGCTCGTGGTTACGGATGGCGCCGGAGGACAGCTCCACGCCGTTGCAGACGATGTCGTACTGCCAGGCCAGCACGTCCAGCGGGTCCTTGCTGCGCAGCGCCTCCAGGCCGCCCTGCGGCATGGAGAACGGGTTGTGCGAGAACTCGATCTGCCCGGTGTCCTCGTTCCGCTCGAACATCGGGAAGTCGACGACCCAGCAGAAGCGGAAGACGCCGTCCTCGAAGTGTCCGGCGCGGCGGGCGGCCTCCACCCGTACCGCGCCCATGATTTTGGAGACCTCGTCGAAGTCGCCGGCGCCGAAGAACACCGCCGTGCCGGCCGTGGCGTCCAGCTTGCCGAGCAGCGCGTCGGTGTCGGCCTCGGTCAGGAACTTGGCGATCGGGCCACTGAGCGTACGGCCGTCCTCGCCGACCCGGATCCAGGCCAGGCCCTTGGCGCCCTGGGTGACGGCGTACTCGCCGAGCTGGTCGAAGAACTTGCGCGGCTGCCCGGCGGTGTCCGGGACGGCCAGCGCCCGTACGTGCTGGTCGGCGAACGCCTTGAAGCCGGAGCCCGCGAAGATCTCCGAGACGTCGGTGAGTTCCAGCTTGGCGCGCAGGTCCGGCTTGTCGGAGCCGTACTTGAGCATCGCCTCGCGGTACGGGATGCGCGGGAAGGGGGAGGTGACGTGCCGGCCGCCGCCGAACTCCTCGAACAGCTCGGTCATCACCTTCTCGATGACCTGGAAGACGTCCTCCTGCTCGACGAAGCTCATTTCGACGTCGAGCTGGTAGAACTCGCCGGGCGAGCGGTCGGCGCGGGCGTCCTCGTCGCGGAAGCAGGGCGCGATCTGGAAGTAGCGGTCGAAGCCGGCGATCATCAGCAGCTGCTTGAACTGCTGCGGGGCCTGCGGCAGGGCGTAGAACTTGCCGGCGTGCAGGCGGGAGGGGACGAGGAAGTCGCGGGCGCCCTCGGGGGAGGTGGCGGAGAGGATCGGGGTGGCCAGCTCGGTGAAGTTCTGCGCGGTCATCTTCTGCCGGATGGCGGAGATGACCTGGGAGCGCAGGATGATGTTGCGGTGCATCCGCTCCCGGCGCAGGTCGAGGAAGCGGTATTCGAGGCGGCGTTCCTCGTTGACGCCGTCGTCGGCGTTGATGGTGAACGGGATCTGGTCGGCGGCGCCCAGCACCTCGACCTCGCCGACCTCGACCTCGATCTCGCCGGTGGGCAGTTCGGGGTTGACGTTGTCCGCGCCGCGCGCGATGACGGTGCCGTCGACGCGGATCACCGTCTCCTTGGAGAGCGAGCTGAGCTGCTCGCCCACGGCGGAGCCGGGGCGGACGACGAGCTGCACGATGCCGTAGTGGTCGCGCAGGTCGATGAAGAGGATGCCGCCCAGATTGCGGCGGTTGTGCAGCCATCCCGACAGCCGGACATCCTTGCCGATGTCCGCGGAGCGCAGCTCGCCGCAGAGGTGGGACCGGTACCTATGCATCGTTCATCCAAGTCGTCAACATGTTCCGGGAATGGACCACTCAGACTACCGTCCCGCCCCGGCGCCGCTCACCGCAAAGGTATAAACCGGTCAAAGCTCCTATTTGGCGACGTTGCGGGTGGCGGGGATGCGGCCGAGCCGTCCCGCCTGGAAGTCGTCGAACGCCTGGGACAGCTCGGCGTGCGAGTTCATGACGAACGGCCCGTAGTGCGCCATCGGCTCCCGGATCGGCTGCCCGCCCAGCAGGATGATCTCCAGGGCCGGGGTGTGGGAGTCCTGCCGCTCGTCGGCGCGCACGGTGAGCGTCGCGCCGTCCGTACCGAAGACGGCGGTCTGGCCCAGCTCGACGGGGCGGCGCTCCGTACCGACGCTGCCGCGGCCGGCCAGCACGTACGCGAGGGCGTTGAAGCCGGGGCGCCAGGGCAGCGTCAGCTCGGCGCCGGCGGTCACGGTGGCGTGGATGAGGGTGATGGGGGTGTGGGTGACGCCGGGGCCGGCGTGGCCGTCGAGGTCGCCGGCGATCAGGCGCAGCAGCGCGCCGCCGTCGGGGGTGGTGAGCAGCTTGACGTTGCCGCCGCCGATGTCCTGATAGCGGGGGTTGGTCATCTTGCTCTTGGCGGGGAGGTTGACCCACAGCTGGATGCCGTGGAAGAGGCCGCCGGTGACGACCAGCTCCTCCGGCGGGGCCTCGATGTGCAGCAGGCCGGAGCCGGCGGTCATCCACTGGGTGTCGCCGTCCTTGATGACGCCGCCGCCGCCCTCGGAGTCCTGGTGGACGAAGGTGCCGTCCAGGAGGTACGTGACGGTCTCGAAGCCGCGGTGCGGGTGCCAGGGGGTGCCCTTGGCCTCGCCGGCCGCGTACTCCACCTCGCCCATCTGGTCCATCATGATGAACGGGTCGAGGTGCCGGTAGTTGATGCCGGCGAAGGCGCGGCGGACCGGGAAGCCCTCACCCTCGAAGCCGGTGGGGGCGGTGGTGACGGTGAGCACCTTGCGGGCGTCACTGCCGGTGGGGGCGGCGACCTTGGGCAGGGTGAGCGGGTTGTCGACGGTGATGGCGGGCATGTCGTACCTCCTCGGCGGCTACCACCAGAATAGTTGAACAGTGAACATTCGTCGAGGGGGCGCCCGGGGCGCTGCTTCCGGGTCAGCCGTACATACGCCGCATGGTGTAGTCGACCATCTCATTCACGGCGGCGGCCTCCAGGACCAGGCGGTGCTCGCCCTCCATGTCGAGCGCGAAGCCGTACCCGGTGGGCAGCAGATCCAGCACCTCACCGCCGGTGACCGTGAAGTAGCGCGACTCCTTGCCGGCGTAGCGGCGCAGCTCGCGGAGCGAGGTGAAGAGCGGGATGACGGGCTGCTGGGTGTTGTGGAGCGCCAGGAAGCCGGGGGTGTCGCCGC
This sequence comes from Streptomyces sp. NTD107, assembly GCF_059510435.1. Classification (NCBI taxonomy): domain Bacteria; kingdom Bacillati; phylum Actinomycetota; class Actinomycetes; order Kitasatosporales; family Streptomycetaceae; genus Streptomyces; species Streptomyces sp. NTD107. The sequence goes on along the minus strand of NZ_JCAJZV010000013.1, from coordinate 8,183 downwards.
GCGGGCAGTAGATCTTGGCGGAGAGGAAGATGTCGTGGAACTCCTCCGACGACAGCGCGCCCGAGGTGTACGCGCGCAGGGCGTCGGTGAAGGACGGCGGCGCGGGGGCGGCGCCACCGGCGGCGGGGGCCGCGGCGGCCTGCTGCTGTTGCTGCGCCTGGGGCTGGGGCTGGGGCGGCTGCTCGGGATAGAGCTGCTGCCCGTTGTAGGCGTCCCCGTAGGGCTGCTGCTGCTGACCCGGGTACGGGGTCTGGTCGTAGCCGTACATGCTCAGCAGCCTACTGAGTGAGGAGGGGGCGGTTTCCGCTTGCTTCTTATTACCGGTGGGTAGCATGATGGGAGTTACTACCGGGTACTGTCGGAGCGAGCTGGAGTCGTCGCCATGGGTCACTACAAGTCGAATCTCCGCGATATCGAGTTCAACCTGTTCGAGGTCCTCGGCCGCGACGCGGTGTACGGCACCGGGCCGTTCACCGAGACGGACACCGACACCGCCCGCACCGTCCTGCGGGAGATCTCCCGGCTCGCGGAGAACGAACTCGCCGCCTCGTACACGGAAGGCGACCGCAACCCGCCGGTCTTCGACCCCGCCACCCACACCGCCCCGCTGCCCGACGCCTTCAAGAAGAGCTACGCCGCCTACATGGACGCCGAATGGTGGCGGCTCGGCATCGGCGAGGAACTGGGCGGCACCGTCGCGCCGCGCTCGCTGCTGTGGGGCTTCGCCGAATTCATCCTCGGCGCCAACCCGGCGATCTGGATGTACGCCTCCGGGCCGGCCTTCGCCTCGATCCTGCACGACGAGGGCACCGAGGAGCAGCGCAGGATCGCGCAACTGATGATCGACAAGGGGTGGGGCTCCACCATGGTGCTCACCGAGCCGGACGCCGGCTCGGACGTGGGCGCCGGCCGCACGAAGGCGGTGCGCCAGGAGGACGGCAGCTGGCACATCGAGGGCGTCAAGCGCTTCATCACCTCGGGCGAGCACGACCTGAGCGAGAACATCATCCACTACGTACTGGCCAGGCCCGAGGGCCACGCGGGCGGTACGAAGGGGCTGTCGCTGTTCATCGTCCCCAAGTACGACTTCGACTGGGAGAGCGGCGAACTGGGCGAGCGCAACGGCGCCTATGCCACCAACGTCGAGCACAAGATGGGCCTGAAGGTCTCCAACACCTGCGAGCTGACCTTCGGCACGGGCGGCGACGGGCGGCCGGCCAAGGGCTGGCTGCTGGGCGAGAAGCACGACGGCATCCGGCAGATGTTCAAGATCATCGAGTTCGCGCGGATGATGGTCGGGACGAAGGCGATCGCGACGCTGTCGACCGGCTACCTCAACGCCCTGGAGTACGCCAAGGAGCGGGTCCAGGGCCCGGACCTCGCCCAGTTCACGGACAAGTCCGCGCCGCGCGTCACCATCACCCACCACCCGGACGTCCGGCGCTCGCTGCTCACGCAGAAGGCCTACGCGGAGGGCATGCGCGCCCTGGTGCTGTACACGGCGAGCGTGCAGGACAGCATCGAACTGAAGCGGTCGGCGGGCGAGGACGCTGCGGCGGAGGAGGCGATCAACGACCTGCTGCTGCCGATCGTGAAGGGGTACGGCTCGGAGCGCTCGTACGAGCAGCTCGCCCAGTCGCTCCAGACCTTCGGCGGCTCCGGCTACCTCCAGGAGTACCCGCTGGAGCAGTACATCCGGGACGCCAAGATCGACACCCTGTACGAGGGCACGACCGCGATCCAGGGCCAGGACTTCTTCTTCCGGAAGATCGTCCGCAACCAGGGTGCGGCGCTGGGCACGGTCTCGGCGGAGATCAAGAAGTTCCTGACCGACGCCCCCGGCGGCGACGACCTCGCCACCGCCCGCGACCGCCTGACGACGGCGGCGGCCGACCTGGAGGTGATCGCCGGCATCATGCTCACCGACCTGGCGGCCACCGAGAAGGACGTGAAGTCCATCTACAAGGTGGGCCTGAACACCACCTCCTTCCTCCTCGCCACGGGCGACGTGATCGTCGGCTACCTGCTGCTGCGCGGCGCGGCGGTGGCGGCGGAGAAGCTGCCGACGGCATCGGCGAAGGACAAGCCCTTCTACGAGGGCAAGATCGCGGCGGCCAAACACTTCGCGACGACAGTCCTGCCGACGGTGACGGCGGCCCGCACGGCGGCCGAATCGGTCGACCCGACGGTGATGGACCTGAACGAAGCGGCGTTCTGAGCGACACGGGAACAGGGAGGGCCCGGCCCCGGCGAACACTCGCCGGACCCGGGCCCTCGCCGTACTACGCGCCCCTGGCACGCCGTTGAAGCGGACAGCCCCCACCCCTACACTGAGTGACGGGTGCCACACGCCCTGATCGACTCGTGAAGGGAGTCAGCCATGGCACGTTCCTGGGAGGCGGATCCGTCGGCGTTATTCGACCGGCGGCTGGGCAAGTCGGCACAGGAGCTGGGAAACAGCGACGACAAGGGCGACTGCCCGGACATCTGGCAGCTGGACAACGGCGATATCGCGGTGATCGGCCGCGATCTGACCAGTGCGTACGGCTCACGGCTTCCGGAGGGCGTCACCCTCGCCGCCGATGAGCGGCTGGTGGTCATCCCCGGCAACATGCTGCACGCGCTGAAAGCGGACATCCCCGATGCTTGACCTCCAGCCCCCGGTGCTCGACCCCGCGCGCGGCGAACGGCTCAGCAGCCCCGAATACCAGCGGGACTTCCAGCGGCACGACGAGAAGATCAAAGACCGCATTTCCTGGAAGTTGGAGCGGCTTCAGCACTTCGAGGAGCGGAACAACCCCAGCCGGGACGCGCTCCGGGACGGGGACTGGGGCCGGGCGCTGCGGCTGCTGGACGACCGGGGTGATGCCCTGCGCCGGACCGTGGCGGAGGAAGTCCGGGTGGGAAACATCTTCCACCGGCTGCGCGTGGTGGAACAGCCCCTCACCCCCTACCTCCAGTGGGAGTTGCACTCGCTGCGCAGGCAGGCCGAGTACGGACGACCCGCCCGAGTGGTCGGCGCCGACGTGGTGCGCGCCCATGAGGCCGCAGGGGTACTCCCGGAGATCGTGATCCTGGCGAGTGAGGTCCTGTATCACGTTCAGTACTCGGAACAGGGTGTCCCGCAGGGGGCGCTCCGCTTCACCGACCCCGGCCTCATCGCGGGCTGGGAGCAATTCATCAAGAGTCTCTACGCGACGGGGGAGGACCTGATCACATACGTGGACCGCGAGGTGGTCCCGCTTCCCCCACCGAACCTGACGATGAAGACGACGGACCGGGAGTAGCGATCACGGTGGGCGGAGAGAACGAGCTGTCGGGGACCGCCCGCGACGCGGTCCAGGCGGGCAGCATCAGCGGCGGCGTGCACTTCCACGAGCACGCCACCGGGCCGGGTCGACCGACCAGGGAGCGGATCCCCCGGCAACTACCGGCGGAAGTAAGGGGCTTCGTGAACCGTACGGCCGAGCTGGACCGGCTGAACGCGATTCTCGCCGCAGAAGACGGCACGACACCGCTGGTCGTCTCGGTCTGTCTGATCGCGGGTACCGCCGGGGCGGGCAAGACCGCCCTGGCGGTGCGCTGGGCCCATCAGGTCCAGGAGCAGTTCCCGGACGGTCAGCTGTACATCAACCTGCGCGGCTACGACCCGGGCGAACCGGTCACCGCGCGGGAAGCCCTGCACCGTTTTCTCTCCGCTCTCGGCGTTCCCGCCCCCGCGATCCCGGACGACATCGAGGCTGCGTCGGCCCTCTTCCGCTCACAACTGGCCGACCGCCGCACTCTGATCGTGCTGGACAACGCCGCGACGGTGGCCCAGGTGCGACCCCTGCTGCCGGGGAACTCCCGTTCTCTCGCCGTTGTCACCAGCCGGGGTCTGCTGTCCGGTCTCGCCATCCGGGAAGGCGCCCAACGCCTCACCCTGGGGACCCTCCCCGAGCCGGAGGCGGTATCCCTCCTGCGGGCGGTCACCGCCGGCTACCGCCCCGAGGACGACGCCGACAAGCTCGCCGAACTCGCCAGGCTGTGCGCCCGGCTGCCGCTGGCCCTGCGAATAGCGGCCGAACGCGCCGCCACCCACCCCCATATGCGGCTGGACGATCTGATCGCCGATCTGCGGGATGAATCCGCCCTGTGGGACACCCTCAGCACCGGCGACGAGGACGAAGCCGAGGCGGTACGTACCATCTTCGCCTGGTCCTACCGCGCCCTGAACCCCGACGCCGCGCGCCTGTTCCGCCTCCTGGGCCTGCACCCTGGCCCGCACATCAGCCTGGCCGCCGCGGCGGCCCTCGGCTCGGCCACCCCACGCCGTACCCGTCAACTCCTGGACACCCTCGTCGGCGCTTACCTGATCGAACAGACCGCGCCCAGCCGCTACGCATTCCACGACCTGCTGCGCGCCTACGCCACCGACCAGGCCCGGAACGACGAGTCCCCGGACGAACAGCGGGCGGCCCTGTACCGCGTCCTCGACTGGTATCTCCACACCGCCCATGCGGTACGGGGGTGGACCAAGCCGGAGGAGGACCCGCTGCCGCTCGACCCGCCGGGCGGGGGAGTACTGCCGCTGTCCTTCCCCGATTACGACGGAGCGGTGGACTGGTCGGAACAGGAGGTGGAGAACTTCCTCCCGGTGGTGCGCGCCGCCGAGGCGGCCGGGGAGGACCGCCTCGTATGGCTGCTGTCCGCCGTCCTGTACGACGCCCAACCTCCGTCCACGACCATCCACGACTGGCTGACCATCGGAGAAGCCGGACTCCGAGCCGCCCGCCGCCTCGGCGACCGGGCCGCACAGGCGCTCCTCGCGGAGTACCTCGGGATGGGCCGCACCAAGATCAACCAACTGACGGTGAGCCTGGCGCACCACGAGGTGGCACTGACGATCCGGCGGGAACTCGGTGACCGCAGGGGCGAGGCCACCTCGCTGAACCTGCTGGGCATTGTCCACCTCCGCCGCCGCAGGCTGACGGCCGCCGAGGAACGCCTCAACCAGGCCATCACGCTGTGGGAAGAGCTGGGCGACCCCTACTGGGCAGCGGTCTCCCGCTCCAACCGGGCCAGTGCCGGACAACTGGCCGGCCGACTGGAGGAAGCTGCCGAGGATGCCGGCCAGGCCCTCGCCGTGCACAGGGAGTTGGGTCGGCGCAACAGTACGGGGAACGCCCTGCGCATCCTGAGCGCCATCCACGGTGAACGCGGCGAGGCAGCAGCGGCCCTCGCCACCGCCCAGGAGGCGGTGGAGATCGCGCTCGAACTCCGCGCCCACGTGCTGGAGGGCTACTGGCTGATCACGCTGGGCGATGCCCAGCGTGAGAACGGGCAGCACGCTGACGCCCTTGCCTCCTACCAGCGTTCCGCCGCCCTGCACCGGCGGCTGGGTGACCGAAGCCGGGAGGCGATGGCCTGGCAGGGCGCAGGCGAGACCTACCGGGCGATGGGCCGGGATAAGGAGGCCGCCGACTTCTTCCGCCAGGCGGCGACGGCCCACCGCGAACTCGGAGACCGCTGGTACGAGGCAGTGGCCCTTACCGCACTGTCGGCCACGGCCTTGGACGAGGCGACCACCCACCTGGCCCGGGCGGCCGGCCTGCTGACCGACTTCACGGACCCCAGGGCCATCGCCCTGCGGCAACGCATCACCTCACAACAGCCCAGTCCGCTTCACGGCGACGATTAGCCCCCGATCCGCACCGGTGAAGTCGGAGAGGATCAACAACGATTGGTAGAAATCGACACCGGTGAGCACGGTCCTGCTTTCCGGAGACGTCCACACCAGCCTCTGGAGAGGACAGCGTTATTCACCTCGGCGTGCCGTCCTCTCACGTGGGGAACTCTCCTAGCCAACCGCGCTGCAAGAGGTGCTTGGGCAGATAATCCGACTCGACCTCGATCGGAATCCCCCCGTCGAAGGCGAGGCAGGCAATGGCGAGTGGTCCCAGAGCGATGCGACCGTCAGGGTCCTTCGCCCGGTCCTCGTCAGCGGTCCAGTAAGCCTTGTGCAGTTCCAGTGCCTCCATCAAGGCTTGGTTGAAGCTCTGTGCATCGTTGGTGACGAAGCGGTGGAAGAGATTGATCGGTGGATAGAGCACGGCCTGCAAGAGAGGCCGAGGGGTGACTGAAACCGCGTCAGGGTGCGACCTTTCGACTGCGGCGATGAGATTGTCAACCAGCCCGGGCCGCTGCAACCAATACGCCTGCAGGGTATCCACCCAGTGGTAAATGTACTCGTCATAGGCACCCTCCGGTGAACGGAGGCGATCAAGCGTGATCTCGCACAACTCGGTCATCCGCCTCTGGTCCCGGCAGACGACCGCCAGCCAGAACGACGTCAGCCAGTTCCCTGCATCGGCGAACGAGCTGCGTCCGAGAGCTGGGATGTTGCGCAGCTGTCGGTTGATGCGGCACTCGACGGTGCCCTCGCTCGCACCTGCTGCGGCGAACATTGCTGAGCCCAGCTGCATTGCATTGACGACCCCCTCCCACGTCTCCAGTTCCGCCGCGCGCGGATCGATGGTGCAGCGGGCGCGTAGATACAGAAGAGCGGTCCTGAACGTGGAGTCGATCATCTCCGAGGACTGCTCAAGTTCGTCGATGTCTTCAGCCAGCTCCTGACCCAGCTCCTCCGCCCACCTCGCAGCATTGGAGCCCGGCTCGCCGTGCCGGGTGACCGTAGCAATCACGGAAGACTCCTCTGGGGCGCAGACCATTTGGGGTTCGGGAGTGGTGTTGTTCAGGCAGTATTGACCTTGGTCCGCTCAGGTTATTCAGGGCAGCGTCCCTTCTGTATGATCATGAATCATGAGACCCTGAAGAATCCCTTCGGCGCTTCCATACTCAGTACCGTCCCGAGAGTTCTTCCAGGGCGTCCAAGGACGGGGCTTCGTGGGCTGTGTCCTCGATGACCAGGCCGGTCTGCGGGCGCGGCGGGCTATGGGCGGCCCACGACAGAGCGGTGAGTGGACTGAGCCCTTGACCATGAGCAGCCCGCAGGCGTAGCAGCCATTCTGCGCCCGCCTCGAATGCCGCCTCGCCAGCGGCTGTTCTGGGTTCGAAGCCTGCGGCCTCATCTCCGGTGGAGGCCCAGAGATAGCCCAGCGTCTGTCCGTCGCGCCGAACTGTGAAGTAGCGGACCGGATGATCGGTGATGTCCTGGTGTTCGTCGTCTGACGCAGGAATTCTGGAGCGGATCAGCCGGGAGCGCGTGGGAACCTCGAATGTCCCCCAGGAGTCGTCGTAGGAGAATCCCTCGATGCTCGGATCCTCAAAACCCGTCTTCGTGGGGGTTGCGTGGCGGTTCGGGTCGCCCGGTGTCGAATCGCTGCCGAGCAATGCTGAGATTTTCGCCAGAGCTTGGGCCAGGCGGGGCGCATTCTCCGCGTATACCTCAGGCTGCTCCCGGTCGCGCGTGTCCATCGTCAGCCAGGCGTCGGTGTACGTTTCCAGGGTTCCCACGAGCAGGCTGCCTTTCCAGATATCCACCTGCACGACGAACAGTTTCTCTACGCGGTGTTTGACTCCTGATCCCAGCCAGTAGCCAGGGCATTCAATCCGGACGCTCACGAGGAAATCCCCCGTGAGGGAGTCAGCGTCAGCCATGGCCCGCGAGAGGGCCGTTCCAAGGGACAGGGGCTCCGGCTCCAGAGGAAGACCGGAAGCCTCGACAGGTACCTCTCGGATATCGCCCATGGCTCGGACCGAAACACTGACCCTTCCTTCGGGGACTGCCAGTTCGTTTTCGGTCAGGATATTCCAAATGGCTACCGCTGTTTCCGCTGCACGAGTCGGCTGCATCTCTTCCGCATCCGACGCGACTTCCCATGTCCAGTCGCCAACTGGGCTTGAGGTGATCACAGTATGTCCTTGGGATCGAGTTTGCTACCGGGCGGGATGACGAGGTTTCCATCCTCAATGTCGGCCGGAGAGTTCTTTCAGGGCGTCCAAAGAGGCGTGTCCCCGACGGCCATGCCTGCCTTCGCGGCCCACGACGGTGCGTTGAGCGGTCTCAGGTCACCCGTATATGTGGGGTCCGCCCTTGACGTCGTCCACGGTCTACGAGATCCGCCCACGTGGAGGTCCGCCCCGACACTCCGGATGCATCAGTGCGTCCGCCACCGGATCCATGACCTGCACCTCGGTCCCCCTGGTACGGTAGTCCGGCCGCCACTGCGGTGCCTCAAATT